>JBFWWG010000030.1:0-3359 GCA_050246315.1 Nitrospiraceae bacterium | reverse complement strand
AAGTCAGTGTGACGGCCGTGTGCCGTGCCACGCATAGCAGCCAGTCTCTCTTTGGCCTGAAAGGACACGCAGCTGACAACCGAAAGAGGATTCTTGTGTCCATCCACTTGACATCCACATAGCAGCCGGTCGAAGCACATACATCGAGTTTTCCTCAACCTGCTCAACGCCGTTTCTCGAGAGCGACTCCTGATGGATGCCGAAAGACTTTTGATAGATTGCGCACTCGATTTGGCGTAAGGGAATCCAGAATGAATAACGGAGCCTTCACCGTCAGTCGATGCCTCCCGAGGGGAAGGTGCATCGGATTGTTAAAGAGATAGTGCCTGGTTGAGGCTCCCTCTCAGCCGTCCACCGCCTGCCAGAAATCAGCCGGATTTGTTGACAGGCTCAAGGGCTTCGGTTATCGTGCGGTCATTCTTCCCGACTACGCTTTTTCCCTCAGCATTCGAGAACGTGCGAGCCTGTGAATGAGGAAATCGGCCTGGTTACTGTTGGTCTTCATGCTCGTTGGCGGGTTGCTCGGCGGCGTGATGGGTGAGATTCTCCGTGTCATCGCCCCGCACGGGACGATTCAAAGCATCTTCGCCACGAGCCTGACGCCGGGCATCAATCCCCCACTGTCCCTCGATCTAGTGCTCCTCAAAATCACCTTCGGGCTGTCCGTGAAGATGAACCTGCTCTCCTTCCTCGGCATCATCTTGGGCATCTATCTGTATAAACAAGTTTAGTGGCGAAGATCGCCTGCCGACCCTCACGTCTGGACCTCCAGCCGCTTCACCCGCAGAACCCGAATACGATCTCGGAGGGCCGCTGCCCGCTCGAACTCCAGTTGCTTCGCCGCCGCCTTCATCTCGCCTTCCAATTGTTGAATGAGTTCCTCCACCGTGCCGGTCTGCCCATATGCGACTGAAGACTCGGCGACCAGATCCAGTTGCACGTAGTCGGCTTCGGCCGTCCGGTATTCCAACTCCGGCACCAGCTTCTTGATCGTTTCGGGCGTAATCCCATGGGCTTGGTTATAGTCCTCCTGGATGCGCCGCCGCCGCGCTGTTTCCTCCATCGCCAGGCGCATCGATTCCGTCACGCCTTCGCCATAGAGAATGACCCGGCCCTCCACGTTTCGAGCCGCCCGCCCCGCCGTTTGAATCAAGGATCGGTGGGACCGAAGATAGCCTTCCTTGTCCGCGTCCAGGATCGCAACCAGGCTGACCTCGGGAAGGTCCAACCCCTCCCGGAGCAGATTGATCCCGACCAGCACATCGAAGACCCCCAGCCGCAGATCCCGGATGATTTCGGCCCGCTCCAAAGTCTTGATGTCGGAATGCAGGTACCGCACCTTCACACCCAGCTCGTGATAGTACTCGGTCAGGTCCTCGGCCATACGCTTGGTCAAGGTCGTCACCAACACCCGGTTCCCCTTCGCGGCCTCTTTCCTCACCTCCGCGAGCAAATCATCGACCTGACCTTTGGCGGGCCGCACTTCCATGACCGGGTCCGTCAGGCCCGTCGGCCTGATGATCTGTTCCACCACCTGGCCCTCGGCATGTTTCAGTTCGTACGGGCCAGGCGTCGCAGAGACATACACCACCTGGTTGATGAATCCTTCGAACTCCGCAAACTTGAGCGGCCGGTTGTCCACCGCCGAGGGCAGCCGGAAGCCATACTCCACCAACGTCTTCTTTCGGGAATAGTCGCCCTCATACATGCCCTGCACTTGCGGCACCGTCACGTGCGACTCGTCCACGACCAATAAGAAGTCTTTCGGGAAATAATCTAAGAGAGTCGGGGGCGGTTCACCGGACAGACGCCCGCTGAGGTGCCGGGAGTAGTTCTCGATTCCGTGGCAGTAGCCCATGGCCCGGATCATTTCGAGATCGAACTTGGTCCGTTGCTCGATCCGTTGCGCTTCCAGCAGCTTGCCCTCTTTCTTGAAGGCGGCGATGCGCGCGTCCAACTCCTCCTCGATCCCGGTGATCGCCCGCTCATACCGATCCGGCGCGATCAAATAGTGCGTGTTGGGATAAATCGGCACCTTCGGTAGCCGCGCGAGCGACTTGCCCGTCAGCGGATCGATTTGATGGATGGCATCCACCGTATCGCCGAACAGTTCGATACGGACCGAAATGGCGTCGGACGAGGCGGGAAAGATCTCGACAACGTCCCCCCTCGCCCGGAACGTGCCGCGATGAAAATCCATATCGTTCCGCTGGTACTGAATCTCGACAAGTTTCGAGAGGATTTTTTCCCGCCTGATCTCCATCCCCTCTTCCAAATAAAGCAACATGCCGTGGTAGACCTCCGGCGAGCCGAGGCCGTAAATGCAGGAGACGGAGGAGACGATCAGTACGTCGTTGCGTTGCAACAGCGACGTGGTCGCAGCATGGCGCATCTGGTCGATCGCGTCGTTGATCGAGGCGTCTTTGGCGATGTAGGTATCCGTCTGGGGGAGATAGGCTTCCGGTTGATAGTAGTCGTAATAGCTGACGAAATACTCAACGGCGTTGTGCGGCAAGAACTGCTTGAACTCCTGATACAGTTGGGCCGCCAAGGTCTTGTTGTGCACCAGCACCAGCGTGGGCTTCTGCACGCGTGCGACCAGATTCGCGATTGTGAAGGTCTTGCCCGAGCCGGTCACACCGAGCAAGACCTGGTGCTTGGTCTGCTGCTGGATGCCGGCGGTGAGTATCTCGATCGCTTGCCCTTGGTCCCCGCAGGGATGAAAGGGGGCTTCAAGTTTGAAAGGTGGCATGGCTCGTTATGCTGATCATATCAGCGGCCATCCGGAAGAGTCCAAGGCGGCGTTGGCTGAGTTACGCGATTGCACGCTTAAAGATAAAGCGCTTTGTGAATCCCTGCTGGCTGGTACAGCCCCGAGGGTCTTGCTATGCTGCGATCAGCCCGCATTTCGCTGCCCTGCCCCCACGCACAAGATCAAAAGAGCATCCGTGGCTCTCGCAAAGACGGTTGCAGGGGCTCGAAAAAATTCCATCGCGCCGGCGCCGTGAAGGGATCTGTGCAGAACAGGGGGATCGCGGTGGGCATCCCGCGTACTATCGATTCTCCATGCCGTGAGAGGCGCTCAGGTTCAGTTGGCAGGGGGTGTCATAACAGCCGTGACAGACCACACAGCGACGATCTAGCAGACTGCGGAAAAACCATTCGTTCATCCTTCGAGGACCTCAGGACGAACGGAGCGATTATTGAATAGACTGGTGTTTTTCGATCATGTTGAGACCTGTATGATGGTTGTCAGGTGTCAGTACATGTCCTCTTTCGTGAGTATGATGGTGCATCGCATCGCCATGGCGCGTAAGGAGGACTTCCGATGAGACAGCACGCGTTTGTTCCCCGTGACT
>JBFWWG010000029.1:0-3943 GCA_050246315.1 Nitrospiraceae bacterium | reverse complement strand
CGTCCCTGGAGCGAGTACGGCTCACTTCCCTGGCGCTGGCGTCTCGCCGCTCGGGAATTATCGTTCTACGATTCCGGATCGTACCTCTGCGGCTCGCTGTCCCCGAGGCCACTTGTTCAACGGGCTGTTAGGAGAAGCGAAGTGGGCCGTTGGACTTCATGGTTGTCAAGTGCCGATGCGCGGCCTTCGATGCACCAACCAAGCGAATCAAGAGCGGCCCTGCAGATGTGCAACCCGCCGAGGGATGGCCTTCCTATGGGTGCGTCAACAGCCAGATCCGGCCTCCGGGCAGACTGCTGTCCAAGAGCACTCCTGGTGGCCTCGTTCGACACAGGAGCCATCCCCAAACGACCGGCCGACACTTGGTGCACATTCAGGCTACCCGTCGGATGGCCCGCGTCTTCGCAGACCCGGCACAAAGCACCTGCCGCCGTCGGTGCTTGGAGGTGAGGTAACTCGGCACCGCTTGCATCTGGTCGCGCCTGGAGGAGCAGCGGTGGTTTCGGGTGACGTTCATGCGCAGGTCCCGCAACGGTGGCTCGATGCGGTTGTGATCCGGACACTAGGGCGGGAGGAAGTGGAGGGAAGACCGATCGCCGTGCTCGGAGAGGAATCGCTCAACGCGCCTGCTTGAGTGGATGACGAAGTTGTTGAGGATGAGATGGGTTCGCGGCGCACGCGGATGCGCAGCCCGAAGACGCTCAAGCAAGGCGATGAAGAGATCAGAGTTCCTCCCTTCCGCAGCGACGAAGACGAGGGCGGAGCCTCCGACAGCAAGATCTCCTGGCAACGTCGCACTTCGTGTTCTTGCCAGGAGGGATGCCGCTCCGCTACTGGTCGGAGAGTATCCAGTCAGGCCCGATACGAGCATTGACACCGAAGTCTGATTCTGGGCGCTGAGCCATCGTGCCGATGGCATCAATTCGTATCGAGAGCGGCGGGGTCTGAATTTGACTTGAAGGGTGACGTTAGAGTCTGGCACATTCTCGACTTGGACGGTATGGCAAGTCGCACGCAGAATACACCTAGACTCATGGCTCGAATGGATTGTAGCGCCCCTGGGGCTCATGTCTTTGCCATCATCGATGGCCTAGCTGGCCGTCCTGACCCTCTCGATCTCGCACGAGCGCTACGTCGCGCCGTCATGGCGAGAGTGCAGTCAGTGATCGGGAACTCGGTCCCCGTGAGCTCCTTCTTCACTGGCCATGCGGAGGACGGCACGCCCGTTCGACGCTCCAGTTCTGCTCATCTGACCTTTGCTTTTGATCCCGAAGTGCAGAGATTCCTGGTTATTGCCCCTCATCTACTCGAGCGACGGAAGCCGGAGGCAAGAGAAATCGAATATCTGGATATCCTGGTTGATGCACTTCAGGGATTCAGCGAATTGCGTTCGGGTCGGGCAGGTCTTCTATCGTTGTCGAATACCAACTTCCACGTGGACCTGGATCCGATTTCGCGGCCTTCAGTTGCATGGACGACCATCAGTCCATATGTCGTCACGCGTCACGCCAAGAGATGCGATGCGAGGCAGGTCTTGATCGAGGATGTTCTCGCTGAGTGTCGTCGGCTCGAGTTGCCGGTTCCCGCCGTGGCTTCGAAGGGAATCTGGGGAGCCTCAGGAATGGGCCTCACTGCTCACATGACACTAGTCTTCGAGAAGCCGATCTCAGGACCATTACTAATCGGCCGAACTCGGTACCTCGGCGGTGGTCTCCTCCGTGCCGTACCTTGATCGAAGTCCTTATGATTGCGGCGGCCTACGGAATCAACGGCAACACCAGCCCGCTCACCAACCCGACATGCGTCGTCGCGAGTTCCTCGCCGAGGCGGAGATAGCCCAAAGCGTTCAAGTGATAGGGATCGTTCGTGGCGAGCGGGAAGTAGCCGGTCGGGAACGGGCGACAATCGAGGACGGCGCCGAAGTTGTAGGCGGACGGCCATGCCAACTTCTCCGCCTGCATGGCGGCGAGCGTGGGCATATTGTTCGCGTAGGGCTGAGCCGTAGGGTCGAGATGCGGGACGTAGCCGGTCGCGGGGACGGTGGTCACGCCGAGCTGCAGCCCGATGTTGCTCAACAAGCGATCCATCGCACCATCGAAGAGCGCGACCTGACCGCAGTACCCAGCTTGAAACCCAGCGTTGTTGCCGAGCGAGAACGCAACTCCGGCGAAGCGAACCGTATTGTTCGGCAAGGACGCTAATGCGGGCTGCAAGTAATGATCGCGGAAGAGGATCCAGGGTGTCGACGACTGCGCCGGATCCCAGGTGCTGCCGCCGGGCTGCGGGCAACGGATGCCTGGTTGCGGCAACATGTTTGGAACCACGTCACTCCCGGGAAACCCGAACTGAATGACGTAGAGCGTGGTCACTCCAGTGAGCTGTCGGTAACGGTTCGCAAACTCGAAGACCGGCGCCGGACCGTTCATCGTGAGGTCGGACTTCAGCGCGCAGTCGCGGCGCAACGTTTCCCAGGAGTCCGTGTGGGCGAGATTGCTGAACCGGAGGTCGGAGTACCAGCGATTCCAGACCTTCACGCCGGGCAACTCCTTCGGCGTCCCCGCCGGCACGGTGCCGGTGTGCGAGCCCCAACCGGCCGCCCAGGAGTCGCCGATCACGATCAGGAGATGTGGCTCGCTCTGCGCGGCAACCGGAACGGAGTGCGCGAGGAAGAGGACGAGGAGCAGCACGAGACTTCGCATGCGCCGCGACGTGTCGGCGCGCGCCCCGTCGGTCGCAGAAATCCGCGGCCAGATGGGCCTTCCAAAAAATCCTGAAGGGCAGACCGGCACTAGAGTCGCATGAAAGGTCACCCGCACACCACCGACCCACACCAAGACGACCCGCCGATGCAAGCCACTCTCGCCGCTCTTCTCTCTCTCCCTCTCAGTCTCGCGTTCCTGGCGCCGGCTGCGCACGCGCAGGGCTGCGTTCATTTCCCCGATGCCAACGCCGCGACCGGTGCGGGGACCACGTCGCCCTTCGGCACCAATGACGCGAACAATCTCACGCTGGCCAACCAGGCGATCCTCTTCAAGGTGCCGGCCTCGTCGTTCCCGCCGGGTCGAGTGAACATCCAAGCGCTGGGTTTCGCGTCCGAGGTGACCTGCACGCGCCACTTCGGAACGATCGGGGTCCGCTTCGGCCACGGCCCGAACCCGACGCTCGACCCGCTGTTCTCGGCCAACATGCCGGGCTTCACGAACCTGGCGATGCAGCAGGAGGACTGGGTCTGGCACACCCCGGCCGATCAGTGGTCCTTCATCGGTTTGGACACCGGCTACGTCTACGACCCGACACTCGGCGACCTTGTGATCCAGATCTTTGTGTCCGGAGCCTGGTCGACCGGCGGCGGGCCCTTCGGCTTCCACGGTGATCCGACCACGCCGAGCGTGCTGCAGCAGGGTTGGCGCTTCCAACCCGGCCGCGGCGTCGTCGGCACCGGGGCACCCAAAGTGCGCGTGTGCTGGGATGCGACCGACCTTCAAGTCTTCGGCGGCGGCTGCCAAGGCAGCAACGGACTCACCCCGCGGATGTCCTTCACCGGCACACCCGCTCTGGGCTCGAACTTCACGATTCGCCTGCGCGACGCTGCGCCCACCTCGCCCGGCGGCGTGTTGTTCCTGAGCGCGCGTGCGCGCGCACTGCCGCTCGACATCACCGGCTTCGGCGCGCCCGGCTGCGCGGTGCACACCTTCTTCGACTTCAACATCCCGGTGCTGTTCCAACAGGGCTCCGCCGATCTGCCGTTGACCATGCCCAACTTGCCCCCGCTGATCGGCGGCAAGCTCTTCTGCGAGTGGATCGTGCTCGATGCGCCGGCCAACCTGCTCGGCGTCAGCGTCTCTGACTTCGGACGAATCCTGATCGGCTCGTGAGTCGCCGCCGCGCCGCGATAAGTTCGCGGCGATGTCCGCGGATGCGTGGTTCGTGCTGGCTTTGCTGA
>JBFWWG010000028.1:0-4586 GCA_050246315.1 Nitrospiraceae bacterium | reverse complement strand
CGCCGAGGGGGTTGCCCACCTCGATGACCGGCTGGAGAGCCGTCAGCGCCAGCGCGCGATCGGCAATCGCCGCGGCCGCCACTGTCCCCGCCGTGACCTTCAGAAATTGTCGTCGTGATAAAAACATGGATCAGACCTCCTCAGTTAAGGAAAGAGTCGGTTCTCCGACTCGCTTCAGCCGTACAGGACCGGAAATGCATAGAATCGTGATGCTCCTTTCTCCCCGCGGACACCGTGACGTAACGTCAGGGTGGTCATCAGGTGCCAGGTCCGAGCAGGGGTTGGCTCCAGCCTCACTGCTTATACAAGGCTGATGCCGTGTGAGTTCAAGAAGGGTCAAGAACGGTGACGTTTGAATTGAGTAATGATTTCCATAGGATGGATGATTGCAATGGAGGTCGATGGATGGAGGCTGCTAGGGGCGTGTAAGTGGAAGCTGACAGTTGAAGTGATGGAAATGTCTCAAGCTATGAAAATGAAAAGAGAAATGTGTGGTCAGGATTTCAGGACAGTGGGAGGGAAATGTAGAATGTTGTTGATAAAAAAGGGAAATGACGCGAGATGAGGAGGTGAGCCGTCAGCAAGAACGGACAGATCAAGTTCCCTCTTTTTTGATATACCGGCGCATAATCTCGTGGAAGTATGGTCGGGGTAGCCCAGCGTCCGATGCGGCGTGTGTCACGTTGCCTTTGTGCGCGTTAAGTTTCGCCTGAATGTACTGGCGGTTGAATTCCTCCAGTACTCTTTCCTTCGCCTTGGCGTATGGCAGATGGAGGTGCTCTTCAATGACCGATCCGGAACTCGGGCGGTCAGTATGAAGCAGATGGAGTACCTGGGTTCGGTCAATGGTATCCTGCTTGGCGAGCATTACGGCCCGCTCAACGACGTTCCGCAGTTCGCGGACGTTGCCCGGCCAAGCGTACGCGATCAGCTCTGTTAACGCCGACGGAAGGAGGTCGGCGACCGGCTTGCCGAATTCCTTCGTGTAACGTCCGAGGAAGTGGCGAGCCAGCAGCGGGATATCCTCCTTACGTTCCCGCAGCGGCGGCACAGGAATTACCATGACATTTAACCGGAAAAACAGATCCTTTCTGAACTCACCTCGCTTGACCTTGGCCGCCAGATCCTGATTCGTTGCGGCAACGAAGCGTACGGCGAGCTTCCGCTGCTCCGTGCTGCCGACGGCACGGACTTCTCGCTCTTCAAGCACACGGAGCAATTTCGCCTGAAGATTCAAAGGAAGGTCGCCGATCTCGTCGAGGAAGACGGTTCCGCGACTCCCCAACTCGATGAGTCCCTGTTTATCAGCCACCGCTCCGGTGAAGGCCCCACGAACATGGCCGAAAAGTTCGCTTTCAGCGATGCCTTCGGTGAAGGTGGTGCAGTCGACAACCTGAAATGGGCCGTCGGCTTCTTCGCTGCGTTCATGGATCGCTTTTGCCAGCAGCTCTTTGCCCGTACCTGTTTCTCCGATGATCAGCGTGGTGGCGGGGACTCTGGCCACGGTATCGATCATGGCCTTGACCTTTTGCATGGCGGGGCTGTTTCCGACCAGGTCTCGAAAGGGAGGGGTCGTGGGATCGGAGACCGTCGGACCTCGGTGCTCTGCGAAAATTTCAGAGATCCGCATGGCACGGTGAATCCGCATGGCGAGGTCAACCTTCTCGAAAGGCTTCACGATATAGTCGAATGCTCCATGGTGTACCGCCTCGATGGCGGTGTCCACGGCGTCTACCCAACTGACTACAATGACCGGGATGTGTCGGTTCATGTCGTGGATACGCTGCAACAATTCGATCCCGCTCATGCCGGGCAAACGAATATCTGTGATTACGAGGTCGATCGGGCGCTCGTCGAGGATCTTCAGTCCGCCTTCTGCACGGGCGGCGACGACCAACTCGACCTGTTCAGCGTCGTTACGGGGGAGGTCGTGTTCGACAGCGCGGAGAAACATTTCTACGTCGCCGGCGTTATCCTCCACCAACAAGATCGTAAAGGGTTTGCTTTTGACGAGACTCATGAATGCGCCTGTCTGGGCCGGAGGCTGCCCTGTCCTTGAGTCGCCCGCCACGGGATGACTTGTTCAGGTTGAAAAGACGTGGCCGATTCCTCCTCTGGTACGGCCACGGTTGGAAGTTGCACATAAAAGGTGCTGCCCTTCCCTGGAGCGGTGTCTACAAAGACACGTCCCTTGTACTGTTCGACCACCGTCTTGACGATCACGAGTCCGATTCCGGCTCCGGCGATCTCCGGACCCGCAAGCCTGGCGAAGGGACTGAAGATGCGCTCGGTCATGGCGGGGTCCATTCCCATGCCGTTGTCGCGTACATAGATCAAGAGAACGCGATCCGAAGTTGTGGCGCCGATTTCCACATGCGGATGCGATTGCCCTCCCATGTATTTGATCGCATTACTGACCAGATTTTCCAAGACCTGTTTTACATGGATGCGGCGACAGGCCAATTGCGGAAGGTTCGGCTCCACGGTGATCCGAACGCCTCGGGTTTGAATCGTGACATCCAGCAGTTGGAGCACCTCGCCCACGACCTCGGATACGTCGACGGTTTCCACCTCGAGCGGCTCAGACGCGAGCCTGGCGAGATCCAAAGTACGCTCGGCCAATTGAGCCAGATCGCGCCCTTCTTTCTTGATCCAGGAGAGGTATCGGTGTCCATGTTCGCCCAGAAGGGAACCGTAATCCTGCTCGATCCAGGAAGCAAATTCAGCCACGCGTCTCGCCGGCGCCTTCACTTCATGGGTCAAGGCGGCAACTTTGTGTTCGACCGCTGTCAGTTTGGCGGAGAGGGCATTGGTTTCTGATTCCAATTCATGGAAAAGCCGGACGTTTTGCAACGTGACCGCGGCATAGGAGGCAAACTGCTCGGCCAACCCCACGTCCCAGGCTGTAAATTGGCGGGGCTGAGTGGTGCTGCACAGGATCAAGACGCCGAGGCACTGTTGATGCGCTATGAGGGGGACGGCCAGCAGGCTTTTCGCCCCATAGACATCGCGAATCTTGACCAACGTATCGGCGTGGTCCGACAAGACCGGAACGATCACCGGCGCACGTTCCTCGTAGGCTTGATTGGAGAACGGGGTTTCCTCCGTCAACCAGACTTCTTTTAGCTTTGCGTCAAACATGACCCCGGAAATGGCATCCAGAATCCAACAATCGACCGACGGATGGCGTACCAGCAGCGCCGCAAAATCGGCGCGGGAGACAGCCGCGGCATGGTCCACGATGCCGTGAAGCACCTGATCGAGATCACCGTGACCGAGAGCGGCCACCTCTCGGCACACGGAATGGAGAGCCTGAAGCTCCTCGATATTGTGCCGGACCTTGTGCGCCATGGTTTCGAGCGCGCTGCTAACCCTGCCCAGTTCGTCCTTCTGCGAGAGAGATGGGACGTCTGTGAAGTCTCCGGATGCGAGCCGCTCGGCCTTGCCGACAAGGTGGTTGAGCGGAGCCTGTAGGGTTCGTTTCAAGACCAGTACCGTGAGACCGATGATGCAAAGAGACAGCATCAAAAACATGAGCAAGAGACGATTGAGCGCCTGAATGCGGTCGCCGGCATCCTGCTCCAGGATGTGCACCATCTGATTGAGGTGGAGTTTGAGGTCATCCAGATCGTGCTGGTATTGACGCTCAAGGTGGTGGAGATCCGTGGGATTGTCATGAAGGGCTCGTTCGAGTGTGGGTCTGAGCTGGAGATCCCATCGGTCCTTGACTGTTTGGAGTTGTCGTGCCAGCTCGGCATTTGAAGAAGCGATCGCGTGGTGGCGTGCGTTTCCATACTGCAGCCCTTCGATCACTTGATTCCATTTTTGGATCTCTTCGCGCATGGCGACGCTTGTCGTATGGCGTGTCTCCGGATCGTGAAGCTGAGACAAGAGTAGGGCAAGCCTGTATGCACGCATCCGCTGCCCCCCGGCTTCATTAATTGACGCGCTAGTCCCGATGAGCTGTGCTGCCAGGTGCCAGGTGGTGAGAAGGCTTCCGGCCGTTGTGAGGATCAGGAGGAGGAAGACGGCGCCAACCTTGGACACGATCGAACGCGACAGGGATGAGATGGTGACGAAAGTGGAAAATTGCATGGATAATGGGGCCCTATGGGATCAAGGGAGACCCGACAGACTGCGCCGACTGGCCTGTCTCGCAAGGTGTGCCCCTTTTTATACGAACGTTTCACTGTAAATAACCATACCAAGACCTCGCATTCAAGTGTTGCAACCACAAGGAGGTAGGGTGTGAAGTTGGCCAGAAAGGAGGAAGTTGACGAAATGATCGGTGAAGGGGTCCGGTGTGAAAGCCGAAGGGGGCGGGAGCCTGCGGCTCCCGCCCCCTTCGCATCTGGACCTGGCTGGGAACGTCCCGCCCGGTCACCTGCCGCGGCGGCTGAGGCCCGGTGCGCTCAGGATGAGGCGCACCAGGCGGCACAGCACGCGTGCGGTCTTACAACCAGGTGACGCGCTCGGCGGGCCGGACGTAGATCGGCTCCTCGACCTGGATCCGCGCCACTTCCTTCCCCGACTTGTTGAAGCCCAGCACGGTGTCGTTGTACATCTCGAACCGCTTCCCGTGGATC
>JBFWWG010000027.1:0-13530 GCA_050246315.1 Nitrospiraceae bacterium | reverse complement strand
TTGAGCGCATCATCATGAGAACTCCTTGTTCTTTCAAATGCAGAGGCGAGTACTGGCATACCGAACTCTGTGGGTTAGAAATACCAAACGAGAGATACGGGTTGGTGCAACGTGGTCGAAGTCTTGTTGGCCCGGAGAGATCGTCATGACCAACTCCTGCGCTCCGTTCGGTCGGGCGGGGAAGACCGCTCGGGAGCCGGCGCTACGGGGAAATGGGGGATCGTTACATAGGCCCGTTCGACAACAATGGCATCCCTAGTCCGACCAGGGGGCGAATGGCCCGGGACAGGCACTGGTCAGATTTGGCGCGACTCCTCATATTCCCTGCTTCCTATCCCTGTCTTGACCGTCGGTTCCCGGTCCTTCGCGGCTGCGCTTGCCCGTCTCGCCTGGCGACTTCACGATTTCACGACGAACTCACATCACTCATGCGGGTGAAGTCCAACGACTTCTGTCGCTCGTTCACTCGATTCCCTCTCCGTCAGGGGGAGGGGAGGAGAGCCGCGTCCGGAGTCGTCCTCGGGACGCGGCTCAGCGGGTAAAGCCCCTGAGGCGGCCAGATCGACTGGATGGGCACGGTCCAGAAGACCCCTCGGTCCACCGCCGTCTGTCGTCAACGGTGGATGGTGTGACCGGCTCGGTGCTTCACCTGGATCAGCGCCACAGCACGATAACCACACCGGCGAGCGCCAGAAGAAGCGCGACAAGTCCGACAAATTCCCACAAGAGTCGCTCCGATCCTTCAAGAGGCCGGCCGATGGATCTTGCCGGCCGATTCGTTATCTGAGTTCCCTGCCGTGAGAAAGAGCAATGCGCATACCCCGTGGCCAAAAGACTTATGGGGAGCCCGCCCGTTAGGGCTAAGTTCGTGAAAACATTTCACAAGATGGGAGTCTTCCCCCGCGGGCGGTTGAGCCGGTCCAATCGACGGACCTCGTAGGGAAGGATGCACTGTATCCAATTGTCCCAAGGATGGTATCTACTTAGATACACCCCGTGGGTAGAAGGACTGGGCGTCGTACTGCTGGCTTCGTCGTCGGCGGGAACAGGGGAGCCTGACTTGGAGCATTTCAGAAAACGAGATCTACGCGAAGATGTCCGCGATAGCGATGCTCAATGATGGGAGAAAGGGGGTGGTGAGAGATTCGGTTTCCTCTTTGGTCAGCTCCGCGACGCGGGCGTAGCCGCGGTCTGACATACGATAGACCTCTACCGAATCGAGGACCGGGTCCACAACCCAGTATTCCTGCACCCCGAAGGCCTCATATCGCTTTCGCTTAACGATTTCATCGGTCCTACGGGTGCTGTCGGAGAGGATTTCTATCATGAGATCCGGTGCGCCCTGGATGTTGGATTCGGTAATGATCGAGGATCGTGAGGAGGACACGAAGACCAGGTCGGGCTGAAGCACGTCCGACTCGGACAGTACGACATCATAGGGAGCGGCAAATATTCGTCCCAACTTCTTGTCATGGGCAAATCCAGCAAGAATTCGATGGAGGTTCGAGGATACAGTCTGGTGCTTCGTATTCGGCGAAGGGGTCACGTAGTGGTCTCCGTCGATCAGTTCATGGCGTTTCCCGTCCTCGGGGAAGGAGAGATAGTCCCCATAGGTCAGCTTGATTCGGTGGGCTTGAGGTGACATGCGATGGCCCCTACTCAGATATTGGAATAACTGACAAAAGGGTAGCAAGGGGATGGAGAAAACTCAAGATTTGTACTCTGGCGGGAGGGCAGCGAGATGCAGAGGCTACGCTGGTCAGAAATGCAGGTATTTCAGGGCTGCGGCGCAGAGGATGATGAAGAGGCCGAGAACCAGCCCCAGTTTTTGAAACGGGACCGGTTCTTCGTACTGCTCCTGCCGCTCCTCGGCGTCCTCGTCTCCCGTGGCGTCACTCTTGAAGACCACGGTATAGAGAAAGAGGGTCAGGACGACGAGCACGAGCGACAGTTTGATGAAGAAGATCGTGAGATACTTGGCGTTGTGAGCGACTCCGCCGGTCTCGCCCAGTTGGGCGATCATCATTTTGTTGATGAAATGGAGATTCAGGCCGCCGGTGAACAGAATGACGATCAACACCAGGCCGATGATCTTCTTGTATTGGCGGTAGAAGATGTCGGCCAGCGGCTTCACGTATTCCTTGGGGATCGATTTCTGAAGACCCGGCGTGACCACCAGGACGAGGAACGCCAACCCGCCGATCCAAATGACCGCCGACACCAGGTGGAACCAATGGTTGATGATCGGCAGGAGGGTATTGAGGTCGGTGGCGATGTTCGTGAGAGCGGTCATGCGCGTAACAGTGCTGGGTGCTCAGTGTTCCTAAGCCACAGGAAGTGCCGAGTGTTAGGTGCTCAGGGCTGGGTATTCCTCAACCATAAGCCGTGCGGAGGATTGAATGTCGAGCATTTCTAAATCCACCACTGGCCTATCCGAAACTCAGCACTCAGCACAGAGCACTCAACACTCAGCAGGCTGCGGTAAACCCCTCCGTTCATCCTTCGAGGGCCTCAGGACGAACGGGGCGATCATGGACTATACCGGTGTTTTCCGATCGTGCTGAGCCTGTCGAAGCATACACATCGAGTGCTTCCGCAACTCGTTAGAACTTGAACACCGGCGCGTCGTTGCCGAAGCGCTTCTTGCGCAGCTCCTCCATCAGCTCCACCGTCACGAGGGGGAGACCCTGCTCGCGTGCGTGTCGTTCGACGCCCTTCTTGACCATGGCGCGGAGAAAGTAGGGAATGCGGCTGAGCCGGACTTGCGCCGCCTCATCCCAGGCGACCTCGGACTCTTCGGGCGTATTGAAGGCCACCTGAACCTTCTCGCCTCCCTTCGGGGTGTACAGACACCACTGATCCTCGTCGAGCCAATCGCCGTGATCGACATACGGGCGTGCCCGGCAGCCGCCGCAGATCTCGCTGTATTCGCAATCGCCGCACTTGCCCTTCAAATGGGGATAGCGGAACGAGTCGAAGATCGGCGAGCGCTCCCACAGGTCCACGAAGCTGGTCTCCCGCACGTTGCCGGCGGAGAGCGGCATATAAGGGCAGGGGGTCAGCTCTCCGTTGGGGGTCACCCTGGCATAGTTGGTCGCGGCCAAGCAGCCGCCGCCCATGTAGCCGGTGGCCTTGGTGAGCGGGGAATTCGGATCCTTCTCGTAAGCCAATCGCTTGAAATGGGGGGCGCAGCGCGCCCGCACCAGCATGTCCTTGTACTTGTCCTGGCAATCGACCAGATAGGTCAGGACCTCTTCATATTGAGTCGGCGTGATGTCGGTCAGCTCTTCACCGCGGCCGGTGCAGACCATGAAGAAGATGTTGACCACTCTGGCGCCTAAGCCGTGCGCCCAGTCGATCACCTGGGGCAGTTCCTGATAGTTCATCGGCTGGGCGCTGAAATGCACCTGGAACTGAAGCCCGTTTCGTTTGCAAGCTTCGATGCCGGCCACGGCATCTTCCCAGGCTCCCGGCACGCCCCGGAACCGATCGTGTTTCTCCTTGTCGAGCGAGTCAATGCTGATGCCCACGCCCATGACGCCGATCTCCACCAGCGTCTTGGCCATCCGGTCATTGATCAGCATGCCGTTGGTCCCGAACACGACGATGAACCCCTTGGCGACCGCATACCGGGCGATGTCGAGAATGTCCGGGCGGACTAACGGCTCCCCGCCGGTGATAACGAGCAGGCATCCGCGATTGACCTCCGCGATCTGGTCGATCAGGCGGAAGGATTCTTCGGTCGTCAGTTCGTCGGAGGCGCCGCCGGCTTTGGTGGTGGCATCCAGGTAGCAGTGCGCGCACTTGAGGTTGCAGCGTTTGGTCAGGTTGAGCGCGATCAGATAGGGCTTGAAGTCATCGACGGTCCGGCCGTCCCCGGGACCAGGAGTCGGCAAGGAGCCGGACATGAACTTCTGGATCTGCCCGGCGAAGGAGCCCAGTTGATCGGCCAAACCGGGGATATTCAGGATCGGAAGCGATTTACCCATGTCTCTTTAGTGCTGAGTTCTGAGTGCTGAGGACTGAATAATCAATGCCTTTTCCCGGGCGCGTTCTTTCCACTCAGCACTGGGTTCTACGCACTAGGTTTCCCCGTGAGGTCCGCGATGATGGTCTTGAGATTCCCGGTCTTGAGGGCCTCTTCCATGTACTTCTTGGATTCTTCGATGCCCTCATTGGCTACTTCAATGGTGATGGTGGTGGTTCCGATCTTCTCCGCATGGCGGAGAATCAGGGCCCTGGTGCAGTCGCGCATGAATCCTTCGGGCGCCCGCTCAAGCCTCGCTTGGGCATCGGCCGTCCAGACATAGGGATCGGACTGGACCGCCTGCGGCTCGCTCGCCCTCATCACTGCTGCACCGGCATCCGCTGCAGCGGCCGGTTGAGCCTGGTGGTCACGGCCGTTGGCCGTTGAGCCATGCGTACCATTCGTCCCGCTGGTACCCTTCAGCAGGGCTTCCGCCTCCGCCGAGGTGCCGGCGCCTTTGTTGGCGAAAATCGGGCTGTACTCCTCGGAGGCCGCCTCTTGAATCATGGGCGCGGCATATTCGAGTGTGATCGTGGTCATGCCGAGCTTGCGGGCCGTCTTTTCGATTTTCGCCTTGGCGCGCCGGCGCTGGAATCCGGCCGGGACCGCACGGATGGCTTCCTTGGCCTCCTTGGTCCATTGCATCGGGACGTCGTCGTAGGCCAGCTCGGTCTCCACGGCGCCCTCCGCCTTGGCGGCGGCTTCGAAGATCGACTTATCGACTTGCTTGAATCGCGCCCCTTCGGCCCCGCACACCGGGCACTTCACCGGCGTTTCGCCCTTGCCGACGTAGCCGCACCCGTCGCAGACAAAATAGTTCTGGCTCATCCGATCAAGGTAAGCCTGGTTCGCCGGGGTCACGGCCGGCTTGTCCTCGACGATCTGCGTCATCATGCCGCTGAGGGTCTTGCCCATGAGGTCCTGGGCGACGGCGCTGTCTGCCTGCATCTTGTCCCGGTCCACGCCGGCCGCCTCCAGGCCCGAGCCCAGCGCCCGCATCGCGTCCATCGCGCCCTTCGGCAGGATGTGCCCGACTGCGGCATCGACCACCGAGTTGCTGATGATCGTGTGGCCCTTTTCGATGGCGTAGCGATGAATCGCGGTCTTGGCGACGCCGCGTGCGAACACCGGAATCTTCTCCATCCGGCGCAGCGCCTCTTCGGTCCAGGCGATGGTGTACTCGGCCTGCGTGTCGATCGGCGGCACATATTTGCGGTTCGAGACCAGCACGTTACAGGGAGCGCTCCGCAGCAGGTTCTCGGTGTTGCTCCCGATGTCCATGTCCTCGTCGCTGTGGACGCCGATCCGGCCGACGATCAACAGCCACGGGTTTTCTTTGCGGACATATTGGATGATCTTTTCGAAGGCCTTACCGTCCAGGAGCGTGGTCTTGATGTCGGTGTTTTCGGCCTGCGCCACCTCGCGGGAGATGTCCAGGTGCGATTGGTAGATCTTGGCGAGCCCGCTGTCGATGATCTCCTCGTGGAGCTTCTCCTGCTCCTTGAACCGAAAGACCTTGCCGGCCTCCTCGTTGAGCACACCCGAGATGCTGTGGAAGGCGGCATAGTGAAAATAGGGATCGAAGGCCGAGATGGCTTCCACCGGACGGTTGAACGCCTTGCCCAGGGCCAAGCCGGTCATCAACCCGCCGAAGGAATAGGGGCTCCCGTCCACCGCCACGACGATCTTGCCCTCGCCGAGGGGCTTGGGGTCCTTCACGATGAACATGTCGGAGGACCGGACGCGCCGGATGACCCGCTCGGTATTGCTGCCGATCACGCTGTCCTTCACTGCGCCGACACCCAGGGCTCCCATGATGACGAGTTCGTATCCGCTGGTGGCGATGTCCTCGACGAGGACCTTCCAGTTGCGGCCTTCCAGAGACTTGCGCTCCAGCGGCAGGTTGGCCTCGGTGCACTTCTTATCGACGTAATCGAGGTAGGAATCGGTGATGATCTGTAGACCGCGGGTAATCAACGAATCGTGGATCTGCCGTTGGCGGTCCAGTTCCTTCTCGTCGTGATATTCCTCGGGAAGCCCGGCCTCCATTTGCTTGAACCGCTTATCGTGCATTTTGGCGGCGTAGACGTGGCTCCCCACGACTTTGGAACCGAACGTCTTGGCCAGCTCAATCCCCAGGTCGACGGCCGTATTCGAATGGTCCGAATTGTCGACCGGGATATAGATGGTCTTGTACATCAGCAGCCTCCTACAGGCGTCACATCACACCCTGCCCACGAGAAAGAATCGCTTGAATTCCAAGCGATTAGACGAGGGTCAGCCTACCGAAAGAAAACGGATGATAACACCGGCCGAAAATGGATTGCAAGCCAATGGGATAGGCGATGGCAGAAGCCGAGCCCGATCTCCGTCGGCAGGTGAATTCAGGGGGCGGAGGTGGCGGCGGGTCGTGGCTGCGGCGTGGACGAGGAACCGGAAGGCTTGCGCGTCCGTAGGATCTCTTCGAGTGTGAGCAGCGCTTCGCGCCCGGAGTTCCCTTCGACCCCGCGGATCAAGCTCCCGTCCGCATAGCCCTTCTGTGGGGCGGCGCTGTTGGTCGCGTGCGATTGCGACAGTGAGCCGGTCCAGGGGCGGGGATCGCGGCTCCCATGTTTCTTTTCCCAGGCGGCGAGGCAGGCCTTGGCGATAATCTTGTTCAGCGGCGCCGGGTTGTAGAGCAGCTTCCTGATGCTGGTCGGGGTCAGCATCAGCGGATTGTAGCCGCTCGACAGATAGCCTTCTTCCAGGAGGCGGTGTTCCAAGTCCGTGTTCGGCTGGATGCCGAGGAAGAACATCAGGGGGAAGACTCGGTCTTCTCCCAGAATCGACGCCACCTTCTTATAGGCCTCCACACTCTGGAGCAGCGTCTCCTCCGTTTCTTTCGGCGAGTTCAGCGAATAATTCAGGATCACCTTGCCCCGAAAGCCGGCCTCCGCCAGATAGCGGCAACCGTCGTAGAGCCGTTCCAGCTTGAACCCCATGTGGAGATTGTTGAGCACCTCCTGGGAGCCAGAGGTGATTGCGACCTCCAAATCTCCGACGCCGGACCGGACCATCAACTTAGCCAGCTCCGGTGTGATGAGCGAGGTCCGGATGTAGCCGGACCATTGAATCTCCAGCTTTTCGGCCAGAATCCGTTCCAGGATCTCCGTACATTGAGGGTAGGCTTCCTTGCCGGTGATGAACTGCGCGTCGGTGAACCAGAACCGGCGGGCGCCCCATTGATGGTAATGCTGGGCGATATCCTGGACGACCATGGCCGCAGGCCGGTACCGCACCCGCTTCCCTTCGATATACGGATAAAGACAGAAAGCGCAGTCGTAGGGGCAACCCCGCTTGCTTTGAACGCCGATCGATTCGTCGAGGTAGGCGCGGTGCTGCGGGAAGATGGAGGTCAGGTACGGGAGATCGACAGTCTGGGTGTCGAGCAACACCGTGGAGCGTTGCTCGCCTTTGATGATCCGCTTTCCCTCGCGCAGGATGTAGCGCTCCCCGTCGAGTGGTTGCCCGTCGATGACCTTGATCAGCGCGTCCTCCCCTTCGCCGAGAATCCCGAGCACGCCTTCGGGGAGCTTTTCCATCAATTGATCGGCAAAGGCGGTGAAGGCGCCGCCGCCGATCATGATCTTGGCCTGGGGGAACTCCTTCCGGATCAGCCAGGGGTACGACAGATTGGCTCGGATGTCCGAATAGTACCGGTACAGTTGCTTCAATCCTTGGAACGAGGCCGCGACTCGCTTGAGCGGGTTGCTCGCGAAATAAAAATTGAACGCATGTTCCAACGAGGCGTCGCCTTCATGGGGCGAGAAGATCTGAATGTCGCGCCAGGAGAAGGCCACCAAGTCAGGCGAAAAGGCGGAGACCGCATCGCGCAAGACCGCCGGCCGCTGGGCCTGCGGGTAGAGCGACAGATCAAGGATCTGCTGGCGGACATCGGGGCGGCGGCGATGGACGAAGTCGGCCAGGTAGGTGATCCCGATCGGGTACACCTGCTTGCAGGGGAGGAAAACGTAGAGAATGGATTTCATAGGACGTCAACCGTCAATCGTCATTAGTCAATCGCAACAAAAAGAGAATCGTCATGCGTCAATCGTGTAGACCTTGTCCGGTGAGGCCTGGCGTCTCCTTCCTACGTTTGACGAATGACGCGTTCGTCCGACGAATGACCCCTGACGTTATTTCACCGCGCTGTGGATCGCCACGATGCCGCCGGTCAGGTTCCGATAGGTCACGTCACGGAATCCGGCCTGGCGCAATCGCTCGCACAGAGTTTCCTGATCGGGAAAGGTCCGGATCGACGCCGGCAGGTACTCATAGACCCCGGTGGTGTCGTGGGCGACCATCGTGCCGACCTTCGGGAGCAGGGTGAACGAATACCAATCGTAGAGGCGGCGCAGCCAGGCCCGATCAGGATGGGAAAATTCCAGGCAGACGAACCGGCCGCCCGGCTTGAGCACCCGCTGGATTTCTTGTAAGGCCAGTTGAAGGTCACCCACGTTCCTCATGCAAAAGCCTGTGGTGACGGCGTCGAAACTGCCATCCGGGAAGCTCAGGTGTTCGGCGTTCACCTCCATGCAGGTGATTCGGCTCCGGAGTCCCTTGCGTTCGACCTTCCGCTGTCCTTCCACGAGCATGGCATGGTTGAGATCGGCCGCGATGACGCGGCCGTCCGGTTGCAACCGGGATTCGATCAAGAGCGCGAGATCGGCTGTGCCGGCGCCGATGTCCAAGATGTAACGCGGCTCGGCACCGCCGGAGGCCTCTTTAGCCGTGAGGTCTTGGCCGAACGGCGTTCTCGATGTATTGCCGCTACGGACGCCGCAGTCGCCGGCCTCTGGTGGCATTACCAGGTCGAGCACGTGACGCTTCCAGCGATGGTGGAGCCCGAAACTGAGGACCGTATTGTTGAGGTCGTACCAGCGCGCGATGGCCGTGAACATCCGCTGCACGGCCTGCTCCCGCGCTGCGCCCGACCAACGGGAGACGGTCTGCGGCGGAGGCGAAGTCGTCTCCTGCGCAGGAGCGCGCTGCTCTTCAACTTTCAGCATAGGAAGCGTGGTAGCACCCGGTTTGAGGGCCTGTCAAGCCGGAGCAGGGCAGACCAGACTGGCGGCATTCCCATTGCCCCGCTCTGGGCAGAATGGCTAGACTGCGAATCATGCCGGAACTGACGTGAGGAATTGCGACAGGATTGGGAACAAGCCCGCACAGGACAAACTTTGCAAGCGATTGCCCCCCCTGGAGTAAACTCAACACATGAAGTCATTGCTTCGCATACAACAAGCCATGCCGGTCGAGCAGTTTCGACTGCGCCTGACCCTGACGGACGGCTCCGTGGTTGAGCGAGATGTTTCTGAGCTGTTAGTCGGGCCCGTTTTCGAATCGATTCGCAAAGATCCCGCACGGTTTCGCGAAGTCCGGGCAGAGGAAGGCGCGGTTGTTTGGCCGAACGGCGCTGACCTATGTCCAGACGTGCTCATCTGGGGCGGTCCCCCGCCACGAGAGCCGCGAATTCCGCCGAAGGAACTGCACCTCGAAGCGAGAGGCGCAGGATCGTAAGCACCTGTCGGCGTCTGTTTCACACCAACGACCTTCTCCTGCTTATCGGCTTTCACCATTCGAGCCTGACGCACCCGGTTTCAGAGGTTGTCAGGTCGGCCATCGAGAGCTTGGCATGCGGCATTGCCATTGCCCCACCTGGGGGAATTGGCTAGACTCTCGCGCACCATGGCCCTTCATCCATCCTTCCCAACCTCGCCATACACGCCGCTCATTCCAGAACAGCGTTGGTTCCCAGCCGACGAAGCACTTCGCAGCACGGCGTACGAGAAGCTCCTACCGCCACTTGTGGCCAAAGTTCGGGAGGAAGTCTTCGCGTGGCGAGACAGTGGATATGCCGGAACGTCTGTCACCTCGGCAGCCCTGCTCCGTCATTGGTTTGAAACCGAACATCTGATCGAAAACGCCGATGGCTCGCTCTCTCCCTTCCGCTACTACTTCGCCCAGCGGGAGGCGGTGGAGACGGTGATCTGGCTCTTCGAGGTCAAACGCGCTCGTGATAAATACGATTTGATGCGGTTCGACGCGTCGCGCGCGGTGTCAACCGGAATGTTCGACGAAGACTGGCCGCGGTATGTCTTGAAGATGGCGACCGGCGCGGGCAAAACGAAAGTCCTCTCTCTCCTTATCGCCTGGAGTTTCTTTCACAAGTTGTACGAAACGGACTCTGCTCTCTCCCGCAACTTTCTCGTCATTGCGCCGAATATCATCGTCCTCGACCGGCTGCGGGCAGACTTCGACGGTCTCAAGATTTTCTTCAACGACCCGATTCTTCCCCGCAACGGTCACGAGGGCCGCAATTGGCGAGACGATTTCCAGCTTACCCTGCACATCCAAGACGACGTACGCATCGTTCGCGAGACCGGCAACCTGTTCCTGACCAACATCCATCGCGTCTTCCTTGGTGATGTGGCCGACCCGTCGCTGGAGGACGACGACCTACGCGACTACTTCCTCTCGCCGTTTGGCCCACAACCAGCCGGCAAGACCACCGACAGTCAAACCGACCTCGGCGAAATCGTCCGCGAGGTCGAGGAGTTGGCCGTCTTCAACGACGAAGCGCACCATATTCACGATCCGAAGATGGCCTGGTTCAAATCCATTCAGGACATTCACCACAAGATGTTGCAAAAGGATCGCCGTCTGGCCCTGCAAGTCGATGTCACGGCAACACCACGCCACAACAACGGGGCGATTTTCGTCCAAACGGTGTCCGACTATCCGCTCGTCGAAGCGATCCACCAGAACGTCGTGAAGCATCCTGTACTGCCGGATGCGGGCAGCCGCGCTAAACTCCACATTCGCACCAGCGCGCTGTTCACCGAGAAATACGCCGATTACCTGGCACTTGGCATTGAGGAATGGAGGAAGAGCTACGCGGAGCACGAGCCATTGGGTAAAAAGGCCGTGCTCTTCGTCATGGTGGACGACACGCGCAACTGCGACGAGGTGGGGGCTTATTTGGAAAAGATCTGTCCAGAACTCCAAGGCGGGGTCCTCGTCATTCATACGAAGAACAACGGCGAAATCTCCGAAGCCGCCACCGGCAAAAAGAAGGAAGAACTCGACCTGCTCCGCAGGCAATCCAATGAAATAGATTCCTGGAGGTCGCCGTGCAAGGCCATCGTCTCCGTGCTCATGCTCAAAGAAGGCTGGGACGTGCGAAACGTGACCGTTATCGTTGGGCTGCGGGAATATACCGCGGAAAGCAAAATTCTCCCGGAGCAAACCCTCGGGAGGGGACTGCGCCGAATGTATTTCGGCACCGACATCAAAGAGACCGTGTCCGTCATGGGGACTCCTGCCTTTATGGAGTTCGTCGAATCCATCCAGACCGAAGGCGTCAGCTTCGAGCGGGTGCCGATGGGCGGAGGAACCACGCGCCAGGACTCGCTCATTGTCGAAGTCGATGCTGACAATCCGGAGAAGAATCTCGACGACCTGGACATTCCACTGCCCAAGCTCACCCGTCGCTACCAGCGTGACTACAAAGACTTGGACGCGCTCGACCCGGCCACCTTGGGCAATAAGCGCATCCCGCTGAAACCGTTCACACCGGAAGAGACGCGAGAGATTGTGTTCAAGACGATGCTTGATTCTGAAATTCATCACACTATCCAGCTCGACGGCTCCGGCCCCGCCGACTACCGCTCAGTCGTGGCCTTCTTCGCCCGCCAATTGCTGAAAGACCTGCGCCTCGTCGGCGGCTACGATGTGCTCTATGGAAAAGTGAAAACCTTCATGCGCGAGCACCTGTTCGCAGGGTCACCCGTGAATCTCGAAGACCCTGTGATCCTCCGCAACCTGTCTGAACCGGATGTCGCCAAGACCCTCTACGACTCATTCAAAACCGCCATCAACGCGCTGACTATTCAAGACACCGGCACCTCACGCATCGAAGCCAGAATTCGCCTGTGTGAGACACGTCCGTTTCGTACCGAGCATCGCCTCTCTCTCGCGGCCAAGAAATCCATTTTCACCAAGACGGTGGGCGATCCACATTCCGGCGGCTTCGAGCTGTCGTTCGCCGCCTTCCTGGAATCGGCGAACGATGTGAAGGCCTTCGCCAAGAACTATCTCGCGATCGGCTTCAAGCTCGATTATGTGAAGGCCGACGGCGACCTCTCCACCTACACACCGGATTTCATCGTGCGGACCACTGACCGCACAGTCTGGATCGTGGAGACCAAGGGGCGGGCTGAGTTGGACTTGCCGCAGAAAATGGCGCGGCTCAAGCAATGGTGCGCCGATGCCACCGCCGCCGAGCAGAACGGGCAACGATACGAGTTCGTCTTCGTGGATCAAACAGGCTTCGAGAGGCACACCCCGAGCACCTTCGCCGCGCTCGCCGCGAGCTTCACGGAGTACAAAAACAAGCCATGAAGACGCTCCGCCAACTCGCCGCTGAACCGGCTACCTTGCCCATCCAGACGACGTGGTATCTGACCGATCTCGCCGAGGCCAGAGGCAAGCAGGAATTGTTCACCCGTCAGTCGCCGCAGAAACTGAAGATCTTGCGCGAACACGCGCTCATCGAAAGCACAGTCTCGTCCAACCGCATCGAAGGTGTGGAGGTGGACCAGTCCCGCGTGGCCACCCTCCTCTTCGGCAAGCCCGCCTTGCGCGACCGCGACGAAGAAGAGGTCCGCGGCTATCGCGATGCGCTCAAGCTCATCCACGAGAAAGGCGCCAAGCTGCCCATCTCCGAAGCCACGATCAAAACCCTCCACACACTGTCTCGTGGCCACATCTGGGACGCCGGGGTGTACAAGGAAAAGGACGTGGACATCATCCAGACCTATCCCGATGGCCGCAGCCGTGTCCGATTCAAATCCCTATCCCCGAAAGAGACACCGAGGGCCATGGCCGAGACGATCGAGCTCTGGCAGCGAGGCCTGCGCGAGCGATGGGTACCCCCGCTCGTGCTCGCCGCCGCGTTGAACCTCGACTTCCTCTGCATCCATCCCTTCCGCGACGGCAACGGCCGCGTGTCGCGCCTGTTGTTTCTGCTGGCCTGCTACCATTGCGGTATCGAAGCCGGGCGCTACATCAGCCTGGAACGCCTGATCGAAGACAACAAGGAACGGTATTACGACGTTCTCGAACAGAGCTCCCGGCGTTGGCATGAAGGCAAACACGACCCTTGGCCCACGATCAACTTTCTGCTCTACATCCTCAGGCAGGCGTGCAAGGAATTCGAAGAGCGGGTCGATCGGATGAAAAGTCCACGCGGGGCCAAAACCGACATGGTCGAACAGGCCATCGAAACCATCGGCGGCGTATTCGGCATCACCGATGTGGAACGGCGCTGTCCCGGCGTGAGCCGCGACATGATCCGTCTCTTGTTGCGCGAGCTGAAGGCAGCCGGGCGAATCGAATGCCTTGGCCGTGGGCCAGGTGCCAAATGGCGAAAGAGGGTAGTACCCTTAAAAGAGGGTAATAAA
>JBFWWG010000026.1:0-19714 GCA_050246315.1 Nitrospiraceae bacterium | reverse complement strand
TGACGGCCGTGTGCCGTGCCACGCATAGCAGCCAGTCTCTCTTTGGCCTGAAAGGACACGCAGCTGACAACCGAAAGAGGATTCTTGTGTCCATCCACTTGACATCCACATAGCAGCCTGTCGAAGCCCACCAATCGCGTTTTTCCGCAGTCTGCTAGACAATCATCTTGCGCGCCGACGGTGGCGGCTTGCTTCGCACGATCTTTGGACCCTGAGGCCGCGACCATGATGATCGGCGTGCGGCTCCCTTCTCGGATCTGCCGGAGCACCGCAAGACCGTTGAGTTCGGACATGCTCAGCTCCAACATCATTCCCCTTCCAGCAAACAGGGTCCCGCTGAGGGAATGTACCGCCCGGTGCCATGTCGAGTAGGATCGTTGGCATGGCCGTCCGAAACTCAACGATTCCTGGCAACCGACAGGGTGGGGCAACCCGCTCGATCGTTACCCGGCTTGGATCAGGGTTGTTCAAAAACATTCTTCGCCCACATTGAGGTAGCACGGAGAAGGAGGAATGATGATGCCTAAGTCCGCAACCATTGGCCGGCTTGCTTTGCTGCCGGTCCTCTTTACGGGACTCTCGATCGTGTGGTGGACTCCGCCGGCCTTGACGGAGACCGGTAAATCGACGCCGACCCTTCGAGAGTTGATCGGAACGAAGCCCAAGGGAGAGCCGGCCAAAGCGGCCGAGCCAAAATCGGCGAAAGTCGTCGCTCCCGACGACCCATTAGGCCGCGGGGTGCCGCAGTCGAGCATGCGCGGATTTCTCGCTGCGGCCAGAAATCGAAACTATGCGCAGGCCGTTGAGTATCTCGACCTGAGGAACCTGCCGGTGGAGATGGCGCACGAGGAGGGAGAAGAATTGGCGCGCCAGTTGCGCATCGTGCTCGATCGTGTCCTGTGGATCGATCTCGATCTTCTCAGCACCAGCCCGGAAGGCGATCTTGAGGACGGTCTTCCCGTGGCGCGCGATCGTGTGGGGCGAATCTCCACTGAAGCAGGCACGACCTATGAGATCTTGCTCCAGCGGGTGCCGCGCGGAGACGGGATATACATTTGGAAGATATCCGGCGCCACGGTCGCCGATATCCCCGATCTCTACGGCGAGTTCGGCTACGGGGCGATCGAGCGCATCCTCCCTACGTGGTTGTTCGACGTATCCGTGCTGGGCATCCACCTGTGGTTGTGGGCGTTGTTCATCGTTCTCGGCCTCGCGCTGTATCCGGTGGCCGCGGTGATCAGTCGATCGGTCCTCTTCGTAGTGCGCCGCTTCCATGCCGAACTCGGCGAGACGCTCGTGCGGTTCTTCTCAGGACCGTTGACCCTCCTCCTCTGGACCGTGCTGATCAGGGCGACCGGCGCCATGGTGGGCCCCTCCGTGGCGGTGCGGGCAATCGAACAGGCTCGACCGGTCCAGGTCATCGCCCTGGCATGGTTCCTCGTGCGACTGGTGGATTGGGTTCTGCAACGAGTCGGCGTGAACTTGGAACAGAAAGGTTTCAGTAGAGTGCGCGAGTCGCTGGTGCCTGTCGCCAAGGTGATCAAGGTCTTGGCTCTGGCCGGCGTGCTGGCTCTCTGGCTGGACAACATCGGGTACCGGGTGATGGCGCTGCTGGTCGAGTTCAGCATCGGAGGGATTGCCGTGGCGATGGCCTCTCAAAAGAACATCGAGAACATGATCGGCGCCGTGACGCTGTTCATGTCCAGACCGATCAAGATCGGCGACCTCTGCCGATTCGGCGATAAAATGGGGTTTGTGGAGGAGATCGGGCTGGGCCACACGCGGATTCGGACCCGCGAACGGTCGGTCATCAGCATCGCCAATGCAAAACTGGTGAGCATGCCCATCGACAATCTTTCCTCCCGAGACCGCTTCTGGTTTCACCCCCTGCTCAAGCTGCGGTACGAAACCACGTCGGGCCAGCTCCGGTACATTATTCTCGAACTCCGGAAGATGCTGTATGCCCATCCGAAGGTCCTTGAAGACCCATTGCATGTGCGATTCAGGGGGTTTGGGGAGGCGTCGCTCGATGTGCAGGTCTTCGCCTATATCAGCGCCGCCGATTACAAGGAATCGCTGGAGGTTGTGGAAGATCTGAACTTTCGCATCATGGACCTGGTGGCGGAAGCGGGAACCGGGTTTGCCGTTCCTGCGGCGATTGAATATCAACTGCCCGGGCCTACCCTTGATGAGGAACGGACGCGAGCCGTCGAGACCCAGGTTGAGGACTGGAAAGCACAACGAGCGCTGTATTTTCCGAATTTCCCGAAGGAGAGGATCGCCGAAGTGAGGGGGTCGCTGGACTATCCTCCCTTCGGATCGCCGGAGGCGACAGTCCGCCCGTGAGCGGTCCCGTACCACGACACTAACCGGACGGGTGCACGTGGGGAGAATCTGACGGCTCGGATTGTTCGGACCGCCTCCTGGATAACAGCCAACGCGCGTCAGAGGTGGAGCAGGAGATGTGAGAGGATGGCGCCGGCGGGGTTTCCTTGGAACGGAACGTCCGACTGATCGGGTAAGTCCAGCCTGAACCCCTCGTGTCGAATCAGGTCATGCGGCCTATTCGCGAAGTGGGCGGCTGCGGGACCGACCGGGAGATCTGTGCGTTTGAGCATGGAATGGCCATCCGGCCTTCCCATAGGTCGGACTGTCTGACCGTCTGATCATCGGACATGAATCCTTGGCTGACGTGGCCGTTTTGGAGGAACCCCTGACAGTGGTCACCATGGCGGCCGTGCCGTGGCGGGAGATCCGGCAGGGGTTGCCGTATGAATCGAGTCATGTGCACGGTCTCGTGCTCGAAGCCGGCTCGCTTCGGCCTCGAAGAATTCGAGCGACTCCTTGCTCAAGGCCAGCGTGACGTTGACACCCTCCTGTCGAAAAGCCATATCGGTTGGAGAAGGACACATTCGGGGATCGCACGAATCTCGCCTGGCGACTCATTCATCTACTTGATGGTCGCGTCCATGGATCGTCTTTGTTGAGGCTGCCATTGAGCTGTCTCCTCCTCCATCTCTTGGCTCGGTTCGCCATGTCATGCTCAGAGGGCGTTCTTCGAACAGTCCGAAGACCTCAGATCCGCTCTCAAACTTGATCGGGGCGTTCAAGGGGGGTTGGTTATCGGGGCGCTGCTCCGACTCGACACTTCCGAATGAGCTGATTTACATCAATCGTCCTATCCGCCTTCCGTCACGCCTCCTGCATGACACCTGAGGCAATCGGCCATCCGACCCCGCCGATGCGCACCCTTGCCTTGATCCAAGAGCCGCCGGACCGTCGGATTGTCACGCATGCTCGGCGGGCCGCCTTCCGGCGAAACGACATGGCAGGTGCCGCAGGTCCGCGCACCGGTGGCGCGAAAGACGAACTCGCCATGAGGATTCTGCAACGCACCGATCGTGATGGAAGCCGATACGCCCCGGTGCTCTGTGTGACAAGTTAGGCAGCTCCTCTTTGCATGCAGGGCCTCTGTATGAGCCGCAGCAACAGCCTGTGATGCGGTCTTGGCAAACTGTGTCTCACCGTGACAGGCGACACAGTTTCTGCTCGTGACGCCTTTGAATGGTTGGTGGCATTGGAGACACGATCCGACGTCCGCATGAGCCCGGCTCAGATCGCCGGGCGCCCACCAGGTTTCCGGGTCGCGATAGGACTCCCATCCGAGCCAGACCAGCAACAACAGGGTCGCGATGAAAACAATCGGCACCACCGAGGCCGGCAGCGGCACATACCGCATCGGACGTCACCATCCGCCGAAAAAGAGCGCTCCGATGATGTGCAGGAGCGTCAGTGCGACAAACGGAATGGTCACGGGCGCATGGACGAGCTGCCAAAATCGAAAGGCCTCCTCTTGCGCCGTCCGTTCCGTCAATCGTTCCTGGATTTCAGCTTCTGCCAGGTCCTGCTTCTGAAGCTCGTGCCATTGTTGATTCATCTGCCGCACCGCCAGTGAATGTAGCGTTTGGCCGACAACGCCGCTCAGGGTCACCAGAGCCAGCGCAACCAACGCAAGGACCGGCACGAGCGCGTGAAAGTGCGCCCCGGCATGAATCAGGATCAGGACAGGCCCTAGAATGCCGGCAATCAGATGGACCCGAAACCAAGGTTGAATCCAGCCCCGCCTCGGGGCCTCCGGAGCGTATCGTTTTTTCAGGGGATAGACGAAGACCAGCAGAAGAATCAGCAACCCAACCCAACCGAGGACATGGCCACGGCGGCTGTGGCCGAACTCCACTTCCTCGCCGAGGCTGAGCAGCAATTCAACGCCGAAGGCCGCTCCAACGACGAAGGTCGCAGCCAGCGCCACCAGCCTGGCCCGCGACCTCAGCGAATTCATGCGGTCCCTTCATCGGAACGATCGGCGGCCTTCCGCATCGCGGCCCCACAGATTTCGTGAGCAAAGGCTATCGGTGAAGCCTTGCGGTCCCCTCGTTTCCATTGCGCCTTCCGATGGGATCACCCCCCGCGAGCGTGAGCGCCATTGTCATGGAGTCACCCTCCGCGGTCGCTTCGGTCCAAGCGAAACGTCAGATGACAGGCCGAGCAGGCCTTCAACAGCGCGCTCAGCTTAGGAAGAATCTGAACGAGATCGCGGGAGGGAATGGCGCGGGCCAACTCGTCGGCCGCCGCCTGATGCGCGGCAGCCAGGTCTTGAAAGCCCGGCGGGTAGGTCTCCATTCGTTGTCGGACGAGGGCCATGCGACGCGCGAAGAAACTTGGATGGGCTTCCGCTCGCATCTGGGCCATCAGGAAATCCCCAGCCGCCAGCGCCTCGACGATGCCTTCCATCGTCTGCAGGTGCTGAACCATCGCTCCCTGATGCTCGATTTCCGCGGCGGACGAGAGGCGGATGGCCTGCCGGCCATCGGGGATCACCGGCAGGGTTTGAGCTGATTCGCCTCGCTCGTACTGCCTGACGTCCTTGAGTCCGTCGCCACAGCCGCCGACCCCGAAGACCAGCCACGCGGCAAGGAGCACAGATCGGGACTGTCCCGGGGACATCCGGTTCAGATACGCGGTCGTCGCTCCGGTGCCTGTACAATCCCTTCTCTGCTCGCCTCTCGTCGTCATCCTCGTTCACGGCTGCTCGCTTGGCAGTCTGCCACCGGGATGGCATCGAAAACAGTCGGCAAATCTCCCTGCGTGCGCGCCCTTCCCTTTGGCCACCAGCGATCGCACTCGATCGTTGTCCAGCACAGGCCATGCCCCAGATGTCGATCGGCCGGCGACGTGACACTCGCGACAGGACGTGGCACCGGTCGCGCGGAACACCAAGTTGCCGTGCGGGTTGAATGGCGGCTCGGACGAGTCTTGCCTTCCCGCATCTTCGCCACCCTTCTGCACATCGCTGGCTGGTCCGCCGACAGCCAGCGCCGGCAAGCCCGACATGCCAATCGCGCCGATGGTGACGCTCATGCCGACAAGGCCGACGCCGAACGCAAGCCTCAGGCACAGCACCACCCCTACCGACCGGCTCCTTCCTCTCATCGCAATCATTGTCCTTCGCAGCAGGAGCGATGTCCTTCCTCGCCCGCAGTTTCGCCACGACGCTTCATGAATGAGCCGGGCCGGCAGGCTGACGAGTAACCTGTTGAGTATCCGCTAAAGCCGGTTCAGCAGCGATCACGAACGATCTCAGAAGCCATTGCAGATCGTCCCCATGACCGTCATCTCCCCCGCCACCCTCCGATTGCTCCGCAATCGATCTTCCGGGACGTCCATCGTGGGGGTACCCATTGCTCGTCCCATGCGATGGGTCCAACGCCTGGCGACTGCCGGATGCCCATTGCTCTTCACGATGCAACGGGTGCAACGCGACGAACCCTCTTCAGAGCCGAACCTCTTCGCGTCAGACCCATTACGGCAGGAACCAACCGCAGCAGCATGCCATGGCTGAGATCGATGCCGGTCAGGCCCTGTCGCGAGCCATCATGACCGTAACAAGGTACAGTGATCCTCTGTTCATCCGACTCGAGGGAGAAGGCGCTCCTGCAAACGGCAACCAGGTGAGCACGATCTCCTCAACCGACAAGGGAACCGACGATATAAAGACCGTCTACGCTCGCTCGTCCTGAACAATCAGCGCATCGGCACCGACCGGAGCCGTCTGGGAAACGGCCAGAAACGGCGCGAGCATCCGGATGTACGCGATCACATCCATCATCTCCGTTTCGTTCAATCGCCCCCTCCATCCATGCATCGGACTGAACAGCACACCGTTGGAAATGGCGATGAGCAGCTCGAAATCGGTCTTGGCTCTGGATTTGGCCGACTGGAAATTCGCCGGGAGTACGATCAGATCGGTCGCGTCCGGCCCAAGGCCGTCTCCAGAAGCTCCGTGACAGCGCAGACAATGTTTCTCGTACACGGCCTGCCCATGTTTCGGATTGCCCCGTATTTCTTGTGCCAGCAACCACGACCCAGTCGAGACCAGAAGCAGAACCCCAAGAACGACCCTGCTGTGCTTCTTCATGAAGGCACTCCTTCCTGAAAGCGCACCAATGGCAGCTCGTTGAGCATCACGGTGGACAACATTCTCCTCCCGGCGCTGCGGTTCCCCCTTCAGCCCCCATTCCCATGCCGCCGCGTGATCCCCTGTGACCCATCCCCTCCGGCGGATCCATGCTGCGCCGTGGTCCATGGCCTCCAGAGAAGGTTCGTTCATACTGGATGATGCTCCAGATCTCCTCATCTGTGAGCGCGCCGGCAAATGGAATCATGCCGGTGCCGGGCGAGCCGTTCTTAATGACCCAGAAGATTTCCCCCTCGCTGCGGTGCCGCCAAAACCCGCGATGATGGAAATTGCGCGGAGGTGGATTGAGCGTCGCCCCAGCCGATCCGTCTCCCTGCCCGGTGAGTCCGTGACAAGTGAAGCAGGTGCCCTTGCCTTCATACAAGGCCTTCCCCCTCTCGACTACCTCGGCCGAATCGGGAAGCGGGCTCGTGATACCGCGAGCCTCCGCGAGCTTGTCCGCCGGCACGCGCGGCTGCATCATGCTCTCCATACCTCGCATCCCCTGCCTCTCATGCTGTTCCGCCGCCCAGAGCGGCAAAGCCAAGCAACCGGCCAGGCCAATCGCAAGCCACAGGACCTTCTTCATACGCCAACTCCTCTTCTCATTCACTCGATACAAGGCCCGCGATGACCTGATCTGCAGCGTGACACGCTCCGTGAGCCTCCAAACGTCGATTCCACTTACTCAAACGACACGCCGAGGCCGATCCAGGCCCTCAGGAGGTCGTGCCTGGTCACCGAATAGGCGACCTTGCCGTTCTTTTTCACCGGCAGGCTGAGTAGGCGCTTTTCTTCCATGATCTTTACCGCCTGCTCAACCGTTGTATCGTCCGTCACGGCGACACGATCCTTCACCATGACGTCCTCGGCCGTGAGCTTGCCCAAATCCTTGCCCGCCTCAAGCGCCCGCAGAATATCGAACTCGCTGATGAAGCCGATGAACTCATGTTTCTCGTCCACCACCGGCGCACCGGGAATGTGGTCCGTCAACAGTTCCACCGCGACGGCGAGTGCATTCTGTTTGTGATTAATGACCAGATCATTCGTAGCATGAATCTGTCCAACCGTCTTGAATCCTCCAACCGGTACACCTGGCCGTATTTCTGTCGACATCGTGCCCTCCTTCTGCTGTAGACCGTTGATGAAACCGATGAGCGGATGGCTCGGCTCACCGACCTTCGCCGATTCCTGTCTCCCTTCATCTTAGAGCGGCTGTTCTCGCTGAGGATTCTTTCTCGCTTCGCATTACGTGAACATGCCATGGTCGAAACGCCATACTCATCCGCCTGGGCGAAGTGCCAAGATCGTGCCACTCAGGTCTCAGATCGGCGACCGAAACGAGTTGCGGAGGATCGGTGAGTTAGGAGGGACGGCTATGACGGCTAGCGACGGCTCGTGGTGAGAAACTCCCCAGACTCGACGAGAGGCCTGGTGCAAAATGCGACGAGTGATGACGCAGACCTTGCCTTCTCCATTCGTCTGTGGGTCCGTGTCATGCACAGGTCGCGCATCGCCGATCGTGACAGGAACCTGCTCGCACGGGAACGTGTCAGAAGGCGACGATTCGGTCACGCTCGGCGACGGCCTTGATATAGTCCGGCATGCCCTTGATCGTGGCGCCCGCTGCCAAATCTCCCTGCCCGATCTGCCGGGCCACGGCACAGGCCCCGCAGACCCAGATTGGCACGTTGGCCGCTTGAATCGCGCCCAGTAGATCCTTTAACGGCGTCAGATTCACCCCCGTCACATGATCGGCCGTGCCCTTTCGTCCGAGCGTGACCGCTTCGTTCCAGAGCCACAGGATCACATCGTGCCCCTGTTCCTTCGCGGTTTTGGCCGCCATAAACGGCAAGGTCGCCATGGTGGGATCGTCGGTGCCTCGGCTGCCGGAAATAATGAACGTGGCCATCTCATGGTCCCCTTTCTTCGTTTGTGCAACCAGGCGCGTCACTCCAACGAGCGGAGCCAGGCCTGGATATCCGCGATCTCCTGAGACTTGAGGGCCGTGCCCCAAGCCGGCATCGCTCCGCGCCCATGCACCACTGTGTCCCAAAACCGCTCGTCCTCGGTCACGATGGGATTGCCGGCAAGCTTGGGACCGGCGCCGCCGACGGCTTTGGCGCCGTGACAGGCCTGACAATTGACCGAGAACAGGCCTGCCCCTCGCTTGGCGTTGCCCAGCGAATGTACAGCCATCACCTGACTCTCATCGTCGAAGCGAAAGGGAGTTGCCTCGTGCTGCTCGTCCGTCAGGTGATCGGGCGCCGTTGCATGGTATCGGCCTGCAAGATAGTCCACGAGCAGTCCCGCCTCTTCATCCGAAAGGTCCGCCCCCCAATGCCGCATCTTGGCGACGGTCGCTTCCCAAGCCGGGCGGGCGAGTCGCTGCTGCACGACCAGATCCGTGCTGTGACAGACGGCACAGCGAGCGATGAGGAGTCCCTCGGCCTGGCGCGTCCCCGCCGTCGTGACGAACGGCTCTTCCGCACCCCCGGCCGAGAGTCCGAAATACAACGCGAGCATGGATACCATGCACACGGCACTCATGGGCAGGGTCGTCCGCAGGGACACCCCGCGTCTCGCCCGTGCTAACCGACGATTGACACGGTGACACGGTCCCATCCGTTCCACAAAAATCCTCCGGGATTCCATGGCGACCGTTCCGGCTGCACATGGCCTTGGCTATCGGTTGCGCGAGACAGAATCACGCCACTCTCGCCGGGTTTTCGCTCCCATCGATAGTCCCAGGATCGCCAAGCATAGGGTACATCCTCTCCCAGCAAGCGGGCCGGTGACCAACTTGCACCCCCGTCTGTCGAAACCTCAACTCGCGTGATACGCCCTTCGCCGGTCCATGCCACCCCCTGCACGAGAACCGAGTCAGTCGAAATCGTCGCTCCTTCTGACGGACTGACGATCAGGGACTTCACGACCATGGCTTCAATCGGGCGCATCTGCTCGCGCGGCACCGTGGCGCCTGGATCCACCGCCTTCATCGGGTGCCGATAGGCGGTTTGCATATAGTAGCCTTCCGCCTCTCGCTCTTGAAGCGTGACGGTCGTGAGCCACTTGGTACAGGCATCGGCCATCCAGCCCGGGGCGATCAACCGCAGCGGACCTCCGTGCAACAGAGGCAACGGCTCCCCGTTCATGCGGTACACAAGCAACGTGTCCGGATGCAATGCCTTCGCCAACGGAATGCTGCGGATGAATTGCGGCGTCTTGTCGGACACAGGCCGGTCGGCGCCCTCCAACTGGACATGCCGAGCGCGCGTTGGTTGAACTCCCGCCCGTCGCAGCACATCCGTAAGGCGCACGCCGGTCCACTGTGCGTTTCCAACCGCCCCTCTTTCCCACTGCACTCCGGGAGCCCGTGGTCGATGGAAGACCCGCCCGTTCCCGCTGCATTGCAGCACCGCCGTGATCGTGACTTCTTCGAACTGTTTCAAATCGGCGAGACTCAAGGTCAGCGGCCGATCGACGAGACCGGTCACCGTCAAGCGCCAGCCTGCCGGATCGACCGCTTCCTCAGGTGGAGGCCCGAAATGGCTGCGGACGAAGAAGGATTTTGTGGGCGTGAGCCACTCCCGGAAGGCAGCAATATCGGTCTCCGCATCGTACGGCCGACTCACTTTCGTGCGCAGCAGCTCTCGGCCGGACGGAGCCTCGGCGTCCTCAGTCGAATCCACGTCCGCCCAGGCTTGGTCGAGCAGATGCTGCGGCCGTACGGCCGCCACCAAAGCGGCGGAAGCGGCCAGTTGCAAGATGTGCCGGCGGGAAATGGAGTGCCGTGACATGGTCCCGTCTCCTGTTCCGTTCAAGGCTTGGCCAGCGAACGAAAGTAGTGAATCAACTGCCACACTTCCTCATCAGACAGGTTGCCGAAGGCCATCATGCCGGTCCCGGGCGACCCGTTCTTGATCACCCAGAACAACTGTCCGTCGGGCAGGTTCTTCATCGTTTGGCCACAGGTAAAGTTACGCGGAGGCGGCTGGAAGGCCAGGCCCATGGCGCCCGCTCCATCCCCTTTTGCTCCGTGGCAATTCATGCAGGCGATCGGCTTCGCGGTTTCCTGGTACAGTCGCTTCCCGGCCATGATCGTCTGTGGCGAGGCCGGCAGCGGGTTGGCCATTGTGAGGAACTGCTCCGGCGCCTGCTGTGTGCTGCGCGGCTGAGGACAGACGCCAAAGGCGTCACCGCCTGCCGACGCTTGAGCGACCGCTTCCCCGCCCTTGAATGTCCCGCGCAGGTAGGCCATGACATCGGCCACGCCCTGCTGTCCGATCGTCAATCCCCAGTAGGGCATCGTCGAGGCTTTCCCCACGCTGCGACCGCCGTAATAAATCACATTGTAAAGATAGTCCATCGGCAGCTTGTCGAACGCCATATTGGCATGAATCGCCGGCTTGGGATTCAATCCCGGCGCGGCCGCCCCGTCGCCCTTTCCGGAGGCTCCGTGACATTGGGCACAATACTCCTTGTAAATCACCCTCCCGCGATCCACGCTCGGGCGACTGAACGGTTCACTTGTCCACGGTTCGTAATATCGGAAATCATCCCACCCCCTGGTGGCGATGAAGCCGGTCACATACCGCAACCCCAGTTCGCTGACATCTCCGACAAATTCGCCGCTGTGCGGCACATAGTCCGGAGGATTGGAATTAAACCGATAAATCCAGTCGGCCTTGAGCCGTCTTCCCGCGTTCACCAACGACGTACTTTGCGGGCCACCGACCGTCTTTCCCCCCTCTTGGATCTGATGGCAGCCGATACAGGCGTGCTCTTTGAAAATGGCCTCTCCGAATGAGGCCTCCTGTTTGCTGAACGTGGCCATGTCGATGGCGCCGGGCTTGATCTTGGGATCGGTCATGTGGGTCTCAAGATACGCCGCCATCGCTTCCGCTTCAGCCTGAGGCAACGCCATATGCGGTTGGCGGACGTCCGGTTGATCCCATCGGTAGCCGGACGTGTAGACCGGCGGCTCTTTCCCCGCCAGCCACCCGACAAGCCACTCATGTTTGAATTTGCTGCCGATCCCGATGAGATCGGGAGCTTTCTTCTCGAGTCGGGAGACCGGCTCGCCGTCCAGGCGATGGCAGCCGGAGCAGGTGGTCTTGAGCATCGTTTCCATCCGTGCCCGATCGTCCGCCATCAAGGACCTGGTCGCGACGCTCAGCAAGGTGACGACCAAAACCGCCCCCATGATCAGCCAAAGGTGCATCCGCCGCCTTCCGCTCGATACATCATCCATCACGCTCGTCCTCCCTTTGTGGATTCGGCTGCTCATCTATTGTGTCTGTCGACGACCAGGCCGCTTTACGCCGCCGTGCGATCCTTTGCGACCAGACTGATACTCGTCGTAGGCGGAATGACCAGAGATTGGTGCACGGTACAGGCCTGGGCCACCCGTAAGAGCCTCTCTTCCTGGGAAGGATTCATGGAAGTCGGCACATGGATTCTCACGGCTACGTTTCCGACTCGATGCGGCTGCTCCGCCATCTCATACTCCACGTCCAACACCAACCCTTCGGACTCGATATTGTGACGGGCGCAATACCGCGCAACAAAATAGGCGACGCAACTGGCGAGCGATCCGATAAACAGCTCCACCGGGCTCATTCCGGCATCGGTGCCGCCGTCATCGCGCGGTTGGTCGGTCACGACCATGTGTGCATTGCTGTGAATGTGGAACTTCGTGCCTCCGCGATAGCTGACCGTGAGATTCATATCGCCTCCAGTTCTCTCCGAGGCGCACCTTGTGTGCTCTTTCACCTCCGACTTCCATCGCGTCGTTGACGCATGGCACAAGGCGGACGCTCGATCGGGCCCGGCACAAGTAACCTCCTTGCGATAGGTATGCCATGCGTGAGGGCCCTGTTCTCTGCCGGATGTGATGTGACAGGGCAGATTCTTGAGGAAATACGCCTTCAGTCGCCACACACTTGAAGACAAACGCGACAGACGGCATGGTCTCCCTGTCGCTCTATGCCACAGCGGCGGGTCAGATCCTCCCTTCGCATGTCACATGAACGACTAGAATTGATACAGCACGCCAACCGAAAAAATCGAATCTTGGAAGTTCCTGTCGATATTGGTCGAGGTCCGCTGGGTCCGTTGGAAACCGGCCGTGAGCGTCGCTCGGATGGTGAGTTGATAGCTCAGTTCGATCCAACCCTGGTGAGTCTGATCGATACGGCCGACATGAGGGTCCCCTGCAATACCGCTGGTGAAGTCCTTGCGGAGATACAGATACATGAGGCTCAGCGTGACCTTGGGGAGGAGGCGGATCTCCGCCCCGGCCGAAAGCATGTTCAGGTAATAGGAGACGTCGTCCTGGAATTGCGGCTCGTTGCGCCCGTCCGCCAAGCCTCGCTCATAGAGATACCCCAGGGTCAGGGTTGTCCATGGGACGACCTGGTAACTCACCTGCGGCCCGACCGCATAGAAAAACGTGTCTCGCTCGGCGAACGCCTCGTTATAGTAGCGCAGCCCGAAGCGGCCGATTGCGGTCGCGGTCCATCGCTCGGTCAGCCGATGCTCCAATTCCATTCGCCACCGGTGGGAGGTGACCCGCTCTTCTTGAATCGTTCGTTCGCCGGAACGGCGTTCGTAGTTGGGACCTAAGAACAGGTTCGGCACGTAGCGGTAGCGGAGCAGGAGCGACGTCGAATCGTTGAGCTGCTGGAGATCTTGGATACGGTATTCTCCATTATTGAAAATCGGTTTATCCGTAAAAATGAAGCCTCTCGCTTTGAATGACAACTCGTTGGCGCCCAGCCGATTCGAGGAAGTCCGGACCGCCTCCACCATCGGCTCCCAGATCACGTCTTGCGGTTTCTCCAGCGGCACGATGGTGGGTTGTGTCGGATCTTCGCTGAGGGCGAGACGCCGGGAAGAGGAGAATTGAAACGCGTCGGTCGTATAACTGACCTTTTGCCCGGCGTTCAGCGACCACTCGGCCCGGATCAATGCGGGCCAGGCGTTGTCAACAGCGAGGGACAGCAGGATCAGACGACCAATGACGCCCCACCGGACCGTCCTTGTCCATGCGCACCTCATGACCGGACGGTCGCGACGGGAAAGGAGAGACGGGCAAGCGGTTCCGGCGCGATTCACTTCAATAAAACCGGCCGCCACCCCAAACTTCGCTTGAGCCGCCCTGGTACCCGCCGGCCCCTGCAGCGCCACAGACGACGATCGAAGGACGACGGACAGGGAGCTTACCTCCAACCTCCCATCCCCAGAGGAAGCGCTCAGGAGGAATGTGGGAATGTGAGGCAGCAGCCCTGTCAAAACCTCGGAGCTCGGCGAAGCAGTGTCTTTGTCGCTTCCTCGCAGCAGGCGTTGATCTCTCCGAAGAGGTCGTAGGTCGCAGCGGGCTTGGCCGAACCGGGATGGCGCGCAAGGTGTGCGCCCTCATAAGAGTAGAAATATCCGTCATTCGCATTCCCGATGTCGGTCTGATCGGTCAGCCAGATTTCATACGTGTCCGCCGCAGAAAACCAGATGACTTCGGCCTCCGGCAAGGTGCCTGTGCTGAGTACACCGGCGGGCATTGGTGCAAACGCTTTCGACGAGCGTGTTGCGCCATATTGCTCGGACTGCATGGCCAGCCTCCCCTCAAGTGAGGTCCGGGCCTTGCCTGAAACGCTGCGCAAACGTTGCCTCGCGTCCAGGTGATGCGGCTCAGGTCAGTCTGAGGGGCGTCCGAATGAACGGACATAGAGGAGTACCTGCCAGGCCTCCTCTTCCGTCAGCACGAGTGGGATGAATGGTGCCATATCGGTGCCTGGACTTCCATTCCTGAGAATCCAGAACAGTTCACCGTCGGTTCTGGCTCTCTGCCAGGCCTGGTCCGTAAAGTTTCTCGGCAGCTTCCCGCGCAGTCCCGGGATGTCGCCCAGTCCTGTGCCGTCCCTACCGTGACAGGTGACGCAGAAGGCCTTGCCGTGAAAGAGAGCCTTCCCCTTATCGAGGTTGTCCGGTGTGGCAGCCAGGGGATTGACCCAGGTCCGGGCTTCCTCGATCTGATCGAGAGGAACGCGAGGCCTGAGCACTACCTCGTCGGCAGGCCAGGCCGACGACAGTCCGAATCCGACTCCCGCCAGGGAGCAGCAGAGCAGAACCGGAACTCTCCAAATGGAAGCGCGTCTTCGATGCCTCATGCTGTTTTGCTCGCAGGACCACATGGGGAGGGCCCGGCACAGGCCGGGCCCTCTTGGCTATCGGTGGCTGAACGGTTCAACCAGGTCGAATCTGCTGTTCAGCCGATCGATCACCCTTATTCAGCATGTCCGGGGAACTTATGTCCCAACGACTGGGGGAATGTCACCGTTCCATCGGGAAACTCCTGCCCCTGTTGCCAGAGATGGTAGATGACGCCGTCGGTCTTCGAGGCCGCTTCGGCCACGGCCTTGGCTTGATCCTCCGGCATATCCAACACCTGCACGCGGCCGGTGGCAATTTCGACCTTGTGGTCATGGAAGTACCGATGCCATTGGATCGGGGAAAGCTTGCGGGTCAGATCCTTGGCCACAAAGTATTCGACGGCGACCAGTTTGGCCTTGGGATCGGTTGATTCGAAGAGGAGACATTGGAGAATCTGGTCGGAGATTCCTTTGCAATAATGGTGGTAGGGGCCGCCCGGCGTACCGTCCGGCATCATATGCGGCGCCTGCACATGAATATCATAGCCTGCGGCCGGCGACGAAGGTTCGGCTCCCATGGCCGGCATGGCCAGCCCTCCCCATGCCAGCACTGCGAACGCCCCGACCCATGCCAGTCCCTGCGTACCTGCTCTCATGACGGCCTCCTTAAGATTATGAGTAAAGTGATGGTGCGGTCGCGAACGGCTGTGGAACGAGACCGTCCGCTTCGAGATGAGAGTCCTTCAGCGCAGAAAGGATTCACAAAAATCTTCAACCCTTCGTCCGATCGCCGCTTCAGGCCCACCTATCGCTCGTGAGATCGTGAAGCTGACCCTCGGGTAGCGGAACCCTCCGCATGATGAACCGGGGGACACCGAGGCAGGAACGCGACAATACCGGAAGGGCCACTCTCGGTCCAACCTGACCTCTCCGACGAACTAAGCACGAATCGGAGCGCCTCAGTTTTAGGCGCGCCCGAGTTGAGCCTGAGGTGAGAGATCACGAATGATGCGCCAGGCATCGAACAGCCGCTGGATCATGTACTAGAAGTCATTTCAAGCCCTCCGTTCACCCGATTCGATGCACTCACCACAGGCTTCGACCGGCTCAGGGCGAACGGATCTGTTCATGGAAACAGGATATTCCTCCCTTCGTGCTGAGCTTGTCAAAGCGCGGTCATGAGGTTTTGAAATGATATCCAGTACTGCGCGTGCCGTTCTCGCGCCGCACCCTTGAAGAACTCGACGATTCTCTTGCGCAACGCAATGGTGCCTTTGACGCCTTCGTCTTGAAAGACCAGTTCCTCGGGCCGAGAAAGGAAGTCACGAACGACCCGGAGGTCTCCAAGTGATTCGATCGGCGTCCTTGATGAATCCGCTCGTCAATTCGCCCATCTCTCCGCCAGTAACCGACTCCGAACGCTGGAGGTTGCAGGATCATGCCGTGACTTTTCCATATGAGAGTGTGGACGAGCATGGCTGGAACGGACGCTCCTCCCCTGCCAGAGCCGGATCGATCACGATAGAGACATGAGAGCCGCCGTCAGCCAAAACTAGATGCCGGGGCAGGTCCAGACTTTAACGATCGACCCGTTCACCCTTTTGGTATCCTAACTCGACCGTGACGATTGTGTCGGCAGGGACGACGAGCGTCCGACCACCGCTGGCGAGCGCACCTGGCTGCGATGTCAGATCTCACCATCGAGACCGGACGCAGAACTCTGCACGGGCATCAGCTCGCTGCGTCGCATTTCGTATCGGGGTCAATGCCCCCTCGGGCTCAGCGAAGGAGCCGGGCAGGCAGGCGATGCCCTCAACCCCCACGACTCGTCATTTGGTTTTGGGTTGCGCGGGGCAGGTGTTGATCCCTAACAGGCTCCATGCGGGGCAGAAGCCGACCGCCCCTGTGATCAACGCGATAGCTCCGACCGCATAACTGGTCCACATTCCCGCCGCGGGGAGATCCGCAAGCGCACCAAGCGCGATGAACGCCAGCCCCAATACCATTCGAATCGGTCTCTCGATTCCTCCGACGTTACAGGCCATGGCAATACCCCCCTTCTGCACCAACCTTCGATTCGCCTGGCGGGGAACACGATCGGTCCCGCGACATCACATCCGTCGAGCCCCAGCCCGTGGTTGCTGATTCGTTTGAGTGTCGCGCCCGGGAAAGGGTTCACGTCATCCGCATTCTCCGCTTCACCTTCGCCATTTCAGACTTCACAACCCTCGCTCCCACCTACCTCGCTGCAGTCAGCCGATAGAGTCCATGGCACGTCGTGCAGCGCTTCGTGATACCGGCAAGGTCCCGTACAATCGCGTCACCTGGAGCTCCCTGTGCAGCTCGTGCCGCAATCCCGTCGAAGTCTCGATGAACCGACATGCCCATCTGCTTGAACGGAAGCGGAAGCTTCGCCATCAGGATGGGATTCACGTCTGCCGCCATGCCCATCCCTGCGGCACGGGCGGCTGCGGCGATTCGCTGTGCACCCTCCGTCCGATCCGGCTCCGCCATGCCATCGAGGATACCGTCGATCGCCTGAAGCAACTGCCGCATCTCGGCCAGAATCTGGTCCCGCTCGGCCGGAGCGAGGAGCACTTCAGTCCTTCCGTCACTGGTCGATGCGGTCACGCCCCGGACAAACAACCAGGCGAACAGACCGATTCCCGCAATCCATAACAGAATGGCCGCCACGCAGAGCCGCCGCAACGAGACACCTCACTTTCTTAACGTTTCCACATAGCCCGCGACATCACTCAGTTGCTCCTCGGACAACTGACCTTTCCAAGCGGGCATCGCCGTGCGTGGGCTGCCCTGTTCGATGATCCGGCGCAGCTCGGTCGAGCTTTTCTTCCGACTTGCGTCCGCCGTGAAATCGGATGCCGGCGGAATCAATGCCCGTCCGGTCGGTCCATCGCCTTTCCCTCGCGGCCCATGACAGACCAGACAGTGCTTGTCGAACAGCAGTTTGCCCTTTGCCGCATCGCCGGTTCCGGCCGCTCGAGCCAATCCGGGCAACCCAGACATCAGCAGCACGATGGCAACCATCCACGACACCACCGTCATAAACTTATCTCCTTCCTCATGGTTCAGTGCTTGCCCTCTTCCTTGTGTCCTTTCCCCTTGCCCTTGCCTTTATCCTCGACGTCGATCACTTCGCCGGAATCCGCATCGATGTGGATTTCCTTGATCATCTTGTCGTCCGTCATGATCTCGACTTCCCAGACCGTCTTGCCGTGCTTCTTCTCAAGTTCGGCCTCGATGACCTTACCGGGGACTTTCTCGGATGCCGTCTTGACCGCCTGATCGATCGTGACCTTGGCCGTCTCCGCCATTTCGATCTTGCTCTTCTGCTTGCCTCCCTTCTCACCTTTCTTGTCCGCGAACGCCGTACCGCCCATCGCCAACACCAGGCCCGCCACCATTGCCGCCGCCATCGCAATCTGTCTCATGGTTTCCCTCCATACCGACCGTTGGTTGAACCGGCGGCTCATCGGGCAAAGCCCCTCTTCATTGATGCCGCCGGAGAAACACCGCGAGTAATTCTCTTTACCTCCCTTCCTGCGAACCCTTGGTTGAACTGGCTGCTTATTGTGGGACTGCATCGAGATGAGTCGCCCCGGTCATTCATCCAAGAGGCTCAGTGCGATGATTGTGCCAATTGCGCATCGGAGTGATCTCGTTCCGAGACAACCGCCAAGTGGTTGATTCTAAGGGTGTGAGCGGAAAATAACCGGCCACAGTTGCGGCTAAAGTCCCCAGCAAGACCTTGTCATCTGGGGCGAGATGCTACAGATGCCTACGTTACTCAAGAACAGGAGCCAGGATGACCCGACACTTCATCGAATTGGAAATCAGGCAGGCGGCCTCGGCCTTGTCGAGAATCTGCCGAGCCTTGGCTCGGTCTTCGCCCGATTTCAGCGTCACCTGCGGGCGAAGCGTGATGGTCGTAAATTGAAATTTTCCATCGACCAGCTCCAAGGTCCCTTCTGCATCTCCACGGTAGGAGATGAATCCCAGCCCCGCCCGTTCGGCAAAGGCTAGGAACGTGGTCATCAAACAGATGCTGACCGAGGCCACGAAGAGATCCTCAGGAGACCAGATCCCTTGGTGTCCCTTGAACTCCGGCGGCGAGGCCACCTCCAGGTCGGGCTTCCCGGAGGCGGAGGCGATCCCCTTTTTCTGTTCCGTCCACCGTACCTCCGTGTGATAGTGATAGACCTTGCTGCGAATTTCCATGGCTGGTCCCTTTCGTACGCCGTCGATCGTCCTCGATCATCGGTCAATCGTCATTCGCACGTTCTGTTTATCCCCGCTCACTGTCGCACATTGCTCATTCCACACTCTCCATTTCACCTTCCACATTTCTCCCTTCCCGCAGGTTGAGATCACTCCGTCCTTCCTCTTGAAGTCGATCAGCCGCACCATCGCCGGCACCGTCCGGTCTACCTGTTCGAGCAGGTCTTCTCACGTGAGCCCCTGCGCTTCCATCGTGCTGGAACAGACCGTTAATTCAACGCCGTTTTGCTGTTTCGGCCACGCCACCTCGCCGGCAAACCGGCTGCCCTTCCTCGCCAGCGACGACGGTCCAGGTCCCTGCGCGACGAGCTCGCCCCGAAGACAATCTGGGCCAAGAGCCTCATATAGATGCGTGATGTTACTGAGCAGTCTCATCTGTATCTGCTCCTCGGCCGAGTTGAGGTAGAACACGACGCGATGTTCTCGATCTCTTGTCATCGACGGCTGATCGTCGGCCACGGCCAGGCGAGCGGGCAGACTCCCCACCATCAACAGATCCGCCGCCATTTCCACCGCACTCGGCACACGACTCATTGGCAGGCTGCGAAAAACCCTCCGTTCATCCGTCGAGAGCCACAGGACGAACGGAGCGGTCATTGAAGATAACGGTGGTTTCCGATCGTACTGAGACCTGTATGATGGTTGTCAGGTGTCAGTACATGTCCTCTTTCGTGAGTATGATGGTGCATCGCATCGCCATGGCGCGTAAGGAGGACTTCCGATGAGACAGCACGCGTTTGTTCCCCGTGAC
>JBFWWG010000025.1:0-22717 GCA_050246315.1 Nitrospiraceae bacterium | reverse complement strand
TACACAGGTGATGCGTCACGCCGCACACACACCCACAGGAGGAGAAAGTCATAAGTCGTCTGCTTCAATGGTCCATCCCCGTAGGAGCGATGGCGCTCGCAACGCGGCGCGCCCCCCCCCCCGCGTCTGTCATGCCCGCGTCGGCAGCCGAGTTTGCGGAACAGCAACAACTGGCCGACAAAGCGAACCTGACCTTGGACGACTTTGCCTCTGATCTCAGCGTTGGTCCTGCGCTCCGCAGTCTGAAGGGCGAGGCCAAAGCCCTGTTCATCGTGCCGCAAATTCTCCGTGGCGCTTCATCTTCGGCGGAGCCGGGGGGAGCTCTGCAGTAATCATTTAACCCAAGGAGGGGGTATGTGGCGATTGTCTACTCTGGCCGGCATAACACTGCTAGGTGTGTTTGGGATGGTCGGACAAGGAGGGATAGCCTCAGCAAAAGATTTTCGTTTCATCGCCCAAGAGCCCGCCTCCGACCGCGCGATCTGGGCTCCAAGTGTGGTGCTGATCGACCAAGAAGATGACCTGAAGGAGCCGGTCTACTTCATTTTGGAAAATCCGACCGGCACAGATCATGAGTTTGCCGTTCACGGGCTATACGAGATAGTCCCCGAGCATATAACGGGACCATTCAAGTCGGACTATTTCACCGGACCAAAGACCATCAATGTGCTGAGGCCGATTCACGTGCTCGTCAAGGCGAAAAGTACGCTGAAAATCGCAGTATCGAACGAAGGGCTGATAGGGGCTATACACCTGGGAGCAAAATACCGTTTCTTTTGTCCGTCCCACAAGGATGCTCACCTCGGGGGTGCCATATTTGTGGATTAGCAGCAAGGGAGATTAGGGAGAATATTGGTGACCGACTACGTCAATTTCGAGCTAGCCCACCCGTCACGTTGACACGAAGGTAAGGAGAATGACGATGAGACGAACACTGCCCCTCGCGGTGGCGTCGCTTGGGCCCGTCATCATGACCCTCGCAACACTGCCATGCCTCGCGCTGGCCGATTCACTTGACCGCACTCGTTTGCCGATTGCAGAGCCGCAACGGCCGACGTACAACGAACTCGATGCCCGCGCTGCGACCTCGCCTCCGCACTTCGAGGTCAAGGCGCCCAAGGGCGCGCCCAATGTGGTGCTCGTCCTGATCGACGACTTGGGCTTCGGCGCGACCGGCACATTCGGGGGCCCGGTCCCGACGCCGACATTGGACCGCCTGGCGGCGAGCGGCCTGCGCTACAACAACTTCCACACGACCGCGCTGTGCTCGCCGACGCGGGCCGCGCTGAAGTCCGGCCGCAACCACCACACGGTGAACATGGCCTTCATCACCGAGATGGCGACCGGCTTCCCGGGTGCGACCGGCCAGGTGCCCAGTGCGGCCGCCCCGCTGGCGGAGACCCTGCGCCTGAACGGCTACGCCACCGCCGCGTTCGGTAAGTGGCACGAGACGGCCGCATGGGAAGCGAGCGTCGCCGGCCCCTTCGACCGCTGGCCGCTGCGACAGGGCTTCGACAAGTTCTACGGCTTCATCGGCGGCGAGACCAACCAGTGGGCGCCGTTCCTGTACGACGGCAACGCCGTGGTCGAGCTGCCGAACGACCCGAACTACCACTTCATGAACGACATGACGGAGAAGGCGCGGGCCTGGATCAAGTACCAGAAGGCCCTCACCCCTGACAGGCCGTCCTTCGTCTATTTCGCGCCCGGCGCCACGCACGCGCCGCACCACGTGCCGAAGGAGTGGATCGCCAGGTGGAAGGGCAAGTTCGACCAGGGCTGGGACAGTCTCCGCGAGGAGACGCTCGCGCGGCAGATCGCCGCGGGGATCGTGCCCGCGGGCACCAAGCTCGCCCCGAAGCCGCCGGCGATCAAGGACTGGGACAAGCTCTCGGCGGACGAGAGGCGCCTGTTCACGCACCAGGCAGAGGTGTTCGCCGCCTATTTGGAATACACCGACCACGAGATCGGCCGAATGCTCAAGGCCTTCGACGAAGTCGGCCAGGGCGACAACACCCTCGTCTTCTACATCGCCGGCGACAACGGCACCAGCGGCGAAGGCGGCCAGAACGGCATGTTCAACGAGTACACCTACTTCAACGGCGTACAGGAGAAGGTCGAGGACATGCTCAAGCTCGTCGACAAGTGGGGCAACCCCGAGACCTATCCACACATGGCCGCCGGCTGGGCCGTGGCCCTCGATGCGCCCTTCGGCTGGATGAAGCAGGTGCCGTCCGATTTCGGCGGCACCCGCAACGGCCTGGTGGTCTCGTGGCCCAAGGGCATCAGGGCGAAGAACGAGGTTCGCACACAATTCGGCCACGTGATCGACGTCGCCCCCACCATCCTGGAGGCGATCGGCCTGCCGGAACCCAAGTCGGTCAACGGCGTGAAGCAGATCCCGATGGAAGGCACGAGTCTCGCGTACACGTTCGACGACGCGAAGGCGAAGGAGCGTCATACGACCCAGTACTTCGAGATCGCCGGCAACCGCGCGATCTACCACGAGGGCTGGTACGCACGCACGATCCACCGCGCGCCGTGGGAACCCACACCACGCCGGTCGCTGAAGGACGCTTCGGGGTGGGAACTCTACGACGTGCGATCCGACTTCAGCCTCGCCAACGATGTCGCCGCGAAAAATCCGCAGAAGCTGGCCGAGCTGGAAGCACTCTTCCTCGAAGAGGCCAAGAAGTACCACGTGCTGCCCATGGACGACCGGGTCTTCGAACGCCTGGACGGCGCGGCCGTCGGGCGCCCCGACCTGATGGCCGGACGCAACTCGATCACGCTCGCCGAAGGCATGCACGGCATGATGGAAGGCGTCTTTCCCAACGTGAAGAATCGCTCCAAGGTCATCACGGCCGAGATCGAGGTTCCCGCAGACGGCGGCAACGGCACCCTGATCGCACAGGGCGGACGCTTCGGCGGCTGGTCGCTCTACGTGAAGGACGGCGTCCCCGCCTATGACTACAACTTCCTCGGCCTGCAGCGCTTCTCGGTAGCCTCCACGAGGAAGCTCGCGCCCGGCAAGCACACCGTCCTGTTCGATTTCGCCTACGACGGCGGCGGCCCTTCGAAGGGCGGCCAGGGCACGCTGCTCGTGGACGGCGAGAAGATCGGCGAAGGGCGCATCGGCGTCACACAGGCAGGCCTCTTCTCCGCCGACGAGACCGCCGACGTGGGCATCGACCTGGGCACGCCGGTCGTCGAGGCGATAGGCTCGGAGGCGCGGTCGCGGTTCACCGGTCACATTCCGAGCGTGACGATCGAGGTGAAGGAGATGAAGGCGGCCGGCAAGCAAGAGGAAGAGAAAGTTCGCGTGGACGTCGCTCGCAAGAAAGCACGATCCGACTAAGAAGCTCTCACGAGGTGAGGTCGGCAACCTGCGCTCCTGGCGCGACGGTCAATCGCAACGGGCGTCTTGTCACCCCGCACTCTGACACGGTTGAACCAACCCACTCCATAAGGAGTCTGAAACGATGGAGATGAAGCAAGTCAGCGACCACTGCTTTGCGGTCCTGAACGAGAAGAACCGCGTGTGCGACGCCAACTCCGGCCTCATCAACCTGGCCGGGGGTGTCGTGATCGATACGCAATCGGACCTGGCTCATGCGCGGGAGATGATCGAGCTGTTCAGCAAGGTGTGGCCCGCCATGCCACGGCGCGTGATCAATACCCATGAAGACGCGGACCACGTCTGGGGCAATCAACTCTTCCGAGGCGCGGAGATCATCGCCCACCGGTCGGTTCCGGAGCGGATGAGGCATGTCGCCGATCCGAAGGAGAGTCAGAAATTGCTCCACGGCGTCGGTCATTTCCTCACGCGCCTGGTCCTCAAGACCCTCCACCCCGGCATCGTGGCCGCAGGGCAGCAATTGCTGGAGGACTATAACTTTGACGGGATTGAACTGGTCCTGCCGACGACCCTGTTCGACACACGCTACGAGCTGAACCTCGACGGCACAGAGGTCCATGTACTTTACGTCGGGCCGTGCCATCAGGTCGGCGACACGATCATCCATGTCCCCAAGGAGCGCGTGCTGTTCGCCGGGGACGTTCTGTTCCGGCAATGTGCGCCGATAGGTTGGACGGGATCATACGAAAAGTGGTTCCAATGCCTCGACTTGATCGTCCGACTCAACCCGCAAGTCATCGTCCCCGGCCACGGTCCGCTCTGCGGAATCGAGGGGGCGATGGAGATGAAAGCGTACCTTCAGTACGTCCGTGACGAATCGAAGACATGCTTCGACGCCGGACTCACCGCGCTGGAGGCTGCCAAGCGAATCGAGTTCGGTCCTTCGAGTGAGTGGCGTGCTCCGGCGCGGCTGTTCATGAACGTCGAACGGGCCTACCGTGAGTTCAGAAACGAACCACCTGATGCGCTCTGGGACCAGGCCGCCACCTTCGATGCCATCTATCAAGTGGCGAAGGCAAAGGGGATCGAAGTCGAGTTCTAGCCTCTGCCAGACACGGGAGGAGAATGATGTCGTGAAACTGATCCGCTTCACCGCCACCGACTTGCCGACACCATATTTCGGCCTCGTCATCCAAGACCAGGCCATCCCGTTCGCCGTGCTGCAAAGCAAGGCGGGGAAGTTCTCCCCCCACCTGACTGACAGCCGCTCCTACCTGGCCAACCTGCCCGACAGTGAGCGGGCGGCCAAGGAGCTCCTCCCCTGGGGCGAACAGCACCTCGCAGAACTCGGAAATGGCGAACGCTTCCCTCTCAACGCCGTCCATTTGCTGGAGCCGGTGGAGCTTGCTGCCCTGTTCGACTTCGGCCTGACGCCACGACACCTCAAGAACTCTGCCGAGACCATCATGAAGTATGAGAAGGACAACCCGCAGACAGCGCCGCTGTTGCAGGCGTTCGCTAAAGCCATTATGGGCCCGAAAGCCAAGCTCCCCGCAGGTCAGCCCGAACCGCTGTCGTACTACAAGAGCAACATGAACACCATCGTCGGCGACGGAGAAACCATCCCGTGGCCGACTTACACGTCGCGGTTGGATATCGAACCTGAGCTGGCCGTCGTCTACGGAAACCCACAGCAGCCGGTGGCCGGCTTCTGTATCTTCAACGACATCTCGGCCCGCGATGTTCAAGCTCCGGAGTTCATCGGCGGCTTCTGTCTGACGAAGGATATGGCGAAGGGCAACCAGCTCGGGCCTTATCTGGTCACGCCCGATGACGTGGGTGATCCGTACAACCTCAAGGTGACGGTTTTGGTCAACGGGCGGGTCAGGTACCAGGGATCCACCTCGGAAATCAGCCACAAGGCCGAAGACGTGTTCTCCTGGTTGGGGTCCATCGCTCCTCTCAAGCCAGGCTCGGTGATGGGCTTCGGCACGATCCCTGACTGCACCGGCTGCGACCACGACGACTTCATTGACCCGGGCGACGAGATTCACATTACGTTCGAGCGCCTTGGGACGCTCCGCTGTCGTTTTGCCGAGCCGACGGGCAAGCTCCAACCAAGTCGCTGGCCGGTGCGCGAGCCGTTACGGCGATACCACGGCTGATTCCCGTCCAGGGCCGACGGTGGCAGTGTAGTGATAGCAATCTCAGACGGAGGACCGGACATGAAATTCCCGCGTATCTACTCCGACGAACAGGGCGAAACGCACATCGGTGCCCGGGATCTTCCGGAGCACGAGGCGCCTCTCGGGCCGCCGCCGAACCCGGTGGGGCGAATGTCCGACCGCGAGGCGGTCAACAGCTTTGTCACGTTCTCGGTCCCGGCCGGCACCGAGGCGCCGGCGCACAATGCGCCGCAACCCTATATCTGCATCGTTCTCTCCGGTGAGGGCGAGGTGGTGGCCAGCGACGGCGCGACCCTGCGTCTGGGCCCCGGCGGGCTGATCTACTGCGACGACGTCAGCGGCAAGGGGCACGTGACCCGGTCGATCACCGACCTCAGCCTTGCGTTCATCAACCGAGGCAACGCGTGAGGCAGCGGCATCGGAACGGACTAGCCCGCGTTATGTATGAGGCTTCGTGACGAAACTGCGGAGACGCCACGCGAGACGGGTGTGCGGAGCCCCAGGAGACCGAGGCGTACTTGAAACAGTACATGGAGGTCTCGTGGGGCGAGCCTGCCCGCCATCCTGCACTTCGTGTGAGCCGGCGGCTCATCGGGCAGAGCCCCTCTATACGAAGCTTCGCTTGGACCGTCGGCTATTCATCGTATTTTCGTAGCTGCGCCGACGGAGAAGCACCCTACGGGCATGTCCCTTCCTCAGTGTTTGATACGCCGCCGGAGAAATCACTTCGACGGGCCAGGCTTCTCGCAGCGGCGTATATGCAGTCGCAGCAAGAGCCCTCATGAATAGTGCGGGCGAGTCTTCCAACAGGGTCTTGCACAACGCGTGGTTCGAGGAGGTTGATACCGGGAGTGGCAGTCACCATGGATTCCGAAGATCTGCCGGCGACTCGTGCGGCGAGCGCCGCTCTTCAGGCAGGTAGAGTTTCATTCGCACGGCGAAGGATGGTGAGATGAATAAGTACCAACACTTGCTTCGCAGTATGGTCGGTGCACTCGCCTGCACGCTCGCCACAACGGGCGCGCTGGCTCAGACCTCACCGAAGATGAAAGGATCAACCCCCATCCCGCCCGGCATCGTGGCGCCGGACAAGGTGGAAACACGTCTTGGCACACTGAAGTTTTTCGACGGATTCCCGGACGATGCTACCGTCGAAAAACTCTACGACAACCTCGAGTTCCAACGCGCTGTGCAGGCCTACCTGCTGGCCATTCCCGCGCTGAACCAGGCCGCGATGCGCAAGGCCCTCCTGCAGTGGGGACCGGCCAATACGACCATGCCGATCTGGGAAGAGCTGGTCTTTCCCCGCACCGTAGGCCTGACCTTCAACACCAGCACCCCGTACGCCTGGATGTGGATCGACCTCCACGACGGCCCCTTAGTGGCCGAGGTGCCGCCCGGCGTTCTCGGCGCGTTCAACGATCACTGGTACCGGTGGGTCGTGGATGTTGGCCTGACGGGGCCCGACAAGGGGAAGGGCGGCAAGTACCTGATCCTCCCGCCGCACTACGAGGGCGAGGTGCCCGAGGGATACTTTGTCGCGCGAGCCCAGGCCTACGAGATGTTCCTGGCCTGGCGCACGTTCCCCGACGCGAAGGGTGACCTGAAACCGGCCGTAGAGCGGACCAAGAAGCTGACGAAGGTCTACCCGCTCTCGCAAGCGGACAACCCGCCGAAGATGAAGTTCGTGAACATCTCCCCCGAGCCGTTCGTGACGGTGGGACCTGGCGACTACCAGTTCTGGGAGCTTCTCAACGACGTGGTCCAATCCGAGCCGTCCTACACCGGAGATCCGGTGACCCTCGGCTTCTTCGCGGCGATCGGAATCGAGCACGGCAAGCCCTTCGCGCCGGATGAGCGGATGAAGAAGATCCTGACCGAAGCCGCGGCGGTGGGCGATGCCACGGCGCGCGCCCTCACCTATCGGATGCGCGACAAGGAGGCGTACTACTACGAGGGGAGCGCCTGGCGGACCGCGTTTCTCGGGGGCTACAGCTTCGAACGGAACGGCATCAAGCTGCTCGACTCGGCTTCCCAATATTACTTCTACGCCACCGGTGTCACCCCGGCGATGGAAGCTAAGATGGTCGGGTTCGGTTCCCAGTATGCGCTCGCGTTCGTCGATGCCAAGGGCAAGCCGCTCGATGGCAGCCGTACCTACCGGCTGCACGTGCCCGCGAACGTTCCAATCAACAACTTCTGGTCCGTCATCGCCTACGATAACCAGGCCCGCTCTTTTCTGCAGACCGACCAGACCTGGCCGTCGATCACCAGCAGGGACAAGGACTTCCACGCCAATGACGACGGCTCGGTGGATGTCTACTTCGGCCCCGAGCGGCCAGGAAATGCGAAAAACTTCATCCAGACCATTCCCAACAATGGCTGGAACGTGATCTTCCGGCTCTACGGTCCGCTCGATCCCTGGTTCGACAAAACCTGGCGGCTCGGCGAGATCGAACTCGTCGAGTGAGCACTCGAACCACTAACCAAGGAGTACCCATGAAAACGCACACCGGCAAGACATTGATCGATAAGACGCGCGGCCTGAAGTTCACCGAAAGCCCGCGCTGGCACGGCGGCAAGCTGTGGTTCCTGGACATCCACGACAAGCGGATCAAGACCGCGGACCTCGACGGAAAGGTCGAGACGGCGGTGGAGCTGGGATTCATCCCGAACGCCTTCGGGTTCCGGCGCGACGGCAGCATCATCGTCGGCGACGCGATGCAGCGGAAGATTTACCGCTGGGACGGGAAGGCGCTACAGCCCCTGGCCGACCTCGCCGCCATCACGGTGTTCTGCCTGAGCGACGGCATCGTCGATGCACAGGACCGTTTGTATGTGGGGGACATCGGCTACAACTTCTTCGATCCTGCGAACAAGCCCGTCGACACCTGCGTGATCGCCTGCGTCGATCCCGATGGCCGTGCTAGGGTCGTCGCCAAGGACCTGAGCTTTCCGAACGGGATGGTGGTCACGCCCGACGGCAAGACCTTGATCGTCGCCGAGACCATGGGGCACCGCCTGACCGCGTACGATGTCGGGGCCGACGGATCGCTCGCGAATCGGCGTATCTATGGGCAGTTGCCCAACGATGTAAATCCCGACGGCATCGCGCTCGACGCCGAAGGCGCCCTGTGGCTTGCCAACCCCGAAGGCAAGTGCGGCGCGTTACGGATCCGCAAAGGCGGCGAGATCGTCGAGCAGGTCGAGCTGGATACGCAGGGCTATGCGGTCATGTTGGGAGGGCCGGAACGCCGGCACCTGTTCATCTGCGCTTCGGATTCCCACGATCCGGCACAGATCGCTCGTACTCCGAGCGCGACCCTGCGCGTGATCGAGGTCGCGGTGCCGGGAGCGGGCATGCCCTGAGGTGCCCGTGGAACTGGGTGTCGAGTTCTGTTTCGAAGAAACCGGAGAGCAACGATCATGAGTACCAGAGCCGTGACGGCATTGGCTGGCATGATGGCGTTCGCCTTGACGTATCAGTTGTCCCTGGCGCACGCCCAGGCTGCGCCCACGATTACGGAAGAGGCTGCCTACGAGATCGGTGTCGAAGCCTACACCTACCTTTACCCGATCGTTCTGATGGACGTGACTCGACGTCAGGCCGTCAACGTCGAGCCGGGGAAGACGCTCGGTCGCGCCCCGATGAACATGTTCGCGCACTTCCGCGCGTTTCCTCCCGCCGAGTTCCGCGATGTCGTGCGGCCGAACTTCGACACGCTCTACTCGACGGCCTGGCTGGACCTCACGAAGGAGCCGGTGGTGGTTTCGGTTCCGGACACGCAGGGCCGTTACTACATGCTCCCGATGCTCGACATGTGGACGGATGCGTTTGCCGTTCCCGGCAAGCGGACGACGGGCACGCAGGCGGGCCGGTTCGCGATCGTGCCGTCCGGCTGGAACGGCACGCTGCCCAAAGACGTCCAGCGCATCGACGCACCTACGCCCTATGTCTGGATCATCGGGCGTACGCAGACCAACGGCGCGAACGACTATGCCGCCGTCAATCGGGTGCAGGATGGCTACACCATCACGCCTCTTTCAGAGTTGGGCAAGGCACCGCAGCCGGTTAAGGTCATGATCGACCCAACGGTGGACATGAAGACGCCGCCGATGACGCAGGTGGCCAACATGAGCGCGGGCCAGTTCTGGTCCTATGCTGTCGAGCTTCTGAAGGTCAACCCGCCGCACGTGACGGATCAGCCGATCATTTCCCGGATGCGGCTGCTTGGAATCGAGCCCGGGAAGTCCTTCGATTTCCAGAAGGCGGATCCTGCCGTCCAGCAGGGGTTGGAACGGGCTGCACCGGATGCGCTTCAGGCGATGCGGGTGAAGATGCCAACGCTTGCCCGCGCCGTGAACGGCTGGCAGATGATCACGGATCTGGGCGTGTACGGGAACAATTATCTCAAGCGAGCCGCCATCGCGCTGTTCGGTCTCGGCGCCAACCCGCCGGTGGACGCGATCTATCCGGTCAACAACGGCGATGCCGACGGCAAGCCGCTGAACGGCGCGAACCAGTACGTCCTGCACTTCGCAAAGAATGAGATCCCGCCCGTGACGGCCTTCTGGTCGATCACCCTCTATGACCCGGAAGGCTTCCCGGTCGCCAATCCTATCAAGCGCAACGCCATCGGCGACCGCGACGCGCTCAAGTTCAACCCGGATGGGTCACTGGACATCTACGTCCAGCACGCCTCGCCCGGTGCTGCAAAAGAGTCGAACTGGCTGCCGGCACCGGCAGGGGCCTCCAACATCCTGATGCGGCTGTATGGACCCAAAGCATCGGTGATCGACGGAAGGTGGGCGCCGCCCGCAGTGAAGCGGCTGTCTGCCGCCACTTCAACCACTGCATTGCCTGCCGTGTTTGGCGATAGTGCCGGGGCCAGGCTCATGCGTTTCGACAATACGCACCAGGCGCGCTTCATAGAGATATTTCTTGCCGACCACGAACCTGAAACGGGCAACATCATTGCCGCTGTCCACAACACCCTGTTCACATCCAAGGGTGTCCCCGATTCGAAAGACAGCGCGCCGCTGGCGATGGTCGAGGGCCTCGATTTTGAAAAAATAAAAAAGGAATACGGCGTTCTTGCCGCTTCCTTGAACGGCCCGAAGCTCTGGCTAAGTGACTGGATTGAGCTCGATGTCGGCAAGGAAAGGGATTCCAACGGCCTGAAGACCGCGTGGGTCGCCCAACTGAACCTGGGCAAGAGTGCCAACCTGGAATCTTCAGCGCCTTACAGCCCCACGACGATCAACCGCAAGAGCTCTTTGGGTTGGAACAAGGGCACGACCGTATTGCTCCTTGACGATCCAACGGGCACGACTTGGATCATGAAAGGGTTCCAGTTGGGTCTGAAGCCGCAACATACCTATCAGGAATTCCTGGCCACCGGTGCAAGCAACTTCAAGAAACTCCCGCCGGGTTGGAAGGTTCGAGTGAAGACGCTGGAGAATGATATGATCGAGACTCCGGAAGGCGGTGTCGCCACAATCATGTCGGACGAGTTCTTCAATGTGTACGACAAGACCGGTCCAGGCATGAGCGACTACAAACCTTAGCCCTCCGGCAACGAGCCGGTCGGACCACCCCGTCTTCAGGCAGGCTCATCTGCATCCAAGAAGACTGGACGCATTCGCCATGCACAACCTGACCATGGGAACCCACGGAACCTACGGGAGATCGGAATGACTGGAGCACGCATGAAGAAAGCAGCCACACTCGTGATCGCGGTCGCGGTGCTGTTTGCCGCACCCGCTCTAGTGCAGGCACAGGCGCAGGGCAAGCGGCCGAACATCGTCGTCATCCTCGGCGATGATATGGGTTTTGCCGACATGGGTTCGTTCGGCGGCGAGATCCAGACGCCGAATCTCGACGCACTGGCGAAGGACGGCGTGCGCTTCACGAACTTTTACACCCACGCGAGCTGCTCGCCCACGAGATCGGTCTTGCTGAGCGGCGTCGACACGCACCGGAACGGCCTGGGCAACATGGACGAGTGGACCGCGCCCAACCAGCGGGACGTGGCCGGCTATGAAGGCCATCTCAACCACGGGGTTGTTACGCTGCCGCAACTCCTCAAGGATGCCGGCTACCATACCTACATGGTCGGCAAGTGGCATCTGGGCAAGACGCCTGACCTGATTCCGGCCGCGCGCGGCTTCGAACGCGACTTCTCGCTGCTCGACGGGGCGGGCAGCTACTGGGATATGGCGAATTTCACCGCCGCGACCCCGCGATCGGTCTTCACCGCGGACGGGCGCTATCTGACGCGGCTTCCCAAGGACTACTATGCGACAAAGACCTACACCGACAAGATGATCGAGTTCATCGACACCAATCGTGGCGACGGGAAACCCTTCTTTGCCTACGTCGCGCACCAGGCGCCGCACGATCCGTACCACCTGCCGCGGGACTGGCGCGCCCGTCACGTCGGTGAGTATGACCAAGGATGGGACGCCGTGCGGCAGGCACGGCTGAAGCGACAGATTGAGCTCGGCATCGTACCCGCTGGCACGCAGCTCGCCGAGCGCATGTGGTTTCTGCCTGACCCCGTCATGCTGGCTCCGGCGACCAGGGCCATCCTGGGCAAGAAGATGGAGCTCTACGCCGGCATGGTGGAAAATCTCGACTTCCATGTCGGCCGGCTCGTTGACCACCTCAAGGCGATCGACGAGTACGAAAACACGATCTTCGTCGTGTTCGGCGACAATGGCGCCGAGGGGACCGACCTCTTCGCCATGATCGCGGGGACACCGGGCACGCGCGACTATCTCTTCGCGGCGATCAACTGGTCGCAGACTCATCCCAACGCATGGGGCGATCCGGGCTCGTACGTCGGCTATGGCCCGATGTGGGCGCAGGTGTCGATGACGCCCTTCAGCCAGTACAAGGGCTGGCTCGCGGAAGGCGGTATCCGGAACGCGCTCATCGTCAGCGGTCCGAGGGTCAATCGACCCAAGGGGACTCTCAACCACGGGCTCATGCACGTCGCCGACCTGATGCCGACGCTGCTCGACCTCGCCGGCGCCGGCTATCCGAAGACCCGTGAGGGGCGCGAGCTGCCGGCGCTCCTCGGCAAATCCTGGAGCCCCGTGCTGGCGGGCAAGACGGAAACGGTACGGACGGAGGAGGACTACTTGGCCTGGGAACTTTTCGGCAATCGCGCGGTGCGGCAGGGGGACTGGAAGCTCCGTTGGCAATATAAGCCGTTCGGCAAGGGCGACTGGGAGTTGTTCAACCTTGCGACAGACCCCGCCGAGCGAAAGGATCTCGCCGCAGAGCATCCGGACAAGGTGCGGGCGCTGATCGCGATCTGGGAGGGCTATGTCCGGACGAACAACGTGATCTTGCCAAGTCGCTCCGTATTCGAGACGCTGGAAGATAAGCTGCCGCAGCGCGTCCCGGACGATCCGGGCTACCCGCCGCTGACGTACAAGCGACAGTTCGTCCCGCCCAAGGACATGATGGCAGATCCCAAACCGTGCCCGGGACCCTGCTGAGGAGCAGGATCTATCTGCTCAGGGCGCTATGGGACCAATAGGCGACGGCAAACAAGGTGATTCTCTCAAACCGCTACATTTATGAGACCGCGGAGAACGGCTTGCCCAAGCGAACCAGGGTCGACGAGGGATCGCCTCCGCTCATGTTCAGCCGCAGTTTGTCCCGCCCCAGGACTTAGTCAAAGGCAAAAAAGGAGAAAATGGATGAAGCCAAGCCGCGTTCAGACGCACAGGGTCTTGAGTCTCCTCGTGGCCATCCTTGTGGTCCCTGCGATTGCGCTTGCTCAGGGTGATGGCCCGCGGATCTATTGGCACGGCTTGGCGGGCACCAACATCGTCAATTTCTGGTACTTGAACCTTTCTGGGAACGCGAACCCGCTCGATCCATCCCATGTGATTCGGCCCAATGCCTCATTTGACGCGAATGTCGCGATCGCGGGCTATTCAAAAATGTTGCCCCTGTTTGGGCGATCGGCGACCGCGTCGATCTTTCTGCCGGTCGGCAACTTGGACGCCAGTATCTCAGGCGGTCCGACGTCCCAACAGCAGGGAGCGAGAGGATTTGGGAATCCGATCTTGCAGCTCAATACCAATCTGATTGGAGCCCCGGTTATCACGAACATTCCTGACCTGCTCCGCTATGAGCCGACCTTCACGCTGGACCTGCTGATGAGCTTGGCGCTTCCGATCGGGACCTATGACAGTAGCCAAGTTGTCAACATCAGCCAAAATCGCTGGTACGGGAGGGTCGGGCTGCCCATGATGAAGACCTTCGGCCCCTGGGTGCCCGGCAAGCGGACCACGTTGGAAATCCTGCCGGCCGGCTGGTTTTTCGGCAACAATGACAACTATGCGGGCCAGACGCTCAAGAGTGATCCCATGCTGCAACTCGAAGGCCATCTGACGAGGGATTTAACAGAGACGCTGTGGGTATCGGCGGACGTCGCTTGGCTCTATGGCGCCAAGCCTACCTTCGAAGGAACGACCCTGGCCGCTGGTTTCCCCCCACCCAACGGGAAGGCGCTGGACAACGTGAGTGCCGGGTTTACAGTCGGGTTTCAGGCGACCGATAACTTGCTGATCAGTGCCAGCTATTCCGCCACGGTCAATCAAGGTTCTCAGGATCTGAAAATCGACCAGTTTCGGTTGATGTTGAACTACGGCTGGCATCCGCTCGTCGAGGGGATGAAACGGCTCAAGAAGGAACAGTAGTGGCTCCGCCGTGACGGCACTTCCGATGAGCGCACTGTGCCCGTCGCCGAAGTCGACATTCACCGATTGACCTGTTTGGAGAACGCCACTGTGGTCCATAAGCAGCGGTCTGCAACCCACAAGTCGCATGGCGCCGTCATCATCCTTGGGGTGGTGTTATGCGCCGGTCTCGTGCTGGCTTCGTCCTGGTACTTCTTCGGGAAGAGCGCTCCAACAGTTTCCTCCTTGCCGGCGTCCGGCATGACCTGCGATATGGGCGTGGCCGCTGCGAAAGCCGGGCGAGGCTTCACCGCCGTCGGTGCACAGCCCGTTTCGAGTCAGTCGATGCAACAGGCCGGCGCAGCCTTGGCATCCGCAGCTCCAACGCCTCCGCCGGGCTCGGCACCGGACGGCATGGTGTGGATTCCCGGCGGAGAATTCTGGATGGGAGCGGACGAGTTTCCCGATGCGCAGCCGTGGCACCGCGTATGGGTTGACGGGTTCTGGATGGACAAGACGGAAGTGACGAACCAACAGTTTGCGACGTTCGTTGAGGCGACGGGCTATGTCACGGTGGCCGAACGGACGCCGCGTCCCGAGGATTTCCCCGGCGCGCCGCCCGAGAATCTCGTAGTCGGTTCGGTCGTGTTTTCCCCGCCCGATCACCCTATAAAGTTAAACGATCACTTTCAATGGTGGTCGTATGTCAAAGGCGCAAACTGGCGGCATCCGGAAGGACCAGCACGCCATATCCAAGACCGCGGACAGTATCCGGTCGTCCACATCGCCTATGAGGACGCGCTAGCCTATGCGAAGTGGGCCGGGAAACGATTGCCGACGGAAGCGGAATTCGAATTTGCCGCACGAGGCGGTCTAGACCGCAAAGCCTATCCGTGGGGCGATGAGCTGAAGCCCGGCGGCAAGTACATGGCGAACACCTTTCAAGGCCACTTTCCCGACAAGAGCGTGGCCGAAGACGGCTACGATCGAGCTGCGCCGGTGGCTTCATTCCCGCCGAACGGCTACGGTCTCTACGACATGGCCGGCAACGTCTGGGAATGGACCAGCGATTGGTATCGGCACGATTACTATCGAACCTTGACGGCGAAGGGGACTCTCCCGCTGAATCCGCAAGGGCCGGCAGACAGTTTCGATCCCAGCGAACCAGGCGTGAAGAAGAAAGTCCACAAGGGCGGGTCGTTTCTCTGTACAGACCAGTACTGCGCGCGGTATATCGCAGGCGGGCGTGGAAAAGGGGAACCGGATACCGGCACCAACCATCTCGGATTCCGGCTGGTACGATCAAGAACCGAATCTGGATGAGACCATTCTCACCACAGGGCGACCGGCTGGCGAAACTTGAAACAGACGGCCGAGATCAACCCAACGAAAAGGAGCAGGCATGAAAACGATGTTCAGCATCCTGACACTGACGGTCGCGCTGGCAGGGATCGATTTCACACCGGCGCAGGCTGCGGACCGGAAACCGAACATCCTCATCATCTGGGGCGACGACATCGGCGTACACAATATCAGCGCCTACAACCACGGCATCATGGGTTACCGGACACCCAATATCGACCGGATCGCGAAGGAAGGGGCGTTGTTCACCGACGCCTACGGCGAACAGTCCTGCACGGCAGGGCGGGCCGCCTTCATCCTCGGCCAGCACCCATTCCGCACCGGCTTGCTGACCATCGGCATGCCCGGGAGCGAGCACGGCATCCCCGACTGGGCGCCGACCATTGCCGACCTGCTGAAGAACCATGGCTATGTCGCGGCGCAATACGGAAAGAATCACCTGGGAGACCGGGACAAGCACATGCCCACTGCGCATGGCTTCGACGAGTTCTTCGGCAACCTCTACCATTTGAATGCGGAAGAGGAGCCCGAAACCTACTACTATCCGAAGGACCCGGAATTCAAAAAGAAGTACGGCCCGCGCGGCGTCATCAAATCCACGGCCGGCGGCGAACTCAAGGACACGGGGCCGCTCACCCGCAAGCGGATGGAAACGATCGATGAAGAGATGCTCGCCGGCAGCCTCGACTTCATGGACCGGTCTGTGAAGTCGGGCAAGCCGTTCTTCCTCTGGCACAACAGCACCCGCATGCACGTCTGGACCCGTCTGAAGAAGGAGAGCGACGGCAAGACGGGCATCGGCCTCTATCCGGACGGGATGGTGGAACACGACGGGCACGTCGGCCAGTTGCTCAAGAAGCTTGACGAGCTGGGGATCGCAGAGAACACGATCGTCATGTACTCGACCGACAACGGGGCCGAGACGGTCAGTTGGCCGGACGGCGGGATCACGCCCTTCCACGGCGAAAAGGGGACCAATTGGGAGGGTGGGCATCGCGTGCCTCTACTCGTTCGTTGGCCCGGCGTCCTGAAGCCAGGCACGCTCGTCAACGATGCCATTGCCCACAACGATTGGATGCCGACGTTCCTCGCGGCCGCGGGTGAGTCTGATGTGAAAGAGAAGCTGCTCAATGGCCACAAGGCCAACGGCAAGGAATTCAGGGTTCACCTCGACGGATACAACTGGTTGCCGTTCTTCCAGGGGAAGACAGCAAAGAGCCCGCGAAACGAGTACTTCTACTTCGGCCAGGCGGGGGATCTGAATGCGATCCGCTATCGCGATTGGAAGGTGCACTTCGCGACCTTCGAGGGCAACATCGCGACAGGCATCCGCGTCCAGCCCAACTGGCCCCTCATTATCAACCTCAAAGCCGACCCGTACGAGATGATGTGGAAGCACGGTGAAATGGGGTATCTCCGCTGGTACGGCGACAACCTGTGGCTGTTTGTGCCCGCTCAGGGGGTCATACAGGGCTTCTTTGCGGACTATGACAAGTACCCTCACCAGGAGGGGAGTAGCATGAGCGCGGCCGGGATCAACTACACGTCGATGAAAATGATGGAACTGATGAGGCGGCTTCAGTCGCTGTCCCCGCCGAACTAAGACCTTGCCCGCTCCGGCGGGGGTGTCTTGTCGGCACCCTCGTCGGAGACGGCTCCCTCATGTTGCCCGACATCATCTCGACCGCAACAGGCCGGAGGCCCGCCAACCATCATGGTTCGCCTGCTCATTGAAGTCGGGGCCGATCTCCACCTCGCCGATCAAGGCGGCGTCACGCCGTTGCAGCGTGCGCGGCGAAAGGACCACCGCGAGATCGCGGCCCTGTTGAACGAGGCGGGAGCGTGGTAGCGGATTCGACCTCTCGCACGTGACGCCGTGATTGAAGTACACTACCGCTCCTACAAATTCCACTGGAGCGCTGTATGACGATACGACAAACTCTCACCCTGTTTATCCTGATCTGCTATGCACTGTCCGGCTGCACGACCATCGATGTGAAGACCGACTTTGATCCATCGGCGGACTTCACCCGCTTCCACTCCTTTGCGTTCGCAGGGCTCACGGATCTGAACCAGGGAGGCGTGCTTGACAATTCGCTGACCCGCAAGCGGCTCGAAACAATCCTTGGTCGGGAGCTCACGCAGAAAGGGCTTCAGCAGGTCGCATTGGATGAGCATCCCGATCTCCTGGTCCATTACTGGATGGGGATCAAGGACAAACAGCGGGTCGAAAGCACCGGCCCGGCCGTCGGGGCCTATGGATGGCGCGGGGGATACGGTTGGGGAGCCGGCTACAGCGGCGTCACGACCTATGAATATCGAGAAGGCACGCTCATCACGGATCTGGTGGAGCCGAAAAAGAAAGAGTTGGTCTGGCGCGCCACCATGGTGGCCAACCTTGAAGATACGGCACAGGATAATATCGCACTCGTTGAGGAAGCCATCGCCAGAGCGTACAAGGATTTTCCTCCAAAGACCGCAGCCAAGTGAGGGGACCGCTTCATGTCGCTCACCGAGATCATCGGATTCGCGGCCGGATTCGGAACGACGTTTGCCGCACTGCCGGACCTGCTGGCCATGCTCAAGCGGCGGTCCTGCAAGGGGATGAATCCAACCATGGCGGCCATCATGGGCACGTTCCAGATCCTCTGGGTCTACTACGGATGGTTGATCGACTCGCGACCCGTGATGGTCTGGAACATGGTCGCGGTCGGCATCAATTTTCTCATGGTCGGCGCCTACCTCCACCTCGCCCGGCGTGAAATGGGATAGGCCGACCGCCTCATCACGGCCATTTGACAGGACCGGCTGGTATTCACTACCGTTGCGCAGCGACATGACCTGCTGAGATTAGCCATCCCCTCGGCAAGAAGGACAGGCCCGATGAAATCCACTCCGCTTCCTCGCATGATGTCTGTGTGGCTCTCCGTGCTCGCATTGATCTTGCTGGTTCCGGATTTTGGGCGGGCCGAAGGGGAAATCCAGCCGGAACTCCCGGATCGCTTCATGATCCGCGGCGGCTACGGCCTGGTTTTCAACGCGGATACGATTTTTCGATTCAACGGCGCTTCAGGAGTGGGAGCCACCGTGGATTTTGCCGATACGCTCGGCGGATCGCGCGATGACAGTTTTTGGCGGATCGATGCGCAATATCGATTCAACGATCGACACAGCCTCGGCTTCAGCTACTATGATGTCGATCGCGACGGGAATCGAACGCTCACCCAAGACATCACGATCGGCGACACGACCTACGCAGCGGGCGGGGCCATCCAGAGCAAGCTCGATATCCAACTCTATCGGCTCATCTATAATTATTCCTTCTATCACAACGACAAAGTCGAACTGGGCATCTCCCCCGGTCTGTACGTCGCCAAACTTGACACATTGTTTGCAGGAAACCTGGTATGCGCCGGAGGACCTTCCTGTGCGGGAGGGACGATCGTGGCCTCAAGCGTCGAATCCCAAAAACTGACGGTACCGCTCCCCAGCATCGGGGTGCTGCTGAACTACAACATCACGACCCGGCTCAAAGCGCAACTGCGATTCGACTGGTTCTATCTCGAAGTGAATACGTTGAAGGGGTCGATGAACGAATTCTATGCCGGGCTGGAGTACCGCCTGTTCAAGCATTTCGCAGTTGGAGGAGCGTTCGATCGCTTGAGCATCGATGTCGATTACAAGCCGAAGGACGAGAGCGGGTGGGGCGTCCGCAACGACTGGGCGACGGCCTTTCTCTATGGGGCATTGTATTTCTGATCCGTGGCTTTGTGTCCCTTAGGATCCGGTGATCGTCCGTTCGCCCTGAGCATGTCGAGGGGCGCCCACTTTCAAGAAGTTCCGTTCATGGTTCGACAGACTCACCACGAACGAACTTCTGGGACCCAACACGAGCAGGATGTTGACAACGTCCGCCTACACAACGCTCAGATTACTCCACTTCCTGACCTGATCGACCCTGCGTGATTGATCCTCCAGTTGAGTGACAACGTGTCCTGGGTGTGCTATGTACCCATTCCCCCATTCCTAGATGGGGAACCTTTCATGAGTCGAGGCCGATGACGTTCCCGGTTCGTGGGCAGGAGAAAAAGCATAGAGCGTCCTCGAAGCGGCCGACCAGAAAGAGGCTCCGCAGCTCAGACAAGGTCGAACGTGTCATTCAACCCATCATCGATGCGTACCAGGCGCCGGTCGTTCTGCTCGACCGGACAGGAGTGATCCGCTACGTCAACCAGGCCTGGCGTCGCGTTGTGCGCACCCTTCGGTTGCAGTCCAAGACCGACGGAGTCGGACTCCACTATCGGGATCTGTGCCGGGAGACTGACCCAAAACATGCGGTGGACGCACGAGCTGTCGAACGCAAGCTCCGGCGATTGTTGACCGGCACATCCACGAGCTTTGCCGCTCCCTACAGACTCCATCTCGCGCCCAAACGACGGCAGCGGTTTCTCCTGAGGGGCAGTCGCTTCAAACTGCCGGGGGATGCCCCGAGAGCCTGGGTCCTGCTCGTTCACGAGAACATGCCGACGACGAAGTCGATCCTGAAGGCCCGGCGCGACCGTGATCAGCGGCTGCACGGTCTGACAGAGTCTACGCCGCTCATGGGTCATCAGCCGGACGCGTTTTATCGCGACCCGCGCCTCTGGCTGAAGTGCGTGCACGAGCAGGATCGTGAACGGGTGGAAGAGGCGTACACCGCCTGGCTACGGGGCGCGCGGCGCGAATACCACGAGCAGTTTCGGGTCGTCTTGCCCGACGGCTCGATCCGGTGGCTTGATGACCATGGGGCTCGGCTCCATGATCAGCGGGGTATGGTCGGATTCGCGACCCGCATCGCCAAGGACATGACGGAGCACAAGCAACACGAGGACCACTTGCGACGGCTCAGCGCCCGATTGATTTCGGCTCAAGAAGAAGAGCGGAGACGGATTGCACGTGAGTTGCACGACCATGTGAATCAAACCCTCGCGTTGCTGTCGGTTGAGTTGGGGCAGCTCGGTCGGGTCTCGCCTTCAACGTCCGCCGCGGAAACGCTGATTCAGGCGATGCAACAACGGGTGACGGCGCTCTCGTCGGACGTCCACGACTTGTCCCATCGGCTGCACCCCGCCAAATTGAAACATCTCGGATTGGTGCCGGCCCTGAGAGCGCTCTGCCGCGACATGGAGGAACACGGCCTGCACGTCTGCTGGATGGACCGCGCCGTACCGCGTACCATCCCTGATGCGGTCGCCTTGACTCTGTATCGTGTCGCGCAGGAGGGGCTGCAAAACGTCAGGAAGCATAGTGGAATCGATGCGGTTGAGGTGTTGCTGACAGGACAGCCCTCGGCCGTGACCTTGCGGCTCAGGGACCACGGCAAGGGGTTCGATCCAAGCCTGGTGAGATGCGGCGACGGGCTGGGGTTGGTGAGCATGACCGAGCGAGTGAGCGGCGTCGGCGGCACACTGGCGATCCGATCGGCCCCGGGAGCAGGCACCGAGATCGAGGCCTCCGTTCCGCTGGAGCCGGGTTCGCCGTAAAACCTGCATGAAGCTATTCCGCCTCCTGCTCGCCGACGATCACCGGCTCCTGCTGGACGCCTTTGTGCGATTGCTGGCGGACGAGGAGGAGTACGACGTCGCCGGGATCGCGCTCGACGGCCGCGACCTGGTGGCGCAGGCGCTCAGACTGAAACCCGACATCGTGATCGCCGACGTGGCGATGCCGCTGCTGAACGGGTTGGACGCGATGGAGCGTATCAGGAAACTGCTGCCTCACACCGCATTCCTCATCCTCACGGCCAGCGAGGACATCGAGATGGCGAGACGCGCCATCGAAATCGGCGCCATGGGGTACCTGCTGAAAAGCGAGGCGTCCCGACGGCTGTTCGAGGCTCTGCGAGCCGTTCGCGAGGGACACCGGTACATCTGTCCCGCACTGGCGACCATGATCGAGGACATCCCCAAGAGCGCCGGCGCACCAGCATCCGTTCGTCGGCTGCTCACACCGAGGCAACGGGAGGTCTTGCAACTCCTCGCCGAAGGACGCTCGATGAAAGAAGTAGCCGTCACGTTGGGGCTGACTCCTCGGACGGTCGCGTTTCACAAATATCGCGTCATGGAGCAATTTCGGCTCAAATCCACCGCCGATCTCGTGCAATTCGCCATCCGTCAGCGTCTCATTTCCGCACCCGGAGCTTGAACCGTCCGATCAAACGACCCTGTCAGTTTTGACAGTAGTGCTCGACCTCGCACCGTGGTAATGGTGACGCGTCCCCCTCGCTCCCTCTGGAGACTGGCGGAGTTGAGAAGTGGTCTTCATGGTCAATCAATTCATCACGACGCCTCGCGATGGACCGAAAATCGGTCCTGTCACGCGACCGCGTGTGATCTTCGCCGACGATAGCGCGCAGCTTCTCGATCATACTGTCCGGTTGATGGCCGACGCCTGCGACATTGTCGCCACCGCTTCCGATGGAGCCGGCGTGGTCGAGCTTGTGGAACGACTCCTGCCCGATATCGCGGTATTGGATATCACGATGCCGAACATGAACGGGCTGGACGTGGCGCGACGGCTGAGGGCCGACGGAGTCGGCACCCGCATTATTTTCCTCACCGTCCATGACGACCCGGACTATCTCAGCGAAGCCATGACTCTTGGTGCGATGGCCTACGTCATCAAGGACCGGCTGGTATCCGACTTGCCTCAGGCCATTCATGACGTCTCGGCCGGACGCCGATTCGTGTCGGCATCGCCGAAATTGCAACGCTCCGGCTCGGAGGGGACGCCGTGATGCGCAGGGGTAGGAATCGGATTGACGGAGGCCATGCCGATCGAAGCGGTCTCGCACAGGCCCGACATGCTCAAACAGCCGCCCTCGTGCGTCCTGGCCTCTGTGAGAGACCCCTCCAGGCCCAAGGCCGTGCCGAAAGAGCAGGGGATTTCCCGCCGGTCCATCTCTCCCTGCTGGAGGCCGGCACGACCGAGACCTCGCGATCACTTGCCGCATGCGGAACGGATCACACGGCGCGATTGCAGGTTTAGCTCCCGCCATGGTATAGACGTTCCCCCTCAAGCTGTCACCTTTGGCAGTTGGAACCTCCCCCTGTTTGGTGTTAAAGAATAGGGA
>JBFWWG010000024.1:0-25451 GCA_050246315.1 Nitrospiraceae bacterium | reverse complement strand
CTCCGCCATCACAATGCCGCTCCGAAACCGTTCGTCTGGACCAAATCCGCTCAGGACATCCTGGCGAAAGTGCACCGGGCCAGAGTCGCCTTGGATAAGACAAGAACAGCATGAACCACTACACTAGTCTCCAGAGGGGCGCGTCCCGGCCATGAAGCAGGCAGCGACGGTGATGCTCTTCCTTTTCGCCGTGGCCGCATGGGTTGGATTCTCCCAATCCACATATCTCGTACCCTCGAATATTCCCCTCTCTGATCTGAACCGTGCTGGGCCTCCCCTTGAAGTGCTGCGATCTCGACAGGCGTTCCTCACCAGAAAATTGGCCCAGCTAGCGCCCGCCGACCCGTATATCGTAGTGGACACGGCTCGGAACCTCCTCTACTTCAAACAACGCCACAAAATCCTGCTGACCGCCGTGGCTTCAACCGGAAGCGGGACAATTCTCGATAAGCCGGCTCAACCCCAGAGCCAATGGGTGTTCGACACGCCTCGTGGCATCTTTACGATTCGATCAAAATTGTTGAATCCGATCTGGGTCAAGCCGGATTGGGCATTTGTGGAGGCCGGACTAGCGGTCCCGCGTAATCCGGCCGAACGGCTCGAACCGGGCGTACTGGGCGAATATGCGCTCGGATTCGGGCAAGGTTACTTCATTCACGGCACCCTTTATGCCCGGTTGCTGGGTAAGAACGTCACGCACGGATGCATCCGTTTGAACGACGAGGACCTTCGGACCGTCTACAGGACAGCGAAGGTCGGGACATCAGTCATGATTTTTTAGCTACGTGCCGGCCGATGGTGGCCATCGTCATCAGAGCGACCGGAATCTGGCGAAGCGTTGCCACGAATCTCCTCGTCCATGTGACGGCCCGCACCCTCGCACTCCTCCTCTCCAGCTCCATTGAACCGCTCCACGCCGCCGATTCCATGCCATCCTCTATACCCAATCCACCTGATGTTGCGGAACGCAACCGCGTACTCGAACAAGAAATCCGTCTCGCCGCTCGTCCACAGACATATCTGGTGCTTGATCTTCAGACAGCACAGCTCTTGATCAAAGCACGGGGGCTCGACCTTTATCGACTTCCGATTTCCTCCTGGACCACCGCGGAGGTCGTTCGCTCGGACGGCCCCTTTTACCTCAAGACAAGACCCCCAATCACGCGGACCAAGTCCGGTCCGACGGACGATCTCACCGCCAAGCCGATTGAACTAAGCGACATGCCCGGCACATACGAGCTGCTATTCGATCCGCCGCTGGCGGTTTCGGTGGAGGCTTCCAACCACCGATCAGTCTGGACCCGGATCCGATCCCAGATTGTCCGTTGGTGGCGCAGCCTGACGCAGCTGATACATGCCCCCTCCAATACCAGCCAGACGCCGAACGAGCTGCATCCTTCAATGATCTCGCTGTCATTGTCCGAAGCGGATGCACAGTCCCTAGCCTGGACCGTAACCGACGGAATGCCGCTGCTGATTGTCCAAGCAGCCCATCGGTAACAGGCTTTGCGCTGCGGCCTCGTTTGCCTTTTTCCCGACCAACCCCTAAGATGCCTTTCGTCGCCCTCCGATGCGACCTTCCCACGTGACAACTTCAGTACCCATGCCGACCTCGCACGAGATCCGGATCCTCGAAAACGACTCTGCGTGGGCTGAGGGGGTCGCGGACTTCCTGGTGAGTAGCGTTGAAGCAACGCTGCGCCGGAAACCCCTCGTTCGTCTGGTCCTCTCTGGAGGGTCAACACCCCGCCACCTCTATCTCACACTGACACAACCCGAATGGGCAAAGCGGATCGATTGGACATCCGTCGTCCTATTTTTCGGAGATGAACGTTGTGTCCCTCCGAACCACCCCGACAGCAATTACGGCATGGCTAAGGAAGTCTTGATCGATCCCTTGCGGATCGCACCTCAGCGGGTCATGCGGATGCGCGGCGAGACGGAACCGGAAGAGGCGGCCGCTCACTATGAAGCGACGATCCGCGAGGCTTTTACGCCGGATCAGACACCGTTCCCTCGCTTTGACCTGGTCTTCCTGGGCCTGGGCGACGATGGTCATACGGCCTCCCTGTTTCCAGCAAGTCCTGCGCTTCACGAACACACCCGGTTGGTTGTCCCCACATCATCCCCGCTCGGGATCTCACGCCGATTGACCATGACGATGCCGCTCCTCAATGCAGCCGAGACGATCGTGTTTCTGGTAACCGGCGCCTCCAAGGCCCCGGTCCTCCGCAGGGTGATGGAAGACCGGGAGTCAGCCGCGCCCCTACCGGCCTCACAGATTCGCCCCGCAAACGGACGGCTGATATGGTATGTTGACAGGACCGCGGCTTCCGCCCTACCTTCGAGATAACCAACTTCATCGTGATCGAACCAAGCGCATGATTCTCGCTGGCGATATCGGCGGCACCAAGACCCACCTCGCTCTTTACGAGTGGACGAAGTCCAGGGTCGAACCGGTCCATCAACAGACGTTCTATAGCCGGGATTACGGTCAGCTCGAAGAAGTCCTCGAAGGATTTCTCAAACCTCCTACGCCACCACCCCTGCGCCAATCTGACGATCTCGACGAGTCGGAAACCCGGCCACATGACGCACCGGCTCCTGAGCCTGCCCCATTCAAGATCGACGCAGCCTGTTTCGGCGTCGCGGGCCCGGTCATGGACAACCGGTGCCAGACGACCAATCTACCCTGGATTGTGAGCGGAGCCGACCTCGCTAAACGGTTCGAGATTCCACAAGTTCGACTTCTCAACGACCTTGAAGCGACCGCGCATGGCCTGCTCGTTCTGCGGCCGGATGAGCTGGCCACCTTGAATCCAGGACGTCCGCCCGCCGTGAAGCGCTGTATGGCGCTGATCGCGGCCGGCACGGGCCTCGGCGAGGCGGCGCTGGTGTGGGCCAAGGACCACTTCCACGTGTTGTCCTCGGAAGGCGGACATTGTGATTTTGCTCCGAACAGCGACGCGGAAATCGATCTTTTACGCCATCTTCGCGGCCAGTACCTTCACGTGAGTTATGAGCGAGTACTCTCCGGTCCGGGGTTGCAGGCGATTTACGAGTTCCTGCGTGACACGAAGAAGAACGAACCCACCTGGCTTGCTGAACAGATGCGAGTGGGCGACGGTCCCGCGGTCATCGCGGAGGCCGGCCTCAAGGGGCAGGCGGATATCGCCAAGCAAGCGCTGGACATGTTCGCGGCCATCTACGGAGCGGAGGCGGGGAACCTCGTCTTGAAAACGATGGCGCTGGACGGAGTCTACCTCGGCGGCGGCATCGCCCCGAAGCTGCTGGCCAAATTGCAGGATGGCACCTTCCTGCGTGCGTTTACCAACAAAGGGCGCTACAAGCGCCTGATGGGCAACATCCCGATTCGGGTCATCGTGAACGACAAGACCGCCCTCCTCGGCGCCGCCTCGGTCGCGGCTCAACTTGCCTGTGAAGCCCAGACATGAACAACGGATTGCTCGACGAGCTGAAGCGCCAGGCCGCGCTCAAGGCGATTGAGTACGTTCAAGACGGGATGGTGATCGGGCTGGGCACAGGCTCGACGGCCAGGCACCTGATTTTGGCCCTCGGCGATCGCATCAAGCAGGGCTTAAGGATCAGAGGCGTGCCCACATCGCAGGATACGGCCGATCTGGCACGAAGCCAGGGTATTCCGCTGATCGAATCCGAGCAGAGCTGGACGCTCGACCTCGCGATTGACGGAGCCGACCAGGTGGACCCACAGTTGTGCCTGATCAAGGGCGGCGGCGGCGCCTTGCTCAAGGAAAAGATCGTTGCCGCGGCAGCGCGCCAGCTTATCATCGTCGTCGACCATACGAAGCGGGTGCCGGTGCTCGGAAATTCTTTCCCGTTGCCGATCGAAGTGATCCCGTTCGGATGGGGCAATACGGCAAGACAACTTGAGGCTATTGCGGGGAAAGCCGTGCTGCGAGAACGGAATGGCCGGCCATTCCGCACGGAGGCCGGGCACTTCATCTTGGACCTGCAGGTCGGATCGATCACTCACCCCGCCGAAATGGAGGTCCGCCTCAATCAGATTCCCGGCGTGGTGGAAACCGGCCTCTTCGTGGGGCGGACCAGCTTGCTCATCGTCGGCACGCCTGAGGGTATCGTCACGCAGGCAGCCCCGCAGCGGTCATGAGCGTCGGTGACAGACACACAAACCGCCAAACTGTTCGAGTCCTCCGACAGACCGCGATCCGAATCAGACAGGGGTCATCGTCCGTGCGTATCCCGACGCGAGGCTCTCTCATGGCTGAGCCGAGTTGCCTCTCAAACTCTGCGGCTTGGCGGAACGGCCGGTGGTCTGTGGTTCATGCTGGATTCCTTCACCGGCTGTCGGCCTCGTCCTGCCCTTGTTCACGAGCCTTCGATGACCGCGCAAACCACTGAGCCGACCGCCCATCTGCTCGATCCCTATCGTCTGCCTCGGCTAGTTCTGCCGAACCGATACGACCTCTCGATCGCCCCCGACCTGAAGAGAGGCCTGTTCCAGGGATCGGTGAAGATCGTGGTGGCCGTACAGCAATCGACCGCCGTGGTCGTATTGAACGCACTTGACCTGGAGATCGATACGATCAGGGCGATGGATGATCACGGCCAAACACTGGTCGGCACCTGCACGTTGGATCTGAAGACTGAACGCTGTCACCTCACCTTCCGAGAGACCCTCACCCCAGGTCCCTGGACCATTTCACTCGATTTCCACGGCATCATGAACGACCAGCTCCGTGGATTGTATCGAAGCATCTACACCGACGAGACCGGAACCGTCAGAAGCCTGGCCGTCACCCAGTTCGAGGCCACCGACGCTCGGCGCGCCTTCCCCTGTTGGGACGAACCGGATTTCAAAGCCCGATTCAACCTGACCCTTACCATCGATCCCGACTTGACTGCGCTCTCGAATACCGCAGCACTGTCTGAAGAGGTTCGGGAGGGACGCAAGGTCGTCCGCTTCGCCGAGACCATCACAATGTCCACCTACCTGCTGGCCTTCGTCGTGGGAGATCTGGAGGGGTCGGCCCCCGTCCAAGTGGGCCGCACATCGATCAGACTCTGGGCCGTCCCGAAGAAGACCCATTTGATGCAGGTCGGACAGGAGATCGCCGCGGCCTCGCTGCGGTTTTTCGAGGACTATTACGGCATGCCCTACCCGGGCGACAAGCTGGATCTCATCGCCATTCCGGATTTCTCCCATGGCGCGATGGAGAACTTCGGTGCCGTCACCTTTCGCGAGCGCGCCCTGCTCATCGACGAGGCATCCGCCAGCCAGGAGGAACTGGAAGATTTGGCCAATGTGGTGTCGCACGAGAACGCGCACATGTGGTTCGGCGACCTGGTCACGATGGCCTGGTGGAACGGCATCTGGCTCAACGAGGCCTTCGCGACCTTCATGGAGGCGCTGGCGGTTCAGAATTGGAAGCCCGAATGGCAGCCGCTGCGGATGTTCCTGACGTCGCGCGCGTCAGCCTTGAGTGTCGACGGACTGGACAGCTCTCGCCCGATCGAGTATCCGGTCCGAGATCCCAAGGACGCCGGAGGCATGTTCGATGTCCTCACCTACCACAAGGGAGCGGTCGTCCTCCGCATGTTGGAACAGTTTATCGGTGAAACGATGTTTCGTGACGGCATCCGCGCCTATCTTAGAGCGCACGCCTATGCAAATGCCGAAACCGATGACCTCTGGGCCTCAATTGGGAAGGTTGCGGGGCTTCCCATCTCCGCCATGATGAACGGGTGGATTCTCCAGGCCGGCTATCCCCTGTTGACGGTCGGGCGAGACGGTCCCTCACATATCCTGCTGAAGCAGCAGCGTTTTCGATACCTGGCACCGGACACGGTCGGGGGCGGACAGACTCCTCAACCCCCATGAACCTGGCACGTGCCCGTCCATGTGCAGATCCGTGCCGGCGGCCGCGAGACATCTCACAAGTTTGTGCTCCAGAGCGAATCGATGCGGCTGACCATCCCGGACGGTTTTGATTCACTGGTGGTGAACGAGGGAGGCCATGGATTCTACCGGGTCCGATACGAGCCCGATCTTTTCGAGCAACTCCAAGCGCGCCTGCCCGGCCAACTCTCCTCCACCGATCGCTTCACACTGATCAACGACGCCTGGGCCCTGTGCCTCGCGGGGCAGGTCCCGATCGCTTTCTACCTGGATCTTGCCTCTCGGTTCCGTGACGACCAGGATCGCCACGTGTGGGGCCTTCTGTTGGAGTCGTTCGGCCTGCTTCATCAGCTCATCGAAGCAGGCGACCGTCCTGCTTTGGCTCGGTTGGTTCAAGAGCAGGTTCAGCCGGCTGTTTCACATTTGGGATGGTCTCCGCGTCAAGAGGAACTTGGGCTGACCGCCCAACTCCGCGGGGATTTGATCGAGGCCTTGGGCACCCTTGGCGATGATACCGCCACTCAGACCAGAGCCAACTCGCTATATCATGCCGTGCCGCAAAACAGTGGCGGAATCGATCCAAACCTCCTACCGGCGCTCATCTCGATCGTGGCCCACACGGGAGACGGACTGCAATATGAACAATTCGCTCGACGCTTCAAGGAGGCCGCCACACCACAGGAGGAGCGGCGTTACCTGTTTAGTTTGGCAGCCTTCCGCCCCGAACCCCTGATTGCACGCACGCTGGACAGCACTCTCAACGGGAACATCCGCACCCAAGACGCCCCGGCTCTCTTGGGAGTCCTGCTCGGCAATGTGGCGGCGCGCGAGATGACTTGGGCGTTCATCAAGGACCACTGGGAGACCATGGAGCGGCTCTTCCCACCTGTTGGCCTCCGGCGTATGTGCAGCGCGGTCGTGAACCTGGCGACACCAGAACTGGAACATGACGTGCGGATTTTTTTCAACGAGCGCCGGCTCGATTTCGGCGGAAAGCTCGCCCAGCAATACTTGGAACGGCTGCACATCGCGGTGCGGTGGCGTACAAATGAATTGGAAGCCCTTCGCCGGTACCTACGTCCCTTCGCCCCGCGATCGGCACCCCTCGGGGCTTCCCCATAAGTTTCGCAATTGCCGTCCCGTCAGTGCGTGATTTATGATGAGGCTTGTCCTGAATCCCGTGCTTGTCGGGCTATTGGGGGGTTGTCATGCCCAGAAAAACCAAATGGCTCATCATCCTGTCTAGCCTGCTCCTGCTCTACACGCTAATCGGATTCTTTGTTGTCCCCGCCGTCCTCAAATCCCAACTTGAGCAGAAACTGCCGCCCATCCTGCATCGGCAGGTTGCCATTCGAGCGGTCGACTTCAACCCCTACGCGCTGTCGCTCAGGATCACCGGATTTCAGGTCACCGAGCCGACCGGAGAGGAATTCGCGTCGTTCGGAGAATTGTTCGTCAACTTCCAAAGCTCTTCCCTCTTCCAGCGCAGTTTGAATTTCAGCGAGATCTCGCTGAAACAACCGTCACTGAGCGTCATTCTTGAAAAGGGCGGCAAGGCCAACTTCGCCGACATCCTCCGCTCAGAACAGCAGCCGGAATCGAGACCTCCATCGGAAACGGCTGAACCGACAAAGACCTCCCGCCCGCCGACGATCAGGATCGCCAAACTCGCGGTCGAGGAGGGAACAGCGACCTTTGACGACCTCACCCACCCGGTGCCCTATCAGACCCGGATCGGCCCGCTCCGGCTTCTCGTCACCAACTTTACGACCGAGCCGGACGCCAGCAGTCCTCATGCCTTCACTGCTCGCATGGATCCGGACACGTCCGTCTCCTGGTCCGGACAGTTTTCCTTGGATCCCCTGAAATCCTCCGGCACCATTGCGATCTCGGGCGTCCAGGTCAACAGCTTTGCGCCCTATTACCTCCAACATTTCCGCGGAGAGATCTTGGATGGTCTCGCCGGCCTGTCATTCGATTATCATGTCGATTTCGCACAGGAACCGCTGGTGCTGGACGTACAACGGGGAATCTTCGACCTCACGCGCTTGATCATCGCCGATCCCGACAGCCAAGAAGTCCGCTCGTCACTGCCGCATCTCTCCGTACAAGGCATCTCGGCCGACATCACGCGGCGCACGGTCGCCGTGGACGAGATCGCCTTGGTCGACGGCTCATTCTTCGCACATCGTGGCAAGGACGGCCGGTTGAACTTCCAAAAACTCATTGCTCAACGGACTACCGAAACCAGCTCATCGCCTGCCTCCCCGTCGGCTCAATCGGAAACCAATGCCGCCCGACCCTCCGGCGAGAACCAGGCGCCTTGGCACATCCAACTGGGCCGATTGCACATGGATAACTTTCGTCTCTCCGTTCTCGACGATGTTCCGGCGACGCCGGCCCAGTTACTCATCGACCAGATCAATCTCGATGTGAAGGACATCGCCTATCCGGAGGATCAACCGATTCGAGCGGACGCCTCACTCCGTTGGGCGGAGAAGGGCACGTTTGCCGTGTCCGGCACCCTCCACCACTCGCCGGTCCAGGCAGAGGTCGAGACGACGTTGAAGGACTTCGAGTTACGTCCGCTCCAACCCTATATCTCGGAGCAGACCTATGCAAAGGTGGCCAGTGGCTATCTTCAATTGCAGGGCAAGGTGACGTACGGAGCCGCTCCGAAGCAGCCGCAGCTTCGCTTCATCGGCGACCTGGCACTGAATCAACTCGCCGTGCGAGACGAACGAACCTCCGACCTGCTCGTGAAGTGGGACGGGCTGCGGTTGAGCGGGCTTCAGACGGCCTTGTCTCCGACGATCATCCAGATCAATCAGGTTCACCTCAAGAATTTCCAGGGCATTGGAACCGTCGGCAAAGACGGAACCATGAATGTGGCAACCCTTGTCCGCGAACGGACTTCTCCTCCGGCCTCGCAGGATGCCAAGCAGGCTCCGGCCGCGACGGGAGAGCCGCTTCGTCTCGCCGTCAAGGCCTTCGTGCTCGAAAACGCCGGCCTCACCTTCACCGACCGCTCGATTCAACCGGTCGTCTCCACCCGCATCCAACAGTTGACCGGTCGGATCACGGACTTCACGCTTCCCGGCCAGACAAAGACCCGGATCGACCTCACGGCAAAGGCCGACAACCGTGCGCCGATCAGAATCAAGGGCGATTTCAAGGCGGACGGCAAGAACCCACTGCTCGATCTCGTCGTCGCCATGAAGGGCTATGACGTCCCGGTGTTCTCTTCCTACAGCGGCAAATACGTGGGGTATCCGATCGAAAAGGGAAAACTCTCGCTCGACCTTAAGTACAAGGTGGCCGAGCGTCAGCTCTCCGGCGACAATATGGTCGTCGTCGATCAACTAACCTTGGGAGGAAAGACCGAGAGCCCCGACGCGACGTCGCTCCCGATCAAATTGGCCTTGGCAGTCCTGACGGACCGGAAGGGGCAAATCAACCTCGATGTCCCGGTCAGCGGGAACCTGGACGATCCGGAATTCACCATAGGTCGTGTGGTCTTACGGGCGCTTGTCAACATATTGGAAAAAGTGGCCACCTCTCCCTTCGCCTTACTCCAATCGGTGGCCGGGGGAGGTGAGGAGCTCAAGGAAATCGCCTTTGCCTCCGGAAGCGCCATGTTGACGGACGCAGAGCGGGAAAAGCTCGCCAAGTTGGCCAAAGCACTTGCCGAGCGACCATCCCTGAACCTTGAAGTAACCGCCACCTACGACCAAGAGCAGGATCGTCTGGGAATCGCCCGAGCTAAGCTCCGTCGATTCTTGAAGGAGAAGAAGCTCAAATCCATGCCCCCTGCCCAGGCGCAAGCGATTTCCATCGACGACGTCCTCTTGGATGAGCCCGAATACGAGCGGATGGTGCGAGAAACCTATGAAGCGTTGACGGTCGCCACACGGAACGCTCCTCCCGGCTCGGAACTCACCCTGGAGAATCTGCCACCTCCGCCGAAACCACGATCAAGATTCTTGGGATTTCTTTCCAAGCTCAACCCCTTCGGGGGGAAGGATCAGGCGACAACGCCGTCGAGTAGTCGGGTCGATGGAGCCCCATCAGCGGACGGAGCACCGCAGCCGGCAGCACCGTCGCTGGCAGAAATGGAACAGGCGTTGCTCGACAGGCAATCCGTCACGGACCACGACTTTGAGCAGTTACAGAAGGATCGGGCTGAAATCGTTCACAATTATCTCATCGACCAGGGCGAGATCGAACCGGAGCGGGTCTTCGTGACGGCCTCGAAAACCGGCGAAACGGAAGGAGCTGAGACCATCCAGGGCAGCAAAGCTCTCCTTACCCTCAATTGACCCGGTGGCGGTGTCTGATCGGTTCCACACGCTCCAGAGTCCTCCTAGCGTTCTAGCAGACTGTTGCGAACCCTTTTGGACCTTCCGAGAACATCGAGCTTCATCCGATCGCGGACCAAATAGGAGTGGTCCGCAGGATATTCAAGAAGGGCCGTCATTTTTGCTCGACCAACCCCGGTGCGTCGAAACGCACCTTTCCTCGGGCGAGGCCGCAGCCACCGAAGAGGCACCGCGGTACATACCGCACTTCGTGTGAACCAGCGGCTCATCGGGCGAAGCCCCTCCGTATTGACGCCGCTGGAGAAATCCTCCAGTGGGTTTTGTGTCTTATCCGCACTTCGTGTGAACCAGCCGCTCACCGGGCGAAGCCCCTCCATACCCATCTTCGCTTGAACTGCCGGCCCTTTATCGTCTTTTCGTCACTGCACCGGCAGAGAAGCACCCTACGCGCGTTCCCCTTCATCTGAGATTATCATGGACCGCTGGAGCAACCCCTTCAGGATTGAGCCTCTCCATGTGAGACCCCTTCCTTCAAAAAAGACGGCAATGGGTGCCCCAACAAAGCTGGCGGACCTTTTCACCATCCTGCTAGGCTTCCCACCTAAGCCGACACCCCACAGCACCCCTCCCATCCGGGGGATTGGCCAGTAGCGACCAGCCGCCGTACCTTGGAGGAACCGACAGTCACCAGATCTTATTCCTTCCCCTTCTGGGAAGAGGACGCCATTCATGCTGCAGCGCCGATGCCCGCGATGTCGCACGACAAAGCTGAGGTTCGCACCGTTTCAAAGCAAGGTGGATTGTCTCTTGGAGACGCTGGCCCTGTACCCGATCCGGTGCCAATTATGCGGATACCGCTTCCGCGCATGGCTTGGGCGTTACTGCACAAGCCAACGTCGGAACTATGAACGGGTCCGTGTGAGGTGTCCGGCCTGGTATCGCTCGGAACGTACCCCTGAGCCTTACCAGACCGAGCAGGGCACAGTCACGAATCTCTCGATCCGAGGCTGTCGCATCAGGACCGATCGCCTGCTTCCGATCGGCACGCCGGTTTCCTTGGAATTTCAACCCTCGCAGTGGACCTTTCCCATCACCATCGACTGCGCCATCGTCCGCTCGCACCCTCGAGCGGGCCTGGGACTTCGATTCGTCAATCTGCTCCGCAGTGAGGAGCGCCGTATCCGGCACCTCGTCGATCTACACCTCTACGACGCCCCGCTCTAACCCACATTATTCATGACGGTTTGTCGCGAAATTGTGGGGTCGCGTCGCGAGACGGGCGCGTGGAGCCGCGAAGGAGGGAGGCATACTTGAAACAGTATGTCGACCGACCGAGCGAGCGGCGAGCCCGCCCGCTATACCACACTTCGTGTGTACCGGCGGCTCGTCGGGCGAAGCCTCTCTTCATTGTCGCCGCCGGAGAAACACCTTCGGCTGTCATAGCCTGTCGCAACGGCGTATCGCTGGTTACAGCAGAAGCGGTCATGAATAATGTGGGCTATGCCCCTCGCCCTCCAATCGAATCGAGTACCAGTTCATTCCCGTCGCAAGACCGGAAGGGGACGCTGCCCCAATAACCGAAACGTGCCGACAAATCCGACGGCCAGGGTCAACCCGACCGTCGACGCCAGACTGACCGCCGCCACCGCAGGATGAAACGACCATTCCAACTCAAAGAGGAACCGCAGCACTCCCCAAGCCAAGGCGTTCGCAAGCGCGAGCCCGATCAACCCCGCTGCGAGCCCCAGGAGTGCATACTCTGACGCGAAGGCCCGCAGCAGGAGCCCCCGCGTCGCACCCAAGGCTTTGAAGACGACCGATTCATATAGACGCCGGTACCTGGTAGCGGAAAGGGCTGCCCCCATCACGACGGCCCCGGACAGGATGGAGAACAGCGCGACCGCACGAATCGCCAGGGCAAGCCGGTCCAACATCACCGTGAAGCTGTCGAGCACATCGCCGATGTTGATGGCCGTGACATTGGGAAACGCTCGGACCATCGATTGCTGAAGCGCAACCTCCCGGTCCGGCTCGACCCTGGCCGTGGCAACATACGTAAATGGAGCGCCCTCCAGACTGCCCGGGGACAAAATCATATAGAAGTTGGTCGTGAAATTCCCCCATTCCACCCTGCGAATACTGCTGACTTGCGCTTCCACCACGGAGCCCTGAATGTCCAACTCCACCGTAGACCCGACGTCGAGTTCCAGATGTTTGGCGGCCTCTTCCTCGATCGAGATCAGCGGCCGGTCGGGAGCAACCCCAGGTGGCCACCAGGTCCCCTTCGTCAGTTCGTTCCCCTTGGGAAGGGTCTCGGAAAAGGTCAGCACGTATTCTCTCGTGAGGTACCAGACTTTCCGCCGCTCCTCACGATCGGCCGGGGAGGCGCTGGGGTCCTCCACTGCCTTGACTGCCTGTCCGTTGACGCTGGCCAAACGGGACCGCACCAGCGGCATGGCCTCGATGTCGAGTGCCCCGGTCTGCCGATGAATGAGGTTCAACACCCCCTCCCGTTGATCCGGCTGGATGTCGATGAAAAAGAATGTGGGCGCGTCATCGGGCCGATTCGTGACCACCTGCTGGACGAGGGCCCGTTCTAGGATCGAGACTGTACTCGTTACCATCAAGGCCAGCCCGATGGCGACCATGATGCCGGTCGTTTGGCTGCCCGGACGGTGAAGATTCCCCAGCGCCTGTCTCACCGGCAGCGACCGTGGACGAGGCATCCGTCGCACAAGCGACATCAGGATCCGAGCCGATCCCAGCAGGACTAGCACTGCGGCGAGCAGCCCCATCGCGTAGAGCAGTCCCACGGTCCAGGAACCGGCTTGCCACACGGCCAGGAGTCCAAGTCCGAGGGCGATGACGGCCGCGGCCGCGATTGAAATTCCATCAGAGGCATATGCCCCACGGGCTCCGACCGACCCGACCAGTTGGCCGGCCTCCTGTATCTGCTTCATCGCCGTCAGATCACGCCGCAAGATCACGACCGGCCGGATCTCGCGCACCCGCAGTAGCGGCCAGACCGTAAACAAAATCGCGGTCAGTAGTCCCAACACGATACCCTTCACCACAACCAACAGGCTGGGCCAGCTCACCGTGGAACCGAAATCGATCTGTTCCAGCAAGTCGATCGCAAACGCGGTCTTGACCAATTCCGGCATGATCGGTTGCAGGCCCAGCCCGACGGCGGCGCCAAACAGGCTCCCCAACAGCGCCAGCAAGAGCACTTGACGGAGATAGATCCCGATAATCACGGCTGTGGTCGCGCCAAGCGTCTTCATGACGGCAATGGTCGTCATCTTCTCCCTCATGAAGGCGTGGACTGTCGTCGCCACGCCAATCCCTCCGACGAAGAGGGCCGTCAGCCCGACGAGGCCGAGATACCGCCCCATTTGGTCCAGAAACCGTTTCAGTTGAGGTTGGGCGTCTTGTGAAGACGACACGCGAGGTTGCTCTCTCTCCAGTCGCCCCCGCAACTCGTGCACCAGCGGCATCACCGCCGATCCCGGCGGGATGCGCAGGAGATAGCGCTCCCGCACGCGACTGCCTGGCTTGATGAGGCCTGTCGCCGCCAGCCCTTCCTGGGAAATCATTATTCGCGGTCCCAGACTGAAGGCGTTGGCCATGCGATCCGGCTCCTTCCTCAGTAGACCAGTGATCGCGAACAGTTCCTCTCCGATCTTGACGTGCTGGCCCGGCCGAAGACCCAGGCGAATGAGTAACGACTCCTGCACCACCGCGCCATGGCAGGGGATGCTGCCGCATGAGGCGGTCACCAGTAGCTCATGAAGCGGCCGATTCGGTTCGAGCCGAACCTGCCCATAGATAGGATAGGTCGGCTCAACCGCCTTGAGTTCCACTACTTGCGATCTTTGGTCCACCTGCGCCCCCCCGGGTGTCGCCTGAACAGCGGCCATGGCAATCAGTTCGCTGGCATGGGTAAGAGCAATGCCGCGCTCGGCCAAGGAGGCCAATACTGCGCGCCCCTCGTCGCTGATCGGACGAGAGAGGCGGACTTCGATGTCGCCGCCCATGAGACTTCTCGCTTCTTGCGTGATGGTCCGCTCCACGTTTGCGGCGAACACGCTCACCGTGACCAACGCCCCCACGCCGACGGCGATGCAGACCAAGAAAAACAGAAAGTGTCGCCAGCCGGCACGGGTCTCGCGCCAGGCCATACGGGCCGACAGACTGATCATCGGGGCTCCCCCTGGCTTGCGAAGCCGTCACGGCCACATTCATCGGAGGCAATCCGTCCATCCTGAAGCGAAACAATGCGTTCCATGCGGCTTGCCAGCCGAGGTTCATGCGTCACAAGGATCAGGGTGGTTCCCGCATCGCGGTGCAGCGCGAGCAACAGTTCCATCACATGCCGCCCGTTCGCCGAGTCCAGATTCCCAGTTGGCTCGTCGGCCAACAGGATCGGCGGCCGGCAGGCGAAGGCTCGTGCCACCGCCACCCGCTGCTGCTCCCCGCCCGAAAGCTGAACCGGATAATGGTTTCGGCGATCGCCGAGGCCGACAGCATCCAGGAGCGCATCGGCCCGTTCGGAGGCGTCTACGACGCCGCTCAATTCCAAAGGGACCGCAACGTTTTCGACCGCCGTCAAGGTAGGGATCAGGTGAAATGATTGGAACACATAGCCGATCTTCTCGCGGCGGAACCGAGCCAGATCGGATTCCGGCATCTCGGTGATTTCAAGGCCGTCGATTTGAATCGAGCCGGCCGTCGGACGGTCCAGCCCGGCGATGAGTCCCAGCAATGTCGATTTTCCGCTTCCCGAAGGGCCGACGATAGCGACTGTCTGCTTGTCGGGGATCTCCAGCGAGATGCCGTCGAGCACGGTCACCGTATGGCCACCGCCTGAAAGCTGCATAACCAACTCGTGGATTCGAATCATGGTGTCGAGGCTCCAACGTTACCGGATGGTGCATCCGTCATATTATACTGAGGACAGGATGAGACACCGCGTCTTTTTCAGCATCACGGGGCTGTTGCTGGTCATTGTCCCCCATATTGTCCCCTCCAGCCGACTGGGACCGGCGACGGACCCGGCAGTCCTGTCGGCCACACGCGGAGTCGCGGCCGATACGGTCCCGCGCAATGGAGACCGGCCACGCATCGTCGCGTTCGGCAACAGCCTCACCGCTGGACTTGGCGTCCCTCGCGAACAGACGTATCCTGCATTGCTGGAACAACGGTTGGAGTCGATGGGATATCAGTATCGAGTCATCAATGCCGGAGTCAGCGGAGACACCACGGCGGGAGGACTCAGGCGAGTCCCGTGGATTTTGAAGAGTCTGCCGGCGCTTGTGATTTTAGAACTGGGAGCCAACGACGGATTGCGCGGATTGAGCCTCGAACAGACCAAAGCCAATCTCGATGCCATCATCCGCCTGCTGCAGGAGGCCCGCGTGACCGTCGTACTTGCGGGCATGAAGCTTCCGCCTAACTACGGGCAGAACTATACGAGAGGATTCGAGGCTCTCTATGCCGACCTCGCCCGCCGCTACGGCCTTGTCTTGATTCCGTTTTTCCTCGACGGGGTCGCCGCAAATCCGGCGCTGAACCAATCGGACGGCATCCATCCCACAGGCGAAGGCTACAAGCGGATTGTCGAGACGGTCCTCACAAGAATCGAACCGCTCCTATCCAAACCGCCCCCTCGACCTGGGCCGCCATAGGCACTGGGGACACGAAACACACATACCCGCACATGCGACATTCGTATGTCACGAGGACCACCCGCGTCGGCAACGCGATATTGATAAGCAGGATGACCTCAAGAACGACTTAGGACTTCTTGAAGAATGTGTCGTACACCCCGTACGCCAGGACCATACCGATCAGCACATAGTACATACCGGTGATGCCGCTATAGTCCGGTGGACCATCCGTCGGGGCATTGGCAACCGCCATTGACGCATTAACGAGCATGAGGCCGGTGAGGCCGAACATCCTACGGAACATACCCCTTCCCTCCTCTGTTTGATGATCTGGATTGACCAGAGGTGGTGATTCTACAGAACAGGTCAGGCTTATTTCAAGGGGCTGTCGGGCAGGAGGTCAGAGATGTTGCTTGCCCAGATCTTGGAGCGCACTCGCCACATCCCGAAAGGCGCGCGACAACTGTTCCAACTGACTCCCGCTTTTGGTGAGATCCCCGGAGACCGTCTTAATCTGCTGATCGAACTGGCAGATTTCACGGGACAGCGCGGTTAGCTTGGTGACCATAACCTGGTAGCCGGCAATGTCCCGTTCAAGGTGCTGGCCTCTGGCTTTGGCGCCTTCGCATTCTTCCTGAACCGTCTTAAGTTGCTGCCGGACCTGCTGGAGCTGTCCCTCGCGCTGCGTCGTCGCCTCTTGAAGCGCCTGCCGCGCCTCCTCAGCTTCCTTCCGCTGCCGGTCCAGTTCGTTGATGGCGGTGATCCAGCCCGTCACCAACCCGCTCCCTTGTTGCGGTGAGTCGGGAAGCCGTTCCCTTGTCTCCATTGCCGTTGCCGCAGCCTGGAGCCACTCGACAAACACCAACACTTCACTCAGCTTGAGGTCGGTCACCGCAGGAGAGGGGTCGGACGGAGCTTTCCCATTCCTCTTCGCCGATTCCGCCCCTGACCGAGGCGAACTGTCGCCCTTCAGCCGGAGGGATACCCATCGGTGATATTCCAACAGCACCGCCACGCAATGCCGGCACATGGGCGGCTCACTTAAGGAACAGGAGCAGGACGCCACTAGATGGCCGTCCTTCAGGCGAACCGTCTGCTCATAGACGCCGGAATTTCCGCTCACGGTCGCGGCAATCTCATGCTCTTTGGCCTCAAGTAGGCGCACGCGCGTTTCCGAAAAGTACTGATTACCCCGTTGATAGGCCTTCTGCTCGACGATGGATTGGATCATCGTCGGCTCAAGTAGCCCAAGGCGGCTCGCCGTGCAGGGAATGGAATTTCGCATGAGGACGGAGTTCCGCAGATCTCCCGGCTTCGTGTTGATCTTGTCCGGTTGTACCGCCGAGGGTCACACCTGTCAAGAAAAGTAGGATTGAGGATCGGGCCCTGCACCGTGCGACATAAGCCCTGCTGCGTGCGGCTGAACTTTTCTGCACCTCAGACTCGCCCACGACGGGGGTTTCAGCGGCAGCGCCGTGGAGGTCCCTGCGGTCCCACCGGCGTCAGCCACAGGTAGTCGGCAATGTGCCGGTTCAGCATATCCTGCACCTCATCGAGCCGAGCTGAGTCAAACGAGGTCATATAGATGGTCACCTGCTTGACGTCCGGGCCGGTCCTGCGTGCCACGCGACTGGGAACGGGCAACCGATACTGGATATGTCCGCCTCCGGTGTAGCTGACAAAAGGTCCCTGGACCGGTACTCCCGCTGAGGCCTCCCGAGCGAGAGCGAAGGCGATCGTCTTGGCCATGCCTTCGTCACGGAACAACGACGCCTCGTACATTCCTTGATAGTCGCGCTCGGTTCCGCCTCCATGGCAAGCCCTGAGCTGATCTAAGATGGCTTCACGATAGCCGGCATCCTCCACAAGCTCCTCGCCCCTCATGCCCCATTGTGCCGCCTCGTCCCCGTTCACAACCACGTGCATCCCATCCTTGACCACACTCCGGACCAGCGGACGCGGCGGATTCAGTGCCAGCACGGAAATCCCGTGATCCCTCGCGAAGCCGACCAACGGTGCGTAGTTTTCGAATGATCCTCCCCAATTCTGTTTCCACCGGACGTCCTCAAGAAATCGCCGGTCCGCATCCTGCTCCCTCGTCACGTACCGGTCCAAAGCTGGCTGTCCGTCCCAAGAGAACATCTCCATTCCCAGCAGCGGGTGTCGCCCCTGTGCGAGCAGCGCTCGCAGGACTAGGATAGCCGCCTTGATGTGTTCGGGATTCTGGTGTTCTTCTCCCAAAAAGATCACATCGAAACCACCGAGCTTGGACAGCCAGGCCTCAAGGAGAAACGATTCTCCGGTCTCGCTGGACACGATCGTACCCGGCTTCCATTCCTGAGTCGTCCGAGCCGCTGGCTGGTTCTCTGGACGAACATCCAACTGCAAAGGAGCCGACGTATCTTGGTCGGCAGCAGCCATCGTGCTGGACGCGCCAGCACTCAGACAGAAAATCATCGCGACTAAGCGGATCGATCTCGTAAACCATCTATTCATGTGTGTTCCCTAGCACAGGTGCCTTGCCACGGCAAGGCCGCGGCTTGACGGGGGACGCGGCCCTTCTTATGCTGCTCTCCTTTCGAACGCGTCCAACAATATACCTTTCCGTGACGTCACAAGCTGATCACGACGCACCGCCTCCACAGAACTCCCCTGGGCTGGCCCAGTTCCGCTCGCATCTCAAAGCGCTCCGCTCGTCTAAGCCGCGCCACTGGCAGGCCTCCCGCACCCTCGTCGCCGACGACAAGCTTACTGAGACGCTACGGCGCCTGTCCGAGACGGTCCAGGATTCCCCCTTGGCCGCCGAGATTCGTGAGCCGTTGCTGGCCTCTCTCCTGAATTGGGGGCAAGCTCCCGCGGTTCACGAGCGAGGCAGCGACCCGCTCAAGCAATTGACCGGGCTCCCGACAACTAAGGCTCTGCGCGCGCTCTGTGTGCACTTTGGCCTGGCCGACTTGCCGAACGATCCAGGTGCCGCCCCTCCTTGGACAACCGATCAAACGGACACCTTCCTGCGCCGACATCCCAACCCCTTTGACCTCTTGCTCGAAGTCGAGGGCCCGTCCCTGTTGGACCTCGGAGCGGGCGACCTCTCCTTCGTCCACGAGTTGGCCACCCAGTACCTCCCGCATCTTCGCGAACAAGGTCAGGTGCTCACGACACATGCCCTCGACCGTATCAAGCCCGGGTCCTCCTTGGGAACGGCGTATCAGGCCACTCGGGACAGGCTGGCAAGCCTCAAGACCAGGCCGGGATTACAATTTCGCTACTGGGGCGACCAGGATATGTTTGCGCTGGAGGGTCCGAATCCTCGCTGCGCGCTCCTCCCACGATATCATCTGGTCACCTGCTGGGCACCGGCCAATCCTACCTTTGCTTATGAACCATCGCGGCTCTCCCTTGGAGTGATCGACCGGCATTTGCGAGAAACCCGGGGGGCCTATCGACCTGTGCAGACCCACCGCGAGCCGGCGCTGGAAGTCCTCCACGAAGGTCGGGTGTTGCTCTTCCCGGAATGGAAGTTCGAGATTCGCGGGCCGCTCGCGCTGCTTGATGTGATCGCGCACCGCGGCCTCCTCTGTGTGCTCGGTGCCGTCGATTCGGAAGTATTTTGGGAGCTCCTGGCCCAGCTCGTGGCCGATTCATCGCTGCGCCCTCATGAGGTGCTGTTCACCGAGCAAACCTTGCCCGACGTGTTCGGCCGGCTCTACCACGATCTCCGGACATTGCCTCCTGGTCAGATACAAAGCCTCGCCGAACTCACGGAACTCCGCTGTGATATCCCGAGCACCGTCCTATCCGGCGAGGCAGGGACGTTCCGCTTTCGCGACGTGCTCGTTCGACGCGGCTCTACCTTCCCCGACATGCCCGCAAGCTCGACGGCGCGTCACTTCCCCCGACTTCGAGAGGAGACCACACCCTGGTTTCTGGTGCTGCTTCCCGAGCGGTAACCGAATCTGTATATCGTGAGAACCGGCTCTGGGAGCCGCTTCTCATGGCCTCCGTAAATGGCGATAAAATTGACGCTCCCCGGACCCTCTGTTAGACTTTTTCCCAATGTCCTTCCGATCACACTGACCGCATCCTGTCACCGACATTGTGAACAACGCACAGGCCATCCGGAACATCCAGCAGAATATCGAGCGCGTCATCAAGGGCAAGTCCCGAGTGATCGAGATGACGATCGTCTGCCTATTGGCGCGCGGACACGTGCTGATCGAGGACGTGCCAGGCGTCGGCAAGACGACGCTCGCGCACAGTCTTGCCCGTTCCATTGACTGTGCTTTCAAGCGCATTCAGTTCACAAGCGACCTCCTCCCATCCGACATCGTCGGCATCTCCATTTTCAATCGGCAGAAGCAGGCATTTGAGTTTATGCGGGGGCCGATCTTCGCGAATATCGTCCTCGCTGACGAAATCAACCGGACGACGCCCAAGACGCAGAGCAGTCTGCTGGAAGCGATGAGCGAGGCCCAGATCTCGGTGGACAACCAGACCTATCCGCTGCATCAACCCTTCATGGTGATCGCCACGCAGAACCCGGCCGAATATCACGGCACGTTCCCGCTGCCCGAATCCCAGGTCGATCGATTCTTGATGCGCTTGCGGATCGGGTATCCCTCCCCGGAGGAGGAGAAGAAGGTGCTGGACCGCCCACAATCGCTCCACCCGGCCGAAGAACTCTCCCCGGTCGTGACGGCTCAAGATGTGCTCGACCTTCAGGACCAGGTCGAGAAGGTGCGCATGCACGACACGTTGATGAATTACCTGCTGGCACTGGTGCTCGCCACCCGTCAAACCGACCTCCTGAGCCTCGGGGTGAGCACGAGGGGCGCATTGGCGCTCTGCAAGGCCGCCAAAGCCCTGGCTCTCGTGCGCGGACGCGACTACTGCCTGCCGGACGACATCAAGGAGTTGGCGCCGCTGGTCCTGTCCCACCGTATCATGCTCAACCGCGTCCATGCCGTGCGCGGCCAGGTTGTCGATCAAACGGAACGCGTCGTACATGACCTGATGCAGTCCGTTCCAATTCCTCTCTGACCGGACCACCCGGATCGGACGCCGCCGCACGCTGAACGGTCGCCCTGTGAAAGTCGGCAAGACCACCAACGAACCCGTGGGCGCCCCACACCCACCCGCATGCACGACCTGGCGGCCCCGCGGCCTTGCGTGCTCCTCACAATGGCGGCTCCTGTTACGACAGCTTGTCCGCCACCGTTCCATTCGGATGACTCCGGAGGGGAGGCGATTCATCCTATTTACCGTCGCCGTCGGTGTCGCGGCCATCAACACCGGCAACAATCTTTTCTACCTGCTGCTCGCGATGATGCTCAGCCTAATCATCATGTCCGGGTTCCTGTCCGAGCTCTGCCTGCGCAAACTGGAGCTCTACCGCTACGCGCCGACTTTCCTCTACGCCGGAGAGCCCGGGGTATTGACCGTCACCATTTCCAACCGCAAGTCACGCCTGCCCAGCTTTTCACTTCGCCTTTATGACGTGGTTGAAGGATCGGAGTTCGACCGCGGGATGCATCTGAGACAGTTACCGCCACAGACCTCACAGATGCTCTCGTGTGCCCTGTCCCTACCGCGACGCGGCCTGTACCGCATCGAGGGAATGATCCTGGCGACTCCATTTCCCTTCGGACTCTTCGTCAAGCGGGCCTATGTTCCCTGCGAGACGACCATCACGGTCCTGCCACAACCGACTCTCATTTCTCGTACATTGATACCCGAGATGCCGACCGCCGGCACGCAGACCCGTCTCGTGAAGAAAGGCTTGGGACTGGATCTCTATAATTTGCGGGTCTATCAGCCGGGGGACGACTCACGCCGTATTCATTGGATGAGCACGGCCCGCACCGCTCAACTCATCGTGCGTGAAACCGAGACGGAGACCCAGGATATGGCCACCATTTATCTTTCCCTCCTCACGCCCGCACAGGCGCACGACCGGTTCGAGCCGGCGGTCGCGCTGGCCGCTTCCGTTGTCGCGCACCTGCACGAACAAGGCTATCGAGTCCGTCTGGTGGTTGGAGCGACGACCGTGCAGAGCGACACCGTTGGTGAGGATCTGCGCCACATTCTCGCTCCATTGGCCACCTGCCTCCCGGAAGAACCGCCGGTCGGCATCGAGCGGCTCACGGCCGAGGTCCACCCCGATATTGACGACCGCAGCCTCATGATCGCCATTCTGCCGTGGTCTACGCCGGACCTCCTGCGGAGCTACGGGCAGGCGACGCGCCTCATCGACCTCGGCAGCCCGGAGCACGGAGTTCTTCTTCATGGACGTGACCAACGCCTTCCGGCTTAGCTCACTGCTGTTGGCCGGCGCGGCCCTTACCGGCCTTGCGGTAACGGCCGCGTTGCCGTCCGGCTTTCTATTGCTCGGCTTCGGCTGTCTACTCGCCGTGCTGGCCGCATTCGCGAGGAGGTCCTCACGCCTGGCACAGCCTATCGGCGCATCCCTGCACTTCTGGAACGTCCTGATTCTGGTGGCCTTCATCTGGTTTTGGATCGACTACCTGTGGTTTTCTAACGACCTGCTGCAGGCCGGAGTCCATTTCCTGATCGGGCTCATGGTCAATAAATTGTTCAACCTTTATCAGAAGCGCGATTACCTCCAACTCTACGCCATCAGCTTCATCATGATCCTCGCTTCGGCTTCGATGACGACGGAGGCGTGGTACGGGACGGTGGTGGTGGCCTATCTGCTGATCGGGGTGTGGACTCTACTGTTGTATCAACTGGTCATGCACGCCGATCCAACCGACCGCACCGCTGAGCCGGTACCGGACCCGCCTCCGGAAATCGGACGGATTACCGCGCAATTCTTTTGGTCTGCGAATGGTCTGGCGGGAGGTGCGCTTGCGATGACCCTGATCATTTTTTTTGCATTTCCTCGTATCGGCATCGGATTCATCCAAAAGAATCGCGACGACGCCGTGCGTACCGTCGGGTTTACGGAAAAGGTGGACCTCGGCGCTCTAGGCCCGATCAAACTGGATGAAAGCGTCGTGATGCGCATGGAACTACCAGGCAGGACGGCGAATCGCGATCAAGCCCTGTATCTCAGAGGCATGGCCTATGATTGGTACAACGGGACCTCCTGGGTGAATACGTTCCGTCGGCGACGCCTCCTGAGCGACGACGCCTCCGGCCGATTCGGCCTGCAGTCCGGACCAAGCCCAGTCCAGGAGCGAAGACAACTCGCCCCCATGGTCCAGACCATCCTCTTGGAAGGTCTCGACACCACCGTTCTCTTCGGTCTGTCGTTCCCCCGCTCGATTGATGGGGACTTTATGACGCTTCACACCGACGGGATGGGGAGCCTGTTCCTGCCCTTCCCGCCGACGGGACGGATGCAGTATACAGTCTGGTCGATACCGGTCTCGATTCGTGAGGGTGATCGGGCTGCGACGTCATTTAGTTATCCGGAGGACATCCGCCGGCATTTCTTGCAGTTGCCGCCACTCACTCCACGCGTTGCACAATTGGCGCAGGAGGCAACCGCCAGCGCCTCAACGGCCTATCTCAAGGCCGTGATGCTTTTACAATACCTCCAACGCCATTTTCGTTACAGTCTCGACGTCGGACGGGCCCAGTCCGTCAAGCCATTGGAGCAGTTTCTCTTTGTGCGTAAAACGGGATATTGCGAACACTATGCAACGGCGATGGTGGTGCTGCTTCGAACTTTGGGAATTCCCGCCCGCCTCGTGACTGGGTTTCTACCCAGTGAGTGGAACGAGTTCGGACATTATTACACGGTGCGCCAGCGGGACGCCCATGCCTGGGTGGAGGCCTATTTCCCTCAATCCGGATGGGTGACGTTCGATCCGACGCCGGCCGTCGGAACGGCCGATCCCGAGCCCTGGTGGAACTCCTGGGCCAGAATGCTCGATTCAGGTCGCCTTCAGTGGGACCGGTTGATCGTGCAATACAGCGCCCGCGATCAGCTCGCGGTCGTGCAGAGCCTTCGGGACAGCACGCATTCATTGCGCACCGAAGTGACCGAATTCCTGTTCTTGACCCTCAACGCCTGGTTGATATGGGCGCAGGCCGTGACACAGGTCCTCCAACGGTCACAGTGGTACGGCCTTGCCGCTCTGATGGGCGCGCTCCTCGTCGGCTGGCTTCTTTGGCGGGTTCGTTTCTGGCTCTTAGCGTGGTCACGAGGGAGGTCGGACGGTAGGCCAACGGAGGAAGAGAGCGCCGCACAGCAGGTCTATCTCCGCGCCTTACGGATCCTGCGTACCCGCGGCTACAGCAAACCGGTCTGGACCACACCGCATGAATTTCTCCACAGCGTGGGAACCGACTGGAAAGAAGCCGAACCGATCATTGCATCCTTGACGGAATTCTACTGCCGGGTGCGGTTCGGAGGAACGACCTTTACGTTACGCGACCTGCGGCAAGCGGATGAATGGCTCGCCCGCCTGCGCTCGCTCCCCAAGCCGAATACCACAGCGTGACCAGACCGTAATAAGTTGCAGCTTATCCCTTCCTGCATCGTCCACATCTGGAAGCATCTCTCAATCATCGAGATCCAGTCGGAAAACCCACTCCTTCTTCCGCCCTGAGCACACGATTGAAAAAACGGGGACACGTGTCGGAAGAGACTGCCAGAGCATTCTCCGAAAAAGCGAATAACCGGGACTGCGGCGTGACGAGACCTAAGCAGTTGAAATATGGAGCGGGAAACGGGATTTGAACCCGCGACCCTCGCCTTGGCAAGGCGATGCTCTACCACTGAGCTATTCCCGCTCTTCAGGTCCAGATTCCATCGAACGAGGAGATGGGATTCTAATTATCTGACCCTTCACTGTCAACTTCTGCATGTTAGGTAGGTGATGAATGACCTACAAGTGACCGGAAGACCCATTCGAAGAAGTCCTATTCAGGTGTTGCCCCTCATCTTCATACTCATAGCACTCACACCTGTCATACAGCAGACTTCTGAGTTCGCCCTCCCCGATATCCACAATTCCGCACCTGCTCGCTACCAACTTCTCCCCGCAGGAGCGTTACCTTCTGGATAAATGGACTCAACCGGTAACATATCCTCTGATCATATAAGCAATTGTTTTTTCGTCATGTTTTCATCGAACCTATCATCCGCCTTAAGGTGATCATCCAGACAGTTACAGATTGGTAACGCCCATCAATCGTGATCACATCTTCAGCGCCATTCAAATTTCATAATTTCGTTCGCTAATTCAATCGGTTATTCGTTTCGCGGCTCAGTGGTTTGATAGTTGCTTTAAAAACTCCGTTCTTTCATGCGGTTTCACGTCCCTATTTTCATTCCGCGATGCCTACGAATCGGATTCAACATGAAATTCACTGACCGAGAGGAGGTGGTGGGAAAGATTCGGTGGTGTGAAGGAAGCGGAGTAGTCAGGCTGAGAAGTCAGCTCTAACTTGAGGAGGTGCACTCAATGTTTTTATCACGACGACAATTTCTGAAGGTCACGGCGGGGACAGTGGCGGCCGCGGCGATTGCCGATCGCGCGCTGGCGCTGACGGCTCTCCAGCCGGTCATCGAGGTGGGCAACCCCCTCGGCG
>JBFWWG010000023.1:0-28685 GCA_050246315.1 Nitrospiraceae bacterium | reverse complement strand
TGTAATTGTGTGTGTTCATCGTCGGTCACGTGAAGCTGTGGAGCTCGTCGCATGGTCATCACCTCCGTGAACGGTGATAGCCACGGATCTTGATACGTCAAGACACTTATGCAGCGCTACACTAGCAGGCTGTTGAACAACTATTTGGAAATTCTACCGACATCGAATGTCTGGATGGAACGGAGCTCATCGGAAATGCCCACAACATGTTCAGAAGGGCCGTCCAGCGCGGCTGTCGTGAGCGAAGGTCCGAAGCTGTACTCGGAGTGACCGTTGCTCTTCCTCTTGCAAGGAGTCCAAAACGTTGAGGGTCTGCAGAGACGATCACCTGTCGGGCGGGTGCCCGGCCGGCGAACTGTTTCAACAACATGCCAAGCCTACTCTGCGGCGAATTCGGCGAGGTCGCCCAATGCCTGGGACACGCGATTGTCCACATCGAGTGCGCCGACGATCGTGACCGGGGTCCCAGGAGAGACTTGCTCGTACAGGTGGACGATCTGGGAGTTATCGAGCATGATGCAGCCCAATGTTTGGGCCAGACCATGGTCATCCTGTCCGTGGATCTCGATCCAACCTCCGATGCCTCGACCGTTTGGAACTTCGCCGGAATCCCGCAAATGATCGTAGCGGCGGCGGTCGTCTGCATTCGGGTAGTCCAGCAGGAACGCTCGGTAGAACTGCGTGGCTCCCGGTCCGTGCTTCCTGAGGATACGGTATTGCCCTTCAGGTGTCGCGCCGTCGCCCTGGTGCCTTTTTTCAAGCATGCCGTTGAAGCCGAGGCGAACCGGATACGTATAAACAGGCTGTCCATTGCGATACAACGTTAATTGGCGGTCAGCCTTATTGACGATGAGCGCCTGCGCACGGCTCGACCGCGACCATTGGATGGTACGAGCGGCCATCTGTTGCCAGGCCTGCACCTGTTCTTCGTCGGCATATCGTCCGAGTGCTCGAGTGAGACTGACCGTCTGGGAGCCCACTGATTGGAGCGCGATCTGGGAGAGTTCCAGGGCGCGGGCGTAGCGCCCTTGTTCAAAAACGGTCTTAGCCTGGTGTACGAGTAACTCCGTCTGGATGAGTTGTTTCCCGATGACCGCCCGGCTGCCGAGGTCCTCGACACGCTGCCTCAACGTGCTCAATCGTGTCTCCGCCTCCTCAACCTGCTCTTCGGTTGTCCGACGGAGCTCCTCTCGGCGCTGCATGGCAAGAGAAAGAGTCTGGACCGCCTCTTGAGCGACCTGGGACACTTCATCGGCTACGCGGTTCGGTTCCCAGGGCCATCGGATCAAATCGTCATCATCTTGAAGTCTGTGCTTGAGGGATACCCACCGCTCGACGAAATGCGCATATTCCTCTGGTGCAAACTCCGCCCCCCCCACCTCCGTCAACTGACCGTCCAGAGCCTCGACGGTCTGTACCAGTTCTGGCGGGGGGGCCTGAACGCACCCGCCTGCGACTGTGAGACACCAGCTTCCGGCCAAGCAGAGGGTTGTCGTCTTAAATCGTCGGACGTTCATATTTAGGGAAGGTCTGATCAATTCGAAATTCTAGACCGCGAGCGGCCAGATTCTCCGTCTTTTGTGCGTCGACCAATTATGATTGGGAATTATTCAGACCTTCCCTAGATAGTATGTTGAAAAAGTCCACCAGCTTTGTTGCGGCACCCCTTGCGATGTGCTCTTGGTGAAATGGGTCCAACGCGAACAGGCTCAACCCTGTAGGGTTTCCGCAGCGACATCAATAGGGAGGGACTTTGCCCGACGAGCCGCTGGTTCACTCGAAGTGTGGTAGGCACCTCCTCGCTCGCTGCGGCCGCGCTGGACGACCTTTTTGACCATCCTGCACGAGGCTCTGAGATCATCCGTAATTCCTCGCCGTGCCGGCATTCAAGGGTAGGCGAAAGGTTTTTCAACCGCCTGGTCGTGCTCGGGCGCGCGAGAACCGGCTCGCAGGCCCGCTATCTGGTTGCTACCTTGGTGGTTCGAGTCCCCTTGACCTTAGCAAGGGCGCTCTCAATCTCCTCAGATAATGATTGCGCCTTGTCGGCAATCGCCTTGGCCCGGTATTGCGCGTCCAGATAATCACCCTGCTCCAGCGCCTTCTGTGCCTCTTGCAGAGACAGCGACAGGGCCTCGGCGTCATGCTTGATCGCTTCAAACGCAGACCGATCCTTCCCGACTGGAGCTTTCGCCACCAACCCTTGTGCGGTCGAAATGGCTTCCTGTGCCGCCTGAAGGCCACGAGCGGCGGCTGCCTGAGCCTCCTGCTTCTTGGCGATGGATGATTGAACGAGCTGTTGCGCCTCGGAGGTCAACGTTGCCGCGAGTTGCTCGGCTTTGCCGTAGTCCCGGATCAACGAAAACTTCTCGTTCTGGGTTTCGAGTTCCTTCCTCAACAAACCCAATTGCCCCTCGATCTTAACAAAATCCTCTGCTGCGTACTTGGCAGCCTCGGCTGCACGAGCGTCTGCGACCGCTTGTTCTGCAGTTTGGATTTGATCGACCGGAGCTCGAGCGCATCCTGAATGAAGTAGACACACGGCCAGAAGAGCCGTCGCCATTCGTGGTCTCATCGAGTTCATTACCATGTACTCCTCATAACCGCTGTCCGTCAGTAAAACGTGAGCCCTCTCCGGCCGCCGGGTAACCGACCGAAGAGGGCTCATTCTACAAGTGAAGAGCCGAGGCTTAGCGGTCGGCGTCCTGTATCTTCTGTTCCTGCTGATGATTTTCTATCCGGTTCCTAGCCTCTTGCCCCGTATTCCCCTGTTGGAATTGAACGCTCGCCGGGTCCGTACCTTCGGGAGCAATCGCCTGACCTTGCGAGATCGGCTGCTTCAGACGTGGGACCGATGATGGCTCTTGTGGTGGAGCCGTCGTTCCCAGCGATACCATGGAAGCCCCGAGAAGACCACCAATTGCAAAGAGCCGTCCCTTCATCGCCAGTCCTTCATCCAACAGAGGAGGATGGAGTTATGAATTCTTATGCAATGACTAGGCCAATTGAGCTGGAAGCCTGGCGATTAAAGATCTCGCGCTTCCCAGTAGCTTGCGGAGCGAGCGATGAAGAGAAATGCATGGAAACTCACAAGGTCCTGTGTGGCGCTCTCGCCACAAGGGTGGGGAAAAGCGCCTCAGTAAGGGTCTTTTGCTCTACTGTGAGGTGAGTCGCGCCTTTGCATGTGAGAGGTCGTCTCAGGAGTATCGTCATGGAATCACTGTGACGACCTTGTCATGCGATGATGCAACGGATCGCCAAGATCGAGCATCTGACGGCCTCCCCCGGCGGATCGCTGATCGTGACCGATTGATTGTGGTTGTGTGAATGTGGAAAAGGATCCTCAATGGGATTCGTTGACAGCGTTCCATGCCGTCCATATAATCCAGGCTTTCAATTTCTGAAGGAGCCAGTGATGTCGTTTACATATCAACAACCGTCCAATCTGAAGCGCAAACGGGAACACGGGTTTCGTAAACGGATGAGCACCAAAGGTGGACGGAAGGTCATTGCCCGTCGTCGTGCGAAAGGGCGGACCCGCCTGACTGTCTGAAACTAGGCTCCAGTCTCTGTCGAAGGAGCCCCGTTCCATTCGCCGCAGCGCAACTTCCACTGTTCCCTGCCGTGCAGGGTCCCGGATAATCAGGCCCAATGCCGTCCGGCCGTCTCAGCCATGCAGACTCCGATCCACGTTCATTGACTCGTGATCGTGGCTTCTGAGGCGGCCGGGGCATGGAAGCGTGCCTGTGAGGGAGGGAGATGGGAGGAAACGGGGCAGACCGCGCGCTTCGCACAAGGACGGACTCCGATCTGTTCCTCCGCAGGGGTGCGGATATCGAGCGAGCGAAGAGGACAGGAAAGCGGCTGTCCTGCGCCTACTTTAACCTGATTGTGGCGACTTCTGATGCGGAGCTCAGCAAGGTTGCGATCGTGGTGGGCAGGAAGTTTGGAAAGGCCGTTGTGCGAAATCGAGCTAAACGCCGATTTCGGGTCCTGGCTCGGGCGATCGAAGGACAGTTGGGGGGGCACTGCCATCTGATCGTCTTTCCCAGGACCGCTTCCCTGAGGGCAAGCTTTGCCGCTCTCAACAAGATGTGGCGGGAGCTGTTGGATTGCGAGTCGCTTCTCGATAGGAGCAAGGGTTCGGGGAAGGGTTAAGGATACCGTATGAGAGACCTGTTGATAGGGATGATCCGCTTGTATCAGGTGGTCGTCTCTCCATGGGTCGGCCCCTGTTGCCGGTTTGACCCAAGTTGCTCGCGATATGCCGTGGAGGCGCTTCGCGTGCATGGCGTGACGCACGGTTTCCTGTTGACTCTGGTGCGGCTCGGCAAGTGTCATCCTTTCCACCCTGGTGGCGACGACCCCGTCGTTCCGCTGAACAAGGCGGTCCGATAACACGATGGAACGGCGCGTCATCATCTTTCTCGTCCTCTCGCTAATCATTGTGGTCGGATACGACTATCTCATGAAGCAATTCGGCATCATCCCATCGACTCCTGAGGATGCTGCCCCGGTGGTTAACTCCAGGGACAAGTCCGAGCCCAAGGCAGAATCTCAGCCTGCGGAAGCACCAGCCACAGGAAACGTGCCGGTGCCCAAGATTGCTGGATCGGAAAGTCGAAGTGGAACAATCTCGGCAAAGGAAAGCGAGGCCGGTGCTGAGCAGATAGTGACGATCGAGACAGATCTTCTCAGGATCGAGCTGACGAACAAGGGCGGTGTGATCAAGACGTGGCAGTTAAAGCGCTACTCGACCGAGACCGACTCCGGCCCTGAGCCGGTTCAATTGGTACACAAAGGTGGACAATTTCCGGGCCCGCTTGCGCTGCGTGTGTCCGACGAGGCGGCGACCAAAGAAATGCGGCAGGCCTTTTATAGGATCGAGGAGACCGGGCTCCGATTGGATCCGAGTCGCCCGACGGGCCGGGTGACGTTTACATACAAGAATCCAACATCCGGCCTCACAGTCCAGAAGACCCTGGGCTTTCACCATAACAGCTATGTGGTGGATGTTGAGGTGAAAACCGAAGGCATCCAAGGCCCCATCGATGTGGGTATGGGAACGAATTTCGGGATTATCGAATGGGGTGAAGGGTTCATCGGCTTGATCGGTCCTGCGTCCATGGTCGATGACAAAATTGAAAAGGAAACGCCGGAAGGAGAAGCGGAACGGTCTGGGATCGTGCAGTGGGCGGCCCTGCAGGACAAGTATTTCATGAGCGTGATCATCCCCTCTCAGGGCAGGTCAGTCCGGGTCAAGAAGGAGAGCGAGCGAGTGGTGTCCTCGGAGGTAAGGGTTGCGCCCACGGAGGGGCAACCGGTAAGGCTTCAACTCTACGCAGGACCCAAGGAATACGATACGCTCCGTTCTTTTCAGATCGGCCTGGAAGACACAATCGACTTCGGTTGGTTCATTTATGGGAGTTGGAGTGTCGTCAAGATGGTGGCGAAGCCCCTCTTCTCGGTGTTGCGGACGATCAACGAGGTCACCCACAACTACGGGATCACGATTATCCTGCTGACCGTCTGTATCAAGCTTCTGTTCGCGCCGCTCCAATACAAGAGCTACAAGTCCATGAAGGACATGCAGGTGATCCAGCCAAAGGTATTGGCGCTCCAGGAGAAACACAAGGATGACCGCGAGCGACTGAATAAGGAATTGATCAAGCTGTATCGGGACCATAAGGTCAATCCGGTCGGCGGCTGTCTGCCGATGGTGCTGCAGATGCCGGTTTTTGTCGCGCTGTTCAACATCCTCTATATGACCATCGATCTCCGGCAGGCACCCTTTTTCTTGTGGATCAAAGACCTCTCCGTACCCGATCCGTTTTACGTGCTGCCCGTCATCATGGGGGGCACCATGGTGCTCCAGCAGAAAATGACCCCGACCACGCTGGACCCCACGCAGGCCAAGGTGATGCTGATCCTTCCCGTGATGCTCACGTTCTTGTTCTTGACCTTTCCCGCAGGGTTGGTCTTGTACTGGGTGACGAATAACAGCTTGACGATCGCCCAGCAATTCGTGACGGACCGATTCATCTTCAAGAGGCCGGGTGCCAGTCAACCTGCCCCTGCCGAGGCGGATTCACGGGCCTGAGCACGCTTCGTGATATAGAGCACAGAGAGGACAGGGTGTCGATCACGGTGATGCCGGCATGAGGTCATGGTTCCGGAAGGCAACGATACAATTTGTGCCGTGGCCACCCCGCCTGGGGAAGGGGGAGTCGCGATCGTCCGCGTGAGCGGACCTCACGCGGTGCCCCTCGTCGATCGACTCGTTCGACTTCGTTCCCACTCAAATCTGCTCAGCGTTGATTCTCATCGTCTCTACCGGGCCGAAGTCTGTGGCTCCGCCGATTCGGCGGAGTTGTTGAGGGACCACGGCATGAGTCCCGGTCGTGCTCGGCCGGTGACCAACCTGGATCTTGCTCTCGTGGTTGTCATGCGCGCTCCGCGCTCCTACACCGGCGAGGATGTCGTCGAGGTGCAGTGCCATGGCGGGCGGTTCATCGTCAACCGAATCTGCGAGTGGTTGGTCATGAACGGGGCGCGACTCGCCGAGCCGGGAGAATTCACGAGGCGGGCGTTCCTCAACGGGCGCCTTGACCTCTCGCAGGCCGAAGGGGTGCTAGAGGCGATTCGAGCGAGAAGCGATGAGAGTCTACGCCTGGCCCAGGAACTCCTCCGTGGGAAACTGTCTTGCGAAATCAATAAGATCGTGGAAGCGATCACGGGGTTGTTGGCCCAGGTGGAGGCTGGAATCGATTTTGTGGAGGAGGACGTCGTTTTCGTGTCCGACCATGAACTTCTCGCTGGGCTTGCTCGCGCCATCATGGCTGTGGATCGGCTGTTGTCGAGTTGGGAGGAAGGGCGGATTTTGATGCACGGAGCCAAAGTTGTCATCGTCGGCCGGCCCAACGTCGGTAAGTCCAGCCTCCTCAATGCGCTTCTGCAATCGGACCGTGCGATCGTCACATCGATTCCGGGAACGACCAGGGATGTGCTGGAAGAGCAGGTGCTCATTGAAGGGATCGCCGTACGGCTGTCGGATACGGCGGGCGTGCGGAGAAGCGAAGATCCCATTGAGCAGGAGGGTATACGACGCACGGGGATGGCTCTAGAGGACGCGGATCTGGTCCTGGCCGTGCTGGATGGATCGGAAGAGTTCTCTGCCGAAGATGAAGAGGTGCTCCACCGAACGGAATTACATCGACGCCTCATCGTGGTCAATAAGTCAGATCGCCCGATGCGATGGAGCCGGGAGTTCCTTTCTCCTCTGTCGCATGGGCAACCGGTTGTGACCTTGTCTGCAAGAACCGGCGAAAACCTCGGCACACTTCGATGTGAGATCGCCCATGCACTGGTCCCTCGCTCTCTGGAGGCACGGGAAGGCGCCGTGATTACGAAACTGCGACATCGGCAGGCTCTTGAACGGGCAAGAGAGGCGCTTGGCAGTGCGAGGGAATCGGTGGCAGGGCGGCTCGCTCCGGAGTTCCTGGCTGCAGATTTGCGGGCGGCGTTGGACCCACTCGGAGAAATCACCGGCAGGGTGTCAACCGAGGATGTGTTGGATCGGATTTTTGCGGAGTTTTGTATCGGCAAGTAGCGTCTCGCCGGAGGGTGTGAACGTGAGCCATTCGTGCGATGTGATCGTCGTGGGAGGCGGGCATGCGGGCTGTGAGGCCGCCTTGGCGGCCGCGCGCATGGGTGTACGCGTCGTCCTACTGACGATCGCGCCGGATACGATCGCCCAGATGTCCTGTAACCCGGCGATCGGTGGGATTGCCAAAGGGCATCTTGTCAAGGAAATCGATGCGTTGGGCGGAGAAATGGCGCGCAATACCGACCGCGCGGGCATCCAATTCCGGATGATCAATACCAGCAAGGGGCCGGCGGTCCGTGCTCTGCGCGCACAATGCGACAAGGTGCGGTATCGCCGATACATGCAGGAGACGATTCAGAGCGTGCCGGGGTTGGCCGTCTGGGAGGGGACGGTCGATCGGTTGCTGACGGCTGGAGGGCGTGTGACAGGAGTGGTGACGAACGGCGGAGACAGGGTCTCGGCCAAGGCCGTCGTGTTGACTTCAGGAACATTCCTTAAGGGATTAATCCATATCGGATTGAACCATTTCCCGGCGGGACGAGCCGGAGAAGCCTCGGCTGAGCATCTGTCCGATTGCATGCGTGATCTGGGTTTTCAACTAGGCCGCCTTAAGACCGGTACGCCGCCCCGACTCGACCGCCGAACCATCGATTTTTCCGTGATGACAATCCAACCTGGTGATGATCCGCCGCCGCCATTTTCCTATCGCACCGCCGCCATCACGACCCCTCAACTGCATTGTTATCTTACCTACACGAATCAGGAGACACATCGGATCATTCAGGACAACCTGGATCGATCTCCTCTGTACAGCGGGCGAATCGAAGCGATGGGACCCAGATATTGTCCATCGATCGAGGATAAGGTCGTGCGATTCGCGGATAAGGGAAGGCATCAGGTGTTTCTTGAGCCGGAAGGGATTGATACTGACTCCTGGTATCCGAATGGCATTTCGACGAGCCTACCTGTGGATGTCCAAGCCGCGATCCTCAGGACTATCCCGGGCCTTGGACAGGCGGCCATGCTCAAGCCGGGCTATGCGATCGAATATGACTATTTTCCTCCGAGGCAACTCCACCCGACGTTGGAGACGAAGCTAGTGGAAGGCTTGTACCATGCCGGCCAGATCAATGGGACGTCGGGTTATGAGGAAGCAGCGGCCCAGGGGCTCATGGCAGGTATTAATGCCGCGGCGAAGATTCTTGGCAATACGCCCTTCGTTCTGGATCGATCCGAGGCCTATATCGGAGTTTTGATTGACGACCTGATTACAAAGGACACGTTGGAGCCTTACCGAATGTTTACCTCGCGCGCTGAGTATCGATTACTGCTTCGGCACGACAATGCAGACCTTCGGTTGATGGGGCACGGTCACAGGATCGGGTTGATCGACGAGGCGACCATGCGACGTTGTTCCACCAAGAAGGAACAGATAGAAAAGGCAGTTTCCCAATTGTGCGATAGAAGGATCCCGTGGTCATTGGCGGTAAGAGAACGACTCAAAGAACGAGAGATCGAAGGAGTCCTGCCAACTCACACTCTCGCGCAACTGCTGAAGCGCCCAGGCGTCTCGTGCAATGATCTCTGGGACATCATTGGAGAAGATCCGCCTATCGTGGGCGATCTTGTTGATGCTACTGAAATGGAAGTGAAATACGAAGGCTATATCCACCGACAGATCAAGCAAGTGGAGCGGTTCAAGCGATTTGAGTCGAAGTCCATCCCGAACAACTTTTCCTATGAGAGTGTGAAGGGATTTTCACGGGAGGTCCTCGAAAAGCTGAATCGTGTTCGTCCAGCATCGATTGGACAAGCTTCGAGGATTTCCGGTATCACACCGGCTGCGATCTCCATTTTGCTGGTTGCACTGGAGAAGGGAAGGCGCCAGGGGAAGGAAGTGCCTGAATGCGTCGATCAAAAAGGTCCTAACCTGTCATGCAGCAGTGGAGAAGAGCGAGATCCTCGACTTTGGGTATAGGCTGATCATCGGCACTCATAATTCCTGTCTGTTCCATCATTTCCCGTCTTGACCTCCCTGGCAGATTCAAGTAGATGTTCCACGTGGAACATTTCGGCGAGATTGTTTCAGCCTGTCTCGCTGATCATGTTCACCTCATCGGGCTCACGCTCACGCAGACACAATTCGATCAATTTGCCACGCTTGCTGACCAACTGAGCTGTTGGAACGAAAAAATCAACCTGACGGCGATTACAGAGCCGCAAGATATCGCGATCAAGCACTTTTTCGATTCGCTTTATGGGGTGATTGCGCTACGGACTCAGCAGACAAGGCGGATGGTAGACGTAGGAAGCGGAGGAGGGTTTCCGGGGATTCCGCTCAAAATCGTGCTCCCTGAGCTCCCTCTTACCATGGTCGAGCCAAGCGGCAAAAAGGTCGCGTTCCTTCTCCACATGGCTGGACTGTTGAAATTGTCGCAAGTGCATGTTTTAAATATGAAAATTGAACATATTTCACGCCAGGATCGGGGTATGGATGGGTCGATCTCCATTGTCGTCAGAGGGTTAAGGATTGAAGGTCGGCTTCGTCATTTTTCATCCCTATTGAACCCGGGTGATCGCCTGATTGTCTATGGCACAGATCCATGGTCACCTCACTTAGTCGATCCTCCTCTGGTGCTTATCGATCAGGTGCCCTATCAACTCCCCTTTGGTCTTGGGGACCGGAGGCTGATCGTGCTGGGAAGGAATGCTCGGTCTTGAGACGGTGGATCATTAAGGAGAAAGTCTGGATGTTCCACGTGGAACATCACGGGGATGTCAGAAAAATGCGAGGCGAGACCACCCAAAAGGGATGCACAGCATGACCCGTCTGATCGCTGTCGCCAATCAGAAGGGAGGAGTTGGAAAAACGACGACCTCCATCAATTTGGCCGCCTACCTCGCAATCAATGGGGCTCCCACCTTGCTTGTCGATATGGACCCTCAAGCCAATGCCACGAGTGGTCTCGGCGTGTTGCCGAAAGAACTCACCAAGTCCATCTATGATTGCCTGATGCGATCGGCTAGGGCATCTGAGGTGATCGTTCAGGCTGGAGTGCCGCAACTAGCCGTTCTGCCAGCCAATAGAGAATTGGCTGGAGCCGAAGTTGAACTGATCCAGGTTCTGTCTCGGGAGTTGGTGCTCAAGCGGGTGCTTGAGCAGGTACTGAACGACTATCGATATGTGATTATCGACTGTCCGCCAGCCTTTGGATTGTTAACGATCAACGCCTTGGCCGCCGCCACCTCGGTCCTGGTGCCGGTGCAGTCTGAGTATTACGCGATGGAGGGACTTGGATGGCTCATGTCAAACGTCGAGCGTGTCCGGCAAAGTCTCAACCAGCACCTTGAGCTGGAGGGAGTGTTGCTCACCATGTTCGATATCCGGAACAGCCTGGCCAAGCAGGTAGCTGAGGAAGTCCGCGCCCACTTCAAAGAGAAGGTCTTCAAGACGATGATCCCCAGGAACGTCACATTGGCGGAGGCGCCAAGCTACGGGCGGCCGGCGCTCCTTTACAACGCCGGGTCGGCCGGAGCACAGGCCTATCTTGAATTCGCAAAGGAGCTCATGAGTCATGGAGAAGAAAGCTCTAGGTAGAGGACTTGATGCCTTGCTGCCGGCCACGGCGCCGGCCAAGCCGGCTTCCGAGTCACAGGATGTACTCGACATCGAGTTGGACCATATTCTGCCCAATCGATTCCAACCGCGAAGGCATTTCCCAGAGGGCGAACTCGAGCAGTTGGCGGATTCCCTGCGACAGAACGGCTTGCTCCAGCCGATCGTGGTCCGCCGCAAAGGCGACGGTCTCTACGAATTGATCTCGGGCGAGCGGCGATGGCGCGCGGCGGAGTTGGCGGGGCACGGCACGATCAAGGCGCTGGTCAGGAATTGTAGCGATGACGAAGCGATGGCGCTGGCGCTCATCGAGAATCTCCAGCGGGACGACCTCAATCCGATGGAGACAGCGCACGCCTATCATCGGATGGCGACCGAATTCGGAATGACCCAAGATGTGATCGCCCAGCGGGTCGGCCGAGAGCGATCATCGGTGGCGAACCTCCTGCGCCTGCTCAATCTGCCCGAGGAGGTCCAGCAGATGGTGGCCGCCGGGACGCTGTCGGCCGGTCACGCAAAAGTGCTGCTCGGGATGCCGTCAGCGGAGTCACAGATGCGGTTGGCCCGCGAGATTGCCGCGCGGCAATTGTCGGTTCGTGAATCTGAGAGACGGGTCTCCACGCAGGTACGCGACAAACGAACGACGCGCCATCGAACTCCGGCTTCGGCTTTCCAGGATCTCGAAGCGCGGTTGCAGAAAAAACTCGGTACGAAGGTCGTCATTGAGAAGGCGGGGGACGGCGGCCGCATCGTGCTGCATTATTTTTCGTCCCAAGAGCAGGAAAGACTCCTTGACATCTTACTCGCGTGAAGAGACATTCTACGGTCCGTCCGCCGATACGGCGACGACACTTTGCTTTTTCCTGGTGCTCAATCGATGCTTTGTTATACTTCAACGGAGGTGACGCATGTGGAACAAGGACAAGACCGATGACAAGCGGCAGCCCGGTCCGGGCGACGATTTCGCGAGGGCGACCAACGGACAGAGCGCCGTGGTCGAACCAGCTGGTGCCTTGGAGGGCATCAACGCGTTTGTCGGGAAAGGCGTCAATTTCAAAGGCACGATCAGTTATCACGGAACAGTCCGAATTGACGGTACGCTCGAAGGCGAGATTCATACCGAAGGCACGTTGCTGATCGGCGAAGATGCCGTCATCAAGGCGAAGGTGACGGCCGGGACGATCGTGTGCAAGGGACAGATCACCGGCGACATCCTGGCCAAGGAAAAAGTCACCCTGCGCGCACCGGCCGTGATCAATGGAGGAGTGGAAACGCCTATGCTTTCCATGGAGGAAGGCGTCCAGTTCAACGGCACCATCGAAATGTCGGCGCCGGCTAGGACGACCTCCCTTGCGGGAGAGAACATGGTTGCGGCGGGCGCCTTTAGCTGACGGAACCTCAGCCGGTCGCCGACCCACTCCCCGTCACACATTGTGAAAGGGAGGAGCGGACATGTGGATACGAGGTGAAAAGAAATCAGGGGCGGCGGTCACAGAAGATGAAAACTTCACTTTTCTCGGGAAAGGCGCTCATTTCAAGGGGGTCGTCAACTTCGAAGGGACGGTCCGCATCGACGGCAGGCTGGAAGGGGAGATCCATACTACCGGGACGTTGGTCGTCGGGGAGAATGCGGTCATCAAGGGGATCGTCACGGCCGGCGTCCTCATGATGAGCGGGAAGGTCAACGGGACGGTTACGGCCACCGATAAGCTGCAATTGCTCAAACCCGGTATTCTGGTCGGCGACATTCGGACGCCTAATATCTCTATCGAAGAGGGAGCCCGGTTCCAAGGGATGTGCGATATGGCTGTCGAACAGAGCGGAGACCAGTACCCTGAATTTCCTGCCAATGTGCATGATCTCGCCGCCCATCGTGGTAAAGCGCTTGCCTGACACAGTATAATCCCGCCGAACATATGGCTCGCCAGACTGTGATGCTCGGTATGAGCGGAGGAGTGGATAGCTCCGTCGCCGCCTCGTTGTTGGTCGCCCAGGGCTACGATGTCCGGGGCGTCACGCTCCAGGTCTGGGAACACGAGGACGAGACCGTGTCGGCCTCCAAGCGCTGGCAGGAACGCGGCTGCTGCAAGGTGGGCATTGCAAAGTTTGTCGCCAAGCGGCTTGAGATTCCCCATGAGGTGATCGATACCAGAGAGCGGTTCCGCCGGTCTGTGATCGACGACTTTGTCGGCGGGTATATCAACGGCCTCACTCCCAACCCCTGCGTGCGCTGCAACGAACGGGTGAAACTGCGGACCCTGGTCGAACTGGCGCAGGAGCGCGGGGTGGACTATGTGGCGACCGGCCACTATGCCCGCATCCTCCGCGAGAAAGACCGATGGACCTTCCACCGGGCCCTGGATGCCAGGAAAGATCAGAGCTATTTCCTCTATCGGATCGATCCGGCGTGGCTCCCCAGAACCCTCTTTCCCTTGGGTGGAATGCAGAAGGCAGACGTATGGCGTGAGGCCGAGGCGCTTGAGCTACCGATCGATGAGCTGAAGGAGAGCCAGGAGATTTGTTTCGTCAGCCATGGCGACTACCGCACGTTTCTCGAACGGGAGGCTCCTCAGGCCCATCGTCCCGGTCAGTTCATGGACGCCGAGGGGCGGGTGCTTGGTGAGCACGAGGGCATTGCGTTTTATACACCGGGGCAACGCCGTGGACTCGGCGTGGCCATTGGACAACGGTTATACGTGCAGAAGGTCGAGCCAAGGATGAACGTGGTCGTCCTGGGACCGGACGAGTCGCTCTATTCGGACGCCTGCGAGGTCGGCGACCTTCACATTATTGATCCTACACAACTGAGTAGCGGAGAGGACGTCCAGGTCAAGGTCCGATATGCGACGCCGGCTTCTTCTGCATCCATCGACTCGATGGGTGAGGGAGCCCTTCTCGTACGCTTTCACCATCCGCAGCGCGCGCTGACTCCGGGACAGTCCGCCGTCTTCTATGACGGGTCCAGGGTCCTGGGAGGAGGAATCATCGGTCCGGTCCGGCCGGTCTGCACCTCCTGAATCGACCCATTGATGTCCATCCGCCTATCCTCGATCGGGCAGTCCCGTTCTTGACAGTCCGCGCTCCTGAATGCTAGGCTGCACCGCTTTTGTCGTGCCCACCGCACGCAGAACTCCTGCAACGGCAGGTCTGCCGTTTCAACACAACGGGATAAACGGTGAAGAAGACATCGGTAGCCCGCCGCTACGCAAAAGCTCTGTTCGAACTCTTGGACCCGGCCAATCTTGCGCAGGCACGCACCTCATTGACGGCGGTCGGAGGAGCCCTCCAACAGTCCACAGACCTTCAGCATGTCATGGCCTCTCCCGCCTTTTCCCTTGATGACAAAGTCGGGGTATTGACGGAACTTGGCCGACGATCCGGTTGCCCGCCGGTGGGACAAAATTTCTTGAGTCAGTTGGTCAAGACCAACCGGGTCGTCCTTCTGCCGGACATCGCTGAAGCCTTCGGCGCTATGGTCGATCAGTCCAAAGGGACGCAACCGGTGGAAATCGTGTCGGCCAGACCGCTGGACCCATCGACTCTTGAGCAGCTTAAAACGCGGCTTCGCGCGTCCCTCAAGCGCGAGGTCGAACTTGCGGTACAGACGGATCCTGCCCTGTTGGCCGGACTGCAAATCAAGATCGGCAGCACTGTGTACGACAGTTCTCTGAGGAACCGGTTGAACAGCATGAAAGCGTTGCTCATGCGCGAGTAGCACGGGGAGGCGTTCTCGAAAAGCGTTGGCTAAGGAGAGGCGATGCAGATCAAAGCCGAAGAAATCAGCTCAATCATTAAAGAAAAGATCAAGGGGTTCGACCAAGCCGTCGATGTCAGCGAGCGCGGTTCCGTCATCCAGGTCGGAGACGGCATCGCCAAGGTCTATGGGCTTGAGGGGGCGATGGCGGGCGAAATGTTGGAATTCCCCGGCAGCGTCTATGGCATCGCGCTGAACCTCGAAGAGGACAATGTCGGTGCCGTGTTGATGGGCGAGGACACGGGGATCAAGGAAGGTGATCCGGTCAAGCGAACGGGCCGCATCGCGGAAGTTCCCGTTGGAGAGGCGCTCGTCGGACGAGTCACGAATGCTATCGGCCAGCCGATCGACGGGAAGGGGCCGATCACATCCGATAAGACGCGCCGGATCGAGGTGGTGGCCCCCGGCGTTGTGACGCGGCAGTCAGTCCGCGAGCCACTCCAGACCGGACTCAAGGCCATCGACGCGATGATTCCGATCGGCCGCGGCCAGCGCGAATTGATCATCGGTGACCGGCAGACGGGTAAGACCGCCATTGCAGTCGATACGATTATCAATCAGAAAGGCCTGAACGTCTTCTGCGTCTACGTGGCGATTGGACAGAAGCGGTCGACCGTCGCCCGCGTGGTCAAGACGCTCGAAGAGCATGGCGCGATGGACTACACCACCGTGGTCTCCGCCACAGCCAGCGACGCCGCCTCCCTTCAATTCCTGGCCCCCTATGCCGGCGTCGCGATGGGCGAATACTTCAGAGACAACGGCAAGCATGCCTTGATCGTCTATGACGACCTGTCGAAGCATGCCGCAGCCTATCGGCAACTGTCGTTGCTGCTCCGCCGGCCTCCCGGCCGTGAGGCCTATCCGGGCGATGTCTTTTACCTGCACTCCCGATTGCTCGAACGGGCCGCGAAGCTGAGCGACAAGCTCGGCGGCGGGAGTCTCACGGCCTTGCCGATCATCGAAACACAAGCCGGAGACGTGTCGGCCTACATTCCCACAAATGTGATTTCGATTACCGACGGGCAGATTTATTTGGCGAGCGATCTCTTCTACTCGGGCATCCGGCCCGCCATCAACGTCGGCCTATCCGTGTCTCGGGTCGGCGGCTCGGCTCAGATCAAGACCATGAGACAGGTCGCCGGCACCTTACGCCTCGACCTGGCGCAGTATCGCGAGATGGCGGCCTTCGCGCAGTTCGGCAGTGAGCTCGACAAGGCCACGCAAGCGCAGCTCAATCGCGGCGTGCGCATGGTCGAACTCTTGAAGCAAGGCCAGTACAAGCCGATGTCGGTGAGCGATCAGGTGCTGTCCATTTTCGCCGGCGTGAATGGGTTCCTGGACGACGTGCCGGTCAACAAGATCCGGCAATTTGAGGAGGACTTCCTGGCCTACGTGAAGCAGAAGCATCAACAGATCCGCCAGGACGTGACCGCTAAGGGCAAGATCGACGATGCCTTCGGCGGAGAACTAAAGAAGATGTTAACCTCCTTCAAGCAGGAATACGGATATACGACGAAGTAATCGCGGAACCGACAAGTGCCCTCAGCCGTTCAAAAAGGTGACGGGGCATGACAACGGGATGCGTACGTTGAGCCTCTGAGCGATGCGAAAACGCCGCTGGCGGACTTTTTCAGGATCCTGTTAGAAAAGGAGCAAGCCGTGAGCACAGCCGGGAGAGTCGTGCAAGTCATCGGGCCGGTCGTCGACGCGGAGTTTCCGCCCGGACACCTGCCCAACATCTACAATGCGTTGCGCATTGAAGCCCCCGAGGACAAGCGGGCCGGACGTCCGGAGATCAAGTTGACGCTCGAAGTTGCGCAGCACCTCGGAGAGAACCGAGTCCGCGGCGTGGCCATGACGAGCACGGACGGGCTCACCCGTGGCATGGATGTGAAGGACACCGGCGCCCCGATTTCCGTGCCGGTGGGCAGAGAAACACTGGGCCGGCTGATCAATGTGCTCGGTGAGCCGGTGGATGAAATGGGCCCGATCCCGGCCAAGAAATTCTATCCGATCCATCGCCCTGCCCCGCGACTCGAAGATCAGGAAACCAAGACCGAGGTATTGGAAACCGGCATCAAGGTCGTCGATCTGCTGGAGCCCTATTCGAAGGGCGGCAAGGTCGGATTGTTCGGCGGCGCTGGAGTCGGCAAAACCGTCATCATCATGGAGTTGATCAACAACATCGCGCTGCACCACGGCGGCTACTCCGTGTTTGCCGGCGTCGGTGAGCGGACGCGCGAAGGTAACGATCTCTGGCACGAAATGCAGGAGTCGAAGGTCATCGATCCCAAGGATTTTTCCAAATCCAAGGCCACGCTCGTCTACGGGCAGATGAACGAACCTCCAGGCGCACGACTGCGCGTGGCCCTGACGGGACTGACCGCCGCGGAATATTTCCGCGACGAGGAAGGTCAGGACGTGCTCCTGTTCGTCGATAATATCTTCCGGTTTACGCAGGCGGGATCGGAAGTCTCCGCGTTGCTCGGCCGCATGCCCTCCGCGGTCGGTTACCAGCCGACCTTGGCGACCGAGATGGGTGCGCTGCAGGAGAGAATCACCTCGACCAAGAAGGGATCGATCACCTCGGTGCAAGCCATCTATGTGCCGGCCGACGACCTGACTGACCCGGCACCGGCCACGGCCTTTGCCCACTTGGATGCGACCACTGTCTTGTCGAGGCAACTGGCGGAGTTGGGGATCTATCCGGCCGTCGATCCGCTGGACTCGACCTCGCGGATCTTAGACCCGCAGATCGTCGGGCAGGAGCACTATCAGGTGGCCCGCGGCGTACAGGGAGTGTTACAGCGGTATAAGGACTTGCAGGACATCATCGCGATTCTCGGCATGGACGAACTGTCGGAAGACGACAAGATGGTCGTGGCGCGCGCCCGCAAGATGCAGCGGTTCCTTTCGCAACCCTTCCACGTGGCAGAAGCCTTCACTGGTACGCCGGGCAAGTACGTGAAGCTCAAGGATACGGTCGCGAGCTTCAAGGCCATCCTCGAAGGCAAGTATGATCACCTCCCGGAACAGGCCTTCTACATGGTGGGGACGATCGACGAGGTGGTGGCGAAGGCGGAGAAACTGGGATACAAGATCTAAGGTCAAGTGAGTTCGGGGCCAACCCCCGTGGTTCAGAAACCCGTGGAGTGAGGAAGAGAAAAGGCAGGTATGGCAAGCAAGGTATTGCTGGAGGTCGTGACGCCGGAGAAACTTCTCCTGAGCCAGGAGGTGGACGAGGTCATCGCGCCCGGCTCGGAAGGCGAGTTCGGGGTGTTGCCAGGCCACTGCCATTTTCTTTCCACGCTCAGGATCGGCGAACTGCGCTACCGTTCCGGCAACAGCACCGGCTACATGTCCATCCTCTGGGGGTTTGCCGAAGTTACCCCGGCCAAGGTGACCATTTTGGCAGAGATCGCCGAGAAGGCCGAAGAGATCGATATCGAGCGGGCGCAGGCGGCGGTCGAAAAGGCCGAAGCCCGCTTGAAAGCCGGCACGATCTCGTCCGAACTCAAAGAAGCCCAAATCAGCCTCGAAAAAGCCCGCCTGCGGAAAAAGATCGCCGAACGGACCCGCCGCGGCGGACATTAATTGCAGGATAAGCCTCCCGACGCCGATTTGCCCTCTCCGCCCCGCCAGCGAATTCTGATCCAACTCGTACGGTTCATCGTTCTCTTCGTCCTCCTGGCCGGCGTGTACTACTACGCCATCCTGCCGTTGCTGAGAATGCTGGGATTACGAACCTAATCCCGATCCAGATGGCCAAGTGGAATGCTGATCACGATCCCGCCCATCACCTCATCGAGTTGAAAATCACGCTTCGGGCTGTTGGGGTGCGCGTTATGGCATCCGATACAGGCTTGGGTCACCGCCCGATCGGCATAGATGGCTTGAAAATAGAGGCTCTCCCCGACTTCGGTGAATCCGACATACGGGCGGTTGGGCTGCGTGATGAAGGTCCCAAGCCCTGTCTCCTCAAACCCGGCCGCCGCGGCAATCTGCTTGTTGATCGGCCACAGACTGATCAGCCGGTATCGTATGCCGATCCCCTTTCGCGCGATATGTTTGCCCGACTCCATCAGGAATTGGGCCGGCAGCGGCAGGGTATTCTTCTCCGTCCAGTTTTCCAAGGCAACCACGATACCCTTCGACTGCATCCGTTCAACCACGTCTCTGGTGTATACGTCCCGGTCCGCTTCGATCACGGCATGGACATAGTCTGCGACCGTTTCCACCGGGAGGCTCGTGCCAACCGACGGATTCGGGGTCGTCGCGGCTCCCGGAAGGGCTACAGTTGTTGCGACGACAACCAGCGTGAGTGTGACGGCTCCCCACACCCATGTGTTCGAGGATGTCATGGTGTCCTCCTTGGTTATCTCAACGCGCCAATGGCGGACGAATCAGGTCCGTTGTCAGGCTGGGATCGGGAATAACTTGTGAGGATTGAATCAACCGAAACGAGTGGCGCGGGATGGCGAGAGCACGGTCGCTACAGATAGGCCTGCAGAAGAGTGGCACAGGGTGGGAAGGTACCGAACACATGACCCCAGGTCCCTGCTCGGATGAGATAATGTGCCCGTACGATCATACGATACGTGGGCATACTCTCCGGTCTGCACGTTGTCCAATCGCCAGATACTATAGTCCGTAAGAGGATCACCGAACACGCTCACAAGACCCGACACGCCTCATCCTCTCCAACTTGCACGTTCCTCCTTAGCCCTGTACACTTACTCCGCGAGCATTTATGGAGGAGTGAAGGGGTGTTGCGTCTCAAAGAAGATTCCACTGTCGGTGTTGCACGGTTGGGAAGAGAAGGCTCTCGACTTGTGAAGCAACTACGCCGTCACAACGTCATCGTGACGAGGAAACAAAGACCCGTGGGGGTCATCATCCACTATGCCGACTATCTTCGCATGCGAGCAGTCACAGAACGTTTGGAAGACCTCGTTCTCGGTCATCAAGCCAACAAGCGAGCCTCCCGCCGCAGCCGTAAAACAGTTTCGCTTGAGGAAGCTGAGCGTCGAGTCGGAGTCCGCTGACCACGGTGTACAGGGGCGTCCTCGACGCCAAGATTTCTGGCGAAGACTTTCGCAAGATCGGCCGAGCCGACCAGCAGCGATTGATCCGCACCATCCGGAAGAAACTCACCATTAGTCCTGCCCAGTTTGGAAACCCTCTCGCCGGAGATCTCAAAGGATTCTGGAAGCTGAAGGTCGCTGAATTTCGGGTAGTGTACCAAATTCGAGAAGACCATGTGGAGGTCTATGTGATCTCCATTGGTTATCGCAGGAACGAAGAAGCGTATTTGACAGCAGCCAAACGATTGAAGCTCATCTAGCTTCTCCCACAGGAGAAGATGTGGATCTCGCACGTCAGCAGGTCGGCGAACGCACCTGAGAAATCGGCGTAACGACACCCGTGTTACTCCTGTGCTCTCGGAGTGCGCACGCAGGATTAATCAGATTGTGAAGTAACGGGCGGTGCTCCCTCCACGGGCGCAGTAGGAGCGACACGGCTGCCATTCCCGGAAAAGCCAGCACACAATCTCTGAAAGAGTGTTAAGCCAGACACTGCTCGGTGAACTCGCGCAGGTTGCGGATCAGGCAGGCGCCTTGCCAACATATCTGAGGATTCGATTTCAGGTAGCTTTTATCGTATCTTTTACTGGTGCCCGCAAGGTGATGGACTAACAAACAGGAACTGCTTCACTGATCATGGAAATGAAGTGTGGTGGCATGGGACATCCATTTGATCGGTGCCGCGTTGCCACTGATTGGTTTCCACAGGAACTCCAGTGTCTGATCGTCGGCGAGAATCCTGGAAGTCCTGGGAAGCCTTACTGTTATGATCCAATTCAGGAATACATGCGTGATCTGGTTGAGGTTAGGAAGCGATTATTGCCTGCCCTCGTTCAGCACAAGCTGATGTCCTCGGCAACCCGTGAGGCTTTCCGGGACGCCGGGTTCTTGTTCGATCACGCGATACGCTGCCAGATGGATCAGGATCTGATCCGACTTGAGAGCAAACTTGCGAAACAGCACAGATCCAAACTTGTATCCCAATCAACCCATCTCGCTCCGCTAATCGCGAAGGTTCCTAAAGTTTGGATAATGGGTTATTTGGCATTGGCAGCCGTTACCAAGATTTGCTGGAAAGAGATCGTCTATAACTATGGAATCCATCCTAACGGTCGGGTCGTCAATGACAAATTCCTTCTCTCACCGTACTTCAATCGGTTCTCAAAGGAATCAGATATCATGGCGATAAGGAGTAACTTTAAACAGTTCATTTTCCAATAAAAGTCATCGTCCAGTCCGATGCAATTCCCCATCGAAGCCAAGTTGAAGGACGGAACGCCGGTGGAACTGATCCTGGCGGATCATCGGGATTGGCCGGCGCTGGCTGCGCTCTATGAGCGGATCGTGTCAGAGGGCACGTCCTATCCTCACGACCGACCGCTGAATCCAGATCAGTTTCAGGATTATTGGGTGCGGGGCAAGAGCACGGTCGTGGCCTACGAGCGGCCGCGGAAGGACAAGGCTGATCTGCTTGGCGCCTTTTACCTGAAACCCAATTGGCCCGGGCGTGCAAGGCATGTGGCGAATGCCGGCTTTATCGTGGCGCCGGAGTGGCGCAATCGTGGTCTAGGGTGGCTGCTCGGCGTGGTGATGCTTGACCATGCCAAGTCCTTGGGGTATCGCAGCGTGCTGTTCAATCTCGTATTTTCGGAGAATGACGTTGCGCGACGGTTATGGGAGAAGCTGGGGTTCCGTGTGATCGGGACGATCCCGGGCGCTGTGCGGAAAAATCACGCGACCTACCAGGATGCCTTCATCATGTTTCGGTCATTGCTGTCGGAAGCCGATCGATGAAAGCGACTGTGGACCGGGGGAAGGTCAGCGACGGGAACCGGCAGCGTTCCTTGAACCTGTGGGCTCGAACCGATTGGTCCATTCGACCAGGGGTCTCACGAGGCCGCGCATCTGTCCGCTAAAGTCTCCCCTCGCCGAGTCGCCGGCCAGGGGATCCACGACGGAAAACCCCGCCGCCTGCCGTTCGAAAAAATGCACGTGGAAGGGTTCTTGACAGAAGGCGCTCGGACTTACGAAGAACGTCCCCTCGGTCAGGAGATTCCCCGGAATCCAAGCCGTTCCCACGAAGCGACCGACCGGCCGGACCGATCCCCGCCATTGCGGATCGAGATCGAATGTTTCGAACAGGTCCACGCCCTGTTCGTTTGTGATCGTCACGCTTGGTGTCACAGGCGAGCAGGGACGCAGCACCTCATATTCCATCTCAACCGCAAAACCCTCGCGCACGTCGATGGTGTCCGTGAGGTCTCCGTCACAATTCTTTATCCGGATACTGCACAGCTTCATCGTATTGTCGCCGGGGGCGGTCATCAGGTCTGGCCACTCCCTGAAGGACCAATCCTCGAACGCTCCATGCAGGTAGGATGAGACGACCTGGTGCGCCGGCCCGTCTGCCACCAGCCGCCCTTTCTCCAGCAGCAGCACCCGATCGCAAAGTCGGCTCATGGCCTGCATGTCGTGCGACACGAGCACGATGGTCTGTCCCATTGACCCGAGGTCCTGCATCTTCTGCATGCACTTCTTTTGGAACTGGAGATCGCCCACAGCTAGAGCCTCGTCCACGAGCAGGATCTCCGGGTCCAGGTGCGCCCCGACCGCGAAGGCCAGCCGTACGTGCATGCCGCTGGAATAGCGTTTGACCGGCGTATCGAGAAATTGCTCGACACCGGAGAAGGCGACGATTTCGTCAAACTTCTTGCGGATCTCTCGCCGCTTCATGCCGAGAATGCTGCCGGTGAGATAGATATTGTCCCGCCCGGTCAGCTCGGGATGGAAGCCCGTCCCCACTTCCAGAAGGGTGCCGACCCGTCCGCGTACGACCGCCCGCCCGGACGTCGGCTCCGTCACCCTGGACAGAATTTTCAGTAGGGTACTTTTGCCTGATCCGTTCCGGCCGATGATCCCCAAGACATGGCTGCGCGGGATCTCAAATGACACGTCCTTGAGCGCCCAGAGCGACTGTTGTCCGTGTGTCGCACTGGAGGCATTCGCACGATTGCGGAACACCGACGACACCAGTTGTGTAACCCGCTCGGCCAGGGAGCCGGATGCATCCAACCGCGTCCCCATCTGATACGCCTTCGCCAGATGTACGGCTTGTATTGCGATATCGGTCACAAAATCCTCGTCAACGTCTCGGACCGGTGAGTGAAGCTTTGTGGCTCCTGAACCGTCGGAAAAGAGGCGGGCCTCCCTGTGTGTCGGAGGTCCCTGTGGCGGTCAGGAGCTGCAGTTGGGATATATCAATCGAGCGGGCCTGCAAAACCGTTCCGTCCGGATCGAACGGCAAGCAGTAGGCAAAACGAAGTTCAAATCGGCCGCAGAGGGTACGCCGTTCTTCTTAGCGTATCGGACAAATCTCGAAAAGAGGTGGAATACTCCTGAACGTGTCCCCATCCGATCCGGCATTATTCATGATGATATCTCCTGCACCCACCGTGCGACTCGTTGCCACTCAAAAGCAACGAGTGTCCCGCTGACGAAGGGTGGGTATGAGGTCACTGAATGATTTATAGCCAACCGAATGCGGCTGTTCCATGTCGAATGGCCGGTTGAAGTCGAAATAAGGTGGCCTCCCAGGAAAGTTGCCTGCGTTGTGAATGATGGACTCTTAGCCTGCATCATTCAGGATGCGTTGCTGCTGCGTTGACCTGGTGCAAGAGGGGAGCAACCGCTTCTCCGTTTCGGCGCAGCGACAAGCCAATATGCGGCTTCCAGGACATGTGTCGGCAGGCGGACTCGCCGCTCGGTCGGCACACGGACTGCTTCACGTCTCCAACCATTCCTCGCGACTCCACGTCCCTGGTTCGACCTTGATGAAATGGGCCGAACGCGACGAGCGGTCCTGACCGGAGTCGGCAGCCAGCTGAAAATCCATTACGGCGAGTGAGAAGGCCTGCACCGCGGCAAGAGGGCGATGTGCGCCCTTTGCCGTACGTCTAACCTCTGCGCGCGGCGATCACTCAGCGGCTGGGTACCAGGCTGGCGAACCCTTCCAATATCCTCGCAGGGTGCGCATCGGGACCGATCAGCGAGGTACCCGCGGCCGGTGTCCTCGTGTCATGCAGCCTAGGGCACCCGGTCAAGGGAAAGCCGTACTCGTCTTCTACGGTGTCCATGTGTATCATAGCTCATGCTCCTGTTGCTACCCTGTTCGACGCGCAAGCGAGAGTGCATCAAAGGCGACGGGCGCCACCCGCCGTGCAATGCCGAACTACTACTGATGGGTGGCCGATTGAAGACATCGCCGAGTTGCTCGACCGAAAGGGCGCCACGATCAATTGCTGAGTTGTCTTGACGGTCCGGAGAGGCGTAATCTACGCTCGATTACCTGGGCGCCGGTTCTACCCAGAGTCGCGAGAGACGACCGAGCGCGGTTCCGGCCTTTTCCGAATAGTGAGGGGTGAAGATGACGTATTGTGTGGGGGTGATGCTGGATTCGGGCTTGGTGCTTGCGTCGGATTCACGGACCAACGCCGGCGTGGATCAAATCGGTAATTTTCGAAAAATGACGGTGTTTGAGCGGCCCGGTGATCGGGTGATCGTCATCCTGACTTCCGGGAATCTTGCCGTGACCCAGGGAGTGATCGCTCTATTAGAACAGCGAGCATACATGAACCAGCAGAATATTCTGAACACCGGGTCCCTCTACGAGGTGGCTTGTCTGGTCGGAGAGACCCTGCGCGAGGTGCACAAGCGAGACGGGCCGTATCTGATGCAACACAATATTGACGCCAGTGCCGGGTTTATTCTGGGAGGGCAGGTCTGTGGCGAGCGGCACCGGTTGTTCAACATCTATACGGAAGGCAATTTCATTGAAGCCACTCCGGATACGCCCTACTGTCAGAACGGGGAAATCAAGTACGGGAAGCCCATCATCGATCGAGTCATCACCTATTCGACCGGCCTAATGGAGGCGGCGAAATGCGTCCTGATCTCGTTCGATTCGACCATGCGCAGCAATATTTCCGTCGGTCCGCCGATCGACCTCCTGTGCTATGAACGGGACAGCCTCAAAGTCGGGTTGCAACGGCGACTCTGGGACCATGACTCCTATTTCGACAAGGTGCGAGAGCAATGGGGGGCTGGGTTGAAGCGGCTGTTCAGCGATCTGCCCGATCCGTATTGGGACAATTGATGGGATGAGTATTCGGGTCGCACTGAATCACACGACCCATTATCATTTCGATCGGGCGGTGAGCCTCTCCCCGCATGAAATCCGTCTGCGTCCCGCCCCCCATTGCAGAACCCGCATTCAGAGCTATTCGCTGAACGTTCGGCCCGCCGATCATTTCATCAACTGGCAGCAGGACCCCTACGGCAACTACCTGGCGCGCCTCGTCTTTCCTGAGCGAGCGACCGAGCTGCAGGTCGTGGTGGATCTGGTCGCCGACATGACGGTGATCAACCCGTTCGACTTTTTCATCGAGCCCTCTGCCGAGCTGGTTCCCTTTGCGTATTCGCCGCAGTTGGCCAAGGAACTGGCGCCCTTTCTCGAAGTGGAACCCTGCGGTCCGCTGCTCAGCGCCTGGCTTGCGCGATTCACGTTTGCTGATCGCGGCGAATCGAATGCAACCACCGACTTTCTGGTCCGACTCAATCAGCGTATTCAAAAGGAGATCGCCTATATTGTCCGGCTTGAGCCAGGTGTGCAGAGTTGCGAGGAAACATTGCGCCTCGGCCGCGGCTCATGCCGCGACAGCGGCTGGCTGCTGGTGCAGATTTTGAGGAATTTTGGCCTTGCGGCCCGGTTTGCGTCCGGGTATCTCATTCAACTGGTCGCCGATGTGAAGCCTCTCGACGGACCGGCCGGACCCAAACAGGATTTTACCGATCTCCATGCTTGGGCGGAGGTCTACATTCCGGGAGCCGGCTGGGTCGGACTCGACCCGACGTCCGGCTTACTGGCAGGAGAAGGACATATCCCCTTGGCCTGCACGGCCTCTCCATCCAGCGCCGCGCCCGTAATCGGAAGTACGGGTGTCTGCGAGTCCATGCTGGACTTCCGCATGGCCGTGACACGGATACACGAGGATCCGCGTGTGACGAAGCCCTATACCGATGAACAATGGCAGGCCATCGTGGCGCTGGGTCTCCAGGTCGATGCCGATTTGCGTGCCGGCGACGTGCGGCTCACGATGGGAGGCGAGCCGACGTTCGTCTCGATCGACGATATGGAGGGGGCCGAGTGGAATACCGAGGCGCTGGGTCCCACCAAACGCAGGCTTGCCGGAGATCTCCTCAAACGTCTAAAGAACCGTTTTGCACCGGGCGGGCTGCTGCACTATGGCCAGGGCAAGTGGTATCCCGGTGAAGCGCTGCCTCGGTGGGCATTGGGCTGTTACTGGCGGCTGGATGGCGAACCGGTCTGGCACGATCCGACATTGATTGCCGACGAAACAGTTTCTTACGGCTATTCGGCGGATCACGCACAGAAGTTTGCGGCCCGTTTGGCCGAACGGCTGCATCTCGATTCCGCCTTTACCATCCCTGCCTATGAAGATGTCTGGCATTACCTCATGGAGGAACAGAGGCTGCCGGTCAATGTGGACCCGCTCCAACAGGACCTTAAGGATCCGGCACAGCGGCATACCTTGGCGCGTTTGCTGGATCGAGGATTGGGGGAAGTGGCCGGCTATGTCTTGCCTCTGAAAGCAGTGACGGCGCCGGCACTCCGCAACTCGGGTCCGCGTAAAGCCCGATGGATCTTCGGCCCATGGCCGCTCAAGCGCGGGCGATTGTACCTGTTACCGGGAGATTCCCCGATGGGCTATCGGCTACCCTTGACCTCGCTGCCGTGGGTGGCGCCGGAAGACCTTGAGATCGACCTAGAACAAGACCCACTGGAAGCGCGAGAGCCATTAGGACCGGTCGGATCTCGACTACGCGCAGCAGATGTACCCGATCAACTCCAACTCGCGCTCAATAGGACATGGGCGGTGGGTGAATCGGCTCAGGCTGTGCTTCGGACCGCCCTCTGTGTCGAAGTTCGAGAGGGACGACTGCACGTGTTCATGCCGCCTCAGTCCTACCTGGAAGACTATCTCGATCTGGTCAGCGCGGTTGAGGAGACTGCCGCTGAGTTACAAAGCCCGCTGTGGGTGGAGGGCTATCCGCCTTCCTATGATCATCGAGTGCAGTCCTTCAAAGTGACTCCCGATCCAGGCGTCATTGAAGTCAATGTCCACCCGGCCAAAACCTGGGACGACCTGGTGAGCAACACGCACATCCTCTACGAGGAAGCACGTCAGTCACGGTTGGGCACGGAAAAGTTCATGCTCGATGGGCGTCATACCGGCACGGGCGGCGGAAACCATGTCACTTTAGGCGGCCTTACCCCGGCGGACAGTCCGATGTTGCGCCGGCCGGATTTACTCAGAAGCCTCACCACCTACTGGCTAAATCATCCTGGATTGTCTTACTTCTTCTCAGGCATGTTTGTGGGGCCGACCAGCCAGGCGCCCAGGGTGGATGAAGCCCGTCATGACCACCTGTATGAACTCGAGATTGCGTTCCAACAAATGGCGGCCAAGCAAACTGCCGGACAGGACACTCCGACGCCCTGGCTTGTGGACCGCTTGCTGCGGCACTTGCTCGTGGATTTGACGGGCAACACGCACCGCGCGGAATTCTCCATCGACAAACTCTACTCGCCGGATTCCGCGATGGGACGTCTGGGTTTAGTGGAATTCCGGGCCTTTGAAATGCCGCCTCATCCCCGCATGAGCCTCTCACAAATGTTGTTGTTGCGCGCCCTCGTCGCGAAGTTCTGGAAGCAACCCTATCAGGCTCAGGTGGTGCGCTGGGGAACCGAACTCCACGATCGGTTCATGCTGCCGCATTTCGTCTCTCACGACATGAACGACGTCCTGCGGGATTTGCAAGTTAGTGGATATGCCTTTCGCGCCGACTGGTTCGCACCGTTTTTTGAGTTTCGCTTTCCCCGATACGGGAGCGTGGTCTACGACAATATTGAGCTGGAACTGCGGCAGGCGATCGAACCATGGCACGTGTTGGGAGAAGAAGTAGCGGCCGGTGCCACGGCGCGCTATGTGGATTCTTCCGTGGAGCGGGTGCAGATCAAGGTCAATGGCATGACGGAGACACGCCACATCGTGACGTGCAATGGTCGTCCGATCCCGCTCCATCCGACCGGGACGCGCGGGGAATTCGTCGCGGGAGTCCGCTTCCGGGCCTGGCAACCGCCTTCAGCTCTGCACCCGACGATTCCGGTGCAGGCCCCGCTGGTGTTCGATCTCGTGGATACCTGGACCGGCCGTGCGATCGGCGGCTGTACCTACCATGTGATGCATCCGGGAGGACGGAACCCTCCTTCCTTTCCGGTCAACGCAAACGAAGCCGAGGCCCGACGCGGCGCTCGGTTCTGGCCTTACGGCCACACACCCGGTCCGATGACCGTTCAGCCTGAAGAGCGGAATCGAGACTTTCCCCTTACCCTCGATCTGCGGCGCAGGCCCACATCCATCTAGGGAAGGTCTGATTAATTCACGTTTACACTGAGCGAGCTATTCATGGGTTGGTCAACACGGGCAATCAAGTGGGAATCAGATGGTCCGCAAGCGTCTTCGTCGGGGTTTGCCCCTCATCCGACAG
>JBFWWG010000022.1:0-30588 GCA_050246315.1 Nitrospiraceae bacterium | reverse complement strand
TGGTGGGCCGTGTAGGGGTCGAACCTACGGCCCGCTGATTAAGAGTCAGCTGCTCTACCAACTGAGCTAACGGCCCCACCAAGTTCAATTTCGACTATGCCGTAATTCGATCAAACCAAGTGTCATCCCACCGGCGCAGGAAGGAGACTTTACCCGATGAGCCGGGGAGATCAGCAAGCTTGGTATGGCGCGCCTGACAGGATTTGAACCTGTGGCCCCTGGCTCCGGAGGCCAGTGCTCTATCCACTGAGCTACAGGCGCAGCGAGTCGAGCGAAGGACCATACCATAGCCTTGATCTGACTGTCTAGGATGGGGAGGGCGCTTTCCGCGTGATCCGATTATAGCCTCATAGGCATCCGACGAGCGCTCGCTTCAATCGTCGAGACCATGTCGGTCACGGTTGATCGAGGAAGCCATAGGGCAGCAGGACCTCTTCGCCTTGTTGCAACGAGTCATCGACCTTCGTGTGTCGGACCGACAGCAGGGCCGATTCGAGTTCAGCGAGACGTTCCTCCTCTCGGCGGAACGATTGGCTCAGACGAATGATCGGCACGGAGGTCTGCACCTCACAGGCGCCCCGCGCCATCTCGCCGTCGTCCGTTGGAATGCCCATGAGGCGGCAGGTCAGCGGTCGGGTTTCATAGACTCGGCAACTCCCATCGGGGCGGAGCGCCGGACAAGGGAGAGAGGCGAACTGTTCGACGAGGCTGTCGATATCCAAATCGTCCCAGTCGTCGAGCGAGGGAGAATGCCGTAGGGCGGGGAAGGCCCGTTCCATGACGGACACCTGGCGGGCCGCTTCGTCTTGAATAGCCCGACGATCTTCCACCGCCAAACAACGGAGTCCCCGCTGCAACCGCTCCACATCCAGTCGCGTGATGGCGAAGGGGCCGATACAGCAGCGATGGCAACCCTTCCCGCAAGGGATCGTGCCCGACAACGAGGCCCGTGCCCGCTGAAACCACAGGTCCGCTTGTCTGGTGAGCCGGATCAGGCCTTCGAGATGGAAGGACAATCGAATCTATTCGGTGGTGGGTTCGTAAAACTCCACCACGAGTTCGCCGGAGGGCGAATAGAACCCTTGCCCGTCCACCTGCACGATGCCGTCGCAATTTTCCTGGTAGAACTGAAGGATCCACCCGTTGAAGTCGTAACCTTCGTCGGTGATGTCGTTCTTCGCCATGCGCGTGGTCAGGAGAAATTTGGCACGGGAGACATATTCGCGGACGAGCTGGGCTTCCACGTCGTCGAGGACCGAGAGCTGATCCAGAAAGTGAGCCCGCTCCTGTTCCAATGCGTCCTTGTATGTGCCGCGGTCTCTCAAGCAGAAAACTTGGATAGGTTTCCGCTCGCTGTTGTACCCGAGCGACACCTGGACCCAGGCCCAATCCTCTAATGCCTCGGGCTCCACCGGCGGGAGGATCGGCTGTTGATTGCGAGATCTGAGAAAATCAAAGAGCAATTTCAACGGCGGGGAATTCTCGCGCAGGCAGAAGACGCGCGTGAAGATGTAGGCTTCACCGCTTTTCGGATCAACGGATGACGGTGCCGGGACAACTGGAAGTTCTTTCCCCATGGTGGTTTCGTCTCATTCGTTTTCTGGGTTGTGTCCTCCCTCCGGATGGCTCACCGGAGACGCGGAGAGATATGGTACCCCTCGGCCTGCCTCACCTGCAAGGGGCTCGGACCTTGATGAACACAGCATCTGGCGCGCCCTAGGCCCGTTTTTCTCGTTGACAGGGTGGGAGGTGTTCGATACACTCTCGCCCGGCTCGTAGCGGGACCACTCGGTTCCCTTCCCAATTGTGACGTTCGAGCCTAACTCGAAACCTGCTCATCCACATCAACAACTGAGCTGTTCATCAATCACCTACTCTCTTCCAAGGAGGTTCTCAATGGCCAAATCGATGACGAAGTCGCAGATCGCCGATCACCTGGCAAACAAGGCGGGGATTACCAAGAAGACCGCCGTGCAGATCCTTGAGGATCTGTCCGCGTTGGCATACAAGGAGGCGAAGAACACGTTTGTCCTCCCGGGGATCGGCAAGCTGGTGTTGGCGAACCGAAAGGCGCGTATGGGCCGCAATCCTCAGACCGGCGAACCCATCAAAATTCCGGCCAAGCGCGTCGTCAAATTTCGAGTCGCCAAGATGGCCAAGGATGCGATCCTCGGAAAGAAGTAACCAGATGTCAGGTGGAGTAACGCTGGAGTGGATGCGACAGCGACGAAGGTTCTAACCGATAAACCTCCGCCCTCATCCTCCTGTTCGTGATTCCGACATCAACGGGCCGACTCCTTCCTCATGGTGGGGAGTCGGCCCGCTGCATTCCGTGCCTGGTGATGCAGGGCGACCAATAGGGAATCGTCGGCGGGCTGGAGCGAGGGCCCGAGCGAGGCGGTAGGCCCTCAATAAAAAGAGGATGGACCAAGCCCGGTGCCGCCCATGCCGTCATGGCCGACGAGGCGAACCGCGTCGCCATCGTTCACCAGCGAATCTTCGCTGGCGATCTTTTTATTCACGGTGACAAGCACTTTCTTCTCGCGCAATAATTGCAGCACCGGGCGCAAGGTCACACCTTGGCGCTGAATGAGTTGTTTGACGCTGACGGGGCCGGGAACTTCGCAGGTGAAATCCCGTTCCCCATCATCGGTTTGCAGTTGCCCCATGAGCGTAATCGTGACCATTGCCGTCACTCCGTTGAACGGGTGGATGCCAGATTCCGGGCCGGGGTGTTGGTCAAGCCACCCTGGGAAGTCGGTGCGCCTGGCGCTATAGGAAACCGTATGCCTCGCCTCGATGTCAACCGGCCAGAGATGGAGGATCTCCAATTTGTCTTGTTCGTCACGGCTCTCTGCACCTCCGAATTGCCGACGTTGAATATCCCCAAGGCCCTGCGCGGTGAGATCTTCGATCGGTGCTGGGCGTTGGTGCACGAGGGGCCGCCTCCGACCACGCAACAAGAACGGGTACTTGACTTGCGATGGGGTACGGAGGTGACGTTGGAAGCGTTGGTCGAAACCATTCGTACCATGCTGGCGGAGGCCGGGATCACAATGCTCATCTGGGAACATCCGGCGAGCGAGCCGCGCCTCTCCAGTTCGCCCGGGGCGCAGCCGTTGATTGATCGTTTGAAGGGATGGGAACCTCCCTTTCCGGGAACCAAGACGTCGAATTCCTAACCATATTCGCAATGGGCTGCGCGGCGATGGCCTGGCCTCAGCCGCATTATTCATGAATGTTTCTACTACAATAATTGCGGATTCGCTGCTGCGACAAGCCTGCACACGTATTCCACGGTGCAGGCGGGCGGGCTCGCCGCTCGCCTCCTCAACATACTGTTTCAAGTATGCTTCGAGGTCTTGCGCCGCCGCGCGCTCGTTTCGCTGTGCGCCTCCGCCATTTCGTGACGAACCGTCATGATTAATGCGGGCTAAGGAGCGGGTGGCACAACAGCCGAAGGGGGAGCATACCGTGCGCATTCGTCCGATGTCATTACCGGAGGTGCTGCTGATCGAGCCGAACCTGTACCGCGATACCCGCGGCTCGTTTTTTGAGATCCACCGGACAGACCGATATGCCGAATTGGGGATCGACGCCGTATTCGTCCAGGACAATTTCTCCCGATCACTGAGGGGCGTATTGCGGGGGCTGCACTATCAGTTGGGGCATCCACAGGGCAAGCTGGTGACGGTCTTGTCCGGCCGGGTGTACGATGTGGCGGTCGATATTCGGGTTGGATCACCCACGTTCGGCCAATGGGTGGGCTATGAATTGTCCGGAGACGAGCCGGCGCAGTTGTACGTCCCACCTGGCTTTGCACATGGGTTCTGCGTGTTGAGCGATAGCGCTGATTTTCTTTACAAGTGCACGGATGTCTATTCGCCGAAGGACGAACGCGGCATTCTCTGGAACGATCCGGATTTGGCTATCGCCTGGCCCATTGCCACTCCTCTGCTCTCGCCGAAGGATCATGCCTATCGCCCTCTAAAGGAGATGCAGGAAGAACTTCCCCAGTACTATCCCTCCGTGCAGGAAACCCCAGCCACCAAACGGTAACTGTCGGAAAGACGCGATTCGGACGAGGCCGATGGCCTTTAGTGGAGCGCATCTCGGATCTGACGCGGTCCGTCTTGCATGACGGATGAGGGCGATCGCTCCTTATCCGGCCTATCCTTCGCTGTCGCCTTGACCTTCCCGTCATGCACGTGTTAGGAATCATTCCTAACTATGGCGACGAAGGCCGTACCAATAGAGAAGCAGGTTCGTCGTCGGTTTCGCGAGTGCGGATTGCGACTGACCCCTCAGCGAGCCGCCATTTACCGCGCGTTGGTGACGACGACAAGCCATCCGACGGCGGAGGCGCTCTATATGTCCGTGAGACGGACCTGTCCGAATATTTCACAGAATACCGTCTATTACACCCTGAGCGCGCTGAGGCGGGCGGGGCTGGTGCAAGAGGTCAATCTTGGACACGATGGAGCGCGATTCGACGGGAACCTCGCTCCCCATCACCACCTCATTTGCGTCGACTGTCGGCGGATTGAGGATGTGATGGACGAACGGTTGGACCACCTCTCGCTGTCATCCGCCGTTGCGAAAGGGTTTGAGGTCCGCCGGCATCGGGTGGAATTTCATGGGGTCTGCGAGAGCTGTCGTCGTGGGCGGCGAGGCCGCAAAGGCCGGACATAATCATCCAGACCACAACGTTGGTCGTCGGATGGACAAGGGCTCTCGGCGTGTAGCCGATCCGTGATGAGAGGAGCACTGGTGACGATTCACACAGAAGGAGGTTCGAGATGGGAAAGAGTTTGAATGGGACCAAGAGCCATGAAAATCTCAAGCACGCGTTTGCCGGCGAATCCCAGGCCAATCGCCGGTACCTGTACTTCGCCCGCCGGGCGGACATCGAAGGGTACCCGGACGTGGGTGGCCTCTTCCGGGATACGTCGGAGGCGGAGACCGGTCATGCGTTCGGCCATTTGGATTTTCTCAAAGAGGTCGGGGATCCGGCGACCGGCGTTCCAATCGGGAACACCGAAGCCAACTTGAAGGCGGCGATCGAGGGCGAAACCTACGAATACACGCAGATGTATCCGGGCATGGCCAAGACCGCGCGGGACGAAGGCTTTGCCGAACTGGCCGAATGGTTTGAAACGTTGGCCAAGGCCGAGCGTTCGCATGCGAACCGGTTCACCAAGGGATTGGAAGGATTGAACAAGGGTTGAGTGACGAAGGGCCGCAGCGGCATTCGCCGCCGGCGGACAATTTTGGTTAAGACAACAATCATAACCGTACCGGGCCTGGGGCGACGCTGAAGACCCCGGGCCCTCTTGTGGTGAGTTTCGACGATGAAGGGCTTGAGCCTGCTGACGCCGGCCTCCCCAGCCGATGTCAAACGTGAAACAGATCGCATCTTCGAGGTCTGCGACGGGTGCCGGCGTTGTTTCAACCTATGCCCGTCGTTTAATACGCTCTTCGATCGGATCGACGCGCAGGAAGGCGATCTGACCAAGCTTCACCCCGACGATTACCATCGGGTAGTGGATGAGTGTTACTACTGCAAGCTCTGTTACAACCACTGTCCCTACACGCCGCCGCACCAGTATGAGATCGATTTCCCGCGGTTGATGATCGTCTGGAAGCAGCAGAAAGCTCAAGAGCAGGGAGCCTCCTGGAGGGATCGTCTCCTCGTGAAGACGGATTTCATCGGGTCAATCAGTAGCCGGTTCGCGGGGATGGTCAATTGGACGCTCCGGATTCCGTGGTTTCGAGTCCTTTTCGATCAGATGCTGGGGATTCATCGAGAGCGACGACTCCTGCCGTTCCAGCGGGAAACGTTCGCTCGGTGGTGGGAACGGAGGGCTCCCGCCAATCGGCCGGACATGGCCAACGGGAAAGTTGCCCTCTTTGCCAGTTGTCTAGTGAATTACCAGGCCACCGATGTGGGACGAGCGACCGTGCAAGTGCTGGAGAAGAACGGCTATGAAGTGGCGTTCCCGGAACAGCGCTGCTGCGGCATGCCCGCGTTCGACATCGGCGATATCGACGCGATCCGCCAGGCTGCGCGTGCGAATTTACAATCGCTCCGTCCATACGTCGAGCAAGGCTATGACGTGGTGGTCCCCGTGCCGAGCTGCAGTTTGATGCTGAAACGGGAATATCCCTATCTGTTCCCCGGCGGGGAGGCTGACGCGGTTGCCGAACGCACATTCGATGTCTGCGAGTATCTCATGCGCGCCAAGCGCGCCGGCCGGCTTGCGACGGATTTTGTACGAAAGCCGGGCAGGGTGGCCTACCAAATTCCTTGCCACCTGCGAGACCAGAACATCGGTTTCAAATCGAAGGAGTTGATGGAAACGGCGGGGGCGCAGGTGGAGGTCATCGAACGTTGTTCCGGGCACGACGGCACTTGGGCGGCCAAGACGGAGTTCTTCGATCTCTCCATGAAGATTGCCAAGAAGGCGGTCCGCGAGATCGATCAGGTACCCGCCGATCTGGTCGCATCTGATTGCCCGCTCGCCGGGTTACAGTTGGACCAGGCCGGCGGCGACTCGACCGCGTTCGCCGGGAAACGGACACTCCATCCGATTCAGATTGTCCGTAACGCCTATGGATTGCCCTCATGAAGGCGCTGAGCAAGGAACATCTGATCCCCTATGAGGAATACGAGCGCCAACGGGAAGCATTTCGCCGGCGTCTCATCGCGCTGAAGGCCCGCCGCCGACTGTCGGTCGGCGACAAAGTGACGCTCCTCTTTGAAAATCGCGACACCCTGCAATTTCAGGTGCAGGAGATGATCCGGGCAGAACGGATCGTCGATCCTGTGAAGGTTCAAGAGGAACTGGATGTGTACAATGCCCTGTTGCCCGGTCCTGGTGAGTTAAGCGCTACGCTCTTTATCGAGGTGACCGAATCGGCCGACGTGAAGCGGGACCTCGATGCGTTTCAAGGCATCGATCGAGGCCGAACGGTCTGGTTGGTTGCGGACACGGAGGGCGTTGAGGGCACGTTCGAAGGCGGACATAGCAAAGAGGACAAAATCAGCGCGGTGCATTTCGTGCGATTTCGTCCAAGTCCTCGATTTATCAAGATCTTGCAGCAGGGGACGCCACTTGTGTCCCTTCGGGTTGACCATTCGAACTATCGGGCTGAGGCAGTGGTGCCTCGGGAGATGCAGCAAGAGTGGTTGACGGATTTGACCGGTGAGTGATCCTGAATCTGACGGGTTGGGGCGCCTTCTCAGAGGAAGAGGTAAATTACGGCCGTGACGTTGACTGAGGGCTAAGCCAGCATTATATACTAACCCAACGGTCCGGTCCTTTTCATGGATCAAAGGAGGAGCGCGCAATGGTCACCATCACCGATACCGCGGAGAGTAAGATTCGGGAACTCATGAAGGAAGAGCCGGATGTGGAGGGTCTGCGCATCTACGTCCGAGGCGGAGGCTGTCACGGTTATCAGTACGGCATGGCCTTCGAGTCCAAGATCGGAGAGGACGATACGATCATCGAAAAGGGCGGCATCAAGGTCATTATGGATCCGCAAAGCGCCCCGCTTCTGAACGGAGCGGAGGTGGATTATGTGGATAGCCTTCAGGGGTCCGGGTTTTCGATCAAGAATCCGCAGGCGAAGACGACCTGCGGTTGCGGCAGTTCCTTCAGCGCCTAAGCAAGACCGCCATGGGAGTTGTCGTTCTCGCCCCCATGCCGATCATCCAATCTATGCAAGGGCCAGGGTCAGGACGGTCAGCGTCGTGATCTCCTGGCCCTTGTCCTTTTTTCGAGCTCATAAGGCTTAGAAAAGTACTGCCATGTCGGAGGTATTGCTAACCAAGGGGATCGAGTTTGCTGCGGCGCACCGCTATGCGCGCGAAGAATGGAGCGAGGCCAGAAACCGCGAGGCCTTCGGGGCTTGTTTCAACGATCCGGGTCACGGCCATAACTATTTTCTCGAAGTGACGGTGGCCGGAGCAGTCGATCGCCAGACCGGGATGGTCGTGAACCTCTACGATTTGAAAGTCGTGCTCAAGCAGGTGCTCGAAGAGTTCGACCATAAGCACCTGAACCTGGACACGCCTTATTTCAAGGACCGGATTCCCACGACCGAGAACATTGCCCGTGTCTTGTGGCGCTGCCTTGAGCGCCATCGCAATATCGGCCGGCTCCATACGGTCAAATTGGTCGAGGATGAGGACCTTGCTGCCGCCGTGCGCGGATCAGTCGGCCTTGATCGCGCGGCTGTGACGAGACGCTACAGCTTCTTACGGGGGGTAGGTCGGGGAGGGCGATCGGCCGGGCCTGACCTCCGCGCCTATGACAGCGACCTCTTTATCACAGTGGAGGGGGCGATCGACGAGATCACCGGCATGGTCACGGACCTTCGTCGCCTTGACCAACTCGTCCGGGAACAGGTCCTTCCCGGCTTGCAATCTGCTCCGCCATCCATGACCGGCGAGCAACTCGCCCAGCGGGCCTGGCACTTACTGACACCGTCCCTCTCCGGCGCACAACTCGAACTGGTTCGGTTGGTGGAATCCCGCGACCTATTCTACGACTATTCCGGAGACCAGCCGAGCTGAGCGGTTGTTCCGTTCCTTCCGCTTCCCAAGACAGCTTCGATCTTCTTGAGGACTCGACTTGGCCGGGTGGCCGCTGATCGCGTGCGGACTGTCCCGTTCAGCCCTCGGGGAGGGAAGAGGAGGTGGAGCCGGCAGGTGCGGTCAGGTGGACAGGGTCGGCGAGGGCTTCTTGAGACCCAATTTACGAATCTTGCTCCGCAGCGTCTCCGGATTGAGCCCCAATTGGGCGGCAGCGCCTTGCGGACCGTAGATCCGCCAGCCGGTCCTGTTCAAGACGGCGATAATGTGCTCATGCTCAAGCTGATGGAGGGTTGTCGGCATCGCTTCCGATACCGTCGGCTCCGGCGTGTAAGACGCTTTGGGGAAGAAGGCCTCGTCAATCTCGACCGTATCGCCGGTCGAAAGGATGACCGCCCGATCGATCAGGCTCTGCAGTTCTCGGATGTTGCCCGGCCAAGCATACTCCTGTAGCCGTTCCAGCGACTGACGGCCCAGCTTCAGGTGACGCCGCTTCAGTTTGATGGCCGCTTGCGCGAGGAAATGGTCCGCGAGAAGCGGGATGTCCTCCCGCCGTTCGCGGAGCGGAGGTATTGAGACGGGAAAGACGTGTAGACGGTAGAAGAGGTCCGAGCGAAACGTTCCCTTCTTGATCGCGTCCTGAAGATGGGCGTTGGTCGCCGCCACGATGCGGACATCGACGGGGACGGGCGCGGTGCTCCCTATGCGATCGACCATCCCGTCTTGCAGGACGCGGAGGAGTTTGGCCTGGGCCTCTAGCGGCATCTCCCCGATTTCGTCGAGGAACAGCGTACCACTGTTGGCAAGTTCGAAGCGTCCCGGTCGCTGGGAACTGGCGCCGGTGAAGGCGCCTCGCTCATGTCCGAACAACTCGCTCTCGACCAACCCTCCGGGCAGGGCGGCGCAGTTCACGCGGATGAACGGTTTGTGATGGCGGGGGCTTCCGTCGTGAACGGCCCTAGCCAAGAGTTCTTTGCCGGTCCCGGTTTCGCCCAATAACAGGACGGTCGTGGAGGTTGGGGCGACCGCTCGAATGAGATCGAGCACATGGCGGAATGCCGGGGATTGGCCCACCATGGTTCCAAAATTGCGGCTGAGCTTGACCTCTTCCGCCAGGTATTCATTTTGCCGCTTAAGCTGCTCGCTCAGGCGCTTGATCTCTTCGTACGCGCGCACCTGAGCAATTGCCGTGGCGATGTGGGTGGCGACCAGTTGGAGAAACTTGACATCGTCCGGGTCCGGATCCCCGGTCTGGCGACTTCCGATGTTTAGAGTGCCCAGACATTCATCCTGGACGAGGAGCGGGAAATTGATCATGCGTCCGAGCCCTTCCTCCAGGTAATACTTGTCTTCCAGGAAAACCTGCTGTTGATGCAGGTTGGGGCGCACGTGGACCTCCTTGTGATCGTACACCCAACCCATGGCGCTTCCCCGGCGCGGCACGATGGTGTCGGCGCTCAATGCCGGTGGCGCATTGGTCACGACGGCGTAAAATCGGAATCCGTCCTGTTGGGGGTCGTAGAGCAGAATGCCCGCTCGATCCCAGGGAACGACCCGCTGGATCTGTTTGGTCACGGCCTTCCAGAGCCCTTCCCAATCGCGCTGCAGGTTCAGGACGTTGGTGACCTCAAGCAGGATTTCGTAATTCAATTCGTTCTTAGTCATGTCACCGTCCTCTGATCATCTGTCGGCACCTCGGACGCGCCACTTCCGTTTATCATACAGTCCCTAGAAGCCGTTTCCCACCTTGCCGCGCTCCGGTAGGAGCGATGTCCGGGCCGCTACCATCTTCGTGATCGAGGCATCTTCACACAGGCAGTTGCACCGCATCCCGTCTGTCTTCGTGGCCCACCGTTGTCGTTCACGGTTCGAATTCATCGCGATCGATCCCCTGTTTTGGAGGTGTCGAGCGATCGGCCTAAACTCCTTCTAACTCCAGGTGTTTCTTGTCTTCGGCCGATCGCGGCACAGGTTCGATTGATTGGCATCGCCCTTGCTCATGACGCTGGTCAATCGAGAGCGATCGTACGGTCAGGCTCTCGCCCCTATCATCGAAGGAGGTGCGACTCATGTCTATGTTCCTGTCTCGAACCATTCTTCTGGCGCTGTTCGCGATAGTTGCCGCCGAGCCGTCTTGGAGTAAGGAGGTGCATTTCGTCGCGGCTGAGTCTCAAGAAAATCAGCCTATCTGGCGAACTGACACGGTGCTGTTGGAGCGTGCGTTCGACAAGGAGGAAGACCTCATTTTTATCCTGACCAATCCAACGAGCGTCGAGCATACCTTTGCGATGCCGGGGGTGCAATTCGTCACTCGCGAACATGTGCTCTGGCCTGAGAGCGGCAGCGATCTTGCCGAGCCTATCAGGTTGGTCTATGCCCAGTCGATGACGGTGGCCGTTAAGCCGGGAGAACGCAGGAGAGTAAGAGTTGACGGCATTAGTCTCTTGGCCGACAAGGCGGCGGGTCAGGCCGCTCGCTACTATTGCGAGATCCACAAAGACATTCATCTGGCCGGTTCCCTGTACATCATGTGATCCATCGTCGCCGGAATCGAGATGCCACGCCGACTTCATACTTCAGCGAAGAGTCTTGACGGGGTGCATGGAGACAACCAAAAGGGAACAAGCCGAGGTTGGAGAACAGGCCGATCGGGCCACGAACATAATCGACCAGAACATGGAATACCCGGTCGATGGTTTGGTCGGCTTCCCGGCGGCTGTCCGGCCAAAGAAGAGGGCCGGATGCAGAAGGGCCCGGGGCGCCCCAAGGCTGCGAGTTCGGGCCAATGGGCGATCGACGCCCGTGGAGAGATTCAGACACATTTGGCCTGGAAATCTGCTCGAGACGAGAGAGGATGGCATAGGGTCGTAGGAAGGTTACGTTGGTGAAGCCCCTACCGTGTCGTCTGTCGAACCTCCTGCCGTTAAACCTGCGGAGATTGTCCGGGAGCACAAGATCGTAACGGGATGCAGGTTCGACCCGGAGGAGGCTGCCAAGACGGCGCTTCCTCGTATTGTCGGAGTCATCGTCCCTACCGCCGAATCGGAATGTCGCACTCTGGGCGAGGGGGGCTGGCCGTTCGGAGACGTCTGTCGGTAGGTTGAACCTGTCGCGAAGATCCACCAAAGCCAGGTGCGCGCTGTTTCGCCCGTGGTTGCCGTTCACTCCACTTCGGTCCTCGGAGACGGTTGGAGAGGTCCTGCCCAAGCAGGCATACTCGAAGGCATAGCCTCGCGGGCCGATCCGCCCTGATTTGTTGACGTTGGGGCACTGATTCTGGTGATAGGCGACGCCCTGGGTCCTCTCCCACATCCGCCTGATGAAGCACTGCAGTCGATGTTGCGACGGAGCGCGACAATAGAAGCCTAACCCATCGAGCCCTCCCTTAGTCACCGAGGAGGTATTCACCTTCAGTGGGGTCGTCTGATTGGCACTGGAGCTGATATCAAGGCTGTGACCCATTGCACCCATGGTGTACCTGGCCTGTGTGCTTGATAAGTCGTTCCACCGATTCAAAACCGTAACGGCGTCGGGCACGATGTCTCCGAGCATGCTGTTGTCCGGTCCGCGTGGTTCGTCCGTTGCCCGAGCCACCCCTGAACCCAACCCTTATGGTTGTCGGAGAAGCGATCACGAATATTCTGGGCGAGGAGCTTATCCAGCATTGATTGAATTGGAAGCGGGTAGACCCCTGAAATTCGGGTTGTCACCCTGGTCCATCCGTCGGACCGGCGCCTCCAGATGCAGTTGCGGCTCTGGCGGACATTCCATGAGATCCGGACAACAGCGCTCAAGAGGTTTTAGCAAACGTGGTGCCACACCGGCGACAGGCGGCGCCTTCCGTGTAACCATTCCGTCGCTGCTGTGTCGGCGCGGCTCCGACCAGGGACGCGAGGCATCACTGCTGAGGAGATTCCGACGAGCAACCGTGATCCTTCGTGGTTCACCGTGCTATCCCACGGGACGATCGGCATCGTTTACCTTCTCTACCGACCGATTGAAACATCCGGCGCAGAGAAACGTTGGCACAGCGTGGGTTCCGTCTTGAGATGCATCGAAGGATGCGGCAGGGCGGGATGGCATCGCTCTTGCTCATTCCTTGTGCTGTCCGCGATTCGATCGATCATCACCTCGCGCCGTTGGCGCGTACTCACTGTATCGAAGGAGGTTGCTGCTATGACTCATGTGACTCGCATCTCGTTCGCCGCTCTGACTGGCCTGCTCCTGCTGAGCTTCAACGCTCCGTCTTGGGGGAAGGAAATTCATTTCGTCGCGAGAGATTTTGAAGGGAATCGATCGGTGTGGCATACGGAGAGCATGTTGTTGGAGCGGCCGGCCGACAGCGCGGAAGGTCTGACGTTTGTGCTGGAGAATCCGACCGATACGGAGCACGTCTTCGTGATGCCGGGAGTCCAGAGGATTATTCGGGAGCAGGTGCTGATGCCTGAAAGCGGAAGCGATATCGCCGAGCCGATGAGGATTCCGTACGTGGAGCCGATGACGGTGTCTGTCAAGCCGGGAGAGAGCAAGCGGTTACAGGTTCACACGACCGAACTGTTCGCTCCGAAATCCACGGGCGTGGCCTTCCGGTTCTTCTGCACGATCCATAAGGATGTGCATCAAGCCGGATCGATGTTCGTCATGTAGGCGTCTCGCGCGGTGTCGGCCCTGCCGCCTCCGTTTAGTCCTGGAGGGATCGGCGGGCGATGCGAACGCTCGATGATTGATGAGCGTGCGTGAGCATGGTTCGGCGGTTGCGTGACGAAGGTCCTGCGAAGCGATCGCGGAGATCACGGCGCAACCGTCGAATCATTTGTTCCATCAAAGTGAAGAGGAACTCTTGATGATGACGGCGAAGACCATCGAGCGATGCTGTGCGTTGAGCGTGGTGCTCGGGTTGTTCCTGGGCCTCACAGGGACGTTCAATCCCGCTGCTGGCGCGGAATATCGATTTGTGGCGCGGATTCCTTCGGCGGATCAGCCCATCTGGGAGGCGGCTTCAGGGACGATTGATCTCTCGGCGGTTCCTCAAGAGGAGATCGTGCTGGTGTTGGAGAATCCGACAGATGTCTCGCATGGATTTGCGATGCCACAACTCCAGGCTGTGATACGTGAGCAGATCATCCGACCGGTCGACTCGATGGTGCCGACCGAGACGGTACTCCAATACACCGCGCCAATCTCGGTAACGGTGGAGCCGGGACAGGTGTATCGGGTCCGGCTCAGCAACAGCTCATTTAAGGCTCGTGCATCCTATTCAGAAACGATCGCGGTGTTTTGCCCGCTGCACAGGACTAGCCGGGCTGGGTCAGTGTTTCTGGTGAAATGAGGACGGGAGAGGGTCTCCGTCGCTCGGCGGCAAGCGGTCATGCCACGATGATCCGCTAAGGTGAGGTGGGTGGAGGCCGGGACGGCTCGCGCAGGGATTCTCTCGCGAAACTGGTCGCTGCGCGGGCTCCTCCTCGCGAGAGGGAAGGAGGAATTCCGCCGAGACACTATTTCAAGAGGTGATCGGCAATGAGCGCGGAGAGTTCGGCGGCTTCGACCATGCCCTCACGCGTCAGCAAGAGTTTTCCGTTGGCAAAAAAGTGGGTCGTGGGATAGGTCTCGAAGCTGTGCATTTTTTTGATTTCTCGGCATCGGCCTGGAATGTGCATCTTGGCCTTGCCGACTTTCACCTGAGGAAACTTTGCTGCGGCTTCCTCCAAGATCGGATCGTATTGATTGCAGGGTTCGCAGGTTGCCAACCCATAGGCTACTAGGGCGGCCGGTGCGCCGGTGAACTGCGCATAATTCTGATCGCTGACGTCTTCGACGGTGCCTGACATGGTGGTACTGAGTGCCGAGTTCTGAGTGCTGAGGCAGCCAAAAGCTCGACCCTCAGCACCCAGCACTCTGGGCTGGTTGTTAGTTCAGCTTCGCCAGCGCGTCAAGAATCTCCTTGTCCTCTCGGGCGGTCTTGATCTCCTGAACCTTCACATACGCGACCTTCCCGTTCTTGTCCACGATGACCGTGGCGCGCTTGCCGCAGTTCAGCGGCTCGAAATACAGGCCATACTTCTTGACCACCTCACGGTTGAAATCAGCCAGGAGCCGGTGCTTGAGCTCCAAGTGGTCGGCCCAAGCCTTGTGGGAAAAGAAGCTGTCCGTGCTGATCCCGAACAGCTCGGCGTTGGCCGAGGTAAATTTCGGGAAATCATCGGTCAGGCACTTGTTTTCGTTCGTGCAGACCGGGCTCCAGTCAAGGGGATAGAACGCCAACACGACATTCTTCTTCCCCCGATAGTCGCTGAGCTTCACATCCTTTTGATCCTGATCCTTGAGCGTGAAATCCGGAGCCGTATCTCCCACTTTTATTTCTGCTGCCACATCACCCATCGAATCCTCCTTCTGGTTGAAGACCCACCCGGTGCACCCAAGTGAATTTGGTACCACTCTTCGAAAATCTATGTCAACGGGGCAAAAGACCTACCGGGTGGACAGGCTTCAGGCAGAGCGTGCCGTCCTGAGGCAGTCACCGCTCGGGAGAGCCTGTAGACCAGCCGATGCGTCGAACGGACAGAGGACCACGGACATGGGGAATCGTGCGGTGCGAGATCACATGGAGATCGAGAGCCAGGAGAGGCAGGGAAACGGTCGAGCCGACCGTCGGAGTCCGAACGCCGTGCATCAAGGCTTCGGCAATTCGGAGCAGTCGGTCGATGGTGTGTTGACCGGGCAATCCTCTGGGACTCAGGACTTCCAGTTCATCCATCCCGAATTTGGATAGGCCGTGTGTTTGGAAACACTCATGAGCCGGATCGCTAGAATCCACCTGCACGACCGAGACATGATCGGCCAGACAGAACGACGCCAGCGGACGATCGCGCCAATCAGATGGATTCAAGAACGCGCCGGCGGTGAGGTCGTAGGCGGTGCCGTCTGTGAGCAGGGTCAGGCCTCGTGCCAGCCGGCTTCCGAACAGATGCGCCTCGATGGCCTCTCCCGGCGGCACCTGACGCTGCATGATCATGGCCGCCAGGGGATGCCGCCATCCCAGTTGTTCCTTCCAGGGTTCGGTCTCCTCGTTTGGGAGGGCGAGACAGAGCGTGGCCGCCCATGTGGTATGGGACACGTCGATCCATTCAGTGAGTGAGGACGGAGGCTGTCCAGGATGGATCTTCAGCGGACCTCCGTATTCGAGATCAAACCAGAATCGGAGGTCCGTGATCGTGGGAGAAGCGAACGAGTAGCCCACAATAAAGACGGGCCGTCCCGGCTTCGCGATGCGGCCGGCTTTGCGTTTGATTTTCACGATGGGGTGCAGGCGGAAGGCGGTCGAGCCCACACGGTCAGGTCTGCCCCTTGCGATCTTTCCGGGCCTTTCGGCGATCTTCAGGGTTCAGAAGACGCTTACGGATGCGCAAGCTTTCGGGCGTGATTTCGACGAGTTCGTCCTGGCCGATATACTCCAGCGCGAATTCGAGGCTCATTTCACGCGGAGGGGTCAGCACCAACGCTTCATCCGATCCGGACGCTCGCATATTGGTGAGATGCTTCGCCTTGCACACGTTGACGTCCAAATCTTCATCCCGGTTGTTTTGGCCGACCACCATGCCGCGGTACACGTCCACACTGGGGCCGATGAACAGAGTGCCTCGTTCTTGCGTCATGAACAGGGCATAGGCGGTGCTGGTGCCGTCTTCGAACGCGACCAGCGACCCGTGGGGCGCGACATCCAAGTCCTGGACCGCAACGGGTTCGTAGTTCTTGAACACGTGATGGAGAATGACCGTCCCGCGCGTCTTTGCCAGCAGGTAGGTCTTCAGGCCGATGAGGCCCCTGGTCGGAATCGAGTAATCGAGATGCGTTTCGCTGCCCCCGCTATCGAAATGGACCAGCTTCATGTGTCGGAGCTCGCCGCGTCGCCGACCGACCTCTTCGATGACCGCCCCCTGATACTCGGAGGGGACCTGAATGGAAAGATCCTCATAGGGCTCGGTCGTCACGTCACCGTCCTTGCGAAAAATCACTTCCGGCTGAGACACCTGCAATTCATAGCCTTCTCGCCGCATCTGCTCGATCAACACAGCCAGATGGAGCTCTCCGCGGCCCGCGACGAGAAAACGGTCGGCGCTGTCCGTGTCCTGCACGCGCAGCGAGACGTTCGTCTCCAACTCTTTGTAGAGCCGCTCGCGGAGGTGCCGTGACGTCAAGTATTTGCCCTCTCGACCGGCGAAGGGGCTGGTGTTCACCCCGAAAGTCATTTGCACGGTCGGCTCGTCGATGGCAACGGGCGGTAAGGCGGCTGGTTGCACCGGGTCGGTGACGGTTTCGCCGATCTGAACGTCAGGCAATCCGGCGATCGCGACGATTTCTCCCGCCTCGACTTGCTCGACGTCGATGCGCTCGAGCCCGGAAAAGATTGAGAGATCAGAAACGCGGCCGACCGCGGGGGTGCCGTCCCGCCGTATCACGCACACCTGCTGGCGGCGGGATAGGGAGCCGGCGAGCAGTTTGCCGATGCCCATTTTCCCTTTGTAGGGATCTTGGGCCAGCGCAAGCACCAGAAGTTGAAGCGAGATGTGTTGATGGATGGACGGGGCCGGCAGGTGCGCGAGGATCGCTTCCAAGAGTGGTGTGATGTCGGTCCCAGGCTTGTTGACGTCGAGCGTCGCGACCCCCTTAAGGGCGGAGGCATAGATGATGGGAAAATCCAGTTGCTCATTGGTGGCGCCGAGGTGGACGAAGAGATCGAAGGTCCTGTTCACCACATCGTCGATCACGGCGTCGGGACGGTCAATTTTGTTCACGACGACGATGGCTTTATGGCCGAGTGCCAGGGCCTTTTTCAGCACGAAGGTCGTCTGAGGCATCGGGCCTTCCTTGGCATCGACCAGCAGGAGAACGCCGTCCACCATCCGCAAGGTCCGCTCAACTTCGCCGCCGAAGTCCGCGTGGCCGGGCGTGTCCACGATATTGATCTTCACGCCGTTGTAGGTGATGCTCGCGTTCTTGGCCCTGATCGTGATCCCGCGCTCCCGTTCCTGGTCCATGGAGTCCAGGATGCGCTCGCCCATATCCTCGATCTTTCGGTGGACATGGGTCTGCCGAAGCAGAGCGTCGACCAGCGTCGTTTTACCGTGATCGACGTGGGCGATGATCGCGAGGTTGCGGATGTCGTCACGCTTGGCCCATCCGAGACGGTCCAATTCCTTCGGGGAAAGCGGGTGCTGTTGAGAGGTTGTCATCGACTCGGCTCCAAGAGGTCGCAAGGTCGGCTCAAAAAAAAGACGCCTGTGTGCCGGCGTCGGCACACAGTATACTGGATGCGCGACCGCGTCCACAAGCAAGGGGGCGGAATCCCGCGGTCGCTCGTCGCGCCAAGCGCCGCAGTTGCTTGCAGTTTGGGACAACCCATTGTAAGGTGACCGAGCGTGCCGCTTGCCCCCCGCATGCGAGACGATCGCCTCGGCTAGACTTGCATGGCACTCCTTCCCCAGCCACCTGCTTCACCGCCGCCAGGACCACCATCGGGACCGCTGCCTGAAGTCCGGGAGCGTCGTCGCCGATTCCGCTGGTGGCAGATCGCGACGATGGTCGTCATGGGCGGGCTGTGCCTGGGTGCAGCCTCCGCGGCGGGGACTCTCTATTACTTTGCGCAGGATCTGCCCTCGTTGGACATCCTGCAGGGTTATCAACCCAGTCAGGTCACGAGAGTCTATTCGGACGATCATCAGGTCATCGGACAATTCTATGTCGAGCGCCGCATCCTGACCCCGATCAACTTGATTCCCAAGAATTTCGTCAACGCGGTCATTGCAGTCGAAGACGCCCGGTTCTTCGAACATCCCGGCCTTGATGTTGTCGGCATCGCGCGCGCGGCGTGGACGAATCTTCGCCGAGGCGGGCGTGTCGAGGGCGCCAGTACCATCACCCAGCAACTGGCGCGGTCGCTCTTTCTCTCTTCTGAGCGGACGTTCAGCCGGAAGGTGAAGGAATTGATTTTAGCCTACAAGATCGAACTGATCCTCAGCAAAGAACAGATCCTCGAACTGTACCTCAATCAGATCTACTTTGGCCAAGGGGCGTATGGGGTGGCCGCAGCGACCCAGACCTATTATGGCAAACCCCTCAAAGACCTGACCCTGTCGGAGGCGGCGTTGCTGGCAGGATTGCCGAAGTCGCCGAATCACTATTCGCCGTTTCGGTCGCCGGAGCGCGCGAAGAAGCGACAAGAGCATGTACTGACCAGGATGGAGGAAGCGGGATTCATTACGCCGCTAGAACGGGAGGAAGCGGTCAATGAAGCCCTGGCGTTCCGCAAACCCAGCGCCGACAGCGTGGCGCCCTATTTCGTGGAATATGTCCGCCAATATCTGGTAGCCAAATACGGAGAGACCGCTGCGTATAAAGGAGGATTGGAGGTCTATACCACGTTGCATCTTCCCATGCAGCAGGCGGCGGAACAGGCGGTCCGTGAAGGGTTGCGGGAACTGGACAAGCGGCAAGGATGGCGTGGACCGGTCAGCACGGTTGATTTGAAAGACCTATCTGCGGGAGCGACAGACGCGCCGTTGCCGAATCCCGGCGACATTGTGCAGGCGGTCGTGATTAAGATCGCAAAGGATCATGTGGTGGTACAGATCGGCAACAAGACCGGTCGGTTGACATTCGACGACATGGCATGGGCGCAGCGGCAGCTCATCGGGCGCGATGTCGTGAAGGATGTGAAGACCGTACCGTCTCCCAAACAGCTCGTGAAACCGGGCGATGTGATTGAAGTCGCCGTCAAGAAGATCGAACGGGATACGATTCATTTCCGCCTGGAGCAGACTCCGGCGGTCGAAGGCGCGTTGATCGCGACCGATCCGCGGACCGGAGCCATTCGGGCGATGGTCGGAGGCTACGATTTCACTCGCAGCGAATACAATCGTGCGGTGATGGCGCAGCGGCAGCCGGGGTCGGCGTTCAAACCCGTCATTTACGCGGCCGCCATGGCGCAGGGGCTCAGCCCTGCAAGCCTCATTCTGGATGCGCCGGTAGTCTACGAGGACGAGAAAGAAGAGAAAATCTGGAAGCCGGAAAACTACGGACGCCGCTTCCACGGCATGGTCACGCTCCGGGATGCGTTGGCCCAGTCGCACAATCTCGCCACGGTGCGGCTGCTGGACCAGGTTGGTATCCGCAATGTGGTCGAATTCGCCAAATCAATCGGGGTGACCAGCCCGCTTGCCCCGGATCTCTCGCTGGCCCTGGGCTCGTCGAGCGTGAGCTTGTTGGAACTGACCGAAGTCTATGGGGTGTTCGGGAATCAGGGGATCCGGGCGGAGCCGTATACCATCGTCTCAGTGAAGGACAGCGCCGGGAAAACATTGGAAGAGACCCAAGTCCAGACGAAACCGGTGATGTCGAAGGAAACGGCCTACCTCATCACCAACATGATGGAGGACGTTGTCCAGCGTGGGACGGGCCAATTGGCCAAGTCATTGGATCGGCCGGTGGCCGGGAAAACAGGCACCTCCAACGATTTCACCAATGCGTGGTTTTTAGGCATGACACCCAATCTGGCAGTGGGGACCTATGTCGGGTTCGACGACCGGCGATCGTTGGGGGAGACGGAATCGGGCGCCCATGCGGCGCTTCCTATCTGGGTCGCGTTCATGAAGCAAGCCCTCAAGCAACTTCCCGTCGAACCGTTTCAGATTCCCGACGACATCATGTTCGTGAAGGTGGACCCGTCCACCGGCCTCCTGGCTGAAGATGCAGGCGAGCGCAGCACCGTCGAACTCTTCGCCAAAGGGACCGAGCCCACCCAAGTCGCGCCTCCGCGCATCGATCCTGCCGATTTCTACAAATTGGACCAACTCCCCGAGCCTCAGGCCCCGATGCCAGCCCCCATGGGGCAACCGGCCGACAACCTTGTGAACTGAGCTGGGTTGCGGAGGGAGGCGGCGTCGTTACGAACGAGCGTCCTTGTACTCCTGCCACCAGGCCATCTGGATCGCTTCGAGCAGTTTCTCGTTGGATTTCTTGGGATCGTCTTTGAAGTCCGGGAGGGCGGTGATCCAGGCATGCAGGTCGGTAAATCGGACCGTGAGCGGGTCCACGTCCGGGTGTGCTTCTGTCAACTGAATCGCGATCTCTTCGGTATCCTGCCATGTCACATGCATGAGGTCGTCCTTGAGGGTGGCGCGGGCTTCGCCTCACGCCAGATCTCCTCTGAGCAATGAGAGTCGGCTACGTGACTTGGGAGAGCTTCTTGTGTTGCAGCGCTTCCTTGAGCGAATTGTCCATCAACACTTCGGCCAGGTGGTGAGTCACCTTTTCCACTTCGCCGATCTGGGCCCGAATCGCCCGATGGTCGTCTCCCTGCTTTGCGGTGCGAAGAGTGACCAGCGCCTGGCGGATCTGCTCGATCTCACGGGCCTCAATCAGCTGGGCACCCATGTGGAGGGCCTTCTCGGTTGCCGCGAGAATGGCATCGGCTTCCGTTCTGGCCTCAATGACCTGACGCGCTTTCAGGTCTTCGGCTGCAAAGGTATAGGATTCGTTGATCATGCGCTCGACCTCATCGTCCGAGAGGCCGTAAGAGGGCTTGACCTGGATCGATTGGGTTTCACCGGTGCGCACGTCCTTGGCCGACACGTTGAGAATGCCATTGGCGTCGATGAGGAACGTGACTTCGATACGAGGGATGCCAGCCGGCAACGGCGGAACCTTGAGTTGAAAGCGCCCCAAGCTCCGGTTGTCTTTGACGAGTTCACGCTCACCCTGCAGAATGTGCAGATCCACGGAGGTTTGTCCGTCCACATACGTGGTGTACATTTCTTTCGCACTGGTCGGGATCGTCGTGTTGCGCCGGATCAATGGGCTCATGACGCCGCCCATGGTCTCGATCCCAAGCGAGAGGGGTGTGACGTCCAACAACAGAAGATTCTGGGTGACACCGCTCAGGATGCCGGCCTGGACGGCGGCCCCCAGCGCGACGACTTCGTCGGGATTCAATTCGCAATGCGGGCGTTTGCCGAACAGTTCCTGGACGCGTTGCCGCACGACCGGCATGCGGGTTGCGCCGCCGACCAGCACGACCTCGTCGATCTCGGATGGATTGAGCCCCGCATCTTTCAAGGCCAGGCGACAGGGTTTCAAGGTGCGCTCGACGAGATCCGCGGTCAAGGCGTGGAATTGATCGCGGGTGAACTCCCGCTGGTATCGGTCTTTGGAATCCGGCAACTCCACGGTCGCCGCGGCCTTGTGGTCATCCGATAGCCGGATCTTCACCCGTTCGGCTTCGAGCCGAACCTCCTGCATTGCATCGGGAAACTGGCTCAAGTCCAGTCCCTGCTGCTCGCGAATCTCCTTCACCATCACGTCCGCCAGACGCCGGTCGAAATCATCGCCGCCAAGGTGCGTGTCGCCGTTGGTGGACAACACCTCGAAAATGCCGTCCTTCAACTTGAGAATCGACAGATCGAACGTGCCGCCGCCGAGATCGTAAACCGCGATCGTGCCCTGGGTCCGCTCCTGTAATCCGTAAGCCAGCGACGCAGCCGTCGGTTCATTGATGATCCGCAGAACTTCGAGGCCCGCAATTGTCCCGGCGTCTTTGGTCGCCTGGCGCTGGCTGTCGTTGAAATAGGCAGGGACCGTGATGACGGCTTGTCTCACGTCCTCTCCAAAAAACGCCTCCGCCCGTTGTTTCAGCTCCTTCAGCACCATGGCGGAAATTTGCGGTGGGGAGTAGGTCTTCTCGCCGATCCGAATGCGGATGACCCCGCTCTTTTCCTCAAGATGATGAGGGAAATAGGTCAGTTCATCGGACACGTCCTGCAAGCTCTTGCCCATGAAGCGCTTCACGGAATAGACCGTGCGGTCCGGGCTTCGTACGAGAAATTCCTTGGCCGCATCGCCGACAATCAATCCATTGTCGGTGAGTGCGACGATCGACGGCACCATGGTGCGGTCATGACGGTCCGCGAGCACGCGGGGCGTCGAGCCGTCCATGTAGGCGATCAGTGAATTGGTGGTGCCGAGATCTATGCCGACGATGGGTGCCATAATGTCCTAGCCTAAGAGATGTACAGGTCGGCCGGTCCCTAATTGGATTCCAGGGTGTTGGCCACGTCGGTGACAATGTTGCAGACATAAGTGCGATTGGACAGAACCTCGCGCATCTCCTTGAGCACAGCATCCTTTTCAACGCGCATTGCGGCGCCTCCCTCCTCTTGTTGGTGGAGCGCATCCCATTTTCTGAACAGCCCGAAGAGGCTCGACTCCAGCTCTTGCTGGCGTTCTTCCAGGCCTCGGCGGTCCGAGTCGAGCTTGGCGCGCAAGCCAGCCAGCTTGTCGGAGGATCCCTCTGCCAAGCCTTGCCGGTAGTTTTCGAGATCCTCTTGCAAAGAGAGGATTTCTTCAAACAGTTCGGCCGGCGGGGCCGATCGGATGTTCTTGACGGATCCGGCCTCCAGGCCGACCAGATATTCAGCCCGTTGAATCGGATCTTTCAACGTACGGTAAGCATTGTTCAACAGGGCCGAATTGCCGAGGCTGATCGTCCGTTCCGTGTCCGTTTTGGTGTGGAAGAAATCCGGATGGAACGCGCGACTCATGTCGTAAAACCGGCGTTCCAGGTCCTGTGCGTCGATCATCAGACGCCGCGGGAGCCCCAAGCAGGAAAAGTAGTCGCTCTCCTTGGACAGCGGCTGGACCTTGACGCAGCGGTCGCAAAAATACTCTCCCGTGACTTGGGATTGACAGTGCCAACACATACTCCGAGCCATGTGGAGCTCGGTGCGCCGAGGAGGCATGTTGACGGTCTCTTCCATGGGTTCCAGCCTTAGGAGTCGCGACATCGTCGCAGACTCGCGAGATGTGTCCTGTCCGGCCTAAGCGGAAAAGGATTCGCCGCAGCCGCAGGTTTTCGATGCGTTCGGATTGATGAACCGAAACGACCCGGTCATGAGATCCTTGTAATAATCAAGCTGGGTCCCTTGGAGATAGATGGCGCTCTTGACGTCCACAATCACCTTGATCCCCTCGATGTCATACACCTGATCATGCGGACCGATCTTCTCGTCGAAGTTGAGGGTATAACTCAACCCCGAGCAGCCCCCGCCTTTCACCCCCAAGCGCAACCCGCCTTCGGTGATGCCCTGCAGGTCGAGCAGGCGCTTGACTTCCTTGACCGCGGACTCGGTGAGTGTGATGACCGGTGTGGTAGCCTGGCTGTCCATCGCTGTTACCTCTCAGTGGTTACCCTTCCTTGCCGTCCGGGGCAGAGCCCCCTTGCTTCTTCTTATAGTCGTTGAGCGCGGCCTTGATCGCGTCTTCTGCCAGCACGGAGCAGTGGATCTTGACGGGCGGCAGGTTCAGCTCCTGCACGATATCCGTGTTCTTGATCTGGGCGGCCTCATTGACGCTTTTTCCTTTGAGCCATTCCGTGGCCAGGCTGGAGCTGGCGATGGCCGATCCGCAGCCGAACGTCTTGAACTTGGCGTCCACGATGGTGTCGTTCTGCACTTTGATCTGCAGCTTCATGACGTCGCCGCACTCGGGGGCGCCGACGATCCCGGTCCCAACGCCATCCTCCTCCTTCTTGAACGAACCCATGTTGCGAGGGTTATTGAAATGATCAACGACTTTGTCGCTGTATGCCATCGTCGGTCCTCCTCTCTGTCTTCCTGTAGAATTCTATAACGTCTCGGCATCCGTATGGAGGTTAGTGCGCCGCCCACTGGACGGATTTCAAATCGATGCCCTCCTTCGCCATCTCGTACAGCGGGGACATCTCGCGCAATTTCGTGACCGTCTCGATCATCCGTTTGGCAGTGTAGTCAATCTCCTCTTCGCTGTTGAACCGGCCGATACCGAACCGAATCGAGGAGTGAGCCAGCTCCGCTCCCACCCCCAGCGCCTTGAGCACATAAGAGGGCTCCAGGGTAGCCGACGTACAGGCCGATCCAGAGGAGAGCGCGATCTCCTTCATCCCCATCAACAGCGACTCCCCCTCCACGTAAGCAAAGGACAGATTCAAATTATGGGGCAGCCGTTGGATGGAATGTCCGTTGAGATAGACCTCCTCCAGGGCGGACGTGATGGTTTTCTGAAGTCGGTCCCGCAGCGCGGCCAGACGAACTGATTCCACCGGCATCTCCTGCAGGCAGAGAGCCACAGCGGCTCCGAACCCGACGATCAACGGCACTGCCAGGGTTCCCGACCGCATGCCTCGTTCGTGCCCGCCCCCGTCGATGATCGGTGCCAGACGCACGCGGGGCCCCTTCTTTCGAACGTACAGCGCGCCGATGCCCTTGGGACCGTAAATCTTATGCGCAGTACAGGACAAGAGATCGATGCCCATGGTCTGGACGTCCACGAGGATCTTCCCGACGCCCTGGGTCGCATCACAGTGAAAGAGCACCCCTTTTTCCTTGGCGACCTTGCCGATCTCCGCTACCGGATTGATCGTGCCGATTTCGTTGTTGGCCAGCATAACGGAAATGAGCACTGTCTTGTCCGTCAAGGCAGATCGAACATCATCCGGACTCACCATGCCGTATTTATCGACCGGTAGGTACGTGACCTTCACGCCCCGTTTGGTTTCCAGTGTCTTGGCGGTGTCCAACACCGAACGGTGTTCTGTCGAGCTGACGATGATGTGATCTCCCTTCTCTCGGTACATCTCGACGACGCCCTTGAGAGCGAGGTTGTTCGATTCTGTGGCTCCGCTGGTGAAGACGATTTCCTTGGCGTCCGCATGGATCGCTTCGGCGATTTGCTGACGCGCCTGTTCGACGCCTTCCTCGGCGGCCCACCCGAAGGCGTGGTTGCGACTGGCTGCATTGCCATATTTCTCCGTAAAGTACGGCAGCATCGCTTCCACGACGCGTGGATCGACCTTGGTGGTCGCATGGTTATCGAGGTAGATCGGCAACTTCATCTTGTCACTCCTTGGCCGGTCGTAAGAGATTGCACGGTAATGAGCGGCGTCCCCCCCATCATGTCCTGGAGGGTCATGTTGTTCAACAGTTGATAGATGCTGTCCTGGAGCTTGAGCAACGGTGTCCGGATAGTACAATGCTCCTGTTGCGAGCAGGGGATCCCGTCATGATTTTCATGAGAACAGTCGGTGATGCCCAGCGGCCCCTCGAGCGCTTCCAATACCTGGGCGATTGTAATGGCCTTGGCCTGATGTGCCAGCAGGTATCCGCCCTTCGGTCCATTATGACTTTCGATCAGGCCGTTCTTCGCCAGGGCCTGCAGGACCTTGGCAAGCAACTCGGATGGAATGTTGTACTCTTCCGCGATCTCCTTTGTGTTGACGATGCGGGGGACTGACAACTCCCCATACTGGTTCTGCCGCGATGCCATGTACTGTAGGGCCATCAGTCCGTAGTCTGCCTTTTTCGAAAACTTCAGCATGATGAATGCGTATCCGAGTAGTTTAATCGGAGATCGTATTGATCTCCGACCAGAAAAGTCGTATATAGAGTATCATCATGATTTTAGGAATGTCAACCGGAGTCCGGGAGCAATAGGAATCGGATGATTGTCCATCGAGGATTTAGGGCCCTGAGGTGGGGTGGCCTATCCCGGCACAGCATCGTTCAAGTGAATGACGAGAAAGGATTGTAACAAATGGGTGGAACGAATCCTTATATCGAAAAGACTGAATATCAGTTACCGACGAAGACCTACACGATCACGTTTGTGAAGCAGGCGACCAACGAGACCGTCGTGATCCAGGTAGACCCGGACAAGATCCCCTATGGAGAAACTGGTCTGCCCGGCAGCATTCTTGATATTGCGATGGCTCATGGGGTTGATTTGGAGCACGCCTGCGGCGGGGTCTGCGCCTGTTCGACTTGCCACGTTTATGTGAAACAAGGGCTGGAGACTTGCAACGAAGGAACCGACGACGAATTCGATCAATTGGACGAAGCCCCGGCTATCACGTTGCATTCCCGTTTGGGATGTCAGTGTGTGCCCAATGGGACGAAAGATGTTCACGTGGAAATCCCCGCTGTGAACAAGAACTTGGTGAAGGAAGGCCACTAATCACCGTAAACCAGGGTGTTGTGCCAACGGCGGGTTCCGTTTTTCCAACCGTCCCCGATCCATTACCTTTACAACCTCTCCCTTGCATGTTAAGAGGGGCGCGTATCAAGCGATGCCGAAGGCTCGCGATCCCGTGACCTACAGCAACTGTTCTCATGGAATGAAGACGATGAGGAAGCGAGTGCTGAAGAGGATGACGGCATGAGTCACGTTCGTGTGCGGTTTGCACCGAGCCCTACGGGCTATTTACATATCGGAGGTGTTCGGACCGCCCTCTTCAACTGGTTGTATGCGCGGCGACATCACGGGGTTTTTATTCTTCGGATCGAAGATACCGACCAGAGCCGATCGACGGAAGAAGCGATTACGGCCATTCTCGACGGAATGCGTTGGGTGGGACTGGATTGGGACGAAGGACCCTACCGCCAGACCGAGCGCATGGATCTGTACCGCGAGCACGCGCTGCGCCTGCTGAATGCCGGACAGGCGTACTGGTGCGTCTGCACCGCCGAGGAATTAGAGGAGAGGAGAAAGGAGGCCCTGGCCAAGGGGCTGCAACCGAGATACGACGGGCGGTGCCGGGAGCGGGGAATTATGAATCCGGCGGGTGACGCCGCCCTGCGGTTCCGCGCTCCGCAAGAAGGGCAGACTGTCATCGAGGATCTCGTCAAGGGTCGCGTGGTGTTCGATAACGCGGTGCTGGACGACTTGATCATCCTCCGTTCCACCGGATACCCGACCTACAACTTTTCTGTCGTGGTCGATGATGCCCTGATGGGGATCACGCATGTCGTGCGCGGAGATGACCATCTGACCAACACGCCGCGACAGGTCCCGATCTTCCAGGCGTTGGGATTTCAGGTGCCGCAATTCGGCCATCTCTCCATGATTCTGGGTTCCGACAAGGCCAGGCTGTCGAAACGGCACGGGGCGACGTCGGTGCTGGCCTATCGCGACATGGGATATTTGCCCGAGGCTCTCATCAATTATCTCGTGCGGCTGGGTTGGTCATTCGGGGACCAGGAAGTCTTCTCGCTTCAAGAAATGGTCGAAAAATTTTCATTTGACCATGTCCATAAATCGTCCGCGGTGTTCAATCCCGAAAAGCTGCTGTGGCTGAATGCACAGTACATCAAGCAGAGCGAACCCAAACGGGTGGCGGAGCAGTTGCAGCCCTTCCTGGAACGGGCCGGGGTCGGAACCGAGGCGGCGGGAATGCCTAACGGCTGGATGGAGCGACTGGTGCTGGCCTTTCGGGAGCGAGCCCAGACGCTAGATGATATGGCCAAGGCTGCGGTCCCCTACCTTCAGTCCGATCTTCAGATGGACGGGGCGGCTGCCAAGAAATTCCTGACGGCGGCTGTCGCGCCCCTATTGGAACTTTTGGCGGAGCGGTTCGCCGCGGTCCCGGAATTCAAGAAAGAGAACCTGGAGACCGTATTCAAAGCCACGGTGGCCGAAGCGGGAATCAAAATGGCCGAGCTGGCGCAACCGGTACGCGTGGCGCTGACGGGACGGACGGCCAGCCCCGGCCTGTTCGAGGTGATCGATTTACTCGGGCGGGATCGGACGCTTGAACGGTTGCGCCATGCGGCCTCTCGCGCCGACAGCTTGACTGACGGTCGGTGATATATTAGGCTCGCATGTTGGTTGGGGGATCGTCTAGCGGTAGGACGTCAGACTCTGGATCTGACTACCTAGGTTCGATTCCTAGTCCCCCAGCCATTCTGTCTTTCGGCGTTTCACCGGCCAGTTGTGTGTCGCCAGATACCGCTCGGTGGAGCAGAATGTGCTCCAAGCGCGCGTTCGGGTGAAGGTTCGCGCTGGGGGATCGTCTAGCGGTAGGACGTCAGACTTTGGATCTGACTACCCAGGTTCGATTCCTGGTCCCCCAGCCAATTTGTTGATCCGGGTATGGGGAGAGGAGCCGGCCACACCAGCCGGCTCTTTGTATTTTGGGGTGAAGTGCGATTCGCGAGAAGCCGTGGCGAGAGTATGATCAGCGAACCAACCGGTTCTTCCGCTTCGAATTTCATCGAAGAGATCGTGGCTCAAGATCAAGCCACCGGTAAGCACGGAGGGCGTGTGGCTACGCGCTTTCCTCCGGAGCCGAATGGCTACCTCCATATCGGCCACGCTAAATCGATTTGCCTGAACTTCGGCCTGGCGTTGGTGCATCGGGGGACCTGCAACCTGCGGTTCGACGACACCAATCCCACCACGGAAAACTTGGAGTACGTCGAATCGATCAAGGACGATGTGCGATGGCTTGGGTTCGCGTGGCACCAGGAACACTACGCCTCCGACTATTTTGAGCAACTCTATCAATTCGCGGTTCACTTGATCCGGTCGGACCGCGCCTATGTGGACAGTTTGAATGCCGATCAGATCCGGGAATATCGGGGCACGCTGACGGAGCCCGGCAAGGACAGCCCCCATCGTTCGCGGACGATCGAGGAGAATCTCGACCTATTCCGGCGTATGCGGGCGGGAGATTTCGCCGAAGGCAGCCATGTGTTGCGGGCAAAGATCGACATGGCCTCGCCCAATATCAACTTACGCGATCCGATCCTCTATCGGATTCGGCGCGTGGCGCACTATCGAGCTGGCGATGCCTGGCTGATCTATCCCACCTACGACTTCGCCCATCCCCTGTCGGACGCGATCGAAGGCATCACGCATTCGATCTGCACGCTGGAGTTCGAAGATCATCGTCCCTTGTATGACTGGGTCGTGAGGGAATCATGCGCGCCTTCGACTCCTCAACAAATCGAATTTGCCCGGCTCAATTTGACCCATACCGTGATGAGTAAGCGAAAATTGCTTCGATTGGTGGAAGAGGGACATGTAGCCGGATGGGACGATCCGCGACTGCCAACAATCAAGGGCCTCCGCCGGCGCGGATACACCCCGGAGGCCATTCGTGCCTTTTGTGAGCACATCGGTGTCTCCAAGCGGGAGTCGGTGGTCGAAATGGCGCTGCTCGAACACTTCATCAGAGAAGACTTGAACAGGCGTGCGGCCAGGGTCATGGGCGTCCTGCGTCCGTTAAAATTGGTCATCGAGAATTACCCCGATGGAAAATCCGATGAGTTGGAAGCGATCAACAACCCCGAAGATCCCACGGCGGGATCGCGACTCGTGTCATTTTCGCGCGACCTCTACATCGAGCAGGACGACTTTCGCGAGGATCCGCCCAAGCAATTCTTTCGTCTGGCCCCGGGACGCGAGGTGCGCCTGAGGTACGCCTACATCATCAAATGCGTCGGGGTCATCAAGGACGAACGGACCGGAGAGATCGTCGAAGTCCGATGTACCTACGATCCCGAAACGCGAAGCGGCGGGTCGGGTGCCGGCCACAAGGTCAAGAGCACCATCCATTGGGTGTCAGCCGCGGGGGCCCTTCCTGCTGAGGTGCGGCTGTATGAGCATCTCCTGAACGAGGCGGGGCCCGGCGAGGAACGGGACTTCGTCTCCAGCCTTAATCCGGACTCGGTCCAGATTCTTCGGCGCTGTCTGGTCGAACCCAGTCTGGCTCAGGCGAAGCCGGGGCTGCGCGTGCAATTCGAGCGGCTCGGATATTTTTGCGTCGATCCGGATTCGACGGCGCAGACACTGGTTTTCAACCGGACGGTGGCGCTCCGCGACACGTGGGCCAAAATCGAAAAGGCCCAGGGCCATGGATGAGCCACACATTTCGGCTTGACCTGATCGGCTGTATCTGGTAGAAGCCGGTATCTCCCCATAGAGCCTTCGCTCGTTCTCTTTTCACGAATCATCATGGATGAGCTGTTGCGAACAGATTGTTCGAGGCGGTCATTTTTGCGAACGTCGCTTGCCGCGGCGCTGCTGGGCTGTACGCGCACGTTGTGGCCGACGGACGTGTCGGCCGGTCGTCTGCCGGAAGGCCGTCTGGCCCTCTGCCACGCGCATACGAATGAACGGCTGGAGGT
>JBFWWG010000021.1:0-31909 GCA_050246315.1 Nitrospiraceae bacterium | reverse complement strand
GAGCAACTGGACCGCTTCGCGCTTAAACTCGGGTGTGAACGGTGTGCGTGTACCCATCGGACACCTCCTCGGGGAATCCTGTCCCCGTTTCAAGGTGTCTGTCAAATCCGGGCCACCTCAGGTCGTGACTTATTCGATTGATGCTCCTATTCTGCAGGTCTCATCGATCATGCTGTCTAGTTTGACTGGCATCGTGACCTTTGCTTCTAATGGTCAGAAAATTTATCCTGGTCTCTTTCGATCCAGAAGCGCGCGGGCCGCTTCGCTGACTTCCTTGACTAAGACGCCCATCTTGGGGTGCGAAGGCTCCAGGTCCACGGGCCAGCCGTGGTTGCGCATCCGTTCGCTGGCGGTCGGGCCAATCGAAGCCACGACGATCCGTTTGAGCGCCGCCCGAATCGTATCCACGTGGCCGTCTCTCTCAAGCACCTGCATGACATGATCCACCTGCGCGGCATTGGTGACGAGCAGAATGTCGATTGTTCCGGCGATCACGTCGAACAACAGATTGCGTAACTGGGTCGTGTCTTCCGGGAGCGCCCACTTGTAGACAGATACAGGCATCACCTGCGCCTCCCGTTCGACGAGCCCATGTATAAGCTCTTGATTGGGCGCACCATATTCCTGGATCGCCACCCGTCGATTCGTCAGCGAGCCCTGTTCATCTAACGCTGCCAGCAGATCCCGCCAGGTGTTCGGTTCCGGCACAATCAGGGACGGTGTCAGTCCGAGGCGCTTCAGTGCTGCCACGGGTTTCGGGCCTCTGGCGACGAGTGTCGTATGGGCCAAGGCCCGGGTAATGGATTCAATCGGATGGCGTGTGGCGAGCGTCTCGACCAGGACTTGGGTCCCGACGCCGGTGAGCAGCAGCACCATGTCGATCTGTCCGGCGAACAGGCGTTCGCCGAATTCAAAGACCGAATGGTGGTCGGACAGCGGAACCTCGCGGAGTGCCGGAGTAACCAGAGGCTCGCCCCCGTAGCGACGGATCAGGTTCGCCATCGATCCCGCCATGCGGCTTTCGAAGGCCGCGACGCGGAGTCCCCGAAAGCTTGTGCTTTCAGCCGGTTGGTCTTGGCTCATCGGGGTCTCGCTCAACCGGCGCTATTCGGCGAGATGATCGACACGCACCAGCGTGGCTTCAATCTCATGCCGGTCCGGATCGGTGGTCGGATGCTCGATGATTGCCGCTCGAACGCGAACCTGTTCGCCCTGCCGATAGTCCCCCGGCAAGACCGGCGCCGATTCGCCTTCGGCACAGGTCCCGACATGGCGGATGGGAAGCTCGCCGGTTTCGTCCCGGAGATACAAAATGAATCCGCTGTCCTCGCCGCAGCTACCTTCAACCTGGATGCGACGGATGTCCCGAATCGTGCCGACCAATGTCACCACGTCCAGGTTATAGACGGAGGGAGTGGAGAGGATGCGCGCGATGGCCACCGGGGCGTCGCCTTCGGTGCTGTCGGCGGCGAGCGAGCCGGTTCCGGTGGAGATGACCACCGCGGCGCACAGTACGCCCCGTACCACTCCGCCCGCGCTCATTACCGGGCGGTGTCTTTGGCATCCATAGCGCACCGGAACCCCGTCGATTCATTGCGGATCAGGGGATCGCTTTTCACGCGTGTGAAAATACGGACGAGCGGAGTCTCGACTTGCCAACCGGAACTACGTAACACCTTATCCGATCCGGTTTCCGGACCGGGCGGGTTCTTGGCGGGACTCTTTTCATAATAACGATCATCGTACCAATCGTTCACCCATTCCCAAACGTTGCCCGCCATGTCATAGGCGCCGTAAGGACTCTTGCCCAACTCGTAGCTGCCGACCGGCATCAAGGTCTTCTCCCCGATCCAGCGTTGGTTGTAGTTCAAGTGCTTGGCGGTTGGCTCCACATTGCCCCAGGGAAACCGCCGGTTGTCCCCGCCGCGTGCCGCCTTTTCCCATTCGGCTTCGGTCGGCAGGCGCTTCCCCGCCCACTTACAATAGGCCTCGGCGTCATACCAATCGACGTTCACGACCGGTCGGTCCGCGACCGATTCCGGCATCAGGTTCTTGTGCCAGAGGTTCCGGCTCGAGTCCTTGGGATGCTGCGGGATGCGATGGTTCGTTGTGCGTACGAAATCGATATAGCGGCCGTTGGTCACTTCAAACTTGTCGATGTAGAAGGCGTCCAGATCGACTTCGTGGCGGGGATACTCGTCGCGGCCTCCATCACGATCGCCGGGAGGGACTCCCATGGCGAACGGACCGGAGGGGATCAGTACCATTGGAGCGCCATCCTTGCCGGTGATCTCACCGGTCTGCGTACCTCCAGATTGTCTCGACGGTGTCTCGCCGGCGGCTCCACTCAAGCCGACATTCCAGAGCATCGAGCAGGCACAAAGAGTCAGCACAGAGAACCTGGTCCACATGGGTCATTCCTCCGACACGGTGAAGGTCAACAGAGCTGCGAGATCGGCACCCTCTCCGCGCGGGGTCCCGCAACCTTGAGAGACAGAAAGACACGTGTCCGCAAGAAAAGCGATTGACGCCTTCTCGACGGCTCCCTACTATACACAGCATTCGTGCAGGCAAGAAAGCCCCTGCGATCTCGATCTGGAGCCATGGCGACACCACCTCCTCATCGCGGGTTGCGCCATCTGGCGCTCCGCGTGACCGATCTGAAAAAATCGAGAGCCTTCTACGAACACCTGTTCGGGATGAAGGTCGTCTGGGAGCCGGACTCCGACAATGTCTATTTCAGCTCGGGATGCGACAACCTCGCCCTGCACCAAATTACACAGGCCGAGTCGGCTGACTATCGCGGACAGCGCGGCCAATTCCTCGACCATGCGGGGGTGATCATGGCGAACCCCGCTGCGGTCGATGAGCTCTATGAGTTGACCGTCGAGGCGGCCGACCAATTGGGCGCCACGATCGTAAAGCCTCCGAAACGGCACCGGGATGGGAGCTATTCGTTTTATGTCGCCGATCCTGACGGCAATGTGGTGCAGGTCTTGTATGAACCGACCATTAGTCCGTTGGCGTTCACCCGCAATGAGGCCGGTCCGAACAACCCGTGAGGCTTCGAATACATCGATCAAGGGACGGAGACCTCGTCTCCTTCCTCATCATCCTTCGCGAGTGTCTATCATGAAAATCTGGGATCACTACCGTGTGTCCGACTACCTTGCCCTCTTGCCCTGGGTGTGGGTGCAGTTCGAGAGCGCCGAAACGCCGGGTCCATTTCCGTTTCTCGGCGGGATCGCGCCGGAGGTGACCGCGGCGTTGCACGAGGCGCATCAACATCTATTAAGCGGCGTGGAGACGGCGATCAGCGACGTATTTGCCAGGCGGGCGTCGCTCGACGATCCGAATCTCCGCACAATGCTGGAGGATGCTTATGCCGAGTTGGTGAATTCGCGCCCGCAGCTCAGCCAGCATATCCGGTGCGGGCGACGTCCGGATGGAACCTTCCAGTGGGAATTTCCGCACGATCCAAGCAAATCGTCGACGGTGACCAGCGCCGGTCTACGAATCTTTCACGCGGTCAAGCGGCAGGCGATCCCGCTCTCACTCGACCGAATGGGCGGTCCGGCCGTTGCAAGGCTCATCGGATTATTGGACGGCAGTCAACCGGTCAGCGCGATTCGTACCGTCGTGACCTCGTCTCGGGAGCATGAGCGCACCCTCACCCGATTCATGGACCTCCTGCATCAGCATGAGTGTCTGGCCGCCACGCCGCAGCACCGTGTGCGGGCTCGATGGCTGGAGATGACGGTCGATCGTGACCTGATTCATCTCGGCCATGCGGCGCTGATGTATCGCCAGCGCGAGCAATTTTTCCTGTTCGATCCGTGGCTCTTGCCCTGGTTCGCCGAGATGCCGGTCCCCTCGCTCTGGGGCCAACTCTTGCCGCGGCCGTCGGCGATTTTTCTCACACACGACCATGACGACCATGTGGAACCTCGCTCGCTGGTGAGTCTGCCCAAGGATGTGCCGGTCATCGTCCCCAGCCGGCGTAATCGGAAGGTCTGCTACTACGACTATCACGCGTTGCTGCGAGACTTGGGCTTTTCCCATGTCATCGAGCTGGCGCACGGCGAGTCCTGGACCTTCGACGGCGGAGCCGTGTTGTCAGTCCCGTTCTATGGCGAAGATCCGTGCGACCTCGAAATGCCTCGAAATTGCTATCTGATTCTGGACCGTGGACATTCCGTGCTCGTCCATGCCGACAGCGGTCCGACGAATGACGGACGTTCGGCGCTGAAGGAAGGCGTGATTCAGGCCCTCGTGCGGCAGCACGGACCGATCACCATCGTCTGCGCCTCACAGCAACAGTTGAAGGAGCTGCGCACCTATGCGGCCCATGCCGCGCTGGCGCCGCCGGGGAGTTGGCTGGAAGTCGGAGAAAACGGCTTCTTGACCAACGCCTATTTGGCCGAGTTGGCGCAGACCGCGCAGGCGAAATGGTTGGTGTCCTATGCGACCGGCGGGGCCGATTGGTATCCGGACCACCTGTCCTTTACGTTCAGCCGGCGCAATCCGGCTCGGACAAAACTGCTCACGGCGCATTGGGAGCCGCCGTCCGAGTTGGCTCACGCGCTGGCGCCGTTCGGCTGCCGGTATCACTATGCGCAGGCATTGGACGGATTTCGCCTCAGGCCGGACGGTTCGATGGAAGCCGTGTCGTTGGCACAGACCTTGGCGCCGCTCGAACTCTATCGGCTCGATCATGGCGATCCGCCGTTCATGCGGCCGTCCGGGCGGGGGTAGAGTCGCGGAGAGGGTCTGTCCCGAAGCCGAGCAGGTTTGTCGGCCGATGCGGCCTTTCAATCGACCATGCGCACCACGAAGGTATGAGGTTGTCCTAGCTCTGGCTGCGTCGGACTGACGGGAGAGGATGATGGCGGGAGAGACGGTGTTGGTTACGGGAGCGGCGGGGTTTATCGGGTTCCATACGACCAGTCGCTTGCTGGAGCGAGGTGATCGGATCGTCGGCCTCGACAATATGAATGACTATTACGATGTCCGCCTCAAGGAGGCGCGGCTGTCCCGATTGACCAAGTTCGACCGGTTCCGTTTCGTGAAGATGGACCTGGCGGATCGTGTAGGCATGAAGCAGTTGTTCGCCGACTCGAAGGTTCAGAAGGTCGTGCATTTGGCTGCGCAAGCCGGGGTGCGGTACTCCTTGGTCAATCCCCATGCCTACACCGACAGCAACATCGAGGGGTTCTTGAATATCTTGGAAGGATGCCGCCACAGCGGCATCGAACATCTGGTCTTCGCTTCCACCAGTTCGGTTTACGGCGGCAACACCCGCATGCCCTTCTCCGTGCACGACAATGTGGACCACCCGGTTTCCCTCTATGCGGCCACCAAGAAGGCGAATGAGCTGATGGCCCATTGCTATGCCCACTTGTACCGGATTCCCTGCACGGGCCTTCGCTTCTTCACGGTCTACGGCCCATGGGGGCGGCCCGACATGGCGCTGTTTCTCTTCACGAAAGCGATTCTGGAGGGTCACCCGATCGACGTCTTCAACCACGGGCAGATGCAACGGGATTTCACTTACATCGACGATATCGTGGAGGGTGTCGTACGGACGCTCGATCGACCGGCGCAGCCGGATCCCCGGTGGTCGGGCGACCAGCCCGACCCGAGCGGCAGCAATGCCCCGTATCGACTCTACAACATCGGCAATCATCAGCCGGTGCCGTTGCTGCGGTTTATTGAAGTGTTGGAGCAGACGCTTGGGAGGAAGGCGGAGAAACGGTTCTTGCCGTTGCAGGCCGGGGATGTGCCGGCGACCTATGCCGATGTGGAAGATCTGACCCGCGACGTTGGTTTCAAACCCTCGACCTCCATCGAAACCGGCATTGCCCGTTTCGTCCAGTGGTACCGGGAGTACTATGGAGTCTGATCGGTCTTCCGCGGCAGCGCACGCGCGTCGTCGTGCCGTCCTTCGATGGTGGTGGATTCGGGTGAGGGCATGAAGCTCCGGCGAGTCGAACGATATTCAGTCCAACTGCCCGCACGGTTGCACGGCGACGGCTCAGACCTGGACTGCACGGTCGTGAACCTTTCGGTCGATGGGTGTGCCGTTCTCGCCGACCGGCCGTTCGCAGTGGGGAGTTATGTGAGGATCGACCTGGACCTGGGCGCTCAGGAGCCTCCTCTCGAGATCGAACTGGCGGCCGTGCGCTGGCGCGCAGGCTCGCGGTTCGGCTGCGAGTTCATCAAGGTGCAGGAGGTAATGAAGTCCCGGTTGGCTGAGGTCGTGCGGTTGCTCGAAACGCCGGCGTCCGGGTGACCGGAGGCCGGAACACTGATTGCACCCCCGGACCGGGTCGGTTACTTCATGGCGACGGTTCGGACCTGTTTGAAGGTCGTCAGGCCGCGCAGGACCTTCTGAATGCCGTCCTGCATGAGCGTGACCATGCCGTTCTTGATGGCCAGGCAGGTCAGCTCCGAAGTTCGGGCGTGCGATTGGATCAAGTTGCGAAGTTCGTCACAGGCCACCAGCAGTTCGTGCAGCGGTACCCGCCCGCGAAAGCCGCTGTGGTTGCAGGTCTCGCAGCCTCTGCCCCGAGAGAGCCGGAACTCATCCGTGTATGGAACTCCCAGCGATTGCCAAGCGGCCGCGCCATAGGCTCGCACGAGTTCATCGTATTCCTCGCGGGTCGGATGGTAGGGTTCCTTGCACTGGAGACAAATCCGCTTGCACAGACGTTTGGCGATGACGCCGAGCATGGCGTCGGCGAAGTTGAAGGCGTCGCATCCCATGTCGAGCAGGCGGGTCACCGTTTCCACGGCGCTGTTGGTATGGAGGGTGCTGAGGACGAGATGCCCGGTCAGGGAGGCTTCGATGGCTACGTCCGCAGTTTCTTTGTCCCGCATCTCGCCGATCATGATCACGTCAGGGTCCGCGCGCAAGAATGACCGCATGGCGGCGGCGAAGGTGAAGCCGATCTTCGGATTGATCTGAACCTGCCGCAAGCCGTCCTGCGTGATCTCGATCGGATCTTCCGCCGTCCAGATCTTCCGTTCATCGGTATTGATGGCGCCGAGAATCGCGTGGAGCGTCGTGGTTTTCCCGGAGCCGGTGGGGCCGACGCAGAGGATCAACCCATGCGGCCGGTCGGCGAGGTTCTTGATCGCCGCGACCGCCTCTAGGGAGAATTCCATCGCCGACAGCGGCATCGATTCCTTGGCCGTCAGCATGCGCATCGCCACGTCCTCGTTGTGACCGGCCGTGGGTATCGTGGCAACCCGCAATTCAATTTCCTTGTCCTTTGCCAACTTGTAGCGGATCTTCCCGTCCTGTGGCCGACGCCGTTCCGCGATGTCGAGGTTCGCCATAATCTTGATGCGCGACACGATGGCACGCCGGTAGGCCGGTGGAATTTTCATGTAGGAAAAGCAGGACCCGTCCACCCGGTATCGGACCGCCGTTTCCTTGCGATCGGAATAGGGCTCGATGTGGATGTCGGAGGCCCCTAGGCGATAGGCTTCTGCGATGATCTGGTTGGTCAGGCGGACGATGGCCGAGTCGTGTTCGTCGATGGCCTGGGCACCCGAATCGTCGGGTGGGGCATCGGTGGCCTCGCTGACGAGCTCCCCTAGGATTTCGGTGATCGAGCCCGATTCTGTCTGCCCCACCGCGGACAGGATAAATTGCTCAATCTCCTGCCGGAGGCTCACCGAGTACCGGATGGTCACGCCGGGGAATGCGCGACGGATATCGACCCCCTTGTCGAGGTTATGCGGGTCGTCGATCAGGATGTCGAGCAGGGGGCCTTGGCGGCGAAGGGGAATCCAGTAGTTCCGGCGGAGGTAGTCGAAGCTGAGATTCTTCACCAACTCCACGTCGACGACGGTTCGGTCGTCGTAGGGCACGTAGGGGCAGGCGAAGAACTCGCTTAGCGCCTGTCCCAGTTGCGCTTTCGAGAGACGATACTTGGTGAGGAGGGTGGCCTCAAGCTCTTTTTTCCCCCTGAAACTTTCCTTGAGGGCCGCGTCGAACTCCTCGCGGGTCAGCAGACCCGTGGAGACAAGGCGATCATATGCCGCGGCCTCGATGGCCTTGTGTGCCGGGGAGAGCATGGAGTCTCCGATGGATGGTCCTTCGAGATTGTCTCCCAGACCGCTCTTCCGCGCCACGAGAATCGCCCTCCGCGACGTGCCGGCGGTCCGAGGAGCGAGGGGTATCGGATGAGTGGACCGGGCCGGGTCGGCTGTACGGTCCGCGTCGCTCTGCGGCAGGAGGTTGAAGAGGATCGTCCTTGCGTTGTATCCTGGACATACGCAGCAAAGGGTAATGGGAATGGGCTATCAGGAGAACGAGATGGCAAACGCGGTTGTCGACCATGTTGAGGGTGACGCCGGGCGATGAGCGGCGCAGGTGATGGTGGCTCGTAAGCAAAGAACGGTCTTGATCCTCTGCTTGATCGGGGCGCTGGTATGGTTCGACGCCGGAGCCTGGGCCGAACAGGAGGAGAAAGCGAACGCGCCCTCCGAGGCGTCTCAGCCTTCCTTTCATTTGCGCACGGGGGATCCATCCGCAGAGTCGCCCGGCTTGCCTCGATCAATGCCGATGCCCGATCGGTCCGAGACGCTCCTACGCGAGCCGCCCACCATACATGGAGAACTCCAGTTCGGAGAGCAGACCTTGATTCCCTATGTCGGGGCCGGTTTTGGGGGCGGGTATGTCACTGAACAGGACCGGATGCTCGGGCCGGACCCGACGCTCCAGAACAAGAATATCCTCGGTGACGGCTCCGGCAAAGGCTACATGCCGAACGAGTTTCAGATGGGTGTCCGGATTCCATTTTGAGCGCCCCCACCATCGTCCCTGTCTTCCTTGCTCGCTCCAATCGTCTTCGCGGTTCCGCGGTTCCGGATACCCGGGAGGGACAGCAATGCCCGCAGGGTCATTCCTTCGAGTCCCAGCAAGACCGCATGGGCTTCCGAGAGCGACGGCGCAGGGTAGGTCGTCGCCAGGCCAATGACCTTCATGCCGGCCTGTTTGGCGGACAGAATCCCGGCCTGCGAGTCTTCCAAGACCAAACACTCATCGGCCCGGATCAGCGGCGGTCGGGGCTCGTAGCCGTTGAGAAGCTTGAGCGTCAAGGCATACATGGCGGGGTCAGGTTTTCCGACGGCACAATCGTCGGCCGACACGATCACGGCGAAGTCATGCTCGATCGGTGTACCGCTCAGAGCGTGAGCGATCTGTTCGCGCCGTCCTCCTGAGGCAATGGCCAGCCGACAACAGGTCTTCGCCTCTTTGATGAATTCGACGACGCCGCGAAATAGCGCCGGCTTGTGCGTGTGACTATGCGCTCGGAAGAGCTCGGCCTTGCGCTCTGTGATCCGGGTGAGCAGGCCGGAATCGTTCCGGCTATCCCGTGCTCGAATCAGCGCCTCGGCGCAGGTCCGCTCATCCATGCCGCGGTAGGTTCCATAATATTCTTCGGCCGTCAGCCTGAAGCCCTCCTCGGCCAGCGCCTGTTGAAAGCATCGGAGGTGCGGTGCCTCGTCGTCGGCGAGGACGCCGTTGAAATCAAAGATCATGGCTCGGCACCAGCCGGATGGGGTCGTTGGACGCATGGCGAAGGGGCACGATACGCGAAGTCGATACGGCCGGCAAGCCCGGAACACAGCGAATGTGGGGCTTTCGGCCTTCGCTTGTTCCCATGGTGCTCCTCCGGTATTCTCCTCCACGGCGACACCTGACGAGGCGCGACCGATGCTTCTACAACCGGACTGCATACTCGAATGAGCAACCATACGTTACTGCCGGACCTACTGACGATTTTTGTGGTGTCGATCACGGTGGTGTTTCTCTTCCACCAGTTTCGACTCCCGTCGATCGCCGGGTTTCTCTGTGCGGGGGCCATGATCGGACCGCACGGGCTCAACCTCGTGTCCGATCAGGAACAGGTCAAGGTGCTGGCCGAGATCGGGGTGGTCCTGCTCCTGTTCACAATCGGCATCGAATTTTCGCTGGCCCACCTGACGTCGGTCCGACGTCTGATGTCGGTCGGGGGGACGTTCCAGGTCGGCGGCGTGATCTTGGTCGCCACATTGATCGGTTCTCTGGCGGGCCTCTCGTTAGCCGAATCGGTCTTTTGGGGCTGCGTCTTGTCCCTGAGCAGCACGGCGATCGTCCTGAAACTGCTGACCGACCGTGGCGAGATGGATTCGATCCAGGGCCGGGCCACCACCAGCATCCTCGTCTTTCAGGATCTGGCGGTCGTGCCCATGATGCTGATCGTGCCGCTGCTGGCCGCTCCCGACATGGAAGATGCGGCCAAACAGGTGGTCTTCACGATAGGCAAGGCACTGCTAGCGGTCGGCCTGATTTTGATTGCAGCCCGCTATCTCGTGCCGAGGTTTCTCGAGCGGATCGTGCGGAGTCGCAGCCGTGAATTGTTCTTGTTGACGATCATTGTCTTGTGCCTGGGGATCGCCTGGCTGACTTCTCTGGGAGGGCTCTCGTTGGCCCTGGGCGCCTTCATCGCCGGGCTGGTGATCTCCGAGTCCGAATACAGCCATCAGGCCATGGCCGAGGTGCTGCCGTTTCGAGACAGTTTCAACAGCCTGTTTTTCGTCTCCATCGGCATGTTGATGGATGTCCGGTCGCTGCTCTCAAGCCCGGGCTTGATCCTCGGGCTCGTGCTCGCCGTGGTTCTGGTGAAGTTCCTTGCCGGTATGGGGGCGGTCATCGGAGCCAAGCAGCCGCCCCGTGCGGCGATTCTCAGTGGGGTCGCGCTTGCCCAGGTCGGGGAATTCAGTTTCATCCTGGCTGGACAGGGCCAGACTGTCGGGTTGCTCTCTGGCCCTGCGTACCAGATTTTTCTAGCGACATCGGTGATCACGATGGTGCTGACGCCGTTTCTCATGCAATGGGCGCCGCACCTCGCCAGACGGTTCGAAGCTTGGCAGCGGCTCCGTCACGTGCTGCCCGGGCGGACGATCAGCCACGTGCAGCAGGAAACCGGAGTGCAGATCAAGGTGCGTGACCATGTCATTATCCTGGGGTATGGGCTCAACGGCCGAAACTTGGCCCGCGTGCTGAGCGAGACGGAGATTCCGTTCGTGGCGCTGGATCTCGACGGGGACATCGTGCGGCGCGAGTCGCGGGCCGGAGTCCCGATTTACTACGGCGACGGCACCAATCCCAACGTGCTTCGCCATGTGCGGATTCACGACGCCCGCGTGTTCGTTGTGGCGAACTCGGACCCGTTCGCGGCGCGCCGGGCGGTCCAGGTTGCGCGAAGCTTGAATCCCAAGCTCTACATCATCGTGCGCACCCGTTATCTGCGCGAATTGCAGGAACTGCACGAGGTGGGGGCGGACGACGTCGTACCGGAAGAATTCGAAACGTCGATCGAGATCTTTGCGCTGGTCTTGCGGACGTTCAGGCTGCCGCAGGAGTACGTCATGAAAAAGGCCGAGCAGATCAGGCGGGAAGGCTATTCGCTGTTGCGCCGCAGTGAGATGCCCGAAATGGCGCACCATCTTCGCGCGGGCACCTTGACCGATGTGGAAGTCGAGACCTGCCGCATCGACGAGGACTCCCCCGTCTTAGGGAGATCGTTGGGTGAGCTGTTGATACGGCCCAGAACCGGCGCCTCGGTGATTGCGTTGACGCGCGGCGGTGTGACCGAGTCCAATCTATCCGGCCGGACGGCGCTTCAGGCGGGCGATGTGCTCACGTTGTTGGGCACGCGACCGCAGATCAGACGGGCGATCGGTCTCGTAACGGAAACCAAGGTCCACGAGCCATGATTGCTGCCTGATCGGTTCACAGGGGGGAATACGCGGCCGGCCGCCGGCTTCGGAGAATGGTCCATGTGCTTCAGGATCAGTTCCCGGCTTGCTTGACAGTGAAAAAAATCAGAGACTATAGTGAAAATCCGTTGCGATTCCCTTACAGCGCTGCCTCGGCCGGTGATCGGCCGGTGGAGAACAGGGTGGAGGTGGCCACATGAATCTCACGCAGGTTGAGCCGTCGGCGGCCTTAGCCGACCTACAGGAAACGAAGCCGGAGCGCGTCACCATTGTGGTGCTGAGCGGAGACATGGACCGTGTCATGGCGGCGTTCATCATCGCCACCGGCGCGGCGGCGATGGGGATGCCGGTGACGATGTTTTTCACCTTTTGGGGCCTGAACGCGATCCGCAAACCGGGTGCTTCGACGACCGCCAAGGATCTGCTCCGCCGGATGTTCGGCTGGTTGAACAAGGGCGGCGCTCATCAATTACCGCTGTCTCGTTTCAATTTCGGGGGGATGGGAGCGCGCATGATGCAGAAGGTCATGAGGGACAATCGGATGCCCGGCATCCCGGAGTTGATGCAGACCGCCAAGGACCTGGACGTTCGATTTATCGCCTGCACCACGACGATGGGCCTGATGGGGATCTCGAAAGATACGCTGATCGACGGGGTTGATCAGTTGGCCGGCGTGAGCACCTATTTGAATGAGGCGCGGCAGGGTGCGGTGAATCTATTCATCTGAGCGTGCGGGGTTACGGCTGGGGCCGACGTTGAGAGAACGGGACCCTGAGCTGCAGTCTGAATCTCACCCCGATGGAGTCGTATGATGCAAGCCGATGTGAAGCTGGATACGCTCGGGTACTTCTGCCCGATGCCGATCATCATGACCTCGAAGAAAATCAAGGAGCTGTCCATGGGACAGGTTCTGGAGGTGTTATCCGACGACGAGGGTATCAAGAAAGACATGCCGGCCTGGTGCCAGACGACCGGCCACCAGATGATGGGGCTGGAGGAAGAGGAGCAGCAGGCCAAGCGTGTTTATAGAGCCTATGTGAAGAAAACGAAGTAAGTCCGTATCCCTCCTTTCTCCCGCCGGTGTTTCTCCCGTTCGCATATTCCGTGCATTGGTCCAACCTTCGATGAGGCAGAATGAGCATCGAGTGTGGAGAACCCATGGCAGATCGCATTGTCGAATGTGTGCCGAACTTCAGCGAGGGGAGGGATCTCGCGGTGGTGCAAGCGCTGACGGAGGCGGTACAGGCCATCCCGCAGGTGGCCCTCCTCGCCTGCACGAGCGACCCGGATCATCACCGGTCCGTGTTGACGCTGGCCGGGCCGCCCGACGCTGTGGCCGAAGCGGCCTTTCAATTGTGTCGAATCGCGACCGGGCTGATCGATCTGCGCCGGCATCAAGGTGTGCACCCTCGAATTGGGGCCACCGATGTGGTGCCCTTCGTGCCGGTTCGAGGAATGACCATGGCCGACTGTGTGGAGCTGGCGAACCGCGTCGCACGTCGCATCGGAGAGGAACTTGGCATTCCCGTGTTTTCGTATGAGCAATCGGCCAGGCAGTCGGTCCGGCGTCGTCTTGAAGCGATCAGGCGGGGCGGCCTGGAGGCACTGGCGAAGCGGATGGCGGAGGACCCAGTCTGGCATCCCGACTATGGACCGCCGAAGCTCCATCCGACGGCCGGCGCCACGGTGATCGGGGCCAGGCCGTTTCTTGTCGCCTTCAATGTGAACGTGGCAAGCGAGGATCTATCGATAGCCAAAGCCATCGCGCGGCGCGTCAGAGAATCCGGCGGCGGACTGCCCTGCGTGAAGGCCATTGGTGTGCGACTGGCTAGCCGCGGGCTTGTCCAGGTGTCGATGAATTTGACGGATCTTGATCGCACGTCTCTGCATCAGGCTTATGCGGCCGTCGCTCGGGAAGCGGCTCAGGCCGGTGTCCGGCTGGCAGGATCGGAATTGATCGGACTGGTTCCGCTCCAGGCCGTATTCGTAACGGTGCAAGAGGCACTTGGATTACCGGTCATTTCTGGAGACCAGATTCTGGAGATCCAAGTGGAACAGGCGCTCAGCCGCGATAAGCCGCTGCCAGCAGCCGCCCCGGAGCGTGAGCAGCGACCTGAACCTGCGTCCGGCAGCGTCGTGGATTTGTTACACGCGCTTGGACAGCCCGGCAATCTGAAGGCCGGCGCGCTGGCCGCCGGCTTGGCTGGATCGCTTGCGGCTCAACTCGGCGCGAAGGTGTTGGCTCTCCAGGGAAAACGAGCGGAAGGTCCACTCGCTTCGGCGCTTCGCCTGACCAAGCTTGGAAACGGGTTATGGGAGCTTGCGCAGCGCGATGCCCCGGCTTACGCCAGGGTGTTGGAATCGGCGCGCCGATTGAAGAAGGATCCACAGGAGGCGGGTTCATTTTCGAAGGCCCTTGAAGAGGCGACTCAGATCCCATTGGCGCTGGCCGGATTGGTCGTCGAGGTTTGGCGCCTCCTGCCGGACGTGGATTCTGGCCGCGATACTTCGCTGGGTCCGGACGTGCTCGTCGCACGCGAGCTGGCTCGCGCCTCATTCCTGGGACTCCGGTCGGTCGTCCATGAGAACTGTAAACGTCAAGTAAATCATATGGTTAAGGATAAAATTCTGCATGAGTTGAAACTATTGGAAAGTTGCCTTGAGGGGTCTGGGGGGCTGTGATAGACTACCGCCTCGTTTTCAGCCACACCACCTCAAGATAAATAGGGAACATGGAAATCAAAGTCTTCAACAACAACGTCGAGAAAGCTCTCAAGGTCGCAAAGAAGAAACTTGCCGGTGAAGGGTTGTTCCGCGAGCTGAAGCGGCGGCGCTTCTATGAGAAGCCCAGCGTCCGCAAAAAAGCCAAGCAGCGGGAAGCACAGCGCCGACGCCAGAAGTGGCTGTCGAAGCATCGAGCCGACTAACCCTCCGGCCCGTGCGAGGTCCGCGCGCGTTCTTCCATGCGACTGCCCGCCAGTCGGTGCCGCCTCAGACACCTGCCATCAGCCAAGGTAACCGGGCTCGAATCAAAGGCCCATGCGTGACGCAGACATTCATCCGGTGCTGCGCACGCTGCGGCGAGAGATCCGTCAATGGCCCGATCCGGTGGTCGGAGTGGTGGCGAAGGCCTCCTCGCAGGACCCCTTTCGTATCCTGATCGCAACGGTTCTGAGTCTCCGCACGAAGGATCTCACGACGGCTCAGGCCAGCGCGCGGCTCTTCGCGCTCGCCGACACGCCGGCCACGATGTTGCAGCTGACGCCGGCGCGCATCGAACGAGCCATCTACCCCGTCGGATTCTACCGTAACAAATCCAAACAACTGCTGGGTATCAGCCGCGCGCTGCTCGATCGGTACGAAGGGACGGTGCCGGACGACATCGACGAGTTGCTGACCCTGCCGGGCGTGGGGAGAAAAACGGCGAATCTGGTCGTCACGGTGGGCTACCGGAAGGCGGGAATCTGTGTGGACATCCACGTCCATCGCATCAGCAACCGTTGGGGCTACATCAAAACCAAGACTCCTGAAGCATCGGAGGCGGCGCTGCGCGCCAAACTGCCCAAACGCTATTGGATCACCTATAACGATCTGCTCGTGCCTTTCGGCCAGCATGTCTGCCAACCGGTCTCGCCCTGGTGCAGCCGCTGCCGTGTCGCGACCTATTGCGATCGAGTGGGCGTGACGAGATCGCGATGAATCCGAACCGTGTTATGAGAAGACGAGGTGGGGGGAATGGACGAGGAGAGGCTGACTTCTAACTACGCCAAAGTGGATGAAGTGGACGATTGTTATGAAACTCATCGAGGAGCCGTTCCCTGACAGGCCTCCAAAGAGTCTGAAGCAGGCTGGTATACGCGTAAGCTCGCTTACTGTGCTCGCTGGAAAAATTGTGCGTCTTGGGGACTTCTTCTCTGAGAGTAAACGTAAGATCAAACTCTCCGTTCGGGTAGTAGTTCACGTCAAAGTACTGTCGGAAACAGTTGATGACCTCGACTGCGCGGTCGCTAGGTTCAGGATGCGTCCCTCGCTCAGGGTCTGACCTTGTCTCCTCACCATTCAGCAAAATATGGAAACCCTTCTGGAGCAGGTCGAAACAGGCCAATGCGAAGATTGCGCCGCCAAGAGGGAATTCAGGAGGTAGGGAATCAAGCTTGGCCGCTGAATAGACTGTGGCAATTGTGGCGATAGAATCCGAGAAATACTCTTCAGCCCAATCGACGTTAACGGTCGCTGGTACGTGCACTCGCTCAAACCAAGGTGCCAGGCCGTGTCCGTACTCATGACCGATGACCCAGCGTTCCGCCATCGCCACTATGAGGCTCAGCGGCGGATAGTGCTCCTCTGGAATCATCTCACCCGCCGATGCGCGTGGGTAGCCAGCGAAGAAGTAGGCTTCCAGCGTTCGATAAAGACGTTCCGCTGGTCGACGATCCGAATCTAGCCTCGACCGAATCACATCGAGGTCGAACACCGCATTAACGGCACTCCGACCATCGACCGAGCGCGATGGATTCAAGGCCTCGACAATAGCTTTGGCCGCTTGGTAGATAAAATCTATTAGCGCGGTGTGAAGTATTACGATAGTGTAGCTGTTCTTCGTTATTTTTGTCGCGAAGGCGTTGACCTCTGAAAGGGGGAGAGTTCCGAGCAGAAACTTTGAAAAGTAGTCTAGCGAAGTCGGTTTCTGAGACAGAAGTTCACATGCCATTTCAACTGAGGCCGCTTGATACGCGAGTGTTGCGAAGTAGATCGGGTCCTCGAACGGGCCGGGCGCGACACGACGAATAATAGCCTGAGCTCGTGCGATTCTGGCAGCTTCGCACTCCCGTTTATACCTGAACACACCTCGACGCACCAGATCAGGCACCTCCGTGGGAGTAAATCGAGTCAACTCCTCGAGCGCCTGTAGGGCAGCATCGGTTATGACTTGCGCATTTGAGCTCTGATGCTCTGTATTTGCGATCTTTCGTTGTTCGCTGCGCAGCCACGCTCGCGCATTATCGAGTTCGGGCTCCACAAAGTGCTGTTGGATCATAGTGCTTTCTGAAATAGTGGTGATGGGGGGATCTTGTTGTCTGCACCGTCACTTTTCTGGGGATTCACGATGCGACTGATCGTCGAGTAGTGCAAGCCAATGCCCGACCGATTTCAGGAAGGCTGTAGCAGATCGCCCTTCGAGGGTGAGCTGTAGGCTATGGCGAAGCCTCGTAACTTGAGATCGATGGCGTTGTCCCGAGGCGAATTGCGCCGAGTCCAAGCGGCTCTAGTACTTGTGATCTCTCGTCGTAGCCGGTGAAGACGGAGAATAGACCGTCGGTCCTGAAGTAGACAAGCACCTGCGCCATTCGCTCCCGCAAGTGCGCCAGCCGTCCAAGCAGATCCGCATCGAGCACGTCGGTACGTTGGACGAGCAGTTCGAGATGGCGCGCCGCGTAGGCAACGGTTTCCGTCATCAGCGGCAACCCCCGGCCGGTGAGTTGGCTCGTGTAGGCCGCGGCTTCGCGGATGGCATCGGCCTTTTTGGACTGCCGCAGCGTCTGCTCCGCCCATAGCGTAGCGCCGTCCGGAAGATGCGGGAACCAGTTCGCGACGTTTCTCACCCAGTCGTGCAGGAGGTCGAGCCGATTCGCGCGCAACAGCACTAATGAAGCGATCGCCGCGGCGAGCGGCGACTCGATCTTCTTCGCCAGGAGGCGCTCGGCGAGCTTCTGGTCTTGAATCACTTGCGTAGCGGTGCCCGCGTCCGACGCGTTGTAGGTCTCCCATAACTTGGCGGCGATCCCGGCTGAGCCGCTCAACGTCGGGGAAAGCGTTACCTGGAGTCTGGAAATGCGACGCACCGCGTCCGGGTCCTCCTCACGAAATTCCAGATCGAACTCGACGATATACCGCAGCGTCTCGGATCTGTCCGACGGCAGCAGCGCGCCAAATCGGCACTTGCTGTCGAATAATTCCAGCCAATGCCCGAGCGGGTCGCTGCCAATTGGGCTGATCTCTACCTGGAAGCGACGCGTGTCCTTGGCGCGCGATACCTGGTGCAGGACCACCTCACCGGCGCCCTTTTCGACGCCGCTGGTAAGGGCGATCAGGCGCAAGTTGCCCCAAAGCCCGGTTGCGGACTCGGACCCGAAGGCTTTGTGCCCGACCTCGTCGTCCTGCGACCAACCGCCAGCTTGAGCTCGTTTGGGCGGCTTGCGGCTGACCGAAAACGTCGCGCCGAGCGCCTTCTCGACCCGCATTGCGCGCTGCACCGAAAGCGGCGGGGCAGTCGGGGATATCACAACCGCGCGTCTCGGTTTAGGCACAAGCGTGACGATCTCGTTGTCCGAGGTGCCGCCGAGCTTCACAGGCTGCCGCACGCGCTCCTTCGCCTGCTCGAGCAGCTTGATGATGCGCGACTTGACGTAACCCTGCAGCGGATAGACGTTCACCGACCAGTGCCCGTTAGTGCGCTTCAGCTCGATATCGGGCTTGCCGGCGAGGCCGTCGAGCAGCGCCGTTCCGAACAGCGACAGCCCGGCATGCGGCTCGGGCTGCTGAAAGGCCTGTTGCCCCGACGCCGTCGCGTACAGGATCGGAGCGATGACGTCGGGATTGACCAGCGCGGAAACGTCTTCGTTCAAGACCTTGCGGCCTTGGATAAGCTTCTCTCGCAGCTTCTGATTGTCGTTGCGACAGGCGTCGAGGAAAAAGAACTGGCGCGTCACTTTCAGCGAAGCGAGCCCGTTGATCAGGTTCTCGGTCGACAGCGCGTTGTTCAGGTTGCGCGCGGGCGGACTCAGGTAGTCTGCTGGCAGCAGGATCTGCCGATTCTGGTGGACCTCGAGGCCGTGGCCGCTGAAGAAAAAGAGCGCCCTGCTCCCCTCGGCGGCGCCCTGCGGCAACGCCTGCATCGCCGCCTGCCATTGGCCGATAGCGTGTTCGCAGTTGTCGATCGTGGGCGCCAGGCGGTGATGTTCGAGCGCAGGCTCGAACGCCTTCTCCTTCTGCGTGGGCGCAAGCAGCATCCACACGTGCGCCACCGGGCAGCCTTCCAGCGTGTAAGCGTCACTCAGCCATTCGAACATTCGATAGGCGGTGAGCGCGGAGACGCTGAGCTGCCCGAGGCCATAAGTTTCGGGCGCTGGTGAATCGCCACCGTCGAGATGGTCATAGCCGCTCACGCCGACGACTACTGCGAACAAGCCGGACGTTCCTTCCCGCCACTGGTCGCCGATCCAAAGCCCGGGCGTGTTCTGATCTACTGCAAGACCCATGGCAGCTCCCGCTACGCGATAGCCGCGCGGACTTTGTCCGCGAGCTTGCGGTAGAAGCTCGGCCGCTGCAGATAACCGGAATGCGCGCCGATCAGCGACATGCCGCTGTTGTAGGGACCATCGTCGACGCCGGCGACGATGTCCTTGGCGGTGAAGCTGATGAAGTCGTTGTAGTCCCACACGTTCCACCACGCGGTCAGGTGGCCTGAAGGAAATGGGACTGGATTCCCGGGTTTATAGACATCCTTGCTCTCGATGAAGAGCTTTTGTTCCTCGAAGAAACCCACCTGGCTCGCGGTCGCGCACCACAAATCGATCCGCAGCTTGTCGAAGCGCCGATCACGCGGGACGAAGTATGTGATCGCGTCGTAGACAATCTGTCCGCCCATGCTGTGGCTGAGCACGACTATCGGCTCGTCGCCGCGCTGCGCGCGACTCCTTTGGGCTTCATCGAGCTTGTCGAGAAAGCGCCGCTGGATCTCGCCCGGACTTGCCTTGTCCCTATCGAATCGCTCGTTCAGATACGCGAAGACGTCGCCCAAGAAAATCGAGACGAATTCGTTTAAGCCTTTGCGAAACTCTCCGGCCACCGCGGAGGCGGCTACGCCTGGGATGCTCACGGCGCGGCTCATCGCCTCACCAACGCGATCGCCGACGTTTTGGAACCAGTCTGCCACGCCGCCCATGCCAATGAGTCCGGCTGAGGGCACCTCCGCCCGCAGTCGCGCGACCAGGACATCGCATTCGGTCGTCAAGTCCGGAGCGGCGGCGAGGCTAGAGAGAAAGTCGACGTCGTGGGCCAGCCTGTCGGCGGCAAGGGTTGCTTGAGCGCGAACGCCGGCATCATCGACGGACGCTGCGATGAGGTCGGCAAGCAGATCGCTTAGCTCGTCGGTCGACAGGTCCTTCAATCGCAGGGACGCGCCTGTCTCAGCGGCGGTCGCTCCCGCATGGCCGCTTACTAGGCCGGACGGGCGCGCAGCCGGCGGCGCGGCAGGGACTTGCGCGAGCGACGCGCGCAGCGCAGCGGCCAGCGATGCTCGCTCGGACGCGGAAGGGGGGGGGCAGCGCCTTGACCAAGCAGCAGCGATCGCGGACGCGACGCGCCGTTCCAGGCGAAGTGCGCCCCCGCGTCACCCCAGAACGACTGGTCGATGAAAACATCTTCCTGCTTGGCGGAGATCACTGGCGCCACGAAGCGACGTAGGTACTGCTTGATTTCGGCAAAGGAACTATTGGGATCACGCGTCGCAACGCCGTGAACGTAGATGATGGGCATTCCACCTCCTCTGCCTGACCTTCGGGATGGCGCCGCAACTACGGGGCGTAGTCTCCTCCGGTTCGCAAGCGTTGTCAACTGCCGCCGAGGTGCACGTCATTCCGTATCGCTTCCATGCCGATCGCCGCCACTATGGGTCGAAATTGGTCCCACTGTCTCCGTTGAAGGAGTGTACCCAATCTTCCAGAGACAGCATTTTGAAGTCATAGGATGCGGAACCAAGCGTGGGGCGATTTCTCTGAGTCTGTGGGTGTTAAGTCCCCACATTACAGCAGCCTAGACTCTGCGGCTTTTGAGGAGTCTGATAGTCTAAATGAACAGCTTCGTTTCCGCGTGGGCGGTGAGAGAGAGAATCGAGGGCAGTCCCATGACCTCATCGACGTTCTTCTCGACGCGCGCCGCATCGACCCCCATATATTCCAGCCCGGCGCTGCAGGCAATCAGTTTCAACGATCCCACCGCTTTCGCCTCCTGAAACATCTCTGAGATCGTCGGCACTTTCTTTTCCTTCAGCAGTCGCCGCACCTCATCGCCCGCCGACGCATACTCGGGCGGAAAATCCACCTCGTCCAATCGACCGTCGGCCAGTTTCTTGATCGTCCAGAACAAGAGGATGACCAGGACCTCCTGGCCCATGGCGGCGGCCGTCAGACCCAACGTCGCCACTTGATGCAGCTTGTCGTACGTCGCGTTGTGCGCAAAAATCACGAAGCGGGGCTTGGCTGGACGGGTGATGCCGGACATCGCTAATACTTGGCGGCCTTGACTTTGGCGCTGCTGACGAATTCCTCGATCACGGCATCGACTTCGGCCGGGGTAAAGGAGCGATCGTGAGTTTCACTGTCATCGAGCACGTAGCTGTCGAGATTTTTTTCCTGGCGAATGACCACCGTGTTGTCAGGGGTGACTTCCACCAGAATGTACCATTCATGAGGGCCCTTGCGGAGCACGGCCTCCTTGCCGATACCCTTGTTGTTGACCTCCACCTCCACGGCGTGGTCCGGCCCATCCTGCGCGGCGCTCGGCGTCAAGAGGAACGGTGAAGCCGCGACGACGAGCAGTCCGTATCGGATCACGCGGTGAACCCGGTCGAGAGACAGACGGCGCACGGAAGTAGCTCCGGCATCGACGCGGATGAACACACTGCGAGGCCATTATAGCCCGAGACTTTCTGGGACGTAAACCCGCGGGTCGGACCGAAAGGGTCTTGAGGAGAGAGCCGGTCCAGGCGAGGGCCGACGATCATTGTTGTCCCCCGAAGCTGCATGCTACGATGCCCAGTCCTCTTATGGAGTCCTTTCTCTCCACCGTACAGTCGTATGTCTCCGGCCAGACGTTGCTCTGGCTGGCGTTCTCCTCCGTGTTCCTCTTCGTCGGAACCTTGATCGCCATTCCGCTGATTCTCGTCCGGATCCCATCGAATTATTTCGATTCGGACTATCCCCAATCATGGATGCGCAATCACCACCCCGTGCTGCGCATGCTCGGCCACCTGACCAAGAACGTCCTGGGCGTCATCTTTCTGATCGCGGGGTTTGCCATGTTGTTCCTGCCCGGTCAGGGACTCCTCACGATGCTGATCGGTATTTCGTTGTTGGATTTCCCGGGCAAGCGGGCACTCGAGCGGAAATTGGTCGGTCAGCCGACTGTCCTGTCCACGATCAACAAGATGCGGGAAAAATTCGGCACGCCTCCGCTGGTGATTAAGAGTCCGTGAACGATCGCTGGAGGAATTCCGCTGATATGGCCACCGCTGCTCCGGCACCTCATGACACCCCGCGTCCGTTGCTCTATCTGATCGACGGAAGCGCCTACATCTATCGGGCGTTCTTTGCCCTGCCGGCCTTGACGAACTCCAAAGGCCTTCAAACCAATGCCATTTACGGGTTCACGACGATGCTCGCCAAGATTCTGCGCGAGCACCAGCCGCAAGGTCTCGCGATCGTATTCGACGAAAAAGGACCGACCCACCGGCACGAGGAATTCAAAGCGTACAAGGCCCAGCGGCCGCCGATGCCGGACGGGATGCAGGCGCAAATTCCCTACATTCACAGGGTCGTGGAAGCCTTCAGGATTCCGGTTGTGAGGTTGCAAGGATACGAGGCCGACGATCTCATCGGAGCGTTGGCGCGAAAGGCGGAACAGGGCGGGTATGACGTGGCGATTGTCACCAGCGACAAGGACATGTTTCAGCTGCTGACGCCGACGGTGCGTATTTACGATCCGGTCAAAGAACGATGGTTTACCGAAGCGGACTGTCGTGAACGGTTCGGAGTGGAGCCGGGGCGGGTGGTCGAGGTCATGGGACTGGTCGGGGATGCGACGGACAACATTCCCGGGGTGAAGGGCATCGGTGAGAAGACAGCGGCCAAGCTCATCGCCGAGTTCGGCACCATCGAGGCGATGCTGTCGCGGCTGGAGGAGGTGAAACCGCCGAAAATGAAAACGTTGCTGACCGAGCAGGCCGACATGGCTCGGCTGAGCCGGAAGCTCGCGACGATCCATGTGGATGCGCCGATCGAGTTTCACCCGGAGGACTATCGGGTCAAGCCGCTGGAATCCGACCACCTCGTTCCGCTTCTACGCGAATTGGAGTTTCACAGCCTGTTGCGAACGATTCAGGTGACACCGGCGGAATCAGAGACTGTGGGTGAGGGAGTGGTGCTCCTTCGCGATCAGCCGGATCTCCAGCGATTCGCGGATCGAATGAAACAAGCAGGGTCTCTTGCGCTGGTCTGCCTGCTGAGCGAACAGGCGCCGGTCCGTGCGGATGTGCTGGGCGTGGCGTTCAGTGGACCGGATGGCGTTCCGGCCTACGTGGAAGGGCCAGGAACTGAGTTCGACTCCATACTGAAAGGCCTGCTGATCGATCCGATCGTGCTGAAGGTGGCCCACGACCTCAAGCCGGTGTGGCTGGCGTTCAAACGAGACGGACTCGATCTTGCGGGACCTCATTTCGATACGATGATCGCGGCCTATCTGCTGAACCCCAACCGCCGGAGCCACAGTTTGGAGACTGTCGCGCTTGATATCCTGGGCTATCAGCTTCGCGGGGCCCGGGGAGGTCCGGCGGCCGAGCCGCCGGCCGATCTCTTCACCGTGCAGCCTCCGCCCGGCGCGCATCAGGCCGGTGAGGCCGCAACTGTCATCCAGCGGCTCTTCCCGGTTCTGAAGGAACGCTTAGAAGCTCAGGGTATGTTGCGGTTGTTCGAGGAGGTGGAGATGCCGCTCGTGCCGGTGTTGGCCGAGGTCGAGCGGCAGGGCTTCTTGCTCGACGTTGCGGCGCTGGAGGGACTCAATAAGGAACTGGAGCGCGAATTGGATCGGATGATGGGACAGATTGCCTCCATTGCAGGCGGCGCATTCAACATCAATTCGCCGAAACAGTTGGCCGCCGTGCTCTTCGAGAAATTGGGGCTCAAGCCGATCCGCAAGACGAAGACCGGCTATTCCACCGATGAGGATACGCTGACGCAGTTGGCATCGCAGCATGAGCTGCCGGCGCAGATTCTCAACTATCGCAGCCTGAGCAAGCTCAAATCGACCTATGTGGAGGCGCTGCCGAGTCTGGTCAATCCGGAAACCGGGCGCTTGCACACGTCGCTGAATCAGACGGTGGCCGCGACCGGCCGCCTGTCCTCGGCCGACCCCAATCTTCAAAACATCCCGGTCAAAGGAGAATACGGCCTGCGCATCCGCGAGGCGTTCGTGCCGCCGCCGGGCCATCTGCTGTTGTCGGCGGACTACAGTCAGATCGAGCCGCGGATTCTCGCGCATCTCTCGCAGGACGACAAACTCATCAAGGTGTTTGAACAGGGCGAGGACATTCACATGGCGACCGCCGTGGAGATCTTCAACCTCCCGCCGGACCGTATCACGAAGGAGATGCGCCGGGCCGCCAAGACGGTGGTCTTCGGGATTCTCTACGGCATCAGTCCCTATGGATTGTCCCAAAATCTGGGGATCACCCAAGCCGAGGCCAAGAAATATATCGATGCCTATTTCGATCGCTATGCGGCGGTGAAGGCGTTCCTCGATCGCACGATCGACCAAGCGCGCGAACGGGGCTACACGACCACGATTCTCGGACGCCGCCGGTCCATCCCCGAACTCGCCAGCACCGATCCGGTCCAGCGCGGGTTCGGCGAGCGCATGGCGGTCAACAGTCCCATTCAAGGGTCGGCCGCGGACCTGATCAAGTTGGCGATGATCAACGTGCACCGTTGCCTTCGCGACCAACTCCCCCGCACCAAGATGATCTTACAGGTCCACGACGAGTTGGTCTTCGAGACTCCGGAGGAGGATGTGGAGCGGACGAGGCACCTTGTCCGGTCGGAAATGGAGGCGACAGGGGAGAAGCTGGGCCTGTCGGTGCCGCTGAAGGTGGATGTGGGGGTGGGGAGCAACTGGCGCGCCGCGCATCCATAAGAGAGAAGGGGCACATCGTGTCGAGGCGATATTCGTGCGCGCAGAGGCCGCAGATGGGAAGGTGGAAGGACGCTCATACTGGTCCTGTGCTCCCGGAACGCGCGCCCCAACCCGCATTATTCATGAACGCTTCTACTGCAACCGCCGATACGCTGCTGCGACGAGCTTGGCTGCGGGTTAGAGGCAGCCAAGCAGGCAGGCTCGCCCCTCAAGGGCTCAACATACTGTTTCAAGTATGCCTCGCCCTCTCGAGGCTCCGCGTGCCTGTCTCGTCTGGCGTCTTGTCGGTTTCGTCACGAAGCGTCATGAATAATGCGGGCTAAGAAGGGCCTCGTTCGACGGCCGCAGTGGGACCAGCATGAGCGTCATTCCTGGGAAAAGGACGATGATCGAGTGTGGAGGGAGTAGTCAAGCCGAGTGTCGCTCGCCCTGCAACCTCGGAATGGTCTCAAGCAGAGCTCACAGGCACCGGTTGACACGGTGTTGATCGAGGAGGGGCGAATCGATCATTGAGCAGCTAATTATGGCCCGGCGATCGCGAAGTCTATCGGTCTCGGAAACTGAGTTTCAGGCTTTGGTGCAAGAGGCGCTCGACAGCGTGCCTGAGCCCTATGCCGAGCATTTGGCTAATGTGGCCGTCGTGGTGGAGGAGGAGCCGTCGCAGGAGGTGCTCGACGAGATGGAATTGGAGAGCAAGGACGACCTGCTTGGACTCTATCAGGGCGTTTCCATCGACAAGGAATCGTTTTTCCAGGCAGGCGGACAGCTTCCGGCGCACATCTCGATCTATCGGGGGCCGATTCTTCGGTTTTGTCGTACCAAGAACGAGGTGGTGCAGGAAGTACGCGACACGGTCGTCCACGAGATCGGCCACCATTTCGGGTTGGACGACGACGAAATGCCGTATTGAACTCGAGACGGAGTCTTGCGCCACAATTGATCATTCTCGTACCAGCGTAGGAGGCGAACCATGATGCTCGTTCGAAGCACATCCCTATCGTTCGGACTGGCCTTGCTCGGCTTCGTACTGGTGCTGATGTTGGGCGGGCGCTGGTTTCAGGTCGGGGCGCAAGAGCCGCGGAAGTTTCAATATAAGATCGTGGAAGCGACGACGGATATCCACAACATGCAGACGTTGCTGAACGAGTATGGCGCCGCCGGGTGGGAACTGGTTGCGGTGGGTTTCGGCGATCTGACCTCTCCAAGACTGATCTTTAAGAAGTGATTGTCGCGTCAACCGGATCGGGTTGGGCCATGAACTTGGGTTCCCTTGAGCTTTGGTCGCCTCCACAGTAGGCTAGCGCCTGAAGGGTGCCAGCATGGCCGGTGAGCCTGGACTTCTAGCATCGAGCCTGAATCGAATATGGCTTCATGAACGAGCTGGATGACGGTGGCGGTTCACGCTGTTCGCACCTCCTTCATCAGTGCTGCCGGCTGATCGTGATCGCGGTTCTTGTTGGCGGCACCGGCTGTGTCGCTCCAACGAACGTCCCCACCCTGACCAGCTATGCCGAAGCCAAGCAACGCTATCTGCAGGCATTGGAACAAGACCTGGACCTCACGGAGCAATATTCGCGGTTGGTCTCGATTCCATCATTTGCCGAACCCTCGCCGCCCGGGGCTGTCTTCAAGAAAGGAAATCCTCGTCCTCTCAACACGGCCTGTATAGTCGCTCCGGATCAACGCCCCGCCCCACAGCACGTACCTGAACTCTGGCCGTCCGGCAGCCCCCCGCGGTTCAAACTGGTCGAGGAAGAGCTGCCGCTCTTCATGAATGTCGCCGTGCAACGGATACCGCGGATCAAACTGGCGGTGGCTCAGTCGGCGCCGGCGATGTACATCCTGGCAGATACGACGCAGGTGGTGGTGTCCACCGAAATTCTGAAACGCGCCTTGCGCAATGAAGCGTGCCTGCAGGCGATCCTCGGTCATGAGATTCTGATCGTGCGGGGCCTGCTGAGTGGATCCGAGGCGGTCACGAACTCGCGCTATTTCGATCCGGGTAGCGGGGAGGAGGTGTTGAAGAACGAACATGTTCGTGTCGTGTATGACGGTTCGGGGCACTTTTATGTTCAGGAGACGGACCCGAAACCCAAGTACTGGGCGGTGTCCGCCTGGAAAGCCAGCATCGCGGTTGTTCCCGAGCCGAAGACGCCCGAGCAGCGAACCGTTGCGCTCAAGAATCTGCTCGGCTCAAGTCACGGGACCTTGGTAGTGATCGAGCGGACGCCGACCGACCAGGATCTGCAATACTTTCTGGATGATCTCGCTTCGCTCACCAAGCGCCGCACGAAATAACGGCGACCCACGGCGGCGAATGTCCGATGCAAGCACAGCCGATGTGGCCGGAGGTGTCAGGTGTAGAGCGCCCGAGCGATCTCCGATATGTTGAAGAGCATCGCGTTCTGACGGGAGTAGGCGGCGTGGCCATAGTAGTGGTCGCGGGGCTGGGTCGAGCCCGTCGAATCTTTGTAATCCACCAGCATGCAGAGCCCGTCGTTTTGACAGCGCACGGATCGGCGGACGCACTCCAGCCACCGTTCGAATCCATCCCAGGGCTCCAGAAACTCCCAGAGCGCCTTGTTGGCCGCCTGAGCTTCGGATGACGCGGGCTTGGCATCCGTTCCGGCGACGGCCAGTTGCTGGACATAGTCTCCGCCCCAGGCGATGGGCAATTCCATGGTGATCTGTGGCAGTTCTGCTTTTGCGAGCCACGCCTTGCCGTCGATCCGGAGCATGCGTTGGTTCACGATATGGAGGATCTTACCGACGCCGGCGGGGTCCCAGCCATACCGCACCGGTGTGCCGAATGTCACCAAGTCGAGCGTCGCCCCGTTGAAGATCGTGCGTTCGCGCAGACGCCGGTCCAGCGATTCCAGCAGCTCGACCGTGACCGTACCGGACAGATTCTGTCTTGCCACCTCTTTCTGGATCGCGAAGAAACGTAGGTAACCGGACAGCCTCTCCGGAGCGAGGAGATTCGATGCCAGGGCGAGCAGGAGGCCGGCCTGCCCGTGGGCGTGGACCAGCAGGCGATCGCCGGGCCCGAGTTGAAGGTCGTCAGTCCACCGGTGCAGATCATCGAGCAAGCGACAGGCCGCCTGCGCTCGTCCCAAGTGATGGTGCTCGCAGGACCAGAGGTACCGTTCGCAGACGATCGGCTTGGAGAGCTCCCGGTTGATCCCCTTGCGAAAGAGTTGCAGGCCTCGCTCCGTGACATTTCCGGCGTCCGCCAAGGTCTCGTCGAGCATCGTTTTCGTCACGGCGTCGTTCCGATAGGGCGGGTGGGGCCAGCCGGGGGGACCGGCCAGGCCGTTGGTGGCTTCTCTCATCTGTGACAGCAGGGCGTCCAACCCGGCAATGCCTCGAGAATAGCCGCGCTTGAGGCCACCGGCTTCATCGAGCCGCTGCATGCCGAACAGATCGGCACCCAGGAGGGAGCCGTGCAGCAGCACGACCAGTCGCACTCCCCCTCGAGCCAGTTCTGTCCCCTGTCTAGCCATGGCATCAGCCCAGGCTGGGGAATCGGGGTGCGGGTCGGAAGTCAGTTCCCGGTAAATCACCCGGTCCTTCGGCTCAGCCCTACTGTACTCTGCATGTTGGAAGTTATTGTCGAGAGGCATGGCGGGACTTACTTACCCGAAACATAGGCTCCAGTGCAACGAGGGGCAGGAAATCGGCGCGATGATCGAGAGATGATCAGAGGCGAAGGACGATCGGAACCGTCATAGGCGGGGCTCAAGCAATCGGAGGAAGCGCAGCGCAGGTTCTGACCGACCCACTATCGTGCCGAGGTTGGAGGAGAGGCCGGAGCCTCGCGTGGAAGATCGGAGGGAATGGCCTGTTTGGGCATGACGGCGGTACTGGAGCAGGTGCCGTTCGCCTCATCGAACCGGCGGTCGATAATTTTGACGCCTTGCAGATATTCCTGGACGATTTCTTCTCGGACGATCTCGATGTCTTGCTCGCTGTTGTGGCCGGTCCGCTCGCGCACCCGATCGATCGCGTGCTCTTTGACGAGGACGCGGATCTGCTTCGCGAGGTCGGTCCGCGCCGACAGCTCGGCGACCCGTTGACAGGTGATTCTCCCCTTCCCCAGGTCGCCGTGCCCGGTCCCGATCAGATAGGAGTCCGGAGAATAAGAAGGCGGGGCGAGCGCCGGCGAGCGCCCCTCCACGCGGGACACACCGGCTTCGCCCCACTGGTTCCGAGCGGGCTGGTGCGGACGCTCGAATGCCTGGTTCGCTCGTTGGCGAACGGCAGCGGTGCCGTCGCCGGTATCGGCTGCCGACGAAACCGATGCCCAGAGCATCGCGGAGACCAGGCTAGAAATAATAGTGAAAATTGCGGTCATGCGTCACCTGCCACCGCCTCCACTGGATTTGCCCCCGCCGGATTGAGCCCCACCCTGAGGAGCCACACCGGGAAACGAACGTTGCAGTTGAGACAGCCCGCGGCCTGACGAAGGAGTTGAGGCTTGCGGAGCCTTACTTGGCCCATGCGGAACATGGACCGATGGCGCGGTCGGTCTCGTGGGCTGGTTCGACGGGGAAAGTTGAGGGACGATCGGCGGCACTGAAGGTGCCACCGAAGGACTGCCGGCCGCCGGCGGCCCGACCACGGAAGGCGGCCGAGCGATGCCGGGCTGCGTCAGGAATTGGCGAAGTTGGCGCGGGGGAGCTGAGTTGCCGGTTGGAGGCACCATCTGTCCGCCCGAATCAGGAGTCGGTGACATCGGTATCGGATTCGACCCGGGAAATGTGGTCTGCAAGCGGTGCAGGCTTCGGTTGGAGGCCGAGGGTGTGGAGGTGAACGGACCTCCCGCGCTCGGCGAGACTGTCGTAGGGACAACGGGAGTCGGTCGGGTGACTCCAGGCGGCGGTTGGGGAGGAGCGTGGGGAGCTGGAGGGGCGGGTGCGGTTGGGGGAACGGGGAGGCCGCTCTGAGCCGCCACAGCCTGTTGGGCGACTGGGACGTAGGGATTTTCGGGATAGAGTCGGCCGGCCTGCGCGAGCAATCCGTAGATGTAGCCGGGGCCGGACCAGGGGGATAGGGAAGACCAAAGGAATGGTCCCGTGATCACCCACTCCGTCCAGGCTTGATGGACCAGCGTGTTGGACTGCATTTGGTTGAGGAGGTCGGCCCGCTGCCGTGTCGCCTCTTCAATCTGATCGCGTGTGGAGGCAGCACTCAAGGCTTGGTTCGCGGCTTCAAGGGCTTGTTGCAGGTGATCCACTTCGGTCTGCAGGGCGACCAACTGCTGCCTCGCCTCGTCGTTCTCCCGGAGCTTTTTGATGGCGTCTGCGACCTCGTCCGTGTCGATCTGCGCGACCATCTCGACGTGGAAGACTACCTTGTTGTCGTCGAGGCGAGTCGAGACCTGTTGATCGAGGATGTTGACGACTCCGGCGGTGTAGGTGCGGATTTCATCCCGGGTGATGTTGAAGTTTGTGACGATCGTGACGTTCTCCAAGTAGAGCGCCACCTGTTCCAGTGCGTTCCGTTTGGCTGCTTCGGACGCGAGGCGGACGGCATCCTCCTTGGTGTCGTGTTCCCCGAGGATATGTTCACCCGCGGCCGTCAGTGTTCTGATCTCTGCCTGGGCGGGAGCCGCAAGCAGTCCGAGCATGAGGAGGACGGGCAGGAAACCGGAGTAGAGCCTATCCTCGACTGGGCATCGAACCACTTGCCCCTTCTGTGCCACCGGCGGCTCCTTGGCTCGGGCCCATGTCACCCGGAATATCTCGACTGTTAGCGTATCATAGCCGGCAGCCCTCTGTGGCCGGGCGGTGGCAGGGTCAGGCGTGACAGAACCTGAAAGTCTCCACCGCCAGACCGGACCGGTCTCGTGACAGGGAGATGAGGTCTGTTAGCCCGCATTATTCATGAAGATTCGTGACGGTTCACCCGTTGCATGTTCGGAGCAACGGGTACCCGAAGACGCCACGTGGTGGACCCATTGGATCGGAAGAGCAGTGGGTACTCCCGCGTGGAGGAGTGAGGTTCCGAAGCATACTTGAAACAGTATGTCAGTATGTTGAGGGGGCGAGCGGCGAGGCCGTCCGACGGCCGTGTACAAGCCATGGCAAGGCTTGTCGGGGCGGCCTATACGCAGTTGCAGTAGAATCCTTCATGAATAATGCGGGTTAGGAAGAAACGGGAGAAGATGACGAAGGCGAAATGAGCCGGCTCGATTGGCATGTCGGACTGTTGGCTTCCATGGCTTCAAACATCAAGCAACACTTGAGGCGACCGCAGACACCCAGCAGCTTGGGATCATCTACCGGAACACCCAGCTTTCTCGCCTGCTTAGCGCTGACAGGTTGAAAGTCGGTGAGGAAGCTGGCGCAACAGAGCACCAACCCGCAGGTATCCACGCCTCCGAGGCGTTTGGCCTCTTCCCGCGCTCCGATCTGCCGCATCTCGATGCGGGAATGGAACCGTCGAGCCAATATGCGGACCAGTTCCCGAAAGTCGATCCGATCGTCTGCTGTATAGACGAACGTGATGTGTCGCCGGTCCAACGCGGCGTAAACCTCGACCATTTTCATCCGCAGGCCCAACGCCGCCGCCTGTTCCCGGCAAAATGCCATCCCTTCCTGCGAGAGGGAAGGTTGACGGCGAATGATCGCCGATTCCTCCGTCGTCGGGACACGAAGCACCGACTTCATCACCCTCATCGGTGGACTGAACGGAACGGTATAGGGCTCGGTATGGACGATCCCATAAGTCAGCTCCCCATCATGCTCCAGCACGAGGGGGTCGCCCAGACTGGCGATCACCGACGCTCCGTTCAGTTTCTTGACCTCTCCGTGGTTTCTAACCTTTACCCCGATGAGGCGAACCAAGGTGGGGTACGGCTGGGCCAACTCATGTGCGATCAGATCTGAAACCATAGCAAAGCCACTATACACGATCCTGCACCAGAGCGAAAATAGGTACTGGTAAAGTTTCAACCGAGTAAGCCCACGATTTCATCCAAAGACCACACATGATCTGCAACTCCGGCTTGCATGGCAGGGGTAACTCTCAGCGTCGAATGAATCCTGGCGAAGTTGTAATACATGAAATAGAGGTTCAGGGCATGGACATGATTCTCAATCTTTTTGCTGTGAGCATTCGTCAGCCGAGTAAACCGCCTCATCCCCATCCGAATCTGTAGGTT
>JBFWWG010000020.1:0-35948 GCA_050246315.1 Nitrospiraceae bacterium | reverse complement strand
GCCGCATGCGGAACGGATCACACGGCGCGATTGCAGGTTTAGCTCCCGCCATGGTATAGACGTTCCCCCTCAAGCTGTCACCTTTGGCAGTTGGAACCTCCCCCTGTTTGGTGTTAAAGAATAGGGACCGCTCGTACGGTAGCGTACAGAGATCCATCAACCTTCAGAAAAAGGAGAGCTCGGTCATGAAATCCTTCTACGTCATCTGCCTGCTTGTCCTGGTAGGCTGGACCACTCCGGTTTTGGCACAGAGTGGTGCCAACGCCTCGAATATGGAAATCGTCAAGGAGAAGCTAATGGCGGACAAGAAGCTTCTGGTCGCCACCAATATGGATCTCACCGATGCCGAGGCCAAGGCCTTCTGGCCCCTCTACGACGACTATCAGTCGGAACTCGATAAGATCAACAACCGGCTCGGTCGGACGATCGGGGACTATGCCGAAGCCTTTAACAAGGGCGCGCTGCAGAACGACACCGCCAAGAGGCTGATGAATGAAGTGTTGGCTGTGGAAGAATCCGAAACGCATCTGAAACGAGCCACTGCGGACAAACTCAGGAAAGTCCTGCCGGCATCCAAGGCGGCTCGGTACATTCAGATGGAAACCAAAATCCGTGCGATCATCAAAGCCGACCTCGCGCAACAAATTCCGCTCGTCTATTAGATCACGACCATCCGCGACATGACAGGACCAACAAGATGCGATAAAGGAGTGTGTCCATGCGAAGACTAGAACTGGGAATGCTGGTTGTCGGTTGTTTGTTCGTCCAAGCCTGCGCGTCGGAACCCTCCCGGAGCACCTCATCCGCCACGGCGGCCGCTCCGGCGACTCCCCGAGCCACCTCCACCGCAGCCGTCCAAAAGAGTCCGTCCGCAACCAATGTCGAGATCCTGATGAACAAGATCAAGGCGGATAAGAAACTGTTGGTGGCCAGCAATATGGAGCTGACGGACGCAGAAGCGCAAAACTTTTGGCCGTTGTATGACGGGTATCAGAAGAAACTGACGGATCTCAACAACCAGCTCGGCGGGACAATCATGGAGTATGCCGAGGCCTACAAGAAGGGTCCGTTGCCGGACAGCACGGCCTCGAAGTTGCTCGACGAAATGCTGAATCTGGAAGATGCCGAAGTCATGTTGAAGAAAGACTTCGCTCAGCAATTCAGCCGCGTGCTGCCGGATGCCAAAGTCGCGCGGTACCTTCAGATCGAAACCAAGATCCGGTCATTGCTGAAGTTTGAATTGGCTCGGGAGATTCCGCTGGTGTACTGAGCCATGAGAGGATCCGACAGAGCGATGGACAGAGGAGACAGTCAGTGAGACACATCGGATGGGAGATCGCGGTCGTAGGGTTGCTGTTCGTACAGGCCTGTGCGTCGGAGCCGTCCCGGAGCACATCCTCGAGCACGGCAACCACCTCGGCCGCGTCTCCTACCGCCGGTACGACGAGTTCCATCGCCACCGATTTCGAGGTGCTGCTGAACAAGATCAAGGCGGACAAGAGATCGTTGGTGTCAAACAACATGGAGCTGACGGACGAGGAGGCCGGAAAATTCTGGCCCCTGTATGACTCCTATCAGCAGAATCTGGACCTGATTGACCGGCGGCTCGGTCGGACCATCACGGACTATGCCGAAGCCTTTAAAAAAGGCCCCGTGCCGGACGGCACAGCGTCGAACCTGCTCGATGAGGTACTGGCCGTGGAGGCGGCCGAGGTGGCGATCAAGCAATCCTATGCCCGGCAATTCGCCCACGTGTTGCCGGAGGCTAAGGTCGCCCGATACCTTCAGATCGAAAACAAGATCCGATCGCTCTTGAAATATGAGCTCGCGCGGGAAATCCCACTGATCGACTGAGGAATCGATAGGGCGGACCGAGCCGGTTGAGATGAACCGTACCTCGCCGAACTGATTCCCGGACTCGGTCATCACCGAGTGGGAGGTCCGTGCAACACAACCGCGCCATTTCCCAGATGCAAGGGAATCCCCCCACTCTCCCGGAGCTTCGCCCTGTCTCGGGCGGCATCATCCCCCGATGACGCCACAGCCGATCAGCCCCCCGCACACCTGATGATCATCGCCGGGCCTCACCGAGCACCGTTTCTGACTTGCCTGATAGTCGCGGCTCTGTTCGTCGTCGCGCCAGACCAGAGCAGCGCCCTTGACCTGGCGGACGTGCAAGAGCTCGTCGATGAATCGCGTTTGACGTTCGCTCGATTCGAGGAACACCCCGACATGGATTGGTTTCGCCGATATGCGAAGGAGGCGCAAGCGATCGTTATTGTGCCTGACATGGTTCGTCTCGGCTACCTTCTCGGCGCTGCGTACGGAAAGGCGATCGTGCTGGTGAGAGATGAGCAAACAGGGCGGTGGAGTGATCCGGCCTTCCTCACCCTGGTGAGCGCCGGGGTCGGACTTCAGATCGGGATTGCGCAAGCGGAGGTGGTCGCGTTGGCGATGACGAAGCGGAGCGCCGAATCATTTGTCCACAGCCGGTTCTTTCTCGGAACGGGGATCACGTTGGCAGCGGGGCCGGTTGGGAGAGCCGTGAGCGGGTCAACCACTCCCACGCTGAGTGCGGACGTCATTTCATTTGCAAGGGTGAAAGGCGCTTTTGCCGGGGTGAAGCTGAGTGGGACCTTGGTGTTCTCGAATGACCAAGCGCACGCGCTCTATTATGGAGGCCCATTTCGCTCACAGGACATCCTGGAACACCCGGGTCGCGTCCGACACTGGTATTCGGACCGCCTGCAAGCCATGCTGAACCGACTCTCGAAGGATGAACCGTGACAATTCGCCGGCTCTGGATCGCATTGGTCGCCTGGGGACTGTTGTCTTGCGCAGGACCGGCGCAGCAATCGGAAGTCGTGCCGCCTCTCGAAGAGGGCTCCGCCGCTCCCGACGCCTTTCGCGTCGTGACGTACAACGCGCTGCATGGTCTGCTGACCGGAAAGTTCGGCGTGACGGCCGGCGAATCGATCGAGGAAAACGAACGCCGCTTTCAATTGCTGATCCTGCAGCTCACCCGCGTCGCGCCGGACCTCGTGTTCCTTCAGGAAGTGAACCCGCTTCCTGCGCGGGCGGAACGCTATGTGCACGCCTTGAAGGAAGCCGGGCTCGACTACGCCGAGATTCATCAAGTCGATGCCTGTGGGATGCGCATGAGCGAGAATCGGGCCTTGTTCACGGATCTGAACAACGGCTTGGTGATACTGGCAAAGACGCCGCTGCGCCTTCAAAAACTTGCCGGGTTGAAATTAAGCGGAGATTTCGGCCGATGCCGCACGAGTTCCGGCTTTCAACTGGAGGAGTTGCGATATGGACTGATCGGCGAAATTGCCATTCCGGGAACGACGGGGAAGTATCTGGTGGCCTCGACGCATCTCCACTCGGGATTCGAAGCCGGCGCTCCATTCCTGACCCGATTATCCGATCACAGGGAGACGTTCGGCCGGTACGCCGACCTGCGATGGGAGATCGAGCAGTCCAGATTGCGCCGCATCGGCGAACTCAATCGGCTGACCCGGACCTTGAACAAGCTCAAGCGGGAGGGGTCCTATACGGGGATCATTTTCGGAGGCGATCTGAATTTTGAGGAAGGTCATCCCGAATACGAGGAAGTCAGACTCCTGCGCTATCTCGATACCTCGCGGATCGCGAACCACAACGGCCGACGCTATACGGCAGATCCACTGCACAATCGGCTGATTCCCGATCCGGAGACGTCGCCATTTCCCTCCATCCTGGTCGATCTGACTGCAAAGGAAGAGCCGGCGGTGCAAGCATCCATCACGGAAGCCTATCGGACCGAAATGCGACGACCGAGGCAGATCGACTATCTGATCGAGCACTCCTTCTTGCCGGGCTACTGTCTGACACAAACGCTCTTTGGGCAGGAGACCGACAGTCTGGGCCTCCCGGCCTCCGACCATTACGGCCTGTTGAATGTCTATCGTCGGGAGCCCGTTCCATGCCACGAGCGGGATGCGGTGAAGTGGGATTAGGACGACAGGTGAGCTAGCCCACATTATTCATGACGGTTCGTCACGAAACCGCGAAGTCGCCACCGAGACGGGCGCGTGGAGATGCGAGGGAGGGAGACATACTTGAAACAGTATGTTGACCGACCGAGCAGCGAGCCCGCCCGCCATACCGCACTTCGTGTGAGCCGGCGGCTCATCGGGCAGAGTCCCTCTATACGAAGCTTCGCTTGGACCGTCGGCTATTCATCGTATTTTCGTAGCTGCGCCGACGGAGAAGCACTCTACGGGCATGTCCCTTCCTCAGTGTTTGATACGCCGCCGGAGAAATCCCTTCGACCGGCCGGGCTTGTCGTAGCGGCGAATGCACGGTTGCAGTAGAAGCATTCATGAATAATGCGGGCTAGGCGTTGCGGAAAAACTCGATTTGCGTGCTTCGACAGGCTCAGCACGACCGGAGTACACCAAGATATTCAATGAGCGCTCCATTCGTCCTGACCACCTCTCCGGATGAACGGAGGATTGTATTCAGCCTGCTAGGAGGCCTTGCGAGTGACGAACACGTCGCACGTTGTCGAGGCTTTGTCACTATTGACAGTTCCGGCCCGCTTAGCGACATGGTACACGACCTCATCTCAGTGGAGTTCTCTATGCGCCATGGCGATGGGTTTCTCAAATGATCCAGGCACAGAGCACCACAAGGAGGAACGAGTGACGCGGAGGTGCTGGAAGCAAAGCAGGCTGGTCTGCTGGTTGCTGCTGATCGTAGCGGCGCTGTGGATTCCTATTGAGGCCGAGGCTGAGAAGAATGAACCGTCCGCCCAATTGGAGCGGCCCAGCGCATCGGTCACGATCGACGGAAACATACTCTTCCGGGTGCGCGGCACCTCCGCCTATCCCGCCGAGCGGCGGGCGCAGGTCATCGCCGACCGCATCATCGCACTCGCCGCCGATGAGACGGTCTCAGTGGAGTCGCTTCGTGCCGCGGAGATCGAGGGGCGTTCCGAGATTTATGCCGACAACCAATTGGTTATGAACGTCTTCGATGCGGACGCGGCACTCGAACATGTGTCACGCCAGTCGCTCGCCCTCCTTAACCGAACTCGCATTGCGGAGGCCATCATCAGTTATCGGCACGATCGAACCTTGCGGGTGCTGCTGATCGGCGCCGGTCATGCAGCCACCGCCACATTGTTCGTTGCTGGTCTGGTGTGGGGAATTCGATGGACGTTTCAACGGCTAAGACAATTCAGCCAGCGCCGGGTCAAGGCTCGCCTTCAGGGTTTGCGATTTCAATCGCTACAGATCGTTCAGGCGGACCGGCTGTGGGCCGGGTTTCAATTGGTCGAACACGCCGTCTATGTCCTCCTCCTGTCGATCGTCGGCATGTCGTACGTTCAATACGTTCTTGCGCTCTTTCCCTGGACCAAGCCCATTTCGGTCCGGCTCTTTGCCATTCTGTTCAATCCCATCAGTCAGATGGCCACGGCGATCCTGGCCGCGCTGCCGAATCTGGTTTTTCTCGCGATTCTCATCATTGTGGTGCGGTACGCCCTCCAGATGCTGCATCACTTCTTCGCCGGGATTGCGCGGGGCACGGTCTCGATATCCGGGTTCGATCGGGAATGGGCCCTGCCGACCTTTCGCCTCTTGCGTTTGGGTACCATTGCCTTCACCGTGGTCGTGGCCTATCCCTACGTCCCGGGTTCCGAATCCGAGGCGTTCAAGGGCGTCTCGATCTTCCTCGGCATCATTCTCTCGCTCGGATCTTCCTCGGCGATCTCCAATATCATCGCGGGCTACACCATGATCTATCGCCGCGCGTTCAAAGTCGGGGACCTGGTGAAGATCGACGAATTGGTCGGAAACGTGACTGAAATGCGCCTGCTGGTCACGCATCTCCGATCCCTGAAGAACGAGGAGATCGTGGTGCCCAACTCCATGATTCTGAACACGCACGTGATCAACTACAGCTCCCTGGCCGAGAAGGAGGGCTTGATCCTGCATACGACGGTCGGGATCGGTTACGAGACGCCCTGGCGTCAGGTCGAGGCCATCTTGCTGCAGGCGGCCGATCGGACGCCCGGCTTACTGAAGCGCCCGTCGCCGTACGTGCTCCAGAAAGAGCTCGGTGATTTTGCCGTGACGTACGAGGTGAATGCCTACACGGCCGACACTCAGCAAACGTCCCACACGCTGACCGAGTTACACCGGAATATTCTTGATCTGTTCAACGAACACGGTGTGCAGATCATGACGCCCGCCTATGAAGGTGATCCTCCGGAGCCCAAAATTGTGCCGAGAGAGAAGTGGTTTACGGCCCCGGCCGTCGCCTCCACGCTGGCGGACGGCCGGCGAGAAGGCGCGCGAACACCGTCCGGAACCTCGGACGGCGATCATGCCTCTTAGCCGACAGTGTTCATGAACGGTTTTCCTGCAATCACCGCTACGCCGCTGCAACAGGCCTCCAAGCGGAGGCTGAAGCATGGAGGTGAACCTCGCACTCAAGCTCGTCACAGCCGGGGTACCGATTGCGACGGAGTACCTCTTGATCTTCTGTATGCAAGGAGTCGAGCCAACGGGTCGCTCGGTGATGGCAGTAGAAGTCATCGTGAATAGTGCGAGCCAGGGTGAACTGACGTCACGACCGCCGGTGTCGCTTGCGACCTATCGGATTCTCCCAACGTAGCCGCTTGAACCGCGCAAAGTCATTGTCACATGAGACGAGGACGGCATCGTAACTGATCGCGAGCGCGGCAAGATGGGCATCGGTCACCAAATTGGCTGCCGTACCGGTCTCGCTCAATAAGGAACGGAGAATTTCCCAGTGCTCCTCTTTTTCCGGCACGAGGCTCGTGGTATCAAGCGCCAGCCAGGCGTGAACCTTGTCGATTGCTGTATCAGAACTCAGCGGTCGTGGGAATATGTCGTGATTGGTGGAGATGCGAAGAAACCCAAGCAGGACGACCCAGGGCAGCCCCAGAGGCTCGTCACCATTGAGCGCCTGTTCCCACCAAGCCTGGATGGGACTGTGGTGAGGAGAGTCTTCGTTGATGGCATAGAGGAGGATGTTGAGATCGATCAGCTTCACTTGCGGCCGAGCACTTTCCTGACGATCTCTTCATCCTCCAGTGCCGCTGCCAATGCCAAAGCTTTGTCGAGTTTGATCCTGGGCGAACCCATCGCGTGGGTCCGCTCCCGGTGGCGTCGTGTCGGCGAGGATGGTTTGGGCGACGCCCGCATGCCCGCGCGTAGCGTCCGGTCAAGTAGGCGGGTCAGAGGGGTATCTTCCTTGCGCGCCTGTTCCCTGAGCTTTCGGAGGAGGTCGTCATCGATACGGATTGTGGTGCGCATGGAGGCATCATAGCATCATCGGGTGTGATGTCAAGGCATCACCAACGCGCGAGCTTGCTCTCCTGCTTCTTGCATTGTATAGGCGAACGAGGACTCTCGGCCAAGGACGGCACCAAAGAACGTAACAGTAGGTTCGTCGGCAGGATGCATAAGGCCAACATCGAGTTAACAGAGTGGAGGATGGAATGGAACGGGCATCTGATCCCCTCGTCACCTGGACAAACGTCGTGTACGCGCTGCATGCGTTCAGCCTGCTCACCGGCGTCATCGGGGCCGCAACCATTGTCGGCGCCTTCCTCACCGGCTGGCCGTCGATCATCGCGGTGATCCTGAACTACGTGAAGCGGAGCGAGGCGCGCGGCACCTGGCTCGAATCGCACTTCCGGTGGCAGATCCGGACGTTCTGGTACGGACTGCTGTGGATTTCGCTCTGCGTCCTCTTCATCATCGCGACCTTGGGCATCGGAATCCTCTTCGCCTGGCTGCCGATGGGGCTGGTCGGGCTCTGGTTCATCTACCGGATCGTTCGCGGCTGGGCCGCCCTTACCGACCGACGGCCGATGTACGTGTGAACTGCGCTCTGATTGAACAAGGTCTGGCTGCCGGCGAATCGAGGAGGTGATGCTTGTGATACCGAAAAGGCCGCCAGAACCTGTCACTTTTAACAGTTCGCGCCGGCTCCGAGTTGTGGTGCCCATCCGTCGAGCTTCCACCGACAATGAAGAAAGGAACACAACATGCGCGCTTCAAGAAGAATGGCACTCGGTAAACCGGCATTGATCATTGTCCTGATCGGCGTGCTCGGGGCCTGTGCGGGCGGTCTGGTGGGGAGCAAAGAGAAAAAGTTGGCCTACTTCGATAAGCTCGAACAGGACACCCTGGCGCGCCTGGTCAAAGAACAGCCGAAAGCCGAGCAAGAGTTAAAGGAATCCGTCGGGTACCTGGTGGCGGAACAAGACACCATCAAGATCCCCACGATGGGGTGGGCGAGCGGCGCCGGCGTCGCAGTCGAGAAGGCAACCGGAAAGCGGACGTACCTGAGGATTCCTGAGCTGCAATTCGGGATGGGGTGGGGTGGCCGGGCGGAAAAGATCGTGCTGGTTTTCCAAGATCTCGATAAATTGCGAGACCTGGCCAATGGGAAGTGGCATGCCGGCGTTGAAGCGGAAGCCGCGGCCAAGGCCGGCGACGTGGGCGCTGCCGGCAGTGGAGGCACGACCGATCTGCTCAAAAAGGGGTTCTCCACCTACGTGCTGACCGATGCAGGAATTTCCGGCACGGCGACCGTGTCCGTGTTACGGACGCAACCCTATTCAATCGAGTAGCTGCCAGATCCGATGGTAGTGAGCAGGTAGCGAGAAGCAGGTGGAAGATTTGTTTCAAGTCCGAGGGCAGCAAACAAGGAAACTGCAAGAATCAGGTCCTGTTGTTCTCACCAGAAAACGAGATTTCGAGATAATCTCCGTTGTGAATGTTTGTCAGTGCATTCAGGATGCTATCAAGGTGGTTTTTGATAGTTGGCCAACTCGTGGTCGGCAAGACCAGAACGGCCAATTGCCGTACCGTAAGGTTCTGTTGATATCGAAAGTTCCGGTCCGTAGTGATGAGCACATCGAATCGTCCTTCCGCAACTCGCAGGAGATCCCCGTTGCTCAGAGTTAGACCATCCCATTTCGAACGCTGTCGTGACGATATGGTCGCTCAAGACTTGGCGCAGGGGGACCGGGGTGCCTTGATCGAAAAGGATTCGCAACGCGTGCGGTTATCTATCAGGTCGGGCTTACGTCTCGACCAGACTGTGTTCAGTGTGCTCCAATACGGCGACGACTTGTTCGTGCGTGACACCAGGGAACCATTTCAGGAAGTCGATCACGCTGGCCCCACCTTCGAGGTTCTCAAACAACGCACGCACCGGCACGCGAGTGCCCTCGAACACCCAGACTCCGCTCACCTTTCCGGGAACGCGCTCGACTGCTCTGCACTGGCTCCAGTCCAACATCGCCGCCATTGTAACTTGTTGATAACGGCCGGACAAGGGCCGGAACGTCATGCCACGCCTCTACAGTCTGCCGGAGCCCGATTCAACATGACCTGGCAGCCGGCGCGATAGAGGGCCCGAGGTGAGCGACGGCGAGGAGGCCGCCAGCCTCTGTCACGATTTACAGCTCCATCCACCGGCGGGATCCGACCGTGGGTGGTAGGCATAGCGGAGGAGGTTGACCTCAACGAGGATCATCGATGGAGCGGGCCTTCCACCTGCTCCAGCAAATCGGCGATATTGTCCAGGGTGAGTCCAGGCAAGAGCGTTCCGAGGTCCCGGGTCACCACCCTGAAGGGCTGCTTGGGGGACTGGCTGTGCCTTGTCGAAAGGCCGCGCCGTAACATCTCATTCACGGTCTCTCGGAAGGAGCGACCAGGACGACGCATCTCCGTCTTGAGCTTGGCGGCGACATCGTCATCGAGAGTCAGCGTGGTGCGCATGTGTTGACGCTAAGCCAAGAGCATCATGATGTCAATCGACATACAATCACACCCGTGGATAGTCCGAATGGTCAACCGATGCAACGATTCAAACTCTCACCGTTCCAGGCCGCCCGACCGGTTTCGTATTGATCAGAACGTGGGTGCTAGGCTATAGAGGAACGGGTTGGCATCAATCGATGATGCGTTGAGCACCGTGGGCTAGCCCGAACATGCATGTCTTCTCTTTCCAACGGAGGTTCAATGGGGAACAGAAATTTCCGGCACGGCGACAACGGACCCAAGGCCTGCAAGATGAATCGTGTGCCGTTGCCACACGGTGTACTCTGTGCGGCTCTGGTGCTCGTGTCGGTTGCGGCGGGTTGCTCGAGTTCGATGCATGGCTGGCAGGTCCAAACCAACTCGACGCCGCGTTCATTGCCGCCAGAGCATGCCGTCTTCACGGGAGAACCGGTCGCGATATTCGGGGCTCCGGCGCTCATCCCGCTGATGGGAAACGAGGTCGGAATTGAGAACTTTCTGGCTGAGATCATGGGCAAGGTCGCTCCCAACATCCACGTCATCGATCCGAGGGACACGTTTACACGCATCAACACGCAAGGCCTGACGGAAGACTATGCAAAGATGAGGACGGTCGCGGAACAGGCCAATATCTTGAATCGCGAGCCGTTGCGAAAGCTCGGAGCCGCCGTGGGCGCACGCTATATCTTCCAGCCCCGCTTGATGATGTTCGTGCAGCACATGACCGATCGCTGGTCATTCCCCGTATTTGGCGTCAGGATCTCTCAAACGCGCGCCACCGTCATGCGGCTCTCGTTGCAATTGTGGGATTCCGAGACCGGCGCATTGCTCTGGTCCTCCATAGCCGAAGGGACCATGCAAGGCGAAGCGATGTCCCAGGATCCGGTCTACTTCAAAGACATGGTTCGAGTCGTCATGGCGAGTATCGTGACGGATCTTGTGAACGGCCGGACGGCGACAACCTATACGCCGCTGTACAAGCTTTTTGACGCCTTGATCCAGGCGCCGCAGCCGGAGAAGGGGCCCGACAATGCCACATGATCGCAAGGCCGACATCCGGCATAGACCATGTCGGAACGCGGCGCAAATTTACCGTTCGATTTCATAGGCGAAACCGATGATCAGCGTCGTATCCAGCTCCTTTCGACCGGGGGCCGGCTGCGTATTGTATCGGATGTCATACTCCAGATTGAGCGAGAAATCTCCGAAGACCTTGACCCGAATCCCTTGAGAGGCGTTCAGGCGAAACCCATCCCTTGTCCCGTAGTCTTGAAACCCCTGATGCTTATGGAAGATCCTCACGTCCCCGCCGCGGAACTCTTGGTACCAGCGCACGAACCACATGGCCGATGGGGTCGCCGTGGCCGGCTCGGTGGTAAAGTCTTCGTAGACGAACGTCGGCCCCCCGCCGAACGAGAGTGAGCGGGTCTTCCGATCGAAGACGTCGTAGCCCAGACCCACCGCCGACGTGCTGCGAAGCTCCAGATTCTGGAACAGGTCGTATTCTAAAAGCTGATCGCCGAACAGGAAGGTCTGCCTGGAAAGGAAGTAATCGTACCGGGAGGAGCCGCGTGCGTTCTGGGCGGTCAATTCCCCTTCGGCCTCCCCTCGAATGTACCTCGCGTCGATCTGCAGGCGGTCACGATCGCGCCGCAATGTAAACGAACCTGTCAGGTTGAGCGCTTGCGTCCTGGAATTCCCGGTGGTCTGATTGCCGCCGGCGCTGGCGTACCCTCTGTAATAGAGTTCCGTCGCGTTGATGGCCTTAATGTCCCGCAGACGAATCGGCCCGCCGGCCTGCAACTGCGTCACGATGAGCCGGTCGCCGTCCCGCAGGCCGATGCCCTCTGGAATGTCGGACGTGGCATGGAAATTCAGCGAGAGGGGCCGATCCGACGTCAACCCTTGGACCTTCGCCCAGTCGATTCTGATCTTGCCGGCAAAGTCCGTCTCGACCTCGAGACTCTGGTCCTCCATCGCCAGGATCTTGCCTCGAACCGATTCGCCGTTCGTGAGCAAGACCACGTCGGCATGTGAGACGACGGGGACGAGTAGGAGCACGGAGAGTACGGCTAGGAGTATCGACCGGCCGCGACCTCGCCGAGTCTCTCTTGTCTGACCCCTCCTGCAAACGGGCATCAGAAAGCTGTCACCTGGTGGATTCGGGGAGGAGCACCCGAGGTCCCTCCTAATTCGGGAAACCTGCCGGCGAGATCGCTCGCCAGCCACGGGAAATGCGACGAACCGAAGACCAGCCAGGGCGCCGCTTCCCACAGGCCATCCACCGGCTCACCCCTCTTCAGTTTGTCATTCACGGAATAGCGGGCACAGCCTGCAACAACCGTTGCCGACCGTGCTGGCGCCACAAGGAAGCGTCGGGTCATAGACAATCCTTCTCAAACAGAAGCATTTCGTTCTGGCTTCCGGCTTGGTTTACCATAAAAACGCCTCGCGATGGAGACTTACTCGGGCTAGGCGGCATTATTCATGGACGCTTCTGCTGCGACCGCCGTGCGACCCGTTGCCATCCAGGTGCAATGGGTGCAACCGTCACGAACCGTCATGAATAATGCGGGCTAGTATCTCTCGGCAGAGAGTGTTATAGGGAGTCCGCCCATCCGCGGATTTGTGGTCAACACCGGCGAGGCGGCCCGATCTCGCGTGTGCTGGCCGACGGAGATCGAATGAGAGAAGTCTGGAAAGTCGGTGCGGCGGGCCGTTTGGGCTGGTGACGGCCGGCGCCGGAGATTGGATCGACACCACCAACATCAAGGATCAGATCGCCGGATTTCTGTTCGACCGGAAAGACCTCCTGCGAAACCTGACGCCGGAGGGGCTCAAGTTCATCAAGTTCGACAAGAGGTAGGCGTGTCGGAAGTCTCCGAGCGTTGATTGTTGCCGTCCTCGTATGCCGGTCGGAACTTATCTCCGCCGCGGCACCGGTCGCGGGCCTTCGGCACATTTCGACATCAGTCAAGGAGGTTTGACCATGAACAGACAGGCGGCACGTTTCCGAACTGCGACGATTCTTCTCTCGCTCGCGATGATGTGTGGGGTGTCTTGGACAACGCCGTCGATCGCCGGAACCGAGCCGACGCAACCGACCTTACGCGAGTTGGTTCAGAAGCGACCACAAGCGGATCGGCCGGCGGACCAAGTTGAGGCGGAAACCCTGCGAGGCGACATTCCCGACGATCCACTGGATCGAGGCCTGCCGCGATCGAGTGTCCGTGGCTTCCTCACGGCAGCGGGCAATCGAAACTATGCCAAGGCGGCCGAGTACCTCGATCTCCGCAATCTCCCGGCGGAAACGATTCAGAGCCAAGGACCAGAACTGGCCCGCCAGTTGAAAATTATACTGGACCGGACCCTCTGGATCGACCTCGACGCCCTGAGCGCCACCCCCGCAGGCGATCAAGCCGACGATCTTCACCCTGCTCGCGATCGTGTCGGCAGGATCTCGGGGCGAGATCAAACCTTCGACATCTTCTTGCAGCGGATTCCTCGAGAAGACGGCTTGTACATCTGGAAGTTCGCCGGCGTCACCGTCGCCGACATTCCCAAGCTGTACGAGGAGTTCGGCTATGGATCGCTCGAACAAGTCCTGCCACCCTGGATGTTCGATGTCTCGCTGCTGGGCATCAACCTCTGGTTGTGGATGCTGGTCATCGTCCTCGGGGCTGCGCTGTATCCGGTCGCCATCCTCATCGCACAGTCCACCATTTACGTCCTGAGGCGCTTCAACACCGAGTTGGCGGACAACGTGGCCCGCTTTTTCTCGACCCCGCTGCGCCTGGTCATCTGGGCGGTCTTGGGCAGGTACGTCTTGGAATTGGTAGGGCCGTCCGTTGCGCTTCGAGCGGTGGGAGAGGCCAGGACGATCCTGGTGTTCGCTGTGGCCTGGCTGCTCCTCCGGGTCGTGGACTTCGTGGCTCACCGCACGAGCGCCAATCTCGATCGCCAGGGCCTGGGGGGCACTCTGGTGCTCTTGAAGCCCCTGGCCAGGCTTCTCAAGGCCGTGGCGATCACCGCCGCCCTGCTCCTCTGGCTCGACAACATTGGATTCAAGGTGACCACATTGCTGGCCGGACTCAGCATCAGCGGGGTGGCTGTCGCCCTCGCCTCGCAGAAAACGCTCGAAAACATCTTCGGCGCCGTCACGCTCTTTACCGGGCAACCGGTCCGGGTAGGGGACTTCTGCCGGTTCGGGGACAAGATGGGGACCGTGGAAGAGATCGGCCTCCGCGCCACTCGTATACGGACCCTGGAGCGTAGCGTCATCACGATCGCGAACGCCGAATTCTCCAACATGCACCTCGACAATCTGTCGAGGCGCGATCGCTTTTGGTACCACCCCCGGTTAAGTCTCCGGTACGAGACCACGCCCGATCAAATCCGTTACATCCTGGTGGAGACCCGGAGGATGCTCTACGCCCACCCGAAAGTCCTATCCGAGCCGCTCCACGTCCGCTTTTCGGGCTTCGGCGAATACTCACTCGACCTGGACATCTTTGCCTATATTGATGTGACCGACTATACGGAATCCCTCGAGATCGCTGAAGACCTGAACCTCAGGGTCATGGAAATCATCGCCGCCGCCGGGTCGGACTTTGCATTCCCCGCTCAAATCCAGTATGAATTGCCAGGGAAGCCGTTCGACGACCAGCGAGCGCAGGCAGTGGCTGCGCAAGTCAAAGACTGGAAATTGAATCAGGCCCTGTACCTTCCGAATTTTCCGAAGGAGAAGATCGCCGAGGTCAAGGGTTCGCTGGATTATCCGCCGGAGGGGTCACCGCTCTACGCCCAGGCGCGAGGGTAGGACGGCCACGGCTTTTATAATGGAGGAGAGACGATGAGTGGGACCTCTTGGATATCCGCGCTGACGGTCTCGGCTGTCCTCCTGGTCTTCGGGACGCCCGGCATGATTCGGGCCGAGGAGGAACCGCCTAAGGAGCCGCTTCACGACCGGCTCATGATCCGCGGCGGGTGGGCCTATGTGTTCGGAGTCAATGCGGACGTCACGGTTCGCGGCGACAGAACCGGTATCGGGTCGAGCGTGGACTTTGCAAAAACCTTAGGCGGGGACAACAGCACGAATGCGCTCAGAATCGACAGCCTCTATCGATTCAACGAGCGGCATGCCATGGGATTCTCGTGGTATCGGGTCGGCCTGGGAGGAGAAAACACGATTCTCGACCAGCAAATTCAGATCGGCGACAACATCATCGCTGCCAACGCGAGCGTCCACTCCGACCTGAACCTGAATCTCTATCGCCTGCTCTACAATTACTCCTTTTATCACAGCGACAAAGCGGAAATTGGGATATCGCCCGGAGTATATATGGCGGCAACGAAATTTGATTTCACAGCGCAAGGGAACATTACCCTTCCCAACAATCAGCCTTCCACCAAAACCACCGTGAATGAAAATGTGACGGTTCCGCTTCCGTCGTTTGGACTCTTTGTAAACTATGCCATCACGCCGCGCTTCCAGTTTCAGACTCGTGCCGACTTTTTCTATTTGAAGGTAGGCAATTACGAGGGCGCGATGTTCGAGTACTACTTTGGGCTTGAGTATCGGCTATTCAAACATTTCGCGATGGGCGTCGCCTACGACCGACTGGCCACCGATTTGCAAGATACATCCAGGGGCGGGTTCGAGTTCGATTTCTCGTATAATTTGGCGTATTTTTACGGGACTGTGTACTTATTCTAACAGGCTGGCGAAAAGCCAGTTTGGCCTCCTGACAAGCCGACACCGCACACGAGCGCTGAAGGAATTGGAAGAACACCTACAAGAGGGTGAGGAAGGTCTCCTTCCTCACCTCCCAACCCCGGCATGAGTCTCACCCGCGCAACATCGCAGCGAGCAGGAGAACGGATATTCGTCCCTCGTCATTCGTCGATCGCTAGGCAGCCTACGGAATAACCTTCCGTTCATCCTTCGAGAGCCTCAGGACGAACGGATCGCTCGTTGAAGACACTGCGGTTTTTCGATCCTGCGGAGCCTGTCCAAACACACAAATCGAGGTATTCCGCAGGCTGTTAGAGCGGGAGGTCGTCGTATTCCACCTTGTTGATCGTTGGTCGATTGACGGTTTACGGTTGACGCATGACGAATAGACCAAGAGGCGATCACCCCGTGCCTGCCACGTGCATTGGATAGCAGGTTGGCAGGCTTGTTCAACAGCCTTCCGGCAGTCGTTGAGGTGATGGCATGTTGAAGAGAAGGGCCATGATCCCGACCTGGAGATGGGTGCAAGGCGCAGGGATGTCGATTGCCCTGATCGCTTCAAGCGGCTGCGGAGGGGCCAAATACAAGGCCATGGCGGAGGCGGCGCAGAGCGAATTGAGTCCACGAACGATCGCTCAGGATGATCGGCACAAGCTCCACCTACACGAAGCGCTGGTCGTGCAGCAGGGGTTTTCCGGTCTCATTTCCGTCTATGTGTTCATGGAGCGCGCCTATCTGGTCGGTCACGTGGATCGCCGTGAACAGGCCGAGGCGTTGTTGCGGACAGCCAGGACTGTTGCGGGCCTTCGATCCGTGGAGGGCTACCTTCCGGTCAAGCCGTCTTCGGCTGATGGAGGCTCTACCAATCGCACCGCCTCCGATCTGACGCTGAAGGCAGAGATCGCCTCTGCCCTGGCCCTGGCGCCCGGTGTCGTCAAAAGCCGGGTCCATGTCGAAGTCCTGGATGGACAGGTCGTGCTGTTGGGAGTGGTGTCGGGCGAAGATGAGCGTGTACATGCCGAGGCGGCGGCAGCCGGCGTGAACGGCGTGACCGGGATCTCGAACTGGCTGTTGCTGCCGGAACCGCAGTACATGTCTCTCAGGCGGCAGATTCGCTGATCAGACCTACGATTGCCGAAAATAAACGAGCCGGCGCCCGTGGCGATGGCGATGAACGGCGCGAAGGTGGCTGACGGCCAACTGCCCAAGACCATATCGCTCCGGATCTCGCCGGGGGAAGGCATGGATATCGACGAGGACGTCGGTTCGACCGTAGACTTCACCTACAAGCTGCCGTTCACCTTCACCGGCAAGATCGAGAAGGCGACCATCGAGTGACCGTGACCGATGGTTTCCGGAGGAGCACCCATGTCAATGGATGGACATTCCGAGGTGGTCGGAGTTGACTTGCTGGCCTCACTCCAGTGGGTACCGGACCCAACGTCGGAGAGGAAAAAGCACGACATGCACGGTTCAAGAGGAACGGCACTCGGTAACCTGCTCCTGATTCTTGCTTTGATTTGATAGGAATTCTTGGCGCCGGTTGGGGCGGACGAGTGGAAAAGATCGTGCTGGTCTTTCAAGACCTCGACAAGCTTCGCGACCTGGCCGATGGCAAGTGGCATGCCGGTATAGAAGCTGAGGCCGCAGCAAAGGCCGGCGATGTCGGGCTGACAGGCGGTGGGAGCACCACCGATCTCTTAAAGAGCAGTGGGCTGCTAATGGATAACGGAACGGGGAATAGTCGGCGACTTAGGCGACCAGGGGATTTCGAGTCTTGAGCCCGGGAAACCGACCGAAATCCCGATCCGCTGTCCATAACTCGTCTATCCCGTGCTGGTGACAAAGGCTCGCCACTCTTGCATCATGGACTTGTGGACCGGATACTCGCGCAGCCTGGATGATGGCGCGAAGTTGCTCCCAATAGCTCTCCGATTCAGAGAGGAGGACAAGACTCGGCGATTCCATCCAGGCCTCCACTTGATCCACCGCCGTTTCCAGCGGTGTCGGGGGAGCATAAATGCGGGGGTGGGTTACAATGGCGAGAAACTCGTGAATGCATGGCCATGGGATGGCCCAGGGTGCTTGTCCCTCGGCCAGTTGAAGGATACGAGCATAGGCGACCTCGTGCCAGGGAGCGTCCTCGCGGTGGGCATACACCAGCACGTTGCTATCGACGGCGATCATCCGCCACGCCCTTCGTAGCTCAACTCGCGAAGCTGTTCCCAGGAGGCTCCGGCCAGATGAGGGTGTAGACCTTGTCCCTTGAAGGTGACCTTACGGAGGCGAAATCCGCTGCGGCGTTTCCGTTCTGAGACGATTCGGCGAAGTCCCTGTTCCACCAAGGCTTTCAGCGTTGTCCGCTCTCGATGGGCCAACTTGCGTGCCTCCTCGAATAGGCTGTCTGGTATATGTATGGTTGTTTTCATATGGCTAACCGTATCACTGGATATACTAAGCCGTCAACCGCACGTGACCTGTATGGATGACGCGACGATCTGCCCTTCGCGTTAGCATGGATCACCAAAGAGGGAGAGAGGACTCATGAGGACCTCAAAAATCCTGCCGGCACGATGTCTTATTGTGATTGTGCTGCTCGCCGCACTACCCGGCATAGCCCTGGCCCTCGACGATCCGCTCCCATCTTGGCATGACGGTCCGGCCAAGAAGACCATCACGGACTTTGTCGCCCGTGTGACGGCGGAGGGCCGCGCCGATTTCGTTCCGCCGGCCGAACGCATCGCCGTGTTCGACAACGACGGCACGCTGTGGGCCGAGCAGCCGATGTATTTCCAGTTCCTCTTCGCCCTCGACCGCGTGAAGGCCTTGGCGCCGCAACACCCCGAGTGGAAGACGAAACAGCTTTTCAACGCACTGCTGGAAGGCGACAAGGAGGCCATTGCGACAGGAGGGGAGCAGGCGATGCTGGAGGTCCTGGCCGTTTCGCACAGCGGCATGACGACGGATGAGTTCGAGGGGATCGTCAAGGACTGGCTGGCTACCGCGAGGCATCCGCGGTTCAATCGACCCTATACCGACATGGTCTATCAGCCGATGCTGGAACTGCTCGCCTATTTGCGCGCCAACGGCTTCAAGACGTTCATCGTCTCCGGCGGGGGCGTGGAGTTCATGCGTGCCTTTGCCGAAAAGGTGTATGGCATTCCGCCCGAACAAGTCGTCGGGAGCGTGGGCAAGCAGAAATTCGAACTGCGTGACGGCAAACCCGTCCTGATGAAACTGCCTGCCGTGGACTTTATCGATGACAAGGCCGGGAAACCCATCGGGATACAGAAATTCATCGGGCGCCGGCCGATCTTCGCATTCGGCAATTCGGACGGGGATCATGAGATGCTGCAATGGACGGCGGCCGGCGCGGGGGCGCGTTTCATGGGCCTCGTCCATCATACGGATGCCGAACGCGAGTGGGTCTACGACCGCACCTCGCCCATCGGCAAACTGGACAAGGCGCTGGACGAGGCGAATCAGAAGGGCTGGACGGTCGTGGATATGAAGCACGACTGGAGGCGGGTCTTTGGGTTTGACCCGTAGAGGCGTCCGGGCGGATGGCCGAGTCACATGAAATGGGGTCAGGCCTGAGTATTGATTTATTGCGGCATCTCCGAGTATCCTTGCCCGCATGGCGCGCAAACCACGCATTGACTTCCCTGGCGGAATTTACCATGTCATCGCCCGCGGCAACCGGCGTGCGCCGATTTTCCATGAGCGGGCTGATTACACTGCATACCTCGAACGGTTGGAACGCTATCGGCGGCGTGATGGGGTACAGGTGCATGCCTATGTGCTCATGCCCAATCACGTTCATCTGTTGATCGAGACAGGAGAGCGCCCCCTGTCCCGCACCATGCAGACCCTCCAGTTCACCTATAGCCAATACTACAATCGCCGCTACGACAAGAGCGGGCACGTCTTTCAAGGCCGCTACCAGGCCATTTTATGCGATCGCGACGCCTACTTGCTTGAATTGGTGCGGTATCTCCATCTGAATCCAGCCCGCATGCGGGCCCCTCTGAGCCCCTGGACCTATCCCTGGAGTAGCCATGCCGCCTATCTTGGACAGCCTGGTCCTGTGGAGATCAGCACCGCAGCGGTGTTGGAAGCCTTTCATCGACAGATGGGGCCAGCTCGACGGGCCTATCGGCAATTCATGCGGGAAGGGGTGGGGCTGGGTCACGAGGATCGGTTCTACGACACGGTGGACCAACAGATGCTGGGTGATACGCGCTTCATTGCCAAGGTCCAGCGCCGGACGGCCACGACCCAAATAAGGACCGTCCAGGCACCACATGCGACGTTTGGGACGCTCCTGACCGCCGTGGCCGAGGTCTGTGCGGTGACTCCCAAGACGCTCGTCGCCCCGGGTCGGCAACGGGCCCACGTGCCGGTCCGCGCGCTGTTGGTCTTCCTGGCACGCGAATGGGGTCGGATGAGCACGCAGGAACTGGGTCGCAGACTGCACCGGGATCCCTCAATGATCAGCCGCTTGGCATCGGCCTATGCCCTGCATCGCGATGAGACATTGGAAGCCCGCGTACGTCAAGCCATCGGCAATTGAGCCTGCTCAATAAGTCAATATGCATGCCTGACCCCAATTTGTGACCCCCGAATTGTGGCATGGCACGCTCGCCGCTCGGCCTCAGACGGCCAGTCAGAGCGACAGCCCCGTAAATCGCATGATGGTGAGGGATGCCTTTGACAATTCCCTCCATCTATGGCACATACCCACATTCACGGACAACTACCTAACCCCAAGGAGGAGGAGCTATGACGACCACACTTCGCCACCGACTGCTGGAGGTCATGGGAATCATGATTCTGGGCCTGACTCTCTCCGCCTGTGGCACGACAAAGGCCACCTTGGACTCGACCTCGAATTTCCTCTCAAGCACCACGCCGGGCGCGCTTCTCACGGAGGATGGTTTGGTCAGGCAAGAACAGAAGATCAACCTGTTCACCGGCGTGGCCTATGAGAACCTCCGTCAAGAATCGGCGGCGGGTGGTGGCGAATATTTGACATCCCTGGCCTACCTCTACGACATCCCGGTCGCTCGGCATGGAGAATTCACGCGGCTGGTCCAGAATCGCCACTCGGACCTCTTCAGCACCGGTCTCAACGAGGATCAACCTGCACATCTGAGAATGGTGCAGGCTCTCAATCGGGCCCTAGCGGCCGATTCGTTTTGGAACCGGTAAGCTGTTCAGTCCCTGAGCAGGACCTTCCAGTCATTCTATAAAGCATCCCGCCTCCACAGGTGGGAGTTCCGACGATACAGTTTTCGCGGCAGCCGCCGTGCGGCTGCCGCTTCCTTCCTTTTCTGCTCTTCCCAATAGGTGTCCTCACATGAGGAGACTCACTGGCCGCCCGACACCGCTCATGCTTGTGCTACCGGCAATGCTTCTGACCAGACCAAAGATTCGTTCGTGGTGAGCCCTTCGACGAGCTCAGGGCGAAGGGGCTATGAACAAAATTTGGGCTCTTCCGGAAATCGTGTGGGTTGCTTGTAAAACCCACACCCTCGGCGCGGGCGAGGGGACGCCCGCTCTCACGCCTCCCGGATCGACCCGTCCGGGGCTCCGCAGGCGGAACCCTTCTGGAATTCGCTCCGCCACGGTCTGGCGACCGTGGGGCATCGGTCACGTCCAGCTTTCCTTCCTGCCCTGCCCTCGGTGGGGCCCCGATCCTCCGGCAATGCGAGCGGGCCTCCCTCGCTCTGCTCCCCGGGACAGGCGTGAGGCGAGGCTGGAAGGGCGGCGCGCGGAGGGCCGCGGCCCGGGCGGGCGCAAGCCAGTCAGGTGCCGGGCTCGGGTGTCGCCGCGCCGGCTTCGAGCTCCGGCTTCGCCCTCCGGCGCGGCGACCACCAGGACGACATGAGAAGAGGCGCGGCGACCAAAGGGCAAGGCCCGGAGACGCCCGGCCTTCGGCAGCCGAGGCGATAAGGGCTATCCTCGCTACCCACACGAAAGCCGGAAGAACCAAAATTTGTGGGACGCTATTTCGGCACCGGTCTCAACGAGAATCAACCCGCTCATCTGAAAATGGTACAGGCTCTCAATCGGGCGCTGGCGGCCGACTCGTGTGGGACCGCTGACAGAATATTGATGCCAGCAGGGCAGAGGATCGTTACACAAGGACCTTCAGGAGGAGATTCAGTACCTCATCCATCGGCACGAGCGTGGCCAGGAGCGGAGCAAACGGAAGCAGTGCGGTGAGGAGGAGTTTCAGGACATCGTCTTTGAAAAGCGGGGTCGTGGACATCTCCCGCACGGCGGCCACCGACGCGCCCATGTGCGCCACGGCTCGAAAATCGAGCCCGATGTCGGTGCCCGCCGGCTCACCCGTAAGCCATTTGCGGTCCACTTGCTGGATATGGCGGCTCGCCAATGCGCCGTATCGAAACGCCGCCGACTCCTTCGCTTCGTTCAGTCTGGGGATGAATGACAGCAACGGGCCGGCGATCAACAGCAGGAGGAAGGTCACCAAGCCCCCGATTTCCCATTGATACTGCGCAATCGTGTCTCCTTCGTAGACGATGAAGTCGGCTGTGCCTCCGGCGGTGGTCGCCGTCGTCGCAAAGGCGAAGAGGGCAAACGCCGACAACGACTCACTGAGAAAGCCCAACCCGCCTGCCCCGTCACGATGGGCGGGTGACAGTTGCAGCTCCAGCCTCGAGACCTTCCACAAGAGCCGCCACCATAAGGCGATCCGCCAGAGCCATCTCAAGAGCAGCAGCGAATACAAGGGGAACGCCACCAGGAAATACCAGCCTCCTGCAAGCGACAAGACGTGGCGCCCGTTCTCCACAGGCAGTCGCCAGGTGGAATCCGGAAAGTCGAGGATGTAGACAAAAGCGATGAGGGTGTGCAGATAAGCGAAGCCCAAGAGCGTTATCTCAGCCCGACCGGAATGGCTGAGCCGAACGGTATCCTGAATCAGGTCTTCGAAGCGGTCTCGTGCCTCGTTGATGACGAGGTTCGCATCCAGGAACTGCCTCACAATGGGCCTGAGTCGGGCTCCACATGTGGACTCGGCGAACAGGAGGACCGGCATCGTGACCAGAAACCGCACGTTCACCTCGAAATCCATCAGAAACGATTCGAGGCGTGTCGGTCCGATCGTCAGCCCTTGCAACGCCGAGAGGATGACCATCGGAACCCAGGCGACGAACAGTGCGTACAGCGCGGTCAGTCCTAGGCGGCGCCGATCCGGTTGAGCGACACGGATCCGCTGCTGCAGCCGGTACAGGGGGCCGCCGATGAAGAGAGGGAACTCAACCGAGGAGCTAGCGCCGGTCTGGTTCCGATCGCTTGTATTCGATCGCGGGTCACTCATGCGCATGCCGACATCTTCGGTCTGACTTCTTGCACGAGCCGAAATCTCAGATGGTTGGTTCCCGTGTTCGGCTCGCCTTTTCCCCGGCCGCCGGCGAGATACCGCACGCAGTACTGGTCCGTGCAGAGGAAGGAGCCGCCCTTGCGCGCTTTCTTTTTTACTCCCAGCTCCGTGGCGTCCAGGGAGAGGCCCATCGAGGCCTCGGACAGCTTGGTGGCCCGCTGGTACGTGAAGCCGTGAAAGAAGCGCCGCAGGGTATCGGGCGAAGGGAAGCGCGGCAAGCCCGGTAAGCGCGGGAGCAGCAGGTCCCGACGGTAGTGCGTGAAATGCTCGAACCGCTCAGCCTCCAACGCCAACCCATACCACCAGACGAGCAGCACGTTGATGGCTGGAATCTGACTGTCGGGGGACTTCGCGAACGGCGTCAGCAGGGTGATGAGCGCCGCGCGCAGCCCGATCAGTTCGTCGGACAGGCGGAGCAGAATGGCTCCTGCCCAGACCGTGATCGGATGGTCCGTCAACGCGAAGCGGAGCTTCGGGTACCGCATCGATGCAGGGACCGGACGAACGCGCATGCAAAAACTCCTGAACGTAGCGAAGAAGGTGGCCGCCCATCTTATCTCAACGAGGGTCAACTGTGGAATCCGGGATAATGTGCTTGAGAACCTGTCAATTCTGACAGTTCCCATATTGGCGAGTTGGCGAGCGCGGGCTTTGTCGAGTTGCCATCAACAGGGAGCATCCGCTCGGCCCCATCTCAACCGGTCCCACATCATGAGCGCAGGGTCGGGTAGGGCTTGTCCACCAGGAAGGAATGCCTCCGCGGCGCCGCACACCCTCTTCCTTTCAAGACCGCAAGTTGTTTATGCTAACGACTTCCTTTAGGATCATGGCCCCTATGACCGCACCGCTGTCACTCCTGTTCATCTTCCTTGCAATCATGGCTGCCGCCTCCGGCTGTAAGAAGGAGGCTCAGACCGCCGCGCAGACCGCCCCGGAGGTCTTGGTAACTACGGTCGTGGAGCAAGACCTCCCGATCCATTCGGAGTGGATCGGCACCACGGATGGCCTGGTCAATGCCACGATCGAGGCCAAGGTGACCGGCTACCTCATCAGTCGAAACTTCAAGGAAGGCGCGTTCGTGCGAAAAGGCACCCTGCTGTTCGAGATCGATCCGCGACCCTTCCAGACCGCCTTGGCGGAGGCGCAAGGCCAACTCAGTCAAGCCCAAGCGCAACTGGCGAAGACGGAGATGGACGTCAAACGCGACACCCCGCTTGCGAAAGCCAAGGCGATCAGCCAGAAGGAATTAGACGACTCGATTCAGGCCCACGCCTCGGCCAAAGGCTCGCTTGCCTCCGCCCGTGCCTCGGTGCAGCAAGCCCAGTTGAACCTCGGCTACACCAAAATCGAGGCGCCCATCGACGGCATTATCGGGATCGCCAAGGCGCAGATCGGCGATCTGGTCGGTCCCAGCACCGGCGCGCTCGCGTCGCTTTCGACCGTCGATCCGATCCGCGTCTACTTTCCGGTCAGCGAACAAGAATACCTGCGGGGAGCCGAGAGGGTGCAGGCGCGCTACGAACACGCAGATGAACAGCGCGACGACCAACTCGAATTGATCCTGGCCGACGGATCGGTCTACCCGCACAAGGGCAACTTTCTGCTCGCGGACCGTCAGGTGGATGTCAAGACCGGCACGATCCGTGTTGCGGCGGTCTTCCCGAATCCCGGCAACCTGCTCCGTCCCGGGCTGTTTGCCCGCGTTCGGGCGATCACGAAGACGAAGGCGGGTGCACTGTTGGTCCCGCAGCGGGCCGTGGCTGAGTTGCAGGGCCAGTATCAGATCGCCGTGGTCGATGCGGAGAAGAAGGTCGAGGTCCGCCCAGTCAAAGTCGGAGAACGTGTCGGGGGCCGGTGGGTCATCGATCACGGACTGAAGCCCGGCGAGCAGGTCGTGGTCGAAGGCTTCCAAAAGATCAAGGCCGGGATGACCGTGAACCCCAAGCCGGTCGAAGGATCTCCTGACAAGACCGCAGGCTGATGGCGAAGTTTTTCATCAACCGACCGATCGTCGCGATGGTGATCTCCATCGTCATGACGATCGTCGGCATCATCGCGCTGGTCCAACTCCCGATCGCTCAGTTCCCCAACATCGCTCCGCCGGAAATCATGTTGACCGCCACCTATGTCGGCGCCGACGCCGTCACGGTGGAGCAGTCGGTCGCCACTCCCATCGAGCAGCAAGTGAGCGGGGTGGACAACATGATCTACATGTACTCGGTGAACGCCAATAACGGCCAGATGACGCTCCGTGTGGACTTCGACATCAAGACCAGGCCGAACGACGATCAGATCCTCGCACAGATGCGCTATGCGCAAGCGGAATCCCAGTTGCCGCCCGAGGTCAAGAACTTCGGCGTCACGGTCAAGAAGGCGACGACCAGTCCTCTCGCCCTGTTTTCCCTGTACTCGCCCAAGGGTACGTATGACAACATCTGGCTCTCCAACTATGCCTACGTGAACATCAACGATCCCATGACCCGCGTCCCGGGCGTCGGCCAGGTACAGGTTTTCGGAGCGGGGCAGTATGCGATGCGGTTCTGGGTACGGCCCGACGTCCTGGCCAAACTCGGCATCACGGTGCCGGAGATCGTCGACGCGATCAAGAAACAGAACACGGTGAACCCCGCCGGGCAGATCGGCGCCGAGCCGGTGCCGCAGGGCCAGGAGTTTACCTATAGCGTTCGAGCGCAGGGGCGCCTGCAGGACGAGGGGCAGTTCGGACAAATCGTCATTCGCGCGAATGCCGACGGGTCTCTCGTGCGGCTCAAGGACGTCGCCAGGATCGAGCTGGGCGCGCAGATGTACAACATGATCAGCCGGATGAACGGCCGGCCGGCCGCCCTCATTGCGATCTATCAGCTCCCGGGCTCCAATGCCATCGACACGATGGATCGCGCGACAAAGCTCATGGAGGAGATGAAGGAGCGGTTCCCGGGGGATCTCGACTATGTCGTCTCGTTGGATACGACCCAGGCGGTCCGCGAGGGGATTAAGGAAATCGTGACCACGCTCTGGGAAGCGCTGGTCCTCGTGATCATCGTCGTCTTCGTGTTCTTGCAAGGATGGCGGGCGACCTTGATTCCCATGCTGGCCGTCCCGGTCTCGCTGGTCGGCGCCTTCACGGTCTTCCCGCTGCTCGGCTTCTCGATCAACACGCTGTCGCTGTTTGGACTGGTGCTCGCGATCGGTCTCGTGGTGGATGACGCTATCGTGGTCGTCGAAGCGGTCGAGCATCACATTGAGCACGGCCTCTCTCCCAAGGAGGCCAGCCTGAAGGCGATGGAGGAGGTCTCCGGACCGGTGGTGGCCATCGCGCTGATCCTGGCGGCGGTCTTTGTACCGACTGCCTTCATCCCCGGCATTACCGGACGGCTCTATCAGCAGTTCGCCGTCACGATCGCCGTCTCCGTCGTCATCTCCGCCTTCAACGCACTCACGCTGAGCCCTGCCTTATCGGCGCTGTTGCTTCGCCCACGGCAAGAGACGCGAGGCCCGATGGGCCTGTTTTTCAATTGGTTCAACCGATGGTTTGGGCGGGCGACGGACGGCTATGTCGGGCTCTGCGGCTATTTCATTCGGAAGGCTGGGCGGTCCATGGTCTTTCTCGTCCTCGTCTCCGTCCTCGCAGGCCTGTTGGGCGCACGTCTCCCGAGCGGATTTCTTCCGATTGAGGATCAAGGCTACCTCTATCTCAACGTCCAGCTCCCGGTCGCCTCATCGCTCCAACGCACCGACCAGGTGGCCAAGAAGATAGAACAGATCCTGAAAGAATCCCCGGGTGTCCAGTTTGCGTCCGCCGTGGTCGGGTTCAGTCTTCTCAGCACGGCCAGCACGACCTATAACGCGTTCTTTTTCGTAACCCTCGCTCCCTGGCATGAACGGACCAAACCCGAAGAGGGGCTCCGGGCCATCTTTCAACATCTCAACCGGGAGCTGAAGCAATTGCCGGAGGCGGTAGCCTTTGCGTTTCCGCCGCCGGCAATCCCCGGCGTCGGGACATCCGGAGGCGTGACGTTTGTTCTCGAAGACCGGTCCGGCAAGGATGTCGGGTTTCTCGCGGAACAGACCGAACGGTTCATGGAAGCCGTTCGGAAGCGTCCTGAAATCGCCTCGGTGAACACCACATTCATCCCCAGCGTCCCCCAGGTTTTCGCACGGGTCGATCGCGAGAAGGTGCTCAAGCAGGGGGTGAATCTAGGCGACGTCTATCAGACTCTCCAGGCCTTCATGGGGGGGTCGATGGTGAACTACTTCAACCGATTCGGCCGAGTGTGGCAGGTGTACCTCCAATCGGAAGGCGAGTTCCGGACCAAGGCCGAAAATGTCGGCCAGTTCTACGTCCGCAATGCGGACGGCGCCATGGTGCCGCTTTCAACGCTGGTGACCATGGAGACCATCTACGGCCCGGAGTTCACGATGCGGTTCAACGAATATCGTTCGGCACAGTTACTGGTCTCCGCGGCTCCTGGCTACAGCTCCGGGCAAGCCATGGCGGCGCTCGAAGAGGTCTTTGCCGACACGATGCCGCGCGAAATGGGGTACGACTACCTGGGCATGTCGTTTCAAGAAAAGGTCGCAGCCGAAGGCGTACCGGCCAGTGTCATCTTCGGCTTTTCGCTTCTGTTCGTGTTCTTGATTTTGGCGGCCCAGTACGAGAGTTGGAGCCTTCCCTTCAGCGTGTTGTTGGGGACACCCATCGCGGTTTTCGGAGCCTTCGGGGCGCTCTGGCTCCTCGGGCTCGAAAACAACGTCTTTACTCAGATCGGGTTGGTCATGCTCATCGGGTTGGCCGCTAAAAACGCCATCCTGATCGTGGAATTTGCCAAAGTGGAATACGAAAAGGGCAAATCGATCAGCGACGCCGCGCTGGCCGGCGCGCGGCTGCGGCTGCGCCCGATTCTGATGACGGCGTTTGCCTTCATCTTCGGCCTTCTCCCGCTCGTCTTCTCATCGGGCGCCGGAGCGGCCTCGCGCATCATGCTCGGCATCACGGTACTGGGGGGCATGCTCACCGCCAGTCTTATCGCGATCTTTCTGATCCCCGTGACGTTCTATGTCGTCGAGAAATTGTCCCATCGGCACGACCACCCGAAGCCAGGCGCCCCGCCGCCGGGTGCGCTGAATTCCGCCGGCGACGGCCGCTCACCGCAGGTCGCACCGCGACCGGAACCGCTTCCGGCGCACGCACGTTTGGAGGGAGAACATTGATGATTTGTCGCCGGCTCGCCGCGCTCGCTGCGCTCCCGCTCATGACCGCCTGTAGCATGGGTCCGGATTATGCCCGTCCGGACACTCCGACGGGCGATGCCTGGCGCCTGGCGCCGGCGACCTCTGAATCCATCGCGAACCTGCCTTGGTGGGACCTGCTGAAGGACCCCGAACTCCAACGGCTCATCCGAACCGCCCTCGAAGAAAACCAGGATGTCCGAACGGCTGCGGCATCGGTCGAGGAATTCCAAGCCCAACTCGTGATTTCACGATTCGATCTCGCTCCGTCATTGGACTACGGCGGTCAGGCCTTCATCTATAACGCGAACCGGAATGCCGTCGGCATTCCGTCTCCAGGAGGAGGTGGGGTGTTCATCCCCGGGCTGGCCGCAGACGGAGCGACGCTCTCGAATCAGAACGCCTTCGCGGGCCTCAAGTGGGAAGTGGATATCTGGGGGAAGATTCGCCGATCGATCGAGGCCGCCAGGGCCCAACTCCTCTCACGACAAGAAGCGCAGCGGGCGGTCATTCTGGGTCTCGTCAGCAATGTCGCCGAGGCCTACTTCGACCTTCGGCAGTTGGACCTCCAAGTCGAGATCACTAAGCGGACGCTGAAGGCGTGGGATGATACCGTCAGAATCTCGCGCGTGAAATTGGAGCAGGGAGTAATCCCGAAGCTCGATTTGGACCGTTTCGAAGCCGAGCGCGCCAACGCGGCCGCGCAGCTCGCTGATTTAGAACGGCAGGAAGTTCAGAAGGAAAACCAGATCAGCCTCCTGCTGGGACGGAAGCCCGCCCAAGTTCCACGGGGGATCGCGTTGACCGGACAGGTCATGCCGCCGCAGGTGCCGGCCGGACTCCCCTCTGATTTGCTACAGCGCCGGCCAGACATCCTGAAAGCGGAACAGGATTTGACGGCGGCCACCGCCACCATTGGGGTGGCTCAGGCATCACGGTTTCCTCAACTATCGCTCACAGGCGCCTTGGGCGTCGCCAATCCGCAGATCAATGCGTTCGCGCCGGGCGTCGCGTTCACGCAATTCGCCGGGGCTTCCGTCGCCGGGCCGCTGCTCAACGCTACGTCGCTCGGGTATCAGGTGACCGTGGCGGAAGCGCGAACCAAGCAGGCGTCGTTGCAATATGAGAAGGCCATCGTGACGGCCTTCAAGGAAGTCGAAGACGCGCTGATCGCCGTGCAAAAGTCGCGCGAGCAACGGGAGGCGCAGGAAGCGCAGGTCAAATCGCTTCGATCGGCGCTCGAAATGGCCGACCTTCGTTACCAGGGCGGCCGAGCCAGTTATCTCGACGTGCTCACCGCGCAGAGGACCCTGTTCGATGCCGAGTTGTCGCTGGCGAGGACTCGCCGGACGCAACTGGTGTCGGTCGTCCAACTCTATAAGGCCTTAGGCGGAGGCTGGTCGCCCGCCGGTCCGTACGAATCCGCTCCTGCTTCAAAGGTGGCGCAACAGTAAGATCGAGAGTTGACGATTCCTTCCGAGTGTCTGTGCGTCTCCCGTGACCTGCGCATTGCGTGCGCTCGTTTCATGCACCCACGTTATTCATGACGGTTCGTGACGTTCCATCCGTTGTCTGGGCCATGGCCGATGGAAGGGATTTCTCCGGCGGCAACAATGAAGCTGGGCTCTGCCCCATCAGCCGCCGGCTCACACGAAGTGTGGTAGAGCGGGCAGGTCGCCTTGTGGAGATTCGTATGAATCCACTTGCTAAATTAGCAAACCAGCTCCGCCTTTATGGCGGCATTCTCGTGCTGGGAATATTAGTGGGATGTTCCGGCGAACCTCTCTACAAAGGTCCGACCTGGAGACTAGTTGAGATGACCGATCTCAACATGGTGATCGGGAAATGGGAAGGCACCGTGAAGAAAGAAGGTTCAACCTTCTCGACAGGTTCCGTCTATCTCATGATCCACGAGAACGCGACCTATCAATTCGTCGGACAGAGTGGTGAGAATGCAGCAGTCGGGGCCGGGTCCCTTGAGCTACGAGACGGTCGGTTGATCGGGAATACCAGGCGCCGTGCCGTCACCCTTACATTATACGACCATGCGGGACGACCGGTGCTTGCCGTCGATTCGACCAGTCGCGAAACAGGGGATCGATATCACGGTGAATTTACCAAGGTGCCATGATCTTCTACCTGACGTGTTCGGTCGCGAGATGGTCTCGCGAGACACACGCGCTGTTTGCAACCCAAGCATGGGCCGCATCCGTGGCGCCCTACATCCCATCGACACACGATCACATGTTCTGAGTCTGTGTCTTGTCTCGTTTCCACTGCTCGTGGCACGTCCCGGCTGCACTGAGCCGTCGGCCAAGGCTACTGAAGCACCACCACGCGCATCAGAGTGACTCGCAAGAGATCAGTCACCCAGCCATAACCAGTCTCGACGAGATTGGGTCAGAGAAAAGCGGAGTTCACCAGTGCAAGAAGATCATGGGCGAGAGTTATTTCAAGGCCTCGGCGCCGCCGACGATATCCATCAGCTCTTTGGTGATCGCCGCTTGCCTGGTCTTGTTGTAATAGATCGTCAATTTCTTGATGAGCTCGCCGGCGTTTCGCGTGGCCCCGTCCATGGCCGCCATGCGGGCGCCTTGTTCGGCTGCCGAGGATTCGAGCAGAATGCGGTACGCCTGAACGTGGAAGTTTCGGTGGAGGAGCTGTTCCAATAGTTCATCCTCGCTCGGCTCATACAGATAGGAGCCCGGCATCGCTTCGGTGCCTTGTTCAGCCTCCTTCACATCGGCGATCTCGACGATCCAATCGATCGGCAACATCCGTTCGACAACGATGCGCTGTTGTATGGCCGATTTGAACTCATTGTAAATCGCGTAGACCGCATCGATGCGACCATTCACATAGTCGTCGATGGCTTGCAGCTCCGTACCCAACAACATCCCGTGCTCGAAGCTCAACTTGTCGAAGATATCCACGACTTCGCGGCGCACCTTCCAATTCCGCCGTCGAAAGAAGTCCCGGCCTTTCCGACCGATCACCGCCACCTCAACCTGGGCGCCGGCGGCCTCGAACTCCCTCAGCGCATGGGCCGCCGTCCGGAGAATGTTGGCGTTAAAGGCGCCGCACAATCCGCGGTCGCTCGTCACCACCGCGACCACGATACGCTGGGCCTCCCGCTTCCTCAACAGCGGATGCGCGTCGCGATTGACCCGCCGGCTGAGGTTGCGGATCGAGTCCCGCATCTTGTGGGCGTATGGCCGCGCCGCCAGAATGCGATCCTGCATGCGCTTCAGTTTCGCGGCGGCCACCATCTTCATGGCCTTGGTGATCTTCTGGGTTTTCTTGACGGAATCGATTTTCCGTCTGACGGATTGAAGGCTTGGCATGGGATCCTTTTACAAGGTTGCAGAGATCCGGTGGATCTCCTCGTTCGCACGGCGCTGAGGCAGCAAAGGTAGCATCCCTCCGTCGTCTCGGTCAACGGCGGAGAAAGTTAGCCCTCATTATCCACGACGCTTCGTGACGTTGCACCTTCGATACGACCATCCTCGGCGGAGAGACCCGCTGTCCGTATTTCAATTCCTCTGCGCTCATTGGCCGCCGGAGAAATCCCTTCGACTGGCCAGGCTTGTCGCAGCAGCGAATCCGCAATTGCAGTAGAAACGTTCATGAATAATGCGGACTAGAACGTCGCCGAGATGCCGATGCCCACGTTCGTATTCTTGACCCCGTCGGTCTCGAAGCTCTGTTTCCGGCTTGAGCGCTGAAAGCCGGCAAAGGCCTGAACCCGTTCCGTGACCTGGCGAACGAGAATGAGTTCTCCTTGCACGATCGTCTCGTGCGCGCCGTTGCGTTCATCTCCCACGATCGTGCTCGTCCAGATATTGCGCTCGTAGTGCGCAGCCATCTGAAGGGACCACCGCTCCGTCAATTCAATGTCCACCTCGGTCGTCAGATAGTGGTTGATGTAGGACACGTCGTCTTCGAACTGCGGCTGGTTGCGACCATCGGCCAGACCCTGCTCGAAGTGGTAGCCAAACCCGAGTTTCACGCGCCTCGACACCCGCCAGTCCACATGCGGTCCGATGGTCCAGAAGTTGGTATCCCGCTCCGCAAAGGCATCGTTGTACCGGCGCGTGCCGAATCGCCCCAGCAACATCACGTCCAGATCGGGAGTGAGGCGTTGTTCGATTCGGGCGGACCAGATACTGCTCGTGAGGATTTCCTCCGCAAGACCGAGCTCTCCGGGTCGCCGGTCCTCGTTATCGCCCAGAAACTGATTCGGCATATACTCGTATCGCAACCGCAGTCGCGTCTCGGAGGAAAACGCCTGAATGGCTTGGAGCCGGAGCATGCCCTGGTTGAAGCGAGAGTCCTCCGTGAAGATAAAACCTTGGCCTCGGGCGCTCAGTTCCAGTTTTCCAAGCCGGTTATGGACCGTATTGGAGACCGTCAGTTGCGGGTCTAATCCGAAAGACGAGCCTTTGTCGGTCAGGCGGGAGTCGAGCGCCGGCTGGGTCGGATCGCCGTCGCGCGACAAGCGTCGAGTGGCGGAAAAAATACCGATGTCGTCCGTCCAGAAGAGAATGGCCATCCCGTTGACCCTCCACTCCGCCTTCGCCGGCGAGGCGAAAAGGGACAGGCCTATCGAGACCAAGACGACGACGAGGGCGAACCGGCAGCCTTGGAAGATCGGGAGTCGTTCACCAAGACGGTTCATGCTCAACGACGAGCGAAAATCGTTCTCGGAAGGCCTCGGGAGTGTGACCGACCACCGCAGCACATTTGATGAGCCGCTCGCTCTCTTCGAAATCGCTCTTGTCCAATCGGATCATGTAGCGGCGGGCGAGCCGATAGGACTCGGCGGCCACATCCACCATTCGAACTCGCGTCCGCTGCGTGGCCGGATCGAGAATCGTGCTGAACGGGATTGGCGATGACCCTCCGTTGACGATCGACACCATCGCTCCCGTACGGCCTGCGATCAAAAACTCTGCGGCACAGCAGCCCAGATCGCGACAATATTCCATATCGAACGGGATGGGATCCGCGCATCGCAATTCGAATCCCAGATCCTTGAGCCTGATGGTCGGGGCGAGACCGTAGGGCGCCAACCGTTTGAGGACCTCTTCTTTTAGCGCTCGCCCCAGGTCGAGATCGGCCAGTTCGACATGGCCGTGTTCGTCGCGAGCGACGGATGACAACGCGCTGAGATCGTCAGGGTTCATGATCTCCGCGACGCCCTCGGCGATGACGGCCACCCCGTCCTCTCTGCCCTGGCTCAGCCGTTTGATGATCGCGCCTGCGAGAATATCTGCCACCTTTGCCAGCCTCACGGGTCGTTCCGTAAACTCTTCCGGAATCACCGTGAGCGTCGCTCCGGCGGCTTTGCCGATGCCCAACGCAAGATGGCCAGCTTTGCGTCCCATGGTCACGACGAAAAACCAGCGGCCGGTCGTGCGCGCATCCTCAAGGATGCTTTCGACCGCATAGGTCCCCAGGTGCCTGGCGGTCTGAAATCCGAAGGTGGGGACTCCTTGCGGAAGATCGAGATCGTTGTCGATGGTCTTAGGCACGTGAACGACGCGCAGGCGGCCTTGGGCGGCCCGTTCCAGTGAAAGCGCGGAGAAGCAGGTGTCATCCCCGCCGATCGTGATCAGTCCCGTCACGCCGAGCCGCTCCAGACTCCGCAACACTTGAGCCAGGTGGGCCGGGTTTTTAGTTGGGTTGGCTCGGGCCGTCTTGAGGACCGATCCGCCTCGAAAATGAAGCCGGCTGACCTGTTCAAGGGTCAGCGGCGTGACTTTACTCACATCGCCTTGCATGATCCACTTGAAACCCTGCTCGATGCCGAGGACCTTCCAGCCCTCCACCAGACATCGAATCGTGGCAGCGCTGATCACACCATTGATACCGGGGGCCGGCCCCCCGCCGACCAATATGGCGACTGTCTCCGTCATTGTGCCTACTCCTTGTTTTCATTGTTGCGACCTATTGGGACATCACTATCGATGGTCCTGTTGCAAACCGCCACAGAGAACGACGCTTACCTGATTGTTTCTGGCACACAGCCTATGTTGCCTCACTACGATGCTGCCTCACCACAAGAGCCACACAGCCGGATCTAGGCGGGGCAAATCATGGCACTTCTCTTGCTCCAGCTCCAATCCACCGACTGAGGATACGGCAATAAGGGAACGCTATTCGACAATGCGAAGCCAGCAAAAGGCAAGCCTGTCATTTTTGACAGTATGATCCGTTTCACTCCTCGTGTATAACGTGTATAAACTGGGGATAAGAAACAATCGGACGATACAAAGCCGGCCGGAGAGTAGAAATCCAAGGAGAGCGGACATGGGGCGACAGGAACTGGATCTGACAGCAAGGGCATTGGTCGCCGAGGGCAAGGGCATCCTGGCGGCAGATGAAACGGTTCACACCCTCACAAAGCGGTTTGCCTCGCTCAAGATTGAATCGACCCAAGACAGCCGCCGCGCCTACCGAGAGTTGTTCTTCACCACTCCCGATATCGCCTCGTTCATCAGCGGCGTGATCCTGCAAGACGAAACCATTCGGCAGAAAAGCAGCTCGGGAGCGGCCTTGCCCGAGGTATTGTCCCGTCAAGGGATCATCCCTGGGATCAAAGTGGACTCTGGTGCAAAGCCCCTCGCCGGCTCATCGGACGAGACCGTGACCGAAGGACTTGACGGTCTTCGGGAGCGACTCAAGGATTATGCCTCGAGAGGGGCGCGATTCGCCAAATGGAGGGCGGTGATTCGTATCAGCGAGACGCTACCCAGCCCGATGTGTGTACAGGCCAACGCCCACGCGCTGGCCCGGTACGCCGCACTGTGCCAGGAACAAAACCTCGTGCCGATCGTGGAGCCTGAGGTACTGATGGATGGGGCTCACACCATCGATCGCTGCGAGGAAGTGACCGGCTCGGTGCTCCACGCGGTGTTCGACTCACTGTACGGACAGCGTGTCAGCCTCGAAGGGATGCTCCTCAAACCGAACATGGTGGTCTCTGGGAAGGATTGCCGCACTCAGGCATCGATCGAGGAGGTCGCCACGGCAACGTTGCGATCTCTGCGGCGGCATGTTCCAAGTGCGGTCCCTGGCATCGTCTTTCTATCCGGCGGCCAAAGCGACATTCTGGCCACCTCCCATCTGAATGCGATCAACAGGCTCGATCCACCGAAGCCCTGGAGCATCAGCTTCTCTTACGGGCGGGCCCTGCAAGATTCCGCGATGGAAGCCTGGCGCGGCAAGCCAGAAAACCTGCACGCGGCGCAGCAGGCGTTCTCCCACCGGGCCAAGTGCAACAGCGCGGCGACCCTGGGTCGATATACCCACTCATTGGAAGGCGATCAGTCCGGTCTGGCGGCGGAGGTGCATCGTTCAGAATGGCACGATGACTGACGGTCGCCGTTCGTATCCCACGTGGCTGCCATGTTGACATGAAGGTCCTGGTGATCAACAGCGGCAGCTCGTCGATCAAGTTTCGGCTTGTGGACGTGGTTGAGGAGTCAACCGGCGACCTGACAGCGGGTTCGGCTTTGCTCCAAGGCTCGGTCAAGGGAATCGGAACCCAGGCCAGCTTCGAGGTGGTAGGCGAGCATGGGGACGGTCGGTCCGCGAGCGCAGAAATACGAGACCATGCCCAGGCGCTGCGGGAGATCTTCGATCGTCTGGCCGGCTCGCTCAATGGAATCGCCGCGGTCGGCCATCGGGTGGTCCACGGAGGAGATCGCTTCGTCGAGTCTACGATCATTTCCGAAGA
>JBFWWG010000019.1:0-48350 GCA_050246315.1 Nitrospiraceae bacterium | reverse complement strand
ACGGCCGTGTGCCGTGCCACGCATAGCAGCCAGTCTCTCTTTGGCCTGAAAGGACACGCAGCTGACAACCGAAAGAGGATTCTTGTGTCCATCCACTTGACATCCACATAGCAGCCTGTCGAAGCACGCACATCGAGTTGTTCCGCAACCTGCTAAACCGGTCGAGATTGATTCCAGGCTCGCGCGCGAAGCGGCGCGCAATACCTACGACGATGCGTTCCTGAATTTCGGACTGCGGACCGTAAACACCGGACAATCGGCGTGACGGATGACCGATTCGGCCACACTCCCGAAGCGGATTTGAGACCATCCTCGCCGGCCGTGCGTGCCCATGACGATGGCGTCGCTGCCTCGCTCGCCCGCGACAAGCTGGATCACATCGCCCGGGACGCCGGAGCGCACGTCATGACGCGCGCTCAGCCCTCTCCCGGAGAACAACCCGGCCAACTGGGCGATTGATTCCTCGCATTGTTTGCGAAAGGCCGGTCCGGTCAGGGCATGCCTCAGGGTAAAATCCAGCCCATAGGCGACCGGTTCCGCAACATGCAGCAGCGTGACCTCGCTCCCGAATCGGTCGGCCAATTGCACGGCATATTCGACCGCCGACCGGCCGCAATCGCTGAAATCCACCGCGACCAGCAGCTTGGCCAATCCTCTCTCGGTTGCCCCTTTCACGGCGGAAGCCGGCTCGCGGCCAGCCGCGCTCGCCCCCCGCACGGTCACGACCGGACAGGGAGCTCCTCGCACGACCCGTTCGGCCGTACTCCCGATCAGCACATATTCGAATCCGGTTCGTCCATGGGTCCCGACTACCACGAGGTCGTGTCGAGACCGCTCGGCCAAGGCGATGATTTCCCGGCTGGGCATGCCGACGGATTCGTGCCATTCGATCTTGATGCCGGCGGCTTCGGCCCGTTGGGCCAGCGCGGCGCCTTGTTCCCTGATCTCGCGCCGGCGGTCTTCGAGATACCGGCGGTTGACGTCGTATTCCAGGTCCTGTCCCGGTTCGAATTCCAACACCGACAGGGCATCCACTCGCGCGTCATAGGCCGTCGCCATCATCAGCGCGAACGATTCCGCTTCCCTGGCCGAGGCGGACCCATCCGTGGCCAGAAGAATGTTCGAGACCGCCGCTCCGATCGTCTTCGCACTCATCGGACGTCTCCTTCCGCTCTCGCTACACGGCGCCGACCGACATGAGCAGGATTTCCCCCTTCATGTCGGGATGGATGGAACACTTGAACTCGTACTGGCCGGGCCGTTGAAGCGTAAAGTGGATGGTTGCGCTGCGGCCGCCGTCGAGGAACACGCCGCCCACCGTGGAGCCATACGCGATCACGCCGTTATGCTCGATCTGAGTCTGGGTATTCTGAAAAATGGCCGACCCGAAGTCGTGACGGATCGAATCCTCGTTCCGGACGACGATCCTCACGGGACTATTGAGAGCCAGCGGAGCCTGCTTCGCGATGAACGTATTGTTTCGGATCACGACTTCCATGATTTGTTCGGACTGCGCATCGGATCGACCGCGCTCTCCCCCGACCCCGATGAACAGAACCAACCCCACCATCCCCGCGACAACCGGACGCCACCATCTGCTCTCCATAGCTGCTCCTTTGAAAGGATGTTTATGCACCGGCTTTTGATGAGCGGTTCACCGGCCGGCCGGGCAACGGAACCGTCAATACCGGACAGCCGGCCGTGCGGACGACTTTTTCCGCCGTGCTGCCGAAGAAGATCTTCTCCACGCTCCCGACCGATCCTCCGTAGCTCCCCATGACCACCAACCCCACCTGCTCGCTGCGCGCCACCTTGGCGATCTCGACGAACGGTACCCCTTCCGCTAGGAGCCGGCGAATCGCCACCCCCTTTGCCTCTTCCATCGCCAGGAGACGTCGCGCATCCAGCCGCACATGGTGGCGGAGGCGCTTGATCTGCGTCTTTTCCTCCGACGGTGGAGCCAAGCCCAGCCGGTTGAGCATGCGCAGGGATTTGGTGTCGATGACGTGCAACAAGAGCACCTCGGCCTGGTAGAGGCGTGCCAGCGACAATCCCAGCCGAAACGCTTCCTCCGAACAAGGAGAGAAATCGACCGGGATGAGAATCCGTTCAAAGTGCCGTTCCGCCATCAACTCCGCCTTTCGTTCATCGTCCTCGCCTGCTCCGAAAGGGTTGAGCAATCACAATGCCATCGGTCAAGCTCGGAAGTTAATCGGCTTTTTAGCGAAAATCGATACGATTCGGCTTCTGGGTCTCCGCTTCCATAGAGAGTCAGGTGGTGTCCTGCTACAGAATCAGATCGGCCTCTGTAGCGGAAGGCTACAACCGGTCCGGCTGAGCGCACCAGGAGGACTCCCCGATCGCCGACAGCAGCACGGTTGCCCAACCAAGACCGACGACGGGAAAAGGCACCGGTCTTGCTCTCTCGACTGCTGGTCGGCATGAGTCTTTGTGTAGATCATGACAGGACCTCCGCCGGGAGGGATCGCAGCATGAGTCGAGCGCAATGGTTTCTGTTTGGGGCGGTCGTGATCGGTCTCGCTGTGTTCGTCTATCTGATGTTCTTCTGCCCCACTGAATGTCATTAACCGCCTGCTCGATGACGTGGAGGCATCATGCGCATCATCTTGGCTATAGACGGATCGGATCAATCCCATGCCGCGACCCTAGCGCTGGCCCATCTGTCGAGGGCTGAAGAGGTCACGGTCGTTCACGTGCTGGATGTGCCGACTCCAGCCTTTCCCATGATGGCGTCGGAAGCCTCGCAAGCGCTCTTCAACAGAGTGCTGAAAGCGATGCGGGAGGAGGGTGAGCGCATCCTCGCGACTACGACCGCCAGCCTTCCGATGGACGTGGGACCCAGTTCGACGAAGCTGGAAACCGGCAAGGCCGCCGATGTGATCTTGGCTCTGGCAGCCGAGATTCGTCCCGACCTGATCGTACTTGGAAGCCGAGGCCTCAACCCCTTGAAGGAACTCCTGCTCGGCAGCGTGTCCCATCGGATCGTCGCCCATGCCCCCTGTTCCGTGCTCGTGGTCAATCGCCCCGTCCGGACCTGCGAGCAGGTCCTGGTGGCGATTGAAGGGAAATGGGACAGCGAAGCAGCGATCAGATGGCTTAGGACCAAACCTTTCCGCACCATGCCGGAGATCCAGGTGCTGACCGTGCTGCCGTTTTCTCCACCGCCTTGGCCGGCCGGCGCCGCCGTCAGCAAGGCCATGGAGCAGGAGGTGGTCGAACGAGCCTCTTGGTTCTTAGAGGACCTGGTGCAGCAGGTCGTGGCCATGGGGTATCCAGCCAAGCCGCTTGTCGTGATTGGCTCTCCTGCCGTCGCCATCATGGAACAGATCCAGAAGGTCAAGCCGGACCTGTTGTTGATCGGCTGCCGGCAACGGGAGGGGCTGACGCGTTTCGTGCTCGGCAGCGTCTCTCATACGTTGCTGCACCGTTCTCCCTGCCCGGTGCTCTTGTTCCACTGACGGGCATCAGGGCTGGGTGCTCGGCGCTGAGCGCTGAGCTCGCCCACCGGTCGTGCGGAGCGTTGAGTGCTGCGGTCATGTTCCCATCCCAGTCCTGCACGGCCACGTCATTCCTGACAATAGCGATTGACCAGGGCGGGATCGAACCGCTCGGCCGCCAGCACGTTCTGCACAAAGCGGAAGATGGTGCGTCGCACTGCAAGCGTGAGATTCGGATACCAGAGCGGGCTCGCAATCACGAGGCCACGAAAGGCGAAGAAGGGCGCCGTCGCTCCGAGGATGTGCCGGTCCCGGCTCGCCTCCAGATAGGTGTCCCAGAAGTGTCGGAACAGCACCTCGAACGGGCCGTCCAATTTTCCAAACCGCTGCAGCGAGAAGAAGAGGTAGTTGATCGACATGGAGGTGAGATCATCCGCCGGTTCGCCCCATTCGCCTCGCGAGCGATCCAGCACGCTGAAGTCGGTACCGGCGCGGAACAGCACATTCCAGGGATGAAAGTCTCCATGCACCTGGGCCAGTCGCGAGGCACTCGATCGAAGTTGCCAGCGCCACCGATTGCAGGACTCCTCGATCGAACGGAGGAGACTGTCGTTGATAAACCGGTAGCGATTCGGATAACTGTCGGTGAGACCCATGATGCACTCGCCATGGCCGATCAATTCGCGTAACCGCCGCCGATACAGGCCCGGGTCGCGGCGTTTCACTCGATGGATGGAGACCAGATACCGGGCCATGGCTCCGGCTCGCTCGCGATCCAGCGTCCGCAGCCGGCCGCCGGCCATCAGCCGCTCGAAATCGACGTGATAGCTCTCCCCCTTGGCCCATTCGATCACCACGAAGAATTCGCGAGCTCGGGCCACCGAAAAGAGCGATCCATCGCGCGCAAAGGCCCCGACATCCACCGCCTTCACATGCCGAGGGAGCTTGCCGTAGGTGTCATAATCCATCAACATGGCCTGCGCCCGGTCGGCCGGATGCTCATGGCCGAAGGGTCCGGGGCTCATCGTCGAGAGGACCACGCTTCGAACCTGGTCGCCGGTGCGAAAGGTCGCGCGGATCGGCTTGCCATAGCCGAAGCCCTTCAAATCCGACTCCGACGATTCCTGGCCGATCCTTCCATAGGACAACAGCTCGGTATCCGCACCGAACCGCTGCCGCAAGTACTGCTCAAGATTGCGTTTCTTCAACGTCGGCATGTCCATTCCTTTCGCAAGTCACCGGTTGTACGGACGATCCAGCAGAATGACGCATTGGGCTGCATGGATCGTCGATGAACTGTGGAAAAATGCGCCACAGGACTATTGTTCCTTTGCCAGCGTCCACAGCGGAGCGGTCCGTTTACGCCAATTCGAGGCGAGACCGACCAAGGGCACAGGCCTTGCTGTGACCAGAACCGTGCCTCACCGGCAGAGGACAGAAGGAGACCATCATGGATCTTGAAATTCAAAGCCGCAACGTTGCCATGACGCCACGATGGAAAACTGAGATCGAAGCGCGGATGGCGGACCTTCAACAAGGTCACGAGGATATGTTGCATGCCCGGGTCAGCCTGATCAAGAACCGGCACCATAAAAAATTGAAGAATGTCGCCGAGGCGACGGTCGTCATCACGCTCCCGAGACGGCAGGTGGTCACGGCGCGCAAGGAGGACAAGACCTTCGAAGAAGCGATCCGGGCCGCCTTTGCCGCGGTTCAGATCGAGTTGCAGAAGTTTCGCGACAAGCGGACCAACAAAGTTCTGCGCCTACCGCCCCTGCCGCCGGCGCGCGGCGTGGTCTGCAAGCTCTTTCCCAAGTCCGGTTACGGATTCATCCTTCAGGAAGGGGGCGGGGAAGTCTATTTTCATAGGAACGCCTTGCGTGGTTTGGCCTTTGACGAGCTGGAAGACGGCGCGGAAGTCCTTTTCAACGTCGGGCAAGGGGAGAAGGGGCCGCAAGCAACTACGGTTCAGCCTGTCTCCCCTCTTTCTCACGCCTAAGGACCGCTCACGCGACGCGACTGCCGCGCGCGGACCGGCGCCGATGGATAAATTCAAACTGCCGCCCACCTTGCTCGCTCCGGTCATTGACCCGGAGGAGCTGGGCTTTGAACAGACGGGCGAGTTGACGCCGCTCGACGAGACGATTGGGCAGGAGCGCGCGGTCGAGGCCCTGGAGTTCGGACTCCACATGAAGAGTCCCGGCTTCAATCTCTATGTCGCCGGCCCGGCCGGCACCGGCAAGGCCTCCTTGGTGCGTCGCATGGTCCAGCGAATGGCGCGAGAGGAGCCGCCGCCGCCGGACTGGAGCTATGTGAACAATTTCCAGGATCCGTCCCAACCGACCAAACTGCGCCTTCCTCCCGGACAGGGTCGTGCCTTTTCCCACGCCATGGCGGTCTTCGTCCAAAGCCTCCGCCGCGACATCCCCGCAACCTTTGAAAGCAAGCTCTACCTGGACGCCAAGGCCAAGATCCAAGACGAAACAGAAGCGAAAAAGAAGGCGTTGTTCCGGGAGCTGCACGAATTCGGCCGCGAGCATGGGTTCGGCTTCGAGGAGATGCCGATGGGCTTCGGGCTGGTCCCGATGAAATCCGGCCACCCCATGACCGAGGAAGAAGTCGAGCAGTTGTCGGATCAGGAGCGGCGTTCCCTCAACGAACAGCGCAAGGCGATTGAAAGCGAAATACGCGAGTTTCAAATCCGCATCCATGCGCTTGACCAGGAGGCGGAGCGTCGGCTGTTGGATTTGGATCGGAAGGTCGTGCAGACGGTCATGGAAGACCGCTTTGCGGCGGTGCGGCAGCCCTATCAAGCCATGCCGGATGTCGGTGCCTATCTTGACCGCGTGCATGAAGACGTGGTGGCGCGTTATCGAGACTTCCTGCCGAAGGAAAAACCGGCATTGCCCTTCCTCGCTCTTGACGGATCCTCGCCCAGAGCCGACCTGACTCGCTACCAAGTCAACGTGCTGGTGGAACATGCCTTGGATCAGGGCGCTCCCGTGGTAGACGAATCGCATCCGACCTACGCCAATCTGGTCGGCAAGATCGAGCGAAAGGCCCACATGGGCGTCATGTACACGGACTTCACGGAGATTAAGGCCGGCGCGCTGTTACAGGCCAGCGGCGGCTATCTAATCCTGAACACCGTCGATCTGCTGCGGCAGCCGTTTTCCTGGGATGCGTTGAAGCGGATTCTGAAGACCGGTCAGGTCACGATCGAGGACGCGAGCGAATTTTTCGGCTTCTCGACCATCGGCCTTAAGCCGGAACCGATTCCCATCGACGTGAAGGTCATTCTCGTGGGCCCACCGATCATCTACCATCTCTTGCAGGCCTACGAAGAGGATTTTCACAAGATTTTCAAGGTCAAGGCCGATTTCGACGTGGATATCGAGCGGAGCGAGCAACAGGACCGTCAATATGCCCGCTTCATCGCTCGGATCTGCTGCGACGAGCGCCTTCCTCACTTCAGCAAGGAGGCGGTCGCCGCCGTCATCCGCCAGGGATTCCGCTTGGCCGAGCGGCACGACCGCCTGTCCCTGCGGTTCAGTCTCCTCTCAGACCTGATCCGCGAGGCTGGGTTTTGGGCGCAGCGGGAGGGTCGCCGGTTGGTGACCGACGCCGATGTCGAAGCCGCAATCGATCACAAGCGGCGTCGTTCCAGTCTCGCAGAACAATGGATCCAGGATGAGATTCGCGAAGGCACGCTGCTGGTAGACGTGGACGGCGATGCTGTGGGTCAGGTCAACGGGCTTTCCGTACACCTGCTGGGCGACTATTCATTCGGGCGACCCTGCCGGATCACGGCCCGCGTGTCCGTCGGGACCAAAGGCATCATCGACATCCAGCGGGAAGCCGAACTGGCCGGCCACGTGCACAGCAAGGGCGTGCTCACGCTCGCCGGCTATCTGGCCGGCAAATTTGCCGGCACCCACCCCTTCGCGCTCAACGCAACCTTGACCTTCGAACAGACCTACTCCGAAGTCGAAGGCGACAGCGCAGCGGCGGCCGAATTGATCGCCATCCTGTCGAGCCTGGCCGAGGTGCCGGTGAAGCAATCATTCGCCATCACCGGCTCGGTGAATCAATTAGGAGAGATCCAGCCGATCGGCGGAGTCAACGAAAAGATCGAGGGCTTCTTCGAGACCTGCCGGCGGCGCGGATTGACCGGGCGGCAAGGGGTCATCATTCCCGCCCGCAACATCAAGCACCTGGCGCTCCGACCGGAGATCGTAAGGGCCGTCGAAGCCGGGACTTTCGCCGTCTATGGCGTCAACAGCGTGGAAGAAGCGGTAGAGCTGATGACGGGCCTCGCCGCTGGAGAACGGGATCAGGAAGGGTTCTATCAGGAGGACAGCCTGTTCGGTCGCGTCGATCTGCGGATGGAAGAACTGGCTCAGATCGTCGCAAGCTGGGGCGAAATGGTTGCCAAGGCCGGCTCAGAGCCGGTTGAATCCGGAAAGGAATCCTCCCGTCCTGCTCCGTCCGTCCGACACCGATCGAGCTATCGTCGCTTCACACCACTCCCGGAGTGATCACTATGCCGATGTACGACTACAAGTGCCTGGACTGTGGAAAGGAATCGCTGATCGCCTTGACCCTGAAGGATCATGAGGCGAAGAGCGCGACCTGTCCCCATTGCGGGAGCAAGCGCCTCGAGCAGATCATCACTTCGTTCATGGCCAAGACCACGAAGAAGAGCTGAGAGGCAATCCTGCGGGACTCGTCCTATGCCGATCATCCTCCAATCGGTATCGATCGACCGCCCCGACGGAGCCAACCTGATCCTCGGTCAGGCCCATTTCATCAAGGCGGTCGAGGACCTGCACGAGGCATTGGTCAATGCCGTGCCCCGGATTGTCTTCGGCCTGGCGTTCTGCGAAGCTTCAGGTCCCTGCCTGGTACGGACCAGCGGGACCGACGAGGCGCTGATGGAACTGGCCGGACGCAACGCGATCGCGATCGGAGCGGGCCACTCGTTTCTCATCCTGATGAAGGACTGTTACCCGATCAACGTCCTTCCGGCCATCCGGCAAGTTCCCGAGACCTGCACGATCTTCTGCGCCACCGCCAATCCGGTGCAGGTCATCGTGGGGGAAACGGAGCTTGGCCGCGCGATTCTGGGCGTGGTGGACGGGCAGGGACCGAAGGGGGTCGAGGGGCCTGAGGACGTCCTCCAGCGACGGGCGTTCCTTCGCACGATCGGCTATAAATTCTGAGCGTGACGCGCAGCAGACCTGCGCGCCACGGCTGACGGAGTCGTCGCCTTGATTGCGCTCACCGCCGGCGATGCCCTGCTCATTGCCGACATCCAGAACGATTTTCTGCCGGGCGGTGCGCTCGGGATCGCAGGCGGCGACCGGATCCTGCCGGCGCTGCACCGCTACATGGAGCGGTTCCAGGACAAAGGCTTGCCAATCTGGCTCTCCCGGGACTGGCACCCTCCTGACCACTGTTCATTCAAGGAACAAGGCGGCCCCTGGCAGGTCCATTGCGTGGCGGGCACCGCCGGATCGCTGCCGCCCCCGTCGTTTCATCCTCCCCTGCAAGCCTTCATCATTTACAAGGCGACCGAACGCGATCGGGAAGCCTATTCGGCTTTTCAAGAGACGCCGCTCGACCGGGACCTCCGTGCGCGAGACGTGCGACGCCTGTTCATCGGAGGGCTCGCCACCGACTATTGTGTCTTGAATACCGTGAAGGACGGATTGAGGCTCGGCTATGTCATCCACCTGCTGATGGACGGCATCTGCGCGGTCAACGCCCGTCCGACCGATGGAAAACAGGCAGAGGACGAGATGATCCGCCTGGGCGCCCACTCGACCAAACTTGAGGATCTGGCGACATGACTCCGCCCACAAGCGTCTTGCTGACCGACCTGTATCAACTGACCATGGTACAGGCCTATGTCGAGCAAGGCATGATGGAGGAGGCGGTGTTCGAGTTCTTCGTCAGGCGGCTGCCGCCGCGCCGGAATTTCTTGATGGCCGCCGGGCTTGAGCCGGTGCTGGAGTTCCTGGAGCACATCCGCGTTACCGCCGACGAGATCGACTGGCTTGCCTCGACCAATCGATTCAGCCGACCATGCCTGGAGTACCTGCGCAACCTACGTTTCACCGGCAACGTGCAGGCCATGCCGGAAGGCACGGTCTTTTTCCCTCACGAGCCGATCTTGCGCGTCGTCGCGCCGCTGCCGCTTGCGCAGATTATCGAAACGCGTGTGATGAACCTTCTGAACTTTCAATGCTTGATCGCTTCCAAGGCGGCCCGCTGCGTCCTGGCGGCAGGAGGAAAGCCGCTGATTGACTTCGGACTGCGGCGCGCGCACGGAGCCGAAGCGGGGCTGTTCGCCGCACGAGCCAGTTACGCCGCGGGCTTTGCGGGCAGCGCCACCGTGCTGGCCGGGCGGCAATACGGCATTCCTCTTTACGGCACAATGGCCCACTCGTTCATCCAGGCCCATAAGGACGAAGCCACGTCCTTCGAACATTTCGCGCTGGCACAACCGGACAATGTCGTGTTGTTGATCGACACCTACGACACGGAGGCGGCGGCCCGTAAAGTCGTGTCGCTCGCGCCGTTGCTCAGAGCGAAAGGCATTGCGGTAAAGGGTGTGCGTCTCGACAGCGGGGATCTCGCACAGCATGCGCGCCATGTTCGGAAGATCCTGGATGATGGCAACCTGCGCGAGGCCCGGATCCTCGCGAGCGGGAATCTCGATGAGTATCGGGTGCGGGACCTGGTGGCGAGCGGCGCTCCAATCGATAGCTTTGCCGTGGGGACGGCGATGACGACGTCATCCGACGCCCCCTCGCTGGACTGTGCCTACAAGCTGCAAGAATATGCGGGACGGCCCTGCCGGAAACGGTCAGAAGGAAAATCCACCTGGCCTGGCCGCAAACAGGTGTATCGGTATGGTGATGGATCGGACGGCCGACTTGGCTATGATGTGGTAACAACACTCGACGACCGGCAGGATGGTCGCCCCCTGATGGAAGACGTGATGAAGGAGGGCCGGCGCGTCGTTCCGTCTCCGTCGCTCTCCGACATCCGTCTGCGCGTCCAACAAGAACTGGCTTCTCTCCGCGATCCGCTCCGCAGCCTCGACGAGGCCCCGCCCTTCGACGTCCGTATTGCCCCGGCACTCCAGGACCTGGCAAGAGCTGTGGACGCGCAAGCCTGATCACTGACTGAAGGCGTTTTCATCTCCCGTTAGATCTTCACCACCGTCCTGCCCCGATGATGACCCGCCACCATCTTCTCAGAGATCGCCGGCACGTCATCCAACGACACCGTCGCGGTGACGATGCGGTCAAGATGGCGCGGGCGCAGATCCGTCGCCAACCGCTGCCAGATGTGCTGCCGCAGGGGCATCGGGCAGTTGGCCGAGGAGATGCCCAACAGACTCACCCCGCGGAGGATAAACGGCATGACGGTCGTGTGCAGCTCGCTCCCGCCCGCCAAGCCGATGGCGGCGATGTTGCCCCAGAGTGAGACGGTCCGCGTGAGCCAGGCCAACAGCTCGCCACCAACGTTATCGATGGCCCCGCCCCACTGCGCCCTTTCCAGCGGCTGCCGGCCGATTTCCAAATTCTGCCGGAGCAAGACCTGGCGCGCCCCAAGGGATTTCAGATCTTCCACCGATTCTTGCTTGCCCGTGATGGCGACGACTTCATAGCCCAAACCCGCCAGCAAATCGATGGCCAGGCTCCCGACCCCGCCCGTCGCGCCGGTGACGACAATGGGACCTTGATCTGGACGCTGCCCATTGTCTTCCATCCGCTGGATCGCCAGGGCGGCGGTGAATCCCGCGGTTCCAAGCGCCATCGCGTCAGAGAGACTCAAGCCTTCCGGCACCGGCACCACCCAGTCGGCGGGAACCCGCACATATTCGGCATAGCCGCCGTCATGGTCCTGGCTCAGCCCGTAGCCGGTGACCAGCACCCGATCGCCGATTTGGAAACGGGCGTCGTCGGACGACTCGACCGTTCCTGCTACATCAACCCCGCCCACCAGTGGGAAGCGCCGCAAGATCTTGCCCTTGCCGGTGACGGCCAAGGCATCCTTGTAGTTGACGCTGGAATAGCTGGCGCGAATCAGCACATCACCGGGCGACAGGTCCTCCAGGCGCAAAGTCTCCAGGCAGGTGCGGCTCACGCCCTGGTCCTGATGAATGCGCAAGGCTCGGAAGGACTTCATGGTTGATCTCTCAGCTCTCACTGGAGGGTAGGACAATCCCGGAAAGGCTGCAAGAACGGGCTTCGCAGGGGAGGACCTCTCGTTCGGCCGTGGTGCAGGAAGGATTCCCTAGGAGTAAAGATCCTGAGGAAGCTTGGCGCACCTCACCCCTCGTGCCCAAGCGCCCGCTCTCAGGTAAACCGATTGTCGGGATCTCCGCTTGTCTACGTCTTCTAGTACGCCGATTCCGCCGGCGACCGATGGAACTCGGCAATCTTGGGCTCGACGGCCCGCGCGAAGTCGTCGTAACGGAGCTTCACTGCCCGAGAATGAAATCCCGCCTGGACCACGATCTCCTCGTCTTCCGTGAGGCACTGGTCCACATAGACGTCGAGTCCGTACAGATTGCCGAACGGCGGCATGCTGCCCGTCTCACAGTCTGGGAAGAGTTCCTTGAATTCGGATTCACTGGCCAATCGCACGTAGCGGGCTCGCAGCACCTCTTGAAGGCGGGACAGATCCACTTGCCAGGTGGAGGGCAGCACGGTCATCAACAATTTCCCATCGGCGCTCACCATCACGACCTTGGCGAGCATTTTCCCGGGGACGTGCAACGTATGAGCCACTTCCGGAGCCGTGTAGGCTTCGTGGTGGTCAAGCACCTCGTACTGAATGCGTTGCGCGTCCAGGAAGTCTTGGAGCCTTCTCAGTAATAACGGCGGCATAGGACACCTCCCTTCTCAATCCGAGATTGTCGCCATGCGTCATAGGCGACGCGTCAACCGTGGAAGGACGGATGACCTCCTCCGAAGATCGATCCCTTGTTTCCTGTTCGTCCGCTTTTCCGCCACCGACGTCTGACTCATGACGAATGACGATTGACGCCTTCCGATACCTCACGGCCAATAAGAGGCCGTCGCCTTGACGTAGCCAAACAGCACGTCCCGTCGCGCCACGATTCCAATGAGTTTCTTTCCATGCACGACCGGCACGCGGATCAAATGCCGCTCCTGCAGCAGTGCGATCAGGTCCATCACGGGCATCTCCTCATGAACGGTGATCACGTTAGGGGTCATCACCTCGCGCGCGGTCACCACCCGTAAATCCTTGCCCTCTTGAAAGGCCCGCAACAGATCGAACTCGCTCACAAGCCCCAACAGCGTCATCTCGTCATCCACCACCGGCACGCTGCCGAACCCGTGCTCGCTCAAGATGTCGGCGACTCGGACACCACTCGTCTGAGGTCCGATGGTGTACACGGCATCCTGCATTAAACTATGAACGGTCAACGTCTTGGGATCGCACGCCTTCACCATGTACTCCGTCGCTCTCATGGCTCACCTCCCGCGCCTTCGCGCTGCCAATCGATCTGGGCTCGAAATGTCAAGTGGACTGTGAATGAGTGCAAAGAATCGTCGAAATCGGAGCCGCCTCGCCGGGAACCGAACGGCGAAGGGAGTCTCATACGCGGGAGCATCTGCCGAGCGGACATCCATGGCCGCCCTCGCGGAACGATCAACCCAGGTAGGAAGCCCGAACAGTTGGACGAGATCCACCTGCCGAGCCGTCACGACATTATACGAAACGCAAGGAAGATGCCAGGTCTAGCAGGTTGCGGAAAAATTCGATTTGTGTGCTTTGACAGGGTCAGTACGATCGGAAAACACCGGTCTATTCAATGACTGGGCCGTTCGTCCTGAGGCTCTCGAAGGATGAACGGAGGGGTTTTCCGCAGCCTGCTAGGAGGCTGTCCGACCTTGTCGTTCGTAACAAGGTCAAGGAGGTGCTGGCAGAGGCGAGACCGCAGGCCGCGAAGACCAGGAAGCGTATTCCCTGGAATTCGTTGAGGATTTTTGGGCCGAGTACGAAGCAGATGCCGATAGATCGTTCGTCGCAGGCGAAAGGTCAAGGATGAACAGACCCCTAGTGTTGTATCCCGTAAATTCCAGTAATAATCCGTTCGCCCTGAGCTGGTCGATGGGCGCCCGATCTCAAGGAGTTCCGTTCATGGTTCGACAGGCTCACCACGAACGAACTTCTGGGACGCAACACTAGCAGGCTGCGGAAAAATTCGATTTGTGTGCTTCGACAGGGTCAGTACGATTGGAAAACACCGGTCTATTCAAGGACTGGGCCGTTCATCCTGAGGCTCTCCAAGGATGAGAGGCAGGCCAATCTCCTCATGTCACGTGGCGAAACGGGACAGGATCACCCTCCGGACTGTGTCCAATTGCCACGGAGCCGACTCACCGAGGATGCCGGTACCCGTCATCCTCGCGAGGCCAGATACCCTTGGAGCACATCGCGCCTGGCGACAATCCCGGTCAAGCGACCATCCCGATTCACAACGGGTACACGGATGACATGGTTGGTTTGGAGCACATAGAGAAGCGTGCGCACATCGGTATGCTCCTCGACGCTTACGACGGTCTTCGTCATGATGTCGCCTGCGAAGAGATCTCCAAGCCGTTTTCCCTGGTCCAGCGCCGCCAGGAGATCAAACTCGGTCACGATCCCGGCCAGCCTCTGCCTATCGTCGATGATCGGCACCCCGCCGAACCCCTCGATCATCATCGAGGCGATGACGTCGGCCTTGGTCTGCACATGCGCCGACTGCACCCCCCGCTCCATGAGATCCGCGGCCTTGAGTCGGTCGAATGTGGCAGACTCTGCCCCAGATTGATGCGTCCTCTCGTTGACCATGACTCGCGCCTCCTTCCTGTCTCGCCATAGCCGGCATCCCTCATTCCACCGTCTGCCAGGCTCCGTTCCAGACATAGGCCTTCTGATTCGGATCGCGCAACGGCCGCTGTGTCAGGATGAACCGGCAGCCGCTGCGCCGATAGAGGTAGTCGGACTTGTGTGCCATCAACATGGCCAGCGACAAGGAGGGTCGTTCGGCTTCCATCGTCACCGGGACGATGATCTGACCATCGGGACAGCGGCGTACCCCTGCTTCATCCAACGATGGACGGGGTGTAATGGTCGAGAGACGCATCACGTCAACAAATCGCCGATAGACACCTTGTTCCAGCTCATCCAGCACAACCGACATGGACTTCCTCCCTGTGCGGCTTCCCGCCCGGTTGCGGATGACGCAAGCCAAGTGCCATGGCCCGATCTTGGCAGGCCTTTGTCGGATGGGAGACCGTCGCCCTACATGTCGGCCTCTGGCGACAATTGCCACAACCGTCCATTTGGGCATGACGCAAAAGGCCGCAGGGGCTGGTTCAGACCGATCTCCTTCGCCTTCGTTGACGAGGCCGTCAGCCTCATCGCGCCATTCTCCCGACACCACGCTGCCTCAGGCACGTGGGATGCACACCTCTGCCGGGAACCCTGAATGGCACGGGTCGGAATGACCTTCCGATATCAACCGAATGATCGTTCCGTTCATGCATGTCGCCCTGCGCGAGGGGCCGATGAGCCGAGCGAACACATGGGAGGAGCGCGATGAATGTTTTGTGCGCGGTCGATGGGTCTGAGTATTCACATTGGGGTGTGGAGGCCTTGCGGGTGCTGGTGGACCGGCCTCCGGAACGGGTGGTATTGCTGCACACGGTCGAGCCGCGACTCCCGAAATCGTCGGGGTCGCCCAGCCCGGCGCGGGTCGCGCGGGTGATCCGCGCATTAGATGAACGAGGCACCGCCTTGCTCCGCCAGATGGCCCAAGTCGCATCGGTAGCCCTGGGGCAGGGCGGAACCAGCGCCAAGACAAAGATCGAAACCGCCCTCGCCCATGGACGTCCGGCAACCAGCATCGTGGCTCAAGCAAGACGACGCCGGGCCAGCCTCGTGATATTGGGCTCACGAGGCTTGAGCGACATCCGCGGTTTCCTGCTGGGCAGCGTGTCGCGTCACGTGCTCGCACAGGCCCCCTGTCCCGTGCTGATCCTTAAGCGTCCGCTCTCCTCGCTCGACCAGGTCGTGCTCGCCGTGGACGGCTCCAAACACTCCCGGCGGGCGTGCGAGTTCGCCTGCCAATGGCTGTGTCAAGAATCGATCCATGTGTCGGTGCTGTCCGTCGCTGGCGATGGTTTGACGGAAATGGCCTCGCGCGTCATGCCGGCCTCACAAATCCAGGACCTCACTCGCCCTCAGATCGACCGCGCTCAGGAGCTGGTCAGCCAGTACCGCGACCAGGTGTTGAAAACCGGGTGCAGCGTCACGACCGAGGTGCGCACAGGCCATACGAGCGAGCAGATTCTTCAGCATGCGGAACGCCTGAAAGCCGATCTCATCATCGTCGGTTCGCGTGGGCTCCAGGGGAGTGAACGGCTCGAACTGGGCAGCGTGGCTGAAAGCGTGTTGAAGTACGCACCCTGTTCGGTGCTTGTTGTCAAGCAACGGCAGACCTCGCCGGCCTCATAAAGAGAAGCGGCCTCCGCCGCCTGCGGCAGCGCCGATCCTCTGCCGACCTGCGGGTCGGCCGCTTCAGAAGCCCTGTGGAATATGAGAAGATATTCAAGGTGGGACTGGTTCGACACTCGGTAGCGTTCCGGAACGGGATTCAACACGGTGAGGCCGCGAACGGTCAGCGGCCGGCTCACGCGAAACTTGGCAGGCAACAGCCGGAGAAGGATCACCGGAGAGATTGCTCCGGCAGCGTTCATGAGGAGCGGCTGCGCCCGATGAGCCGCCGGTTCAACCGAAGGGTGGTAGGGAAAAGAAGGAGGGGATTCACTGAAGGTATTCCTCCGGCGGCATCAATGAAGAAGGGCTTCGCCCGATGAGCCGCCGGTTCAACCGAAGGGTGGTATGGAGCGCACCCATGATACCAGCACAGACCATCGTGTGCGGCTGCCTCTTGTGCCTGATTCTTGGCCACAGCGTGGTGCCCCGTCCCGCGTCGGCCATGACTCAGATCCTGCCCGATGCCACGGTGGAGGTGGACCGGCAGACCGTCCTTGAGCTCACCAGCGCGTTCGACCAAGCGCAGGAGGCCATCCGGTCACGCAATTTGGACGAGCTCATGGCGATCTACAGCGAGCGCTATCATCACCATGGATTCACCAAGGGAGACCTCAGAAAGATCTGGGACGAACTCCTGAATGATTACGAGTTCATTGCCAACATCCATACGTTTTCCGCCATTCGAACCTCGGGCGAGACTCACAACATGACGGTGGAAATCACCTGTAGCGGCGCTCTCTGGGCCACGAGCAAGAACTCCAAGGAGCGCATCCCGATCGACAGTTGGCATCAGGAAGTGCACCATCTCGCCAAGGAAGATGGAGCATGGCGCATCGTGGGGACGTCCAAAGGCACCTCTGCAAGACCGCGCCTCTTCGGCAGCGCGCCGCATCCGTTGTTCTAAGGGTTTCTCCGAGTCCTCCGACTCACGGACGGATCACCTCATCGCAACCGATCCATCTCGCGATGACGAGCACGGCATCATCACGCGACTGTCCTGCTTCATCGAGCGGAGGCGGTCGAAGCGCGATCCGCCAGGCCGGATCGCCCAAGAGCCTTTCCCCAAGCATCATTGTCAGCACCGAGCGCGGTCGATTATGATAGGAAATCGCGAGCAGCACTTGGTGACAACGGCGCAATGGCATAGCCGGCCGCGAGGGAAAGACCGCTCAGCATCCAACTCCGCCCGATGCCCATGCCGCTGCCCTCCCGCTCCGCTCTGTCCGATCACCGCGCTGTGCCTCTGCTTGTAACGACTCATCCTAAATTAACAGACCCGGAGACCCCATGCCCGAATGTACGATGCTTGGCGAGGCCTCTCGCTCCACCCCGTCCACGACCGGCCGCCTGCTCCTCGGCGCCTTCATCCTCCTCGCGGTGCTGACGTTTGTCTATTTCGACCTGACCACCTACCTCTCTCTGGATGCGATCAAGACCCATCGAGCCCGGCTGCTCCAGCTCACGGAGACCCATTATCCGATCGCGGTCATCGTGTTTATTGCCACCTACGTGGTCCAGACCGCCTGCTCACTGCCGGGAGCCACGATCATGACCCTGCTGGGCGGATTTCTGTTCGGCAGTGTCTCAGGCATGCTCTACGTGAACATCGGGGCCACAACAGGAGCGACCCTGGCATTTCTCGCTGCTCGGTATGTGTTGCAGGGATGGGTGCAGCGAAAGTTCGGAGACCGCCTCGCTCCGCTGCAGGACGGCTTTTCCCGCAACGCCTTTTCGTACCTGCTGACCTTGCGGTTGATTCCGCTCTTTCCGTTCTTCGTCGTGAATCTGGTATCCGGACTGACGCGTGTGCGCACCGGCACCTACGTCGGCGCGACCGCACTGGGCATCATTCCCGGCAGCTTCGTCTATACCTATGCCGGAAGCCAGTTGGGCGGCATCACCTCCGTGGCGGAGGTCGCTTCGCCTCGGGTCGCGCTGGCGCTGACGTTTTTGGGTCTGCTGACGTTGAGTTCGGTCGTCTATCGACGCCTGAAGGAACGGTAGGCGAACCAAGGTCTGCGCAAGGCGCCACACCATTGGAGGAGGACCATCGATCGATGCGACTTGCGGCCAAAGTGATGTTGACCGTCGGGCTCCTTGCCGGCCTGATCTATCTGTACTACACGGAGATCAAGCCCACGGTGATCTTCGGCCTACGGTCGGACTATGCGCATGCCATCCCCTTTCAGCCCATTCCGGAAGGACTGACCAGCCTGAAGGCCGAATCCTGCGGGCAATGTCATCGAGAGATCTACGACGAATGGAAGAGCAGCATACATGCGCAGGCGTACGTCGATCCCTTCTTTCAAGCCTACTGGAACAAGGACAAGCATATCTGGGTGTGCCTGAACTGCCACACCCCGCTCGAAAACCAACAGCCCACGCTCATCAAGGAGATTCCCCGCGGTCGGGTGGAGAAGGCCCCGCAAGCACCCAATCCGCACTACGATCCTGAGTACCAGCAAGAAGGCGTGACCTGCGCCGCCTGTCACGTTCGGGACGGCGTCATCCTCGGTCCGTTCGAAGATTCCGCCGCTCCCCACCCCACGAAGTTCGACCCATCCTTCCGGACCACGCAGCTCTGTTATCGCTGCCACAACGTCGTCTCCGGCCCCGCGCAGTTCTATAACATAGGCCCCTGCGGGACCTATGCAGAATATGAAGGGAAATACTGGATGAAGGAGCGGGGGTTCATCTGCCAGAGCTGCCATATGCCGGAGATTGACCGACCCGTGGCCGAAGGCAGCCCGATCCGGCGTGGGCGACAACACCTCTGGCGGGGCGGGCACGATCCCGATATGGTCAAGCGCGCGGTGGCCGTTGAGGTCACGGCGAAGCCATCACATCCGAAGCCGGGTGAGAAGATGGAGGTGACGCTCACACTCGTCAACGCCGGCGCGGGGCATAAGCTCCCGACGGGCGATCCGGATCGGCATTTCACGGTGGAGTTTGAAGTGCTCGACCGCAACGGTGCCGTGCTGGAGCGGCAGCAGGACAGCATGGGGCGATGGATCATGTGGCAGCCGGCAATCGTGGAATGGTATGACAACCGTCTGCTTCCCTTGGCCAGCCGGGATTATACATTTGCATATCGCCTCCCCAACGAGATTGACGGTCTTCGACTCAAAGCGCGAGTTCGCTACCACATCCAAACCGAACGACAGCATGAGATGCTCATCAAGAAATACGGACTCACGGCGAACGATCCGTATCATTTTACGGTCTACGAGCGAGAGGTTCCCCTGACGGCCGATCTGGCCCGAGCCTTTGACGAGGAACGAGATCCCCGACTGGGATGCGAGATACCACAGAACGGTGCAGAGAAGAATGAAGCTCGCCACTCAGGTTAAAGGTCGGTCCATCCTGAGGCTACTCGCTGGCCGATTCCCCGAGAAGAAGAGTCGGGCGGATTGAATTCAACGCCGGAACAGCTTGAACAGGGAGTCGAGGAGCGACGAATTTCTTCTGAGGAGACCACTCAACACCTGCGAGGCGGGCCGTTTGCGGCGAAGCGCCGCCAACGGCCCAGTCGCATCGTTGTAACGGAAGGAGACCAATCCATGGCACGACCTGCCCGGATCTTGTTTGCGTGCATCGTCTCAGTGTTCGTCTGGTTGACCCAAGCTACAGCCTCCGGCGAGGCCGTCCACATCGCCGCCGCCTCGTCGGCTCAGGCAGTCGAGGTCCAACGGATCGAGATCACCATGCAGGAATACACGTTCATGCTCGGGAAGCCAGGGACGGTCCGCCTCGGCGTGCCGACCGCAATCATCCTGCGCAACCAGGACATCATCCGGCATGGATTTACCGCTCCGGTGTTCGCGCAACTGGCACTCAGTGTGGAAGGTGAAGGCGTCTCGGCCTACGGCACGGGCATCGAAGGGGTCTATGTCGATCCGGGCAAGACGCTCGTGATCTATTTCACCCCGGAGCGCGGCGGCAACTATTCATTCCGCTGCGATCTCCACCAACAGATGAAGGGCGAGTTGTACACGCTGGAACTGCCGTCGGCGTAGCCCGCCACGTTCGTCAGGCGCCATGCGTCATGCGTCACTCGTGGGACGCGGGCGGGGCTCTACCGTATCTGCGCTCTGTTGGACCGGGTACACCGCGGTCTGTCCTGAGTGACACGACGAACCGCTTGGGGTAGACTCAAGTCGGCTATCGAGATTGATACCTATGCCTGACAGAAAATACGGCCAGCGAGGCTATCGGGAATCCGAACAGGGAGGAAGAGGAAAGCCGGAGGGGCCGTCCGGGTCGCGCACGCCCGCGCCGCTTCAGACGCGAACCGTCGTCCGCTGCGCAGACTGCGGTACGCCACTCCCGCCGTTGACCGATGCCGGCGGCCAATGTCCCAAGTGCCAAGCCGAGCTGCATGCCTGCCAGCAGTGCGCGCACTTCGCGCCGGGCCAACGATTCGAATGTACGCAGCCGATCCCAGAGCGCATCGCCGACAAGCGCGCGCGCAACGAGTGCACCTTCTTTGCCCTGCGCACCACCGTTGAGCGAGAAACCTCGGCGGGATCAGGGCATCCTCAGGATGCTCGACGCGCGCTCGACAATCTCTTCAAGAAGTAGCGAGCCAGGGCGGCCACTCCCCGCGGATCCAACTGACTCAACGAGAACAACTTCCAGACCCTTTTCTGTCCCTAATTGCCATTCGGCGAAGCGTACTCTACAGACTCACCCAGCGCACTTGTCCCTTGGGAACCAATGGCAATATCTGTTGGAGTTGGGGAACCAAAAGGCAAAGATCTTTCAGACGATTCGTTGGCGTCCGAAGGACAATGACAGCGATGGCGAATTGCGGAAGACTTTGTTGGAAGGAAAGATTTCTGTCAACCGTCACGAACACATCAAACTGGTCCTGAGCCAGCCTCAGCAGATCCCCGTTCTTGATGCCGGCCCAACCGGCTTGCGGCACAGTGACCACGTTATGGCCCTCAATCTCTTTAGCCAAACGACGGTCAATGCACTCGTCCAGGAGGACCTTCACGAAGCGACGGCCACCATTCGGGCCTTGGCCTCTTCGAGAAAGGCGATGACCTGCTCACGCGTGACGGTCGGAAATCCTTGGAGGAAATCGTCGATCGTCTGCCCTCCCTCCAAATACTCAATGAGGGTTTGGACAGGCACGCGGGTCCCACGAAACACCGCTGTGCCGCCCATGACATCGGGGCTCGAGGTGAGGAGAGGATGTTTTGGCAGGGTCATAACGAATCCTTCAGCTGCTGAAATTCTAAACAACCAGTGGCGAGAAAGCAACGTAGAGCCGGGCACGGACCAGGCGGGACAACAAAGACTCCCGACCTTTTTCTCGACTTCGTCAAGCGTCATGCGTCATTCATAGATAGGCGGCAAGCAGGTTTCGTTCTTTTGAGCGCATGTTTGGCGAGTCGCAGTAAGGCGCGTGCGGCTCATGCCGCAGGCCGTCACGGCACGCCACTCGCGGACGAATTTCAGAAAGGGTAGACTAAAGTTGGCTATCTGGGGTGATCGCGATGACGGACAGAAAATACGGCCAGCGAGGCTATCGGGAATCCGAACGGGGAGGAAGAGGAAAGCCGGAGGGGCCGTCCGGGTCGCGCACGCCCGCGCCGCTTCAGACGCGAACCGTCGTCCGCTGCGCAGACTGCGGTACGCCACTTCCGCCGTTGACCGATGCCGGCGGCCAATGTCCCAAGTGCCAAGCCGAGCTGCATGCCTGCCAGCAGTGCGCGCACTTCGCGCCGGGCCAACGATTCGAATGTACGCAGCCGATCCCAGAGCGCATCGCCGACAAGCGCGCTCGCAACGAGTGCCCCTTCCTTTCCCTGCGCACAACCGTTGAGCGCGAGACCTCGGCGGGATCAGGGCATCCTCAGGATGCTCGCCGCGCGTTCGACAATCTCTTCAAAAAGTAGCGGCAGGACGGCCGCGTACCGCGTCCCCGCCGACTCCACGAAAAGGGTTCCTGACACCTTTGTCTTCACGTTTTCTGATCCAGATCAAAGAAGTACCCCGCACGGAGGAATATGGTTTAGCGGCGGCCCCATGTGATGGCGGAACGAGGCATGGTGTGACGTGGTGTCTCAGTTCGGTAGAGACATTGGAGTCAAGCACCCTGGTCCGGAACCCCAAAACAGGGTCAGGTCTTTCATTGTGCACAAGGTCCCGCAGCGGATTGCACACAGGCTGGCCGCCTGATCGAGGGGATCGATGCCGATCATCTGATCGCGGGCACAGGCTATGATACCGATGCCCTCCGTAAACTGGCACGGGTGCGGGGCATGAACGTCGTCATTCCGCCAAATGGAGCACGGAATAGGGTCATGTCTTGAACTTTGCAATCGGGAAGCGCCCGACCTTTCCGACGAGAGCACAGCGTTACGGCGTGGCAAGTGGCAGACGGTGCCGCCTCGCTCGCTTATCTTCGCCGATAACCACGGCTCTCTCTGCCCTAGCCTTCGGCCAGGGCTACGATGGCATGATCGGAAGTTGTGGCAGGAGGATTTCACCGAGACGGACAACATCGTGACCAAGCTCGCGGGTACTTTGGGCGGGGCAGCTCACTGGGGGCCAAGCAGCTCGTCCAGGGTCACACACTCGATGTCCCTGACTCGCCTCAGGGTCTTGTCGTTCCCATAAAATCGCCTGGCCTGATGCACCAGCGCGGTCGCGACCTGAATCGCATCCGGCGTGGCCAGACGATAACGGGCTCGGAGTTCGGCCGCGCGGTCGGCCACCTCAAGACTGACGGGCATCCACACCAGATTCGGGTACGTGGTGGTCAGCGCGAAAATCTTCTGTGCCAGATCCTCCTTCTGTTGGCGATATGGCTGGACCAAGAGTTCGAGAAGTGTCACCGTGGAAGTCATCGCCGTAGTTCGCCGCCGATCGAGACGATCGAAGAGCGCGGCGCACCATGCTCCGTAGCGAGGATGATCCTCAAGGAAGTAAATGAAGAGGTTGGTGTCGAGGCCGATTCGCTCGTGCTCGGCTGGCAGTCCGCGCAGAGGAGCACCTGCTACCAAGAGCGCCGTTCCCGCTTGAGGTGGTCGGGCGAATACGTTCCTTTGGTCAGACCGCGCAAGGCACTCGTGTAGCGTTTGGGCTTCGGCATCACGATCGTCACGTCATCCTTCACGACGACCAGCAACTCATCGCCGCCTTTCACGCCCATCGCCTGCCGGGCTTCCTTCGGAATGACAATCTGGTTCTTACTGCTCAGCCGCTGAACGGCCATGCCGTACCCTCCACAGTCTCGCTTTACTGTATCATGGCCGGGTAAAGCGCCTCAATGTCGCATGGCTTTCGGCGGTTCAATCAACCTCGGGAGAAAAACGGAGATAGGTCTCGGAAAGAAGCATCCCAAACAGGGTCACGTCTTGCCTTTTGTCACAAAACGGGGTCATGTCACAAAATGAGGTCAGGTCTTGAACTTTACAATCAGGAAGCGCCCAACCTTTCCAACAAGAGCACTGCGTTACGGCATAGCAAGCGGTAGACGGCGACGCCTTGCGCGATCGTCCTCCACGGGCACCACGACTCCGTCCCGGACTTCCTCCTCCAGTTGCGGCATGAATGTTTCGGGTGAGCCGAAGGAATGCTGCGGGACGTCTGCCGGTGAGCTTGCATAATCCGCACAGCGCGAACCGCTCTACGCCACACGTCCGATGACAAGCGGTTTGACCGGTAGGCCCAGATTTCTCGCTTCTGTGGCTAGCCGCCGGTCGGCGGTCAGCACCGACGCCGCGGCGGCCTCGGCCGCGGAGAGATGGAGGGCATCGAGCGTACGGAGCGTCCCTTGGAATTGCCCCAACCAGGACTTGGCCAAACGATAGTCACGCGCCTTCAGAGACAGCACATCGTAGTACCCCTCTTCGACGTGCGCTTCGAATTGGGCCATCACTCTCACACCGCTCTCGCGAGACAGCGACTTCTCCCGAATCTTTCGGGACACGGCTGAGGCGAATTCGACAAGGGTCAGTACGCTGATCGTCGGAGCGGCCACACTCCGCAAGGTCCGCTCGGCGACCAAGCTCAACGGTTCGGGGCAGTAGTAGGCGGCGATGACGCTGACGTCCACATAAACGGTCACGCGCGCTCGTCCAGACGCGAGTCGATCACGATACGGCTCAACGCGCGTCCCTTTCGTTTGATCGAACGCCGCAAGGCGACGAGCGACGGGAGGCGACGAGGCCGGCGAGATGGAGGCACCAACCTGGCGACCACTTCGCCACGGCGCGCGATGGTGATCGTTTCACCGGCCTCGGCACGATCGAGCAGGCTTTTTAAGAGTCGGCGTGTTTCTTTCACATTGATCGAGCCCATGCATCCCCCTATCATGTACACCGTAAGTGTAGACAATGTATGTAGAAGAAGCCAACCGGTCTTCGGTGCTTTTCTCCAATGACAGACCCAACTGAGCGCCCAGCTATTCCGGCCACTGCCTAGTACCCGTTGCGCTTCTTGCTGCAATGGGTGGACGTAACGAACCGTCACAAAGAATGTGGCTTAAAAGTACTGCGTAATGCCGAATTGCACCAGCCAGTCGGGACTTGGGGACCACAGGTGGGCCACATCGACTCGCAGCAGCGTGTTGGCCAAGAAAGTTGGGATCAGGCGGAACCCGCCGCCGGTGTTCGCCGCTCCTCGCCATGCCTGTGTGTTTCCGTCCTCCAAAAACGATTCAAAGGCGCCAAGGTCGGAGAACAGGACGCCCTGGATCGCCCAACGAGGCGCCAATGCAATGGCATGGCGCACTTCCAGGTTCACGTAGGCTTGAGCCCGATTGCGATACAGATTGTCCGAGAGGCCGCGGACTCCGGCGATGCTGCCGATCAACAGACTGTGATTCGGATTGCCGGATTTGTTCACAGCCTCCGCAACGCCGTTGATCATAAAGACCGTCTTGGCGCCCAGAGGAACGCCCTGGAGATATTGCAGGCGGATCTCGTGGCGGGCTTGGTTCGGGCCGAGGAAATAGCCTGGGCGTAGTTCCAACGTCACCCGGTACCCCTTGGGGACCAGATCGTGCCAATGGTACTTGTCCCAGACGAGTTCCGGAGCAATACCAATATAATAGCCGTTGGGAGGCCCCGAGGTGGTTCGGTCGTCGATGAGTTCTCGGTACAACTCGAACACCACCTCATAGCGAAACGGCGATCCATAGGCATAGGGTCCCTTCACTTCGAGTTCCCCTCCAAAACGACTGCGCGTCCAGGAATTCGTCGAGTCCTCGAACCGGATGCCGTTATTGCGGTAAAAGCCGATCAGTTCCTTGGCGAATCGATCCGGTTGAAATGAATGCTGAGACAACCACATCTCGACGTTGGGTCCCCGTTGGCTGTAGTTGAATTTCGCTCCCAGTTGTGTGCCGGTTCCGCCTAGGTTGTATTCGACCAGTCCTCCCGTCGCATTCAAATCTTTGAAGGTGCTGCCGCTCGTGAAACTCAAAATGGGAGACAGCGTGAATTTCTCGTGGGCGTCCACGACCACCCGATGGCCACGAACGGCAACGTCCACGTGATCGAACAGACTCAGGTTCCGGATGCGCCGCTCAAATTCCTTGATCTCCTCCGGGGTGAATCGTCCCGGTACCGGTCGCGGCAGCAGCTTCCAGATCGTTTCTTCTTTCGTACGGACCAGGCCCCGGATCTCCGTACTCTCGATCCAGACGGGATCGGCATCGAGGGTCCGATCTTGGGCGGCAGCGATGCCTATCAGGTTCAGCCAGCAAGAGCACAGCGTAAAATAAAGCACGGCCGCGGGATAACCACGGCGTTCCCGAATCGCAAGGAATATCCGCATGAGAGCCTCCATGGACAAGACAAGACGGTGCGTCTGGCGACTGTTCGAACGAACAGACCAGTCCTATGGATGGAGACAATCGATGCGGATCAAATACGCAGCGGAAGGAGGAAACAGGGAGGAGGATGGCTGTCGAACTCGATCAGCGAGACGTGAACATCTCGACCACCGGGGAACGTACAGGGCGATAGCGTCAGGAGGCCGGCGTGGGCATCGACAGGCGAATGGAGAGACGTGAACTCAGTTCCCGTCTCGCCCTTTGGTGATGGCACGAGCAGATGCTCGCCGCTGTCCTCGGGTTCTTCCGACTCGGCATCCGCCTCGGCCGAAGCGGCGATATCCGGCCGTTCGAATGCCGCGTCCACGACGAAATCTCCGGTGACGACGCCGGCCAGCAGCACCGCCAGCCAGCCGATCAGCATCCATCGTGGAGTCAAAGCGGCACGAGTCATGCGATCTGAATACCATAACCGCTCCGAAGGAACAATGTCCGCCGTCCGGTTCTGTGCTGGTTATAAGGGGTTCCTTCTGTGATCGGTGATCGTCGCCGCTCGAAGCCACGTCTTACCCGGCAGGCTACGTCTCACGTTTTCGGCTGGAAATCGCGGGCCTGTGCGAGCCAGCCTCGCTCCCGCAAGGTCTGCATGATCGCCTCGGCGGCGGGGCCGGCAGCGGTGACGGTCGTATCGACCGTCACGTCCGGACTGAGCGGCGGCTCATAGTTGACCTGCAGGCCCGGCACCGTTGCACTCTTGCCGGAATAGCCGCCTCGGTACGTCCCTTTCTTGTCCCGGGACTCGCACACGGCGAGCGGACAGACGATCGCGACCTCCAAGAATTGGGGAATGAGCGACCGAGCCAACTCGCGATACACCCGCCGGTGGCCGGTCGCATCGAACAGCACCGGCACCCCATGGGCGGCAAGCCGGCTGCCGAAATAGGCGAGCGCCCGGTAAAAGAGATCCCGTTCTTCCAAACTGTAGGTCGGCTCCGGCGTCAGAACTCGGCGCAACGCATCGGATTCGAGCACCTCCGCATTCAGCCCCGCTTCAGCCAGCGCCCGCTTCAACTTGGCTGCGATCGTACTCTTGCCCGATGCAGGTAACCCGGTGAGCCAGACGGCAAAGGGTTGAGACATGGCCGCTCCTCGTCCACTTCTTTCAGAGCTGTTCATGAACCGGTACAGAACCCAGGCGCGGGTCCGTTTACTCGACAACGTTACGCAAGTCAGGTGCCACTCCATCAACCATGATTTCGCACGGACCGACGCCCATGATGACGCCTATCACCCCATAGAGAGTCGGGACCTGGTGCGAAAGGCTACAGTCGAGCAGGAAGAGTCATCCAGAGGAAATCGGCTGCCGGCAGACGCGCCTCACAACTCCTCCGGCCGATGCTTTCGGCACTTCATCCATATTTCGTCGTCCCCACAGTAGCTTCGGTGCCGTGTGCGTGGAAGTCCGGTCGGCTGGCATTCCCAGTGCAATTGCTCAACGTCATAACAAGCATAGGGCGAGGTCACCACATCGTCGTCAGGCAGCCATGTCGCTGAGCGCCGTTCCACACGAGACCTTCGTCATGGACCTTGCCGACCTTGACGCATCCGAGGTGTATCGCCGGCTGGAGTCAGCTTCAGCCGGCCTCACCTCGGACGAGGTGTCGCGCCGACTCCAGCGCGACGGGCCAAACAGCCTTCACGTATTCAGGGAACCACCCTGGTCTCTCCGGCTGCTGCGACAACTCACCCACTTTCTCGCGTTGCTCCTCTGGGTGGCAGCGCTGCTGGCGTTTCTCGCCGACGCCATGCGTCCGGGCGAAGGAATGGCTTCGTTGGGCTGGGCCATTGTCGGCGTCATCTTGCTCAACGCCGGCTTTGCTCTGTGGCAGGAGTACCGGGCCGCGCGAGCCGTCGCGTCGCTCCATCAGCTCCTGCCTTCCACCGCCTGGGTGATTCGAATGAGTCAGCCGCAGCAAGTGCCCCGCGACGAAGTCGTCCCTGGAGATGTCCTCCTGCTGGAAGAGGGTGAGCAGGTGCCGGCCGATGCCAGGCTGGTGGAGGTCACGGGATTGCGCGTGGACAATTCCGCGTTGACCGGAGAGGCCACGCCCAAACGCCGCATGGCGGAGGCGTGCAGGACTACCCACCCACTCGATTGTCCTAACCTCGTCTTTGCAGGCACCGCCGTGCTCTCGGGGCACGGCCGCGCGGTCGTGTACGCCACCGGCATGGCGACCGAATTCGGCAGGATCGCACACCTGGCGACCACGGTCGAACCGGCGCTCAGCCCGTTGCAGAAAGAAATCGTCCGAGTGACGCGGGTCATCGCACTCATTTCGCTGGCGATGGGCCTGCTGGTCTTTGTGCTGGGACTCACGATGAATCTGGGGTTCTGGATCAGCGCGATATTCGGGATCGGCATCATCGCCGCCAACGTCCCGGAAGGGCTGTTGCCGACCGTCACGCTCGCGCTTGCGATGGGCAGCCAGCGCATGGCGAGACGCAAGGCCTTGATCAAACATCTACCGTCCGTCGAAACGCTCGGCTGTGCGACGGTGATCTGCACGGACAAGACCGGCACCTTGACCGAGAACCGTATGAGGGTGGAGAGCCTCTACGTCAACGGTCTGGTCATGGAATCTCGGGAAGGGCTGCTCGTCGTCAAGGATCACCTCCCCAGCACGGCGGACCCGCAGCAGCTCGGTCCGCTGATCCAGGCCATGGCTCTTTGCCATAACGCCAAGCGCGCCAGACAGCCCGGAGGTCGGACGGTCTGGACGGGCGATCCGACCGAATTAGCGCTCGTCGAGTTTCTGGACGACCATGGCGCGCTGCCTCACCAGCTCCCCGGCCGCATGGGGGAACTGCCGTTCGACGCGGATCGCAAGCGCATGGCCACCCTCCACTGGATCAACGGGCGCCTCACCGCCTATGTCAAAGGCGCGCCGGAATCGGTCCTGCCGATCTGTAGCCATGCCGCACAGAACGATGACGGCGTGCCCATGACGCAGGATGAGCTGCGGAAGATCCTGGTCCAAAGCCGGGCCTTCGCCCAACAGGCCTATCGGGTGCTCGCCGTGGCGATGCGAGAGATCGCTCCGGGCGACAAGCGGTTGGATATCGAGACCGTCGAGCAGAATCTGACTTTCTTAGGACTGGTGGCGATGATGGACCCGCCTCATCGCGAGGTGCCGGAGGCGATTGCGAAGTGCCGGCGCGCGGGGGTCCGGGTGATCATGATCACCGGCGACCACCCGCTGACGGCGGAAGCCATCGCACGGAAAATCGGCCTCGTCCCGTCGTCGCCGGCGCTGCAACCGGATTCCTTCGCTCCGGTTGTGGAAGGAGCGCAGATGGAGGCGATGTCCGATGAGAGCTTGCGCCGCCTGCTGACCCCCGCCGGTCGTGGTCAGCCGGAACCCGTCTTCGCCCGCATGGCGCCGCGACACAAGATGCGCATCGTCGCGACCTTGAGGGAGATGGGCGAAGTCGTGGCTGTGACGGGAGATGGGGTCAACGACGCCCCCGCTCTGAAGAAGGCCGACATCGGCATTGCGATGGGAGTCGCCGGCACGGACGTGGCCAAAGACACGGCCGACATGATTCTCCTCGACGACAACTTTGCCACGATCGTGAACGCGATCGAGGAGGGCCGGACGGTCTATGCCAACATCAGAAAATTTTGCACCTACGTCCTGGCGAGCAACGTCCCGGAAGTCGTGCCGTACCTGGGGTATGGCCTCTTCGGTATCCCGCTCGCCATCACCGTGCCGCAGATTCTTGCCGTGGACCTCGGTACCGACATCGTACCGGCGCTTGCGCTGGGCTCTGAGCCTCCGCAGCAAAGCGTGATGGATGAACCGCCGCGTCCGCGGACCGAGCGCTTGATGAACGCCGCCCTGCTCCTCCGCGCCTATCTGTTTCTGGGCCTGCTGGAATCCCTGGTGGCGCTCGGCGGCTTTTTCTGGTTTCTTGACCTAGAGGGCTGGTCATGGGGAGACCCGCTGCCCTGGTCCGATCCCTTGTACAAACAGGCGACGGCTGTCACACTGGCGGCCATCGTCATGAGCCAAGTCGCCAATGTCTTTGCCTGTCGATCCGAACAGGTCTCCGCGTTTCGCTTGGGTCTCTGGACCAATCCGCTGCTCTGGCTGGGCATCGCGGTCGAACTGACGCTCCTGGCCTTGATCGTCTACAACCCTTGGGCGCAGGCGGTGTTCGCGACACAGGCCATTCCTCTCTGGGTCTGGCCCATCCTCGCCCTTGGAGCACTGAGCCTGTTGCTGGTGGATGAACTGCGCAAGCTGATCAGGCGCAGAGGGCCTCCTGTCGCAACAGCGGGCCAGAGACCGTGGCCTCATCATAACAGGCATGACCCACAGGCATTCGCATGAAAGGGCTCCGCATGGTCGGCCGAATGTTCGTCACGGCGCTGTTCGTCACCGTGATCGGGCTGACGTCGGGTCTGGTCGCGTCATGGAGCGACGACGGCCGCATCCGCACCGGCCGCATGATCTATGAAGAGCATTGTTTTCGTTGTCATGGGTTGAACGGAGAGGGGGACGGGCCGGAGGCCGACTCGCTCGTCGTTCGTCCCGCCGATTTCCACGCTCCGCGTATCCGTGCGAAAACCGACTTTGAACTGTGGATGGCCGCCGCCTACGGGGTCGCCTACACGCCGATGCACGGATGGCTGACGAGTCTCACGGACGAAGAAATCTTGGAATCCCTACGGTACATTCGCGAGCTCGCGCCGCCGGAGTGAACGCTTAAGTGAAAAGGAGTCCTCCATGGCACCGTCCAGACCTTTCCGGCTTATCGCGGTCATGATCACGCTCTGTCTCGGCCTGTTCGAGGCAGCCCAGCCGTCCATCGTTCAAGCAGACGAAGAGAATCAAGAATCGGACGGCTCCCGGAGTCTCGTGACCGTGCCGCGAGGGCAGACGATCGCCCGGGATTATTTCGCCGCCGCCGACCAGGTAGAGATTTACGGGACGATCAACGGCGACGCGCATGTGATCGCCCGCCGCATCATTATAGACGGGACCGTGAACGGCGACCTCCTGGCCGCCGGCGCGATCGTGACGATCTCCGGCAAGGTGACGGCCGACGCGCGGGTGGTGGGAGGCCGGATCTCGATCAGCGGACAGATCGGCCGCAATCTCACCGTGGGAGGCGGGATGATCGAAACCGCCGGCACCGGCCGCGTAGAGGGCGCCATGGTCGCTGGCGGAGGCTCTGTGCATTTGGCCGGGCCGATCGCGAAGAGCCTCACTGTCGGTGGCGGAGAGGTGACGCTCTCGAACGAAATCGGCGGCCACGTGAACGCCGCCGCCGGCTCGCTTCGTGTGACCTCCAACGCCAAGATCGACGGGAACCTGAGCTATATGGGACAGGGATCCCCGACCATCGATGATCCGGCTGCGGTCAAGGGCCGCGTAACCGAGCGATCGTTCCGCACGTTGCGGATACCTCAGCCGGAACAGATCTTGGCGGGGCTCGCCATGGGGAAACTGCTGTTCGCGGGGATCAGCTTCGTCTCGACACTCGTGCTGGGGCTGCTGCTCCTTCATTTCTATCCGATCGCGACGGAATTGACGGTGGCCAACCTCAGCCGGCGGACGCTCGCCTCATTCGGAACGGGCCTGCTCCTCTGCCTCCTCGGCCCCCTCGTCATCCTGCTGCTGGCCGCTTCAGTCATGGGGCTCCCTCTTGCCCTGGTCGCGGCGGCCGGCCTGTTTCTGATTTTCTATCTGAGCCGCGTCTTCACGATCACCTGGCTGGGCTGGGGTCTGTTGCGCGGCCTCGGGCGTGCTCCGAGCGCCAGAGGCGCGTTCGTGACGGGACTGATCGTCTACTTCCTCATGACACTCATTCCATTCGTGGGAGGCTTCGTGGCGGCTCTGATGACGGTGATCGGAACGGGAGCCGTGCTGTTGACGAAGGGGCAGATCTACCAGAAAGCCCGATACCATGAACTGATTTAGCCCCTGTGAATCCTAAGGACTTCTTCCGTCGCGGTCGAGGAGAAGGCCCCCAATGCCGACAGACGAGGCGCAGCGCTTGACGATCGAGAAGGGCACCTGCTTCGCGCTGCTCGTCTACGACATCGGCGCCGCCATCAATCTCGACCTCGCCGACCGCCGCGTGACTGCGCTCAAGGAACGGGCTCAGATCCGATACAAACTTCGCGCGCCGCCTCACCTGGAATACCGCCCCGCGCCCTTGCGGATTTTGAAGGAGACCGCCGCGATCACGCTCTCGCACTACGCCACAAGCCCGAGCGTCGAGCTGATGCTCTACGATTTCGGCGCCCTGACGGTCACCTATAAGATTCCGATCGAAGGCCCCTTTACAGGTCTGCTGGGGTTGAGCGAAGCGCTCTACGACAACCCCTCGCTCCTGACCGACTCGCGCCGATGGGTCGATGAGTTGGCCGAGGCGCTTGGAGAGGCCATCGAGAAGCCGGCGTTGGCCGGTGAGGTCGAGGATTACGCAATCTTCCACATCGAAGCCTCCAGTTCCCTGAACACTCCCCTCCTCTGGACAGCCTTTGAACATGAGTTGGCGCAGATCCTGCGGTGCGAACGGACGTCGCTCTCCGAACAGGAAATCCGCGACGCCATGTCCTACCGCCTCTCCTTCAGCCCCGAGGACATCGCCGTCATCGACTGGAACGCCGCATTTCTGTTCGGGTCCGATATGGAGGACGTACGGGCGGTGGTCGAGTTTGCCAACGTCGAATTGTTGGAAATGCGCCTGCTCGACCACCAACTGGACCTGGCGCTGGACCAGGCCTATGAGGCGCTGGCCAAGACTCCGTGGAGCCGTCTGCCATGGCCCCGTTCGCTCGAAACCCATTCCACCCGTATCGCGGAAATGCAGGTGGACAGCGCCATTCTCTTCGAGCGCGTCACCAATACGCTCAAGCTGCTGGGGGACCAGTATCTCGCCCGGCTGTATCGTCTCCTCTCACAGCGCTTTCACCTTGAGGATTGGGACGCGAGCATCATCCGCAAGCTCCAAACGTTGGACAGCATTTACGGCAAGATGACCGACCGCGCCGCCAATCTGCGGATGGAATTGCTGGAATGGATCATCGTCATCCTCATCGCCATTTCCATCGTGATTTCGTTCATCCCTATAGGATCGTCGCACTGACCGAAGGGAGACTGACTCGCGTGGATCAGAGTAGGACCATCCTGAAAGTCTTGATCGGCTCGCAGGCTCACGGGTTGGCCGGCCCGGAGAGCGATGCCGACTATCGGAGCGTCTACGTCGTGCCGACGGCCGACCTCTTTCGGGTCGGATTTCGCTACCAGGGCACGCGGATGACGAAGGAAACGGTGGATGAGACGGCATGGGAAATCGGTCTGTTCCTCTCGCTCGCACTCGAATGTTACCCGCTGGTCCTCGAAACCTTTCTCGCCCCGGTCATCGCGGCGGACGAATGGGGACAGGAGTTGCGCGGTCTCCTCCCGTCCGTCTGGTCTCCGCGCCAGGCCTACGAGGCCTTCATGAGCTACGCGGCGAACCAACGCAAGAAATTTCTCGACAAGAAAGACGGGAGGCCCGCCAAGTATGCGGCGGCCTACGTGCGCGTCCTCTATAACCTATGCGAACTCTTCGACCGAGGGACCTTTACGGTGCGGATCGCCGAGACCGAGATCGGGGCCGACCTCGTCCGCCTGAAGGCGGGCCAGGTCAGGACCGGAGAGGTCATTGACATGGGCGAGCACTGGGCCAATCTCGCCGCGCAGCGCCTGGGCACCTGTGTTCATCGGTCCGATCCCCACTCCGTCGATGCCTTTGCCCTTCGCATCCGCAAGGCCTTCCTCACTCCTTGATCCACCACGCATGGATAGTCCGATTCGGAACGAGAGACGACGGGCATCGGATCTGATGACGGCGGCCGTCCCACACGCCGCTCCCGCCGACAACGTGGCCCGCACCCTCTTGATGCTGAGGGAAGGCGCGTACGATGAAGCAGGGCACCTCTATCTTGTGGATGAGCAGGGCCGGCTGCTCGGCCAGGTGCCGGTTGAGCGGTTGCTGGCCGCCGGCCCGGAGCAGGTCCTGGCCGATCTTCAAGGTCCACCTCCGCTGGAGGTGAGTCCGAGCGAGGTCGCCGAATCGATCGCGTTGATGGCCGTCGAACGGCACGAGGCGGACGTGACCGTGGTCGATGAACGGCGCCGGTTGCTGGGGGCCGTCCCGATCGGCAGGCTGCTCGCCCTGCTGCATGAAGAGCATGTGGACGACCTGCTCCGTAAGGGCGGCGTGGGGTCGGTCCATCCGGCTCCCACCCAGCCGCACCGCACCATCGATGCCTTCCGAGCACGGATTCCTTGGCTGATTCTCGGATTGGCCGGCGGATGGGTGACCGCAGAAATTGCCAAAGCCTTCGAAGCAGCCTTACAGCAGGAGATCGCGCTGGCCTTCTTTCTCCCGCTCGTCGTCTATATGGCGGACGCAGTCGGCACTCAAACGGAAACGATCTTGGTTCGAACCCTCGCCTACGGCAGAGTCTCGGTGCTCCTGCATCTCTGGCATGAAGGACTTCTGGGCCTGTTGATTGGAAGTACGATGGGAGCCGTCGCCGGTCTGGGTCTGTATCTCTTCGGAGGCTATCGCCAAGTCGCGCTGGTCATCGCCATCACGCTGCTGGCCACTTCCTGCATCGCCACGCTCGTGGCCTCGCTGCTCCCGCTGGCTCTGGACCGGTTGGGGGTTGATCCGGCGCTTGCCAGCGGGCCGATCGCCACCGTGCTCCAAGATCTCCTGAGTGTGGCGATGTATCTCGGCATCGCCACCACCCTGCTGTAATGGGATGCCTCGTCGTTCGGAAAAAGTATCCATCCATCTTGGCATCTTTCGCACAGAAGAGTATAAGGGACAACATTCTCGACGCCACTGGTCCGCATGATTCATGGCGGTTCGTCACATTCCACCCGTTGCACATGCAGATCGGCGTGTTGCAGCGGCGAATCCGCGATTGCAGCAGAAGCGTTCATGAACCATGCGGGCTAGCCAGAACCAGCGTCGCTCGATCCCGCGACGACTGACCCAGTTGACACATGGAATGGAGGTCTCAATGAGGAGCGTCCTAAGACTTTGCTGTGTGCTCTGGCTTGCGGTGGGGATTGCGGGCATACCCGTGTCTCTCCTCGCCGCGAGCCAGAAGGGAGCGGTTCACACCGTCCGCGGACAGGTCGTGGCGACGAACCTGAAGGACGAGCCCCACACGATCGTCATCCGATCCGGCCGGCCCAACAAGGAAGAGTTGATCGTCGGCGCGTCGGTTCCGCCGGATGCGAAGATCACCAAAGGCACGCGCTCCATCACATTGGCCGATGTCAAAGTGGGAGACGTTGCAGACCTCGCCTACTCGAAGAACCCTGACGGACTGGTCGCCCGGTCCATTCACATCCGTTAAGGAGAACCACACTCATGTATGGATTGATCGCATCGACAACATGTCGAGTCCTTCTGGGGTTCGTCATCCTGGGGATCGTTACGGGCTGTTCAGGCAAGAAACTTTCGTCGGGATCCGGAGACCAAACCTTCATTGCCGGGCCGAAACCCGAGGCAGCGGCCCCGCAAGTGACGCCGGAGCCGGTTCCGCCGCCGCCGTTGGAAGAGGCGAAGGTCGAGTCTCCGCCTCCGCCGCCTCCGCCGCCGCCACCGGTCGAGGAACCAAAGATCGAGCCGCCGCCACCACCGCCGCCACCGGTCGAGGAACCAAGAGTCGAACCACCGCCGCCCGCGCCGCCGCCCGTCGAAGAAGCTCGTGTCACGGAGCCGCCAATGGCCCCGCCGACTCCAGCGCCGGTCCAGCCGACTCCGGAACCACCTCCAGCGGCGGAGCCGCCGCCGCCTGCGATCGCCCAAGCTCCTGCTGCTCTCCCGGTGGAACCGCCTCCTCCTCCGGCTCCTTCCCCGTCCCTTGAGGACATCTATTTCGATTATGACCAATCGGTCCTGCGCGCCGACGCGCGGACGACGTTGGAAGAGAACGCCAAGGTCCTACGGACCAACGATGGACAGAGAATCGTCATCGAAGGCCACTGCGACGAGCGGGGCACTCTCGCCTACAATCTGATTCTCGGCGAGCGCCGGGCCCAGTCGGTCAAACGCTACCTCGAAAATCTGGGAGTGCCCGGTTCGCAGATGCAGATCCTCAGTTACGGCAAGGAGCGACCCTTCTGCACCGACCATAGCGAAGCCTGCTGGCAATCCAACCGACGGGCACACTTCGTCGCCCGGTAACTTTCAGGGGCGGCCCTTTTCGTTCTGAGGGCCGCCCTTCAGTTCTCCGTCACCCGACAGCATACCGCACGCCTACCTGGCCCGCCTGTTGCTACTCCGACCGGCATGGCCATGCGCTTCTTCCGATTCCTGGTTCTGTTGATCGCTTGCAGCGCGGCGGACTCCTTCCCGACCTCAGCCGGCAGCACATTGGCTGAGTCCGCCGCCGCCGACATCGAAGTCTTCGTCAGGGAAGGCTGCCCCCACTGCGTTCGCGCCAAGACTTTCCTGGAACAACTGAAACAGGAACGGCCGTCGCTCCAGATTCTCGTGCACGACGTCGGACGATCTACGGTCGCAGCGGAGCGGTTACATGAACTCGCCGCGGCACGACACATACGAACCCTCGGCGTACCGGCCTTTCTGGTGGGAGGAGAACTCCTGATCGGTTACGACGAGGCTGAGACAACGGGTTCGCTGATCCGGTCCCTGCTCGACCGAACTCGGTCCGGCCCAGAATACAGACCCTTGCCGGGTGCGTGTCGGTCAGAAGTCGAGGAGCCCTGTACCGCCCAATCCAGTCGGGAGGGCGATCAGGACACGGTGACAGTCTCGTTTTTCGGTCCTCTGAGCACCCGGGATCTGGGACTCCCGCTCTTCACCTTAGTACTCGGTCTCTTGGACGGGTTCAACCCCTGCGCCATGTGGGTGCTGTTGTTTCTCCTTTCCCTCCTGGTGAACCTGCGAGACAGGAAGGCCATGGCTGTGATTGCCGGAACGTTCGTCCTCGTCAGCGGCCTGGTCTACTTCGCGTTCATGGCCGCCTGGCTCAACTTGTTCCGGTTCGTCGGCTATTCCCGCCTGACAGAACTCTTGCTCGGCGGAGTGGCGATCTTAATCGGCGCCCTCAACCTCAAAGACGCCGTTACGGCCAGACGCGGGTGGTCTGTCGGGATCCCAGAGTCGGCCAAGTCCGGTCTCTATGCGGCGATGCGACGGATCATCCAGGCCGACAACCTTCTCGGTGCCATGGCCAGCGTCGTCGTGCTCGCCGTTCTGGTCAATGTCATCGAATTGCTTTGTACGGCGGGGTTGCCCGCCGCCTATACCAGAATCTTGACCTTGCGCGACCTGACTTGGTGGCAGTACTACGGCTATCTGGCGCTCTATAACCTGGCCTATATCGCCGACGACGGCCTCATGGTCGCCATCGCCGTCGTGACGCTCGGCCGGCATAAGCTTCAAGCTCGTGAAGGAGAGTGGCTCAAGCTCCTGAGTGGAATCGTCATGGTCGGGCTGGGCCTCATGCTGCTGCTGAAGCCGAATTGGCTCTGGTAGGAAGCACCTCTCCAGTCAGGAGTATTTTGAGACAGTCGCGTCCTCCTGTCGCTGTTGCTTTTGGCGACAACGATCATCTCCCCGCTGGTCTGAAACGCAACATCGTGGCAGCTCCGCCGATTTTCTAAGTGCTTGTCCGGGTTGCTGGGAGGTCGCTTCGAGGTCGACTGTTCTCTCTGGCACCGTGCATGCACCCCGGCAACAGCATGGCATCTGCAGTAGGCACGAGGTGTTCTATGGCTGCCGCCACACCGACCGCCCGTATCATTCTGGAGTCGGTTGCGCGCGTGCCTGGGTGTCGCATCGAGGAGGTATTGAGCCTGCATCCCGATCTCACGTGGAACCAGGTCTTTGCGGAGATCGATCGGTTGAGCCGGGAAGGTGCGGTGCTCGTCACGCTGATGGGGCGAGGAGAATATGCCCTGTCGCTTCCGCCTCACAAGGAGGCGACTCAGTACCCGCGGTGCGACATCGCCCCAGAGTGCGAACCGGCCGAGGCACCATTGGTGGGCGGTGAATCGCAGAGGAAGGTCGAAGCGGCCTAGCCGGAGACCCGGTCTTGATCCGAGACAGTGGACATATAGGTGGTCCGGGAAGGAGGGGGACCCATGGGAGAACTGACTCGCCGAGATCCGATCGCCAGATGGAATCCTTCGAAGGAACTGGAGGAGATGGAAAAGCGACTGGCCAGCCTCTTCGGCCGCACGGGTGTGCGGAAAGAAGGTGAGCGTGAGGAGGCCATGACGGTGGCCGAGTGGTCTCCGTTGGTGGACATTGCGGAGGACGACAAGGAATACCTCATCAAGGCCGAGCTGCCGGAGGTGAAGAAGGACCAGATCAAACTGACCGTCCACAACGGCGTCATGACCATCTCCGGCGAGCGGAGCTATGAGAAGGAAGAAAAGGGCAAAAAGTTCCATCGCGTGGAGCGCACGTACGGGAGTTTCACCCGAAGCTTCACCATCCCGGACGATGCCGACGCCGCCAAGATTTCCGCCGAGTCCAAGGACGGAGTGCTGTGGGTGCACTTGCCGAAAACTGCAAAGCCCGTGTCGAAGAGTGTGGAGATCAAGGTGGGGTGACAAGGACTCCTCACCCATCTCGAAAGACGATCATGTGTGCCGATTTCGGTTCCGAGCGGGCGCCGCTCGGGCAACTCGGAGGTCGCCTGTATGAAGAGCAAGGCTGCTCCAGCCACCGGAAGAGGGATGAGACGAGACAGAGATGTTCGCGAATACGAACACGATACCTATAAGACCAAACGCAAGCTGAAAGAGCCGACCGCCTGCCCGCAATGCGGCGCGGTCTTCCATCGTGGGCGCTGGTCATGGGCGGCAAAGCCGGCCGACGCCCACGAGGCTCTGTGTCCCGCCTGCCAACGGATCGAGGACAAGTATCCCAAAGGCCTCGTGACCTTGACGGGACCCTACCTGCCCTTACACGAAGATGACCTGGTGGGACTCATCCGGAACGCGGAAGCCAATGAAAAGGAAACCCATCCTCTTTCTCGAATCATGATGATCGAAAAGCAGAAGGACAAGGTGGTGATCTCCACGACAGATTCGCACCTGGCGCGCCGGATCGGGTCGGCCTTGAAGGACGCGCACCAGGGCGAGTTGGATGTGCGCTACAACAAGGCCGAGGACTTCGTCAGGGTGTGGTGGTCTCGCTGAGCATGACGAAGGATCACGAAGATCATCGGTCCGCCACTATGCTATGATCGCGGGCGGGGGTGCCGTGCGTGTTCCGAGGCGGCCGGTCGGAATTGCCCCTGGCGCCGCGTCCCACGCAGGGTTGTACGTGAGGGAGTAGAAGCCGATGCGCATCGTGATCGCCGTCGATTGGTCGGATCAAACCTTTAATGCCGTTCAAGTGGCCGGGCGGCTCTTTACGCCGGACGAACTGACGCTGATCCACGGCATCGACATGCGGGCGTTCGAGAGCCCGTTCACACCGGTTCCGCTGGCCAAACAGGCGCACGAGGAACTACGACAGTCCCTCATCGATGCCGGCGAGAAACTGCTGGACCAGACCGCGGCCTTGGTCCCGTCCACCGTGAAAACCGTCCGGCGTTTGTATCAATTCGGCAATCCCGCCGACGTCATCCTTGAAACAGCCAAGTCCGCCAAGGCCGACTTGATCGTCCTCGGCAACCGCGGCTGGGGCCGAATGGCCGAGGCCGTTCTCGGCAGCGTCTCCCATCGTGTGGTTCAGCATGCCTCCTGTTCGGCTCTGATCGTCCGTGCGAACCCCGGGGCCATCACCCATGCCGTCTTGGCTATCGAAGGGGTGGAGGATGCCGCCCGCCTGCGAGGCTGGCTCTCGACCAACCGTCTCGCCCGTTCGGTCTCCTGGTCGGTGATCAGCGTCGTGCCGACGCCCCAAGTCGGCGATCCCACCCTTGCTTACGGGTACGCAGCCTGGTCGGAGGAAATGGAGAAGTACGCGCAGGGACAAGTGCGCGAGACCGCGACCGCGCTCGGCGGTCTCTATCAGATCTCCTCGACCCAGGTGTTGAAAGGCGATCCGGCGGATCAGATCGCCGAGGCTGCCAAGGCCGCGCAACTCGTCGTCATCGGCTCGCATGGCAGGCGCGGGGTGGAACGGTTCCTCCTCGGCAGCGTCTCGCACGCCGTGCTGCACCACGTCAGTTGTCCGGTGCTCGTCATTCGGTGACCCTGCCGCGGGGCAGTGAATCGCCGGCCCGCATGGTCTCCATGGCCCTCTGTCGTACTCGTCCCCTTCGCCAATTCGATCGCGGATGAGCCGCTTCCGTCCACATGAACCAGAGGCGGTCCTGCCGGCTGGAGTCGAGCCGACACCGGTGCTCTTGCGGGACGGCACCAGCGCAACCCTCTATGTCGCGAACCGGACCCACCAGACCGCCCTACTCGACTTTTTTGCGCGACTCTCTCCTGCAGCGCGCCGCCGCCGGTTTTTTTTGGAGGTAGCCCCGCCGGACGAATTGGTCCGGGACATGTGCAACGCCTCGAATCCATCGCAACAGCTCACCCTGTTCGTCGCGCGGCAAGGAGACCGGCTGTCCATCTTAGCGGTCGGCTCGTATGCCGCCAAGGATGAACGGACGGTGGAGGTCGCCTTCGCCGTGGACGACGAGCATCACGGCATGGGACTGGGGACCCTGCTCTTGGAACAGTTGGCGTTTGCCGCCCATGACGCCGGCTTCACGAGACTCTGGGCCGTCACCCAACCGGACAACCTCGCCATGCGCGAGGTATTTCACGAGTCTGGATTCGAGATGCGCGAGTGGTTCACGGGAGACGAAATGGAGGTCGAGTTGCTGATCCGCCCGCTGGGATCGGAACCCACGAGAACCGACCTTCGGGAACGGGTCGCCACGGTCGCATCGCTCAAGCCCCTGTTCCGCCCGCAGCACCTGGCGGTGATCGGCGCCTCCCGCGATCCTTCCCGCCTCGGTGCCAAGTTGCTCGACGCCCTGCTGTCCGCCGGATTTCGCGGCAACCTGTACCCGGTGAACCCGTCGACTTCGTCCATCCGCGGACTGGCGTCCTATCCTTCCATCACCGAGGTCCCGGCACGCGTCGATGTGGCAGTCATCGCTGTCCCGGCCGAGAGGGTGCTCCAGGTCGTGGACGAATGCGGCACCGCCAACGTTCGGACGCTGGTGGTCATCACGGCCGGGTTCGCAGAGATCGGAACGGAAGGAGCCAGGCTCCAACAAACGCTCGCGCAGAAAACACGCGACTACGGCATGAGGCTGGTGGGACCGAACTGTTTCGGCGTCGTGAATACCGACGACTCGATCCGGCTGAACGCCACCTTCAGCTCCACCTTTCCTCCCGCCGGCCGTGTGGCCATGTCGTCACAGAGCGGAGCGCTGGGGTTGGCCGTGCTGGCGGCGGCACGCCGCCTGCAGGTCGGCATCTCCATCTTCGTGAGCGTCGGCAACAAGGCGGACGTGTCGGTCAACGATCTCCTGCAATATTGGGAAGAAGACCGGGCGTCGGACGTGATCCTCCTCTACGTCGAGTCGTTCGGGAACCCGAGGCGCTTTTCCCGGATCGCACGGCGCGTGAGCCGGCGGAAACCGATCGTGACGGTCAAGGCCGGACGAACGTCGTCCGGCCGCCGCGCGGCCGGCTCGCATACCGCCTCGCTGGCCGCGAGCGACACAGCCGTCGATGCGCTGTTCCAGCAAACCGGTGTGATCCGCGCCGACACATTGGAGGACATGTTCGCGCTCGCGGCGGGCCTGTCGAATCAGCCATTGCCGTCGGGCCGCCGCGTGGCGATCCTCACGAACGCCGGTGGGCCCGGCATCCTCTGCGCCGACGCCTGCGAAGCCAACGGCCTGCTCGTGCCGGAACTCTCATCTGCGACCAGCCGGCAATTGGCGGCCTTCACACCGGCCGCGGCATCGCTCAAAAACCCCGTGGACCTGATCGCCTCTGCGACCCCGGATCAGTACCGGCAGGCCATCGCCACGCTTCTGGAATCCCAGGACCTCGACGCGCTGATCATTCTGTTTATCGCGGTGAGCCCCCAGGACACGGCACCGATCAGCGAAGGCATCCTTGAAGGCATCCGGCAGGCGCGGAGCGCCGGCATCGTGAGTAAGCCGGTGATGATCACGTGGATGGCCGAAGGCGATTTGGATCGACGCTTCTCGACAGCCGGTGAAGTGATTCCGACCTTCAACCTGCCCGAAACGCCAGGTCTGGTCTTGAGCAAGGCGGCGTGTTATGGCGAGTGGCGGAGGGAGCCGATCGGGCAGGTGCCGCTCCATTCCGATATCGATCTTCAACTCGTCAGGGACATCTGCACCAGGGCGTTGCGGAAGGAAGCCTCGGGCTGGCTGAGCGCCGATGAGACTCGCGCCGTTTTGGCCGCGATGCGCCTCCCACTGCCTACGGGCGGCGTCGCCACAACGGAGGACGCAGCAGTTGCGCTGGCAGACCAGGTCGGGTTTCCGGTCGCAGTCAAGCTGGCCAGCCGCACGATCGTTCACAAGACGGAGGTCGGAGGGGTGCGTCTCCCGCTTCGCAACAGCGAGGACGTCCGCCAAGCCTATCGCGACATCCGGGAACAGCTTCAGAGGCGCAACCAGCTCGATGCAATGGAAGGGGTCGTGATCCAGCCGATGCTGTCCGGCGGGGTCGAGGTCATGGTGGGGGCCACGCACGATCCCTCGTTCGGCCCGCTCGTCGCCTTCGGACTCGGCGGCATCCACGTGGAGATTCTGCAAGACGTGCAGTTCCGCGTGACGCCGCTCACGGATCGAGACGCGCACGCGATGGTGCGGGCGATCCGCGGATATCGTTTATTGGAAGGCTATCGCGGCCACGCGCCCGCGGACATCGCGGCGATCGAAGACGTGCTGCTGCGAGTGTCCACCCTCGTGGAAGAAGTCGCGGAGATCAACGAACTCGATCTCAATCCCGTCTTCGCCTTCCCGCCCGGCCAAGGCTGCCGGATCGTGGACGCGCGAATTCGGATCGCGTCGCAGAGTCCTTGACCGACGTTGTAACCCCTTCCGTTTCTCCTCGTAAGCCTGAGCCTGAGCAGACAGCACCTCCCGTATTCTTTGGTCCTTGCACGAACTACCCCCGCCGATCTATAAATGATGTACATCCCGTGTACAGAGGGGGGAAAGTGAGATCCCAAGCGCTCAAACACAAACATCTTGTGCTGGATCAGCGCAAGATCAACGCGGCCAAACGATACTTTGGTGTGCAGTCAGAGCAGGAAGCCAGCGACAAGGCCTTGTCGCTGCTGGTCGAGGAACAGCGCCTTAGCAAAGCCCTGGCTCCCCTGAAAGGAGTCTTAAAGGGCGATATCCGGCCATGGCCCTACCGATAGTCGGCAAGATTCAGCTCGCTAACAATACCCTGATCCTGAATATCCTGGCGATAACGACATCCTGATCTCGCTCACTGCCCAACAGATCGGCGCCACGGTCGTCACGAGCAACCTGCTGGAGTTTCCTCGGATCGCTTCAAAAATCCAGGGACTGAAGGTCGTGGCTCCCTAGTCGTGTAAGAAGCTGGGGCAGGGAATCACCTTTGATCGACAGCGATTGATGGAGGTGTTGCATGGCCACAGCAAAGACCAGAAAGACCGTGACGGTTCGGACCGCTGACGAGCTCGGGCGCGCCTTGGGTTTGTCTCAGGCCGATACCGCCGAAATGGAGTTTCGCTCTGAACTCACCGTCGCGTTGATTAAGGATCATTCAAGCAGGAGAGCTTACTCATGCCGACATTGCCAAACGCGCTGGAACATCCAGAACGCGAGTGACAGGGATTGCCAACGGCAACACCCATGGCGTATCAACCGACGTGCTTATCAGAGTACTGGCCGCAACAGGATACCGGGCTGAAGTTAGGGTGAAGAAAGCCGCGGTCTAGCTCGACCCGGGTCGTCTCAGCCCTGAAAAGGTCTCCCTGTATCTCTAGCTGGCACCCAAGGTATGAAGCAGTCACGGCGAACAACAATTGGATTCACTCCTAAAAGTCATGAAAAAGACCCTCGGTACATTCTCCTTCAACTTTGACTCACCTAGCTTTCGGCGCACTGCAAACCCGGTAATATTTGCGGGGTCGAAGGTGCCGGTTCATGACGAAACGAGACGATAGTCCAGACCCGTCTTCCATCGGGTCTGTTGGACAGAGTAACCATTCACGAGAACGCCTCGCCCGCTCCAGCGTGTTAGCCACAAGGCGCAGATCATGACCGCTCGTATCATGACCTTGGACGTACGTAACTACATCGATAATTTCGGCGCAGTGGTCCCGGGAATCAGCATCCGCATTTCGCATGGCAAATAGATTCATAAGTCCCACAGCCAAAATATCGCCGTCTCCGGTGTTGGCTACCAACTCAGGCGCTCGCTGAATTTGACTATAAACATGCTGCCTACAATTCACAGAACTCGCTTTGTAAACGAATTGGTAACGGCCTGGCTCGACCTCGTCAGGAAGATCAATATCGAGTTCCCAAACGAAGTAGGAGGCATCTTCCAAAGGACACTCCTCCAGCTCCTTCTTTCTCGTACGCTCGGAAAAGTTCAAGGCCGCTTCTAGATCCCGGGTGAATGAGAGGAACGGGCTGTGATACGAGAATGCTTGCTCCGGCTGACCGCGTTCATAGCCAACGTGGCTCAAGATCATGTCGAGAAGCCTCTTGCCCTGCAACAGTGTGCTTGTACCCCCATCGGCGAACTTTGCCATGAGCCCATTTCCGCAGAAGTGGTCAGCGAAGGTGCGTCCTCGATCTATGCGAGTAGCGTTCATTACTTGACTCGGAACAGAATCACCTCGATAAAATTTCATTGGCTCTACCCAACAAGACCCCGATCATTGACTTGCAAGAGAGTTTCAAATCTATCGAGATCGTCAGGGGTGAAGCATCTTGGCTCGCCAGGCACTGCGTTTAATATTTCTTCTCGCATCCAATGAATACTCTCTTTATCATCCCAGGTGTCCATCTCTCGGCGAAAGAACTTCTCGGAGAGGAATGCGATATAGGCCAGAATATCGGCTGCCTGGAACGGAACCAGTCCCGGCTCTTTGAGAGTTCCCTTCCTATCAAATACATCCATCTTTGGCTTGAAGATGGGCTCGGGGAAGCCGTCTTCCACCATTCGCAGTTTCAGCTCTGGTTGCCATTGATCACCTCTTTCGAAAAAGAATTGAATACCAGATAGCTGTGGGGCCCCTTCCGGACGGCACCATTCGCGCACCTGGTCAACGCAGGATCTCGCCGCAATGACATAAGCTTTGAATTTGAATCTCTCTCTTGGATTCTCTGAAAGTCTTTCTTTGTATAGCTTGGTTGGAATCGTGCATCCGAACTTCCTGCTCAAAGGCTTAAGCATATCCAGCAAATCACGCAGCAGCTTCTGGCGTTGTCGTTCTTTTTCTCTCCATCCCTCGAACGTATACCTGTAGTTTGCACACTCCGACATATGGAAGGCGGGTAGGCCATCGTCAGCGAGTCGCTGATTCCATTTGGTCTCAAAATCGCTCCACACATCTGCGGGAGCGATGAAACCAGCCACTGACAGTACTTCCATCTGTGGGTCCTCTTCATGCCCGCTCGCATCAAAATACGCTCTAAACACAGCAACCTATCCTCCTGAAATATGGAAACCCAAATGGGTTTAAGTTCCTTCTCAAGAAATCAGACTGCAGACGCCAGCCCTTCAGATCTGCGCATTTCGCTCAAGAGGTTATCTCAACCTTTTCTTGATAGACCGAGGTGCGCGAGCGGATGGACCGTGAGATTGCGTCTCGACGTAGGCATCGAGAAGTCGACGAATCATACGCTGGTACTGAGTATGATGCCGACCCGCCTCGGCCTTGAAAAATTCGACCGACTTCTTGCTCAAGGCCAGCGTGACTTTGACGCCCTCCTCTCGAAAAGCCAGGTCGGCTGGAGAAGGAAGAAAATCCGGGATCACGCGAATCTCCCCTAGCGACTCATTGCTGTATTTGATTTTCGTGCTCATAGATCGCCTTTCCTTTACGCCAGTAACCCGCTCCGATGATCCGAATGACAGAGGCTCTGTACACAAACCGGACCGTCAGGATGCCTCCATCGACATCACCAAAACAGTAGAACCGATCCTCTGACTGACTATGTGTGAGATCCTTCGCGATCACACGTCTGGGATCTGCAAAGGCGTATTGAGCGCGTTCGAATGAGACGCCGTGTTTCGTCCTGTTCTCAGCGTTCTTGTCTGAGTCCCACTCAAACCGTGTCTTTTCCATCAGACGAGACGAAGCCTACCATAAGACCATACATTCTTCCATATTGTGCTATGGTCATTTGTGCCATATCCAGACGGGCTGCTTCGAGCTGGCCGAAGAACTCATCCCTGGTTGGCAAGCTAGATCAAGTCTTTCAACGCAGAATAGCTATTGGGGGAAGGGCCCGACTCACCGAATTCGAAGGTGAATTCTTAGGGGTCGGAACCCTTTGTTGTCCCCACTCCGCATTGGCACCTATCTTCGTTGTTCACGGGACTTCCGGACTCGGCCCAGACGACCCCATGGGTCGAGTAAACGGATCGCAGGCTGAAGAGAACCCGCCAGCTCACGGCTGCTGGACTGGTGTCTGCCGGAAGGGGGTGGGTTAGGGACTTGACGATCCGCGCGCAGGCGGTGAGCCTCTACCCTGTGAACCGGCTGCCTGGACAGTGGCTTGCCAGGCCTCGATCCCGCCGACCAAGTCCATCACGTGGTGGAAGCCCTGTCGATCCAACAGACTGGCGGCGATTGACGAACGATAGCCGCTTGCACAGTGCACGACGATTTGCCCCAGATCCTTCAGGTCATGAAGCCGATCCATCAAATGGGGCAACGGAATGTGCAGGCTGCCCGCGATGGCGCTTTCCTTTCGCTCTTGTTCGGTTCGCACGTCCAACACCGTGGGCGGCGCCGGCTCGGCAAGCAGTTCGGCGAGCGTGGCGGCGCTGACCCGCTGCGTCCTCGCCAGCAGGTCCGGCCGTGACCGCAAGGCCTCCATCCCATCCCGGAGATAGCCCGCAAGATGGTCGAATCCGATGCGCCCCAGTCTCATCGCGGCCTCTTCCTCGCAACCCGGCTCCGCGACGATGACGATCAATTTCTCTCGATCGAGAATGGTCCCCGCCCAGGTGGCGAACTTCCCTCGCAGGCTGATATTGAGGCTGCCCGAGAGATGCCCTCCTGCAAAGTCGGCGGGATCACGCACATCGAGCACCTGCGCGCCCTGCTCTTGCAAGCGCAGCAAATCCTCCAGCGACAACGGCTTCAACCCTCCCGCCAGGCTTTGCTGCAACGTCCCCCGCCGGCTCCGGTTGAGCATCGCGTCGAACGCAAAATACTGCGGCGCCTCCGGTTGATCGGCCGTGACCAGCTTGACGAAGACCTCCTTGCTCATGGGTTGGAGCGCATAGTTGTAGGCCCGTTGCACACCCATGCTCGACCAGGTGTCGGTGCTCAGGTGCTTGCCGCACATCGACCCCGCGCCGTGCGCCGGATAGACCAGCGTCTCGTCCGGCAGGGGGAGGAGTTTGCCGTGGAGCGAGTCGTACAACTGCCCGGCCAATTCCTCCGCCGTGACGCCGACCGAGGCCAGCAAATCAGGCCGCCCCACATCGCCGATGAAGAGCGTGTCACCGGTGAGCACCGCATGAGGGCGCGTGCCGCTCGTGGCGAGATCATAGACCAGAATCGAAATCCCCTCCGGTGTGTGCCCCGGCGTTTCCAGAATGCGAAGCCGAACCGTGCCAAACTCGATCGTGTCTCCGTCGCCGACCGGCTTGTAGTCATACTCCGCTTCGGCGCGAGCGCCCAGATAAATGGTGGCGCCGGTTCGTTCGCGCAGTTCGAGATGCCCGGCGACAAAGTCGGCGTGGAAATGCGTGAGAAACACGTGTCTGATCCGGAGACCGGATTGCGTGGCATCCGCCAGATACTGGTCGATATCGCGCTGGGGATCGACCACCGCCGCTGTGCCGGTCTGTTCGTCCCCGATCAAATACGACGCGTGAGCCAGACAGCCGAGATAGTATTGTTTGAATAGCATCGTCTACTCCCTGTGTTCAGACACGACGCCGATATTGATTCCATGGGACCGTCCGAATGGCTCAGCGGCACCTTCGGATGGTCACAGGGTTCAGTTATTTCAGATCATCCCACCGCATTTCCAGTGGTGAGCGGCGTGAGCCCGCACATCGTTCACGACGATTCGTGACGTGTCACCCGGTGCATGACCGAAGCAACGGGCATCCGAAGAGCGGCGTCTCCAGCAGACTGCGGAAAAACGCGATTTGTGTGCTTCGACAGGCTGCTATGTGGATGTCAAGTGGATGGACACAAGAATCCTCTTTCGGTTGTCAGCTGCGTGTCCTTTCAGGCCAAAGAGAGACTGGCTGCTATGCGTGGCACGGCAC
>JBFWWG010000018.1:0-57743 GCA_050246315.1 Nitrospiraceae bacterium | reverse complement strand
GAGCAACTGGACCGCTTCGCGCTTAAACTCGGGTGTGAACGGTGTGCGTGTACCCATCGGACACCTCCTCGGGGAATCCTGTCCCCGTTTCAAGGTGTCTGTCAAATCCGGGCCACCTCAGGTCGTGCAATGATACTTCCTCCTTTTCTGCATATGCCGACTAAGTGACTCGCTCGCGAATCTTTCTCGATTCGACAACGAATACAACGAGAAATCAGCGACGACGATCGCTCGAAAGGGGCAAAGGCAGATGAGACGACGGGCCATGAAAACACACGCACCCACGGAGACTGTCCTCTGTGTGATCACAAGACCTGCCCCCATCAGCGTGCATCAGGCCCCCCGATTATTACTGAAGGACTGAACTCAACTGGAGATCCTGAAGTCACAGGGGCCGATGACTGCATTGCGGCAGGTCGGCCTTCCGAGACAGACTGGGATTTGAGAATAGAGGGGTCGGAAAGGGGCAAGGAGCCTGCCCCCTTGTTGTCTAATTGCCGGCCCCTTTGGACCAGAAGGTTTCGAGCTCGGGGAATTTCTCGCGATAGTCCGCGTGACTGGCCTGGATGACCTTGAGCGCCTCCTCGCGGCCGTACACGCTGGTGATCTCCACCTTATGTTGCGTCGTGCCGGGTGCGCTCTTGTAGGTCAAGAAATAATGCTGGAGGCGGTCGATCAAGGTCAGCGGACAATCCGCGATGTCGGTATACCTGCCATAGACGGCATCCTCCTTCATCACCGCGATGATCTTGTCGTCCGCTTCGCCGCCGTCGGCCATGCTGAGGCCGCCGATCGGCAGTGCCGTGAGGAGAATATCGCTGTGAGGGATGGTTTTTTCCGTGAGGACGCAGATGTCCAGCGGATCTCCATCTCCAATCATCTGCTTGCGTTTCGCCCGCTTGGCAAAAATCTCCGCCACCCGCTCTCCGCAAAAGGTCTGGGGGACGAGTCCATAATAGACTGGGCAGAAATTGGAAAATCGCTGCGGTCGATCCACCTTCAGGAAGCCGCTGGCCTTGTCCACTTCGTACTTCACCGTGTCGGTGGGCACAATCTCGATATAGGCCGTCACGACCTCGGGGGCTTTCTCGCCGATCGGCACTCCGTGCCAGGGGTGCGCTTTGAACATCAAGCCCATCAGTCGTTGCCAGTTCTCGCCTCTGTCACTGTGCATCTCGGAAACCTCCTCTGAGCATCTCTGACCGTGAACATCTCCTGACCGATACGCGACTTTCCTCTGGCCAGCTCTACCCCGATCCGTGTACCTGCATCTGCCGGCTCCGATAGAGCCTCCGTGCGTTCAGCCCCGCCTCTTCCGCCTCGCGGTTCTTGCCGACCTTGCGGTAGAGGTCAGCCAGCGTCGCGTGCGCCGCGGCCTCGTCCCCGTTCCTCCGCATGACTTGGTAGAGGGACGCCGCCTGCCGCCCGAACTCAATTCCCTCGTCCAGCCGACCCAGTTCGTCGGCCGACTGAGCCAACCGGAGCCGCAGCTTCGCTTCCCGCCGTTCGTCTCGTTCCGCCTCGCTCATGCGGAGACTCTCTGCATAGTACCGCTGCGCCTCGTCGTACCGATCCAGCAGCCAATACACATCGCCCAGGGCGAGCAGCGCATCCGCTTCGTGCCCGCCGGCATGCCGTGCCCGCGCCTCTTTCTGCTCCCGCTCCAGCATCGCCAGTCCTTCTTCAAGACGACCCTGCTGTACGTGCAACAGAGCTAATTGCAGAATGGCCGTGTGGCGTCCATTCTGGTCTTGCAGCCGCTCGTTCAACGTCACAGCCTCTCCGAGGTGCTGCTCGGCTTCCTTGTCATGCTCCAGCCGCGCCGCCAACCGTCCGGTTGCCAAGGCCGCATCGGCGCGCACACGGGGAGAACCCTTGCCTCCCAGAAGTTTCATCGCCTCCTGGAGCGACGCATAGGCCTCGCGCACATGCTCCCGCCGTTCCTGAACCCCGGCCATCCTCACCAACACGGCAGCCTGTCCGCCCTTCTGCTCCGCCTTCCGATAAGCCGAGAGGGCAAGCTGGTAATAGTTCAGCGCCTCTTGGTGATGGTCCTGCGCATCATGGAGTTGCCCGATCCGAAGCAGCTCATCGCCCGTCAAAGTCCGGACGGACGACACGGGATACCACCGCGTATCCGGCAGAGCCCAGGCCAGAGGAGGCAAGAGGAAGGTTGTGAAGATCATGAGGAACCACATCATCAGGGCACTCCCTCGTCATGCGGTCCAGGGTCCCGTGCCATGCAGCCCGTTGATCTGCGCCCTGCGCCGCCAACACCCAAACAAGGCCATCACTCTACTCTGTCCGTCAGATTCGGCGCAACGAACAGCGCTCGCCCGTCTTAAGTGTGCTGCTTGGAGACGCAACGAAAGGAGGCGGTTCGCGCGGTCGGAGATCCTGTGCGCGAAGCCGTGCCTGACCATCAAGAGGATGGGCGCTTCAGACTCAACATATAGCTTGTCAGATCGTTCAATTCCGATTCGGTCAGCGGAAACTTCGGCATGAAACTGCCGGCTGAAACGGACTGTGGGTCGCGGAAATGCTTCAGATGCCATTCCCGCTCGGGCCGTGCGTCGCCGACGTAGGACAGGTCCGGCGCCAACGCTCCTCCTTCCCCATGCACTCGATGGCATCCCGCGCAGCCGAATTGAACGTAGAGCGCCTTACCGTGAGCAATCTCGGGATCCGGGCGCTTCACCGCATAGAGCTGGTGCAGCGATACGCCCAGCAAGGAGAACACGATCAGCAAGAAGAGGGCGCCGAGCGCCATGCCGATTGGGCGGGAGGCAGGAGCGCGGATCGTTTTCTGCCAATCCAGAAACGGCCAAAGCAGAATGATCATCACGAACACGACCGGTAAGACCCAGGTGACCAACGGCTCCAGCGGCCCGTGGACGTGCTTCAGCAATTCATAATAGAAGAGAAAGTACCATTCCGGAACCGGCACAAAACTGGTATCGGACGGATCAGCCTTATCGGCGAGCGGGAACGGCACCCATGACGCAAGGGCCACGAGCGTGAGGAAGATGCCGAGCATCACCACGGCATCCATATACACCTGTCGGGGGAAAAAGGCCTCGCGATGAGCTGCCGCCTTCTGTTCGTCCCATGGGCCGGCCGGACCGACTCGCCGGAGGATAAACAGATGTAGCACGACCCCGGTGATGATCACCGCCGGAAGAAACAGCACATGGACGGCGAAGAACCGGGAGAGAGTCAGCGCGCCCAGCGTTTCGCCTCCGCGCAAGACCTTGACCAGGAAGTCGCCGACGAACGGGATCGTCCCGGCCATATTGATGCCCACCTGCGTGGCCCAGTAGGCCGTTTGATCCCACGGCAGCAGATAGCCGGTAAAGGCAAAGGCCAGCACGATCAACAGCAGGACCACGCCGACCATCCACATCAATTCGCGTGGTGGCTTGAAAGCGCCATACAGAAAGACTTGGAGCATATGCAGCCCGACCGCGATGACCATCCCCGAAGCGCCCCAATGGTGGAGCCCTCGGATGAACCAGCCGAACGAGACTTGGCTTTCAATGAATTGCACGCTGTCATAAGCATGGTCGGGGGTCGGCGCATAATAGAGAGCCAGGAACATTCCGGTGATGGCTTGCATGCCGAAGAGAAAGAGCGTTGCGGACCCGAACACGTAGACCCAACTGGCGCCGCCGGGAATCGGTTCATCGAGCAACGTCTTCCCGATCGGCCTCAGATTCAAGCGACTGTCCAGCCATTGATAAAGTCGGGATGCCATTCATGCCCTCCAGGATGCCGATGTCTTCTCGATCACGCTGATCATCGCCGTATCCTCGCCGCGCCACCGCGAAAGCAGCACCAGCCTTCACCAACCTTCAATCGCAAGGTGTTGGCCCGCACCGCAGCCACCTCTGCCGTCCAGACGGGATCGGCTGCCCCATTGTCCGGTGAGTTACAACTCCGCTTGCTCTCGAACGCCGGACTTAAACTCCTTGTAGGTCACGAGCACGCGGCCGTTCTCCACCTTTAACGGCAGCCGATCGAGAGGACGAGGCGCCGGACCGCCCAACACCTGGCCCGACACATCAAACACGCTGCCATGACAGGGACACTTGAATTTCTTCTCGCCCGAATCCCACGTATACCCGCACCCCAGATGCGTACACATCGGTGAAAATGCGATCACCTGTCCATCCGGTTGCTTCACCGCCCAGACGGCTTTATGCGTCTTGGTCTCCACATATCCGTCGCGAATCGTCGCGACATAGTCACGCTGCGCGGGTTCGCCACTCGGCAGCTCGTCCACGCTCCCGATATCGACCCATGTTTGCTTACGGCGCTTCAAGGCCGGAGACACGACATACCCGACCAACGGAACGGCTAACCCCACGCCGATCACTGCCATCACCGCTCTTGTGACCCACTCAAAGAAACGGCGGCGCGAACCTTCCCACGTGATGATTCCTTCCGATTCGCTGTGGTCTCTGTTCTCTTTTGACATCGCAATATCTCCCGTGACCTGTGCAACACCGTAACGCAGTTCCGAAACAGGAGGACGGTTGCATTATGCAGCCTATCGTGATGACACACCACTGTTAAATTTGACGGTGGAAATCAGCTCGCGGGTCCGCCAATCGACCGGAGATGAGAATCCCGATTGAGAGCCTATCAGAATTCCGGCGACGATTGTGTCCTGATCCATACTACGCATGAGGATTGTCCTTAGCCCGCATCATTCATGACGGTTCATCGCGCTCCACCCATTGCAGCGAGAGCGCAACGGGTACCCGGCGGTCGCCAAACGAGAGGGGCAAGTACCGCCGCGAAGGAGTGCGTCAAATCCGCGATTGCAGGAGAGGCGTTCAGGAATGATACGGGTTAATATGCACGATCGCCGTGATGTACACGGATGTCTCGCAGGGGGAGCCCTCTTCGGCAGAAACGATGAAGCATTGGCGGAGAGGCCCCGATATGGAATGGCTGACCCGGCGAGAACATTCTCTTGCACTCGTCCTTACGGCTGATTCTGCGCGGAGGATCGGAACAGGAAATAGAGCCCGATGCCGGCGGCAACGGCAATGACCATGCCGGAGAGGAACCGGCCCATAAAGCTGAGCGGGCCGACAAGGACTTCATACAGCCGAGGCAGCACGATCGTAGCCAGCACAGCCAATACCAGAGCCAACATGTGCTTGCGCAGATAAATCGGCTCGCCCGGTTTGCGTGTAAATTTCATCGGTGGTCAATCTTACTGGACAGCCACGCACGGCTCAAGGCGGAAGAAACGTCGGCCTTCCCCTTCCACCTCATTATTTCCGAGGCGGAACAGAGTTGAAAGGTTCGGAGCCGGCTCGAACGGATGATCCACTCGGCAGGACTGCCGCCAGCCCCGTCATCAGCAGCGCGCCGGTGAAGGCCGCGGTCATGTCCTTCTGCGCATCCCATTCATCGCCCTGCGTACCCAAATAGGCGGACCCGAGCTCAGGGTTCACGATCGCCGCGACGACCCCTTCCACTACCTCGAAGAATCCGCTTTGCGCGAGTACGGCGCTGATCGGGAGGTAGTAAGACCAGAAACCCCGTATACCGGCAAGCCGCATGAGCAACTCCCTGATCGGCAGGACGAGCAGAAGTCCGTATGAAAAGTGAACGATGCGGTCGAAGGGATTGCGGCTCAAGCCGAAGGTGTCTTGCAGCCAAAACCCCGCCGGCACCTTCGCATAGGTGTAGTGCGCGCCGACGGCATGCAACGCCAGGAACAGGGCGATGAGCACATAGGAGAGATTGGAAAACTGAAAGCGCCGGTAGGTCAGGACGAGTATCGCGACCAGCGTCACCGCCAACAGATTTTCCAGCAGCCAATCCTGCCGGTCGATCGGCGCGATCGCCAGCCACGTCCAGATCACGGCATACCCGGCAAGCAGTGCGTGAGGCAGGTACGGATTTGCTTCTGTTGCCGACGCCTTGGAGGGGAGGTCGCCCATCCGGTCACAATGGGCGCTGGGCTATGGCACTATTTGTTGCGATCGGCTCAGCCGGATCGAGCAGAGGCATTGTGCCATCCTCGCGAGAAGCATCGACCCGCACGCGGCGGAGAACCCGCACGCCCAACAACAGTGCCATGCAGAGGAGCGATCCGTAGAAGGCCGCAGCCATGTCCTTTTGCGCATCCCAGATATCGCCTTGTGAGCCGAGATAGGTGATACCGAGTTCGGGATGCACGGCCCGTGCGACCCAAGACTCGATGATTTCCCAGAGACCGCTCAAACCGAGCACCGTGATCACCGGCAGATAATACAGAACCCAACCGCGCGCGTGACCGAGCAGGCGAAAGGCCTCTTCCATGGGGTAGGCCAAAAGAAATCCGAAGCTGAAATGAACGACGCGGTCGAAGTGGTTACGCCCCAGGTGCAGCGCCTGCTCCAGCCAGTTCCCCACGGGCGTCTGTGCATAGGTGTAGTGGACGCCGATCGAGTGCAAGGTCAGAAACACGGTGATCAGCACATAGGACAGGGGCGACAGCGGTAGATACCGATAGGCCGCGATCAGCCCCATCACGAAGACGGCCGGGAGAATACTGGCCAAGGCCCAAAATTGCCGGTCCACCGGCGAGTAGGCCGTCCAGGCCGACAGCACCCCATACCAAGCCACCAGGCCGATCAACAGTTTGTTGCGGGCAATCACGGAGCCTCCTTGCGTGGTCCGCACGCGTCTCGAATACCCAGGGGCGATGGACACTCTGCCCTGGCCTGAGCCTCCAAGGCTGCCTACACTCTACCGAGAGGCTGTGGTTGCCGCAAGGGATCGGCGGTCCGACTTGGATTGCCACTTTCTGCAACAACGGCTTTCGTGTTCACTCACTGTTGAGCCGGTCTCCACGCAACTCCATTGCGTATCGGACGTCAGGAGTCCATCATAACTTCGGTGCGTTGAACCCATCGTTCATCGAGACAGGAGGCTGATCGTGTCGCCAACAATCCATCGCACAGGATGGCTAGTGGCCGTAGGCATTTCACTCGCCATGACGGTCTCGCTCCGGGCCACCGCAGAGGAGCCCAGGTTCGGAACACCGAAGGGCGACGAAGGCACCAGGATCTTCAAAGCCACAGAGCATCCGTTCTACGGCGGCGCGTTTCGCCTCAAAGGAGACCGAGCCACCTTGGTCGGCAGCGTGCAGGATCGGTCGCCGTGGGATCACCTGGATTATGCCGGCAAGCGCCTCACCCGGGTGCAGGGGACAATCGAGATCGATGTGAACGAGATCACCAACAGCGGCAGCGTCGTCGCCGAGTTTGTCGAAGGCTCCGATCGCTACCGGATCCTGTTCGACCGTTTCGCGGCCAAGGCCTCGTTTCACGATGGGGGCATCGCGACCAGAGTGTACGAGCATGGCGATTCGAACAACGGCGATCCCTTGTATCCGAAGACCTGGCTGTACCTCGCCGGATGGGGCACCGCCACGATGCAGAAGAACGACCAGATTCTCTACAAGGACTACGACGCACACTTCATGGTGATGGAACGGTCCCGCGATCCCAAGACTCACGAAGTCCGCTACCCGGTCGCACGCACCCTCCCCGGCGGCGAGACCGATCCGGCTGGAATGGAAATCGATCTGTGGGTCCGATCCAAAGAGCAGAACCCTCAGAATTTTCCTCCCTTTGACACCTTCGTCCATCTCTACTGGGAGGAAGTGACGTGGCGGTAAATACCGGCAGGATGCCCCCTCTCGGTTCTACACGATGGCTCTGGATGCTACAGCTCAGCATTGTCGCATTGGTACTGTTGGCCCTGTGCAGCCTGTCGTCAGGGACGCCGGCATCGCGATCCTGGAATTTCGACGCGGATCCGTCCAATGCGCCGCCTCACGACTTCGAGGTCGGCACGCTGTTCGATGGGCGGCCCGCAGGGGAATGGAAGGTGCTGGTCGCCGAGAAGGCTAAAAGTCCTCCGCAGGTGCTCGGCCAGGTACAAGGCAAAGGCGCGGAGCACGCCTACAAGGTCATCCTGGCTACCGGGGCCGAGCCCTCCGACCTCGATCTGTCCGTCTCGTTTCTGGCCCTCGACGGCAAGGCGGACATGGGCGGCGGGCTCATGTGGCGGGCAGCCGATGATCGAAACTACTATCTGACTCGCGCGAATCCGCTGGAGCAGAACATTCGCATCTATCGGGTCGTCATGGGAGTCCGGCAGATGTTGAAGAACGTTGACCAGATCATCGATGTGAAAGGGTGGCACACGTTACGAGTGATCACACAAGGCTGCCGCATTCAGGTGTTCTACGACGAGGTCTCGGTCTTTGACCTCTGCGATCGGACCTTTACGTCGGGGAGAATCGGCCTCTGGACGAAATCCGACGCCGTGACCTACTTCGACGATCTGCGGCTTGAAGTCTTGAAATGACGTGGCGAACTCCAGCGGCAGAGATGAAGAGGGGACAGTTTGAATTTTCGTGAGGGGTTTGCGCCGTGTCGCCGGGCGCCGCGCTGGAGCTGTCCCGCCCATGACAGAAGAGCGAGCCAGCCGTTGAGCCCGTCCACGAGCGGTAGTCGCGATCGAGTGGTGTTCTAGCGCGGCATTCCCCGCAATCGCTTGAGGGCCTTCTGATAGACTGCGAGGTCCTCGCGTTTTCCGATGGCGACGACTTCCACGAGGATCTCCTGCTCGATAATTCGGTAGACGATGCGGATGGCCTTCTTTGCCGCGTAGAGTTTGTAGTAGCCGGTGAGGTCGAACCCCGCTCGGTTGCCGAGATGCTCGCCGAGCCGAGGGGCATTTTCGAGTTTCCGGAGCTGTTTCGCTATCGGTTCCTTCAATGAACCGTCAAGACGTCGAAAATCATCGGCCGCCGCATCGGTCAGGACGACGCTATATCGCAAGGCGCTGTTCCTTCAGCAACGCCTCCAATGAGATGGGTTTCTTCCTCTGCTTTCGAGCTCGCTGTTTGACCGTCCGATAAATCTCCATGTGCTCCAGCAAGGCGAGCGCCTCCGCCATCAATTCGTATTCGTCCACCGGCACAATCACGGCTTCCACCTGATTGTTCTTGAGCACCACCACCCGGCGGCGGTGCTGGCCCTTCAGGTCGGTCAACACTTTTCCAAAAGACCGGGCCACCAGCGACGCGCTGAGAATTTCTTCCTTCTTGAATGCCACTGACATGTCACAGCCTCCTCTGCGTCTAATAGTACGTGTAATATAGCGCATTATTTCACGCATTAACAAGAAGGCATGAGCCCGCGCTAACAGCAGTACAATGGCAATGCAGACGATGACCTAGTGTTGCGTCCCAGAAGTTCGTTCGTGGTGAGCCTGTCGAACCATGAACGGAACTCCTTGAAAGTGGGCGCCCCTCGACACGCTCAGTGCGAACGGATAATTACCGGAACTTACGGGACACAACACTAGCCCACATTATTCATGACGGTTCGTTTCGTCCCCGCTCTCCTTAGGCTACAGCGCCCTCGATCTCGGAGCGTGATGCCGAAATAGGAGCATTTCGTAGGCCGGCCGTGTGAGTGGCCCTTGACGGGGTCGGCGAATCGGCCGAGAATTCATCGCGCGGTTCTTACACTCGCTATCCGCGGATCACAGTGATGCAAGGGCTGCACATAAGATAGACACGCCCTCAAATGAGCCGATTTATTTAATGAAGTAGCACGCCAGGAGGACCCTAATGTCAACAGGCGGCATGATTGACGGTTTCTGGAACGCAGTGAGGAACATTGTAATGTTCGGCGGAAATGTCAACCGTACGGCACGAAAGGAGATCATCGGCACCGTTGGTTCCTTAGCTGATCAGCTTGAAACCTCTATCGTGATGGTTACCTCATACCTCCAGAATGCTCGCACAATTGATTCTCCCAAGGAACTCGCCTCGTATTTGCTTGCGGCGCGGTCGAAGCTTCTACAAACGTACCATGAATTTCGCATATGCCAGGGCCTCTACGAGATGCGCGATCGTCTTCAGCAACTGTTCGATCCAGCTCGTTACTCGATTCGAATAGGCAAATTGACACAAATCACCAAACTGATTGACGCTCTGGCCACCGGAGAACGAGGGATTCTTGACGAATTGTCAGGGCTGTTCGACAAGGTTGAGTCCGTTGCCAAAAGACTTGACGCAGTCTCATCAGACGGGAAGAAGGCATTACGAGAACGAGCTGCCCTTTTCGAAACTATAGAAAACCAAGTGACCGAGCTGAACAGGTTAAAGGAGCGCGTCCGAACGACGCAGCGCAGAATCGTGGACAATTTGTAGGCCTGAGCCAAGCGTACCGATTGAGCGGGTGTAAAACAAAGGAGTCAGACTGAACCAGGCCCCAATCTGTCCGCATCGCTTCAACATCCGGGTTTGCACAAGACAACTTCCCTTTCTTTTTGCCGCGGTGTGTGCAGCCCCGCAGATTCGCTCGGATGAGCCTCCCTGAGCCGCTCGTCAGGCGGAAATAGGCTGCGGGCCAACGGAAGATAGGCCGCCGGAGCGGCGGGATTTATTGGCAAGGACCACGTTGACACCCTATTAGATTTCTCCGACAATCCGGCAGGTTTTGCGCGGTTCGGGATGAGGAACCATAACGAGGTAGGCCGCTAGAATGTGCAGCGCCTTGGCGGTTCGCTCAATAGTTAGGTGATAGCAATATGAGACAAAGCAAGGGACCCGAGTTCATTCGCTTCTTCAGGCCCATCCTCGAGGTCATGATGGGTCTGGGCGGTTCCGGAACTGCTTCTGAGATCGTTGACCGCTCCATCGAACTTGCGAAGGTCACCGAAGAAGAGCAACAAGCCGTCAACAAGAACGGGTTATCCCGAGTAAAGAATCAGGTGCATTGGGCTCGCCAGTACCCTGTATGGGCTGGATACCTCGGTTCATCAAAATGGGGCGTGTGGAATCTCACGGACGAGGGCTCATCCGTGAATCTGTCAACGTTCAATGCGCTCGAAACGTTCAAGACCATACACAGCAAGCGATTTCAATATCGGAAGTCCAAAGAAGCAGGGGCACCGCGGACTGACGACACTCTTCCAGGTGAGGAGGAGCCCAAGGATCACAGAACAACACTCCTCGAGCTTATCAAGTCGCTTCCCCCGAGCGGATTCGAGAGGCTAACGCAAAGGCTTCTCCGAGAATCCGGTTTCCAGCATGTGCCTGTCACGGGCAAGAGCGGGGACGGGGGAATCGACGGAGTCGGCACCTTGCAGGTCAATCCGTTCGTTAGTTTCAATGTGCTTTTCCAATGCAAACGATACCAAGGTGCGGTCACTCCATCTCAGGTTCGTGATTTCCGCGGTGCAATGATGGGTCGCGCTGATAAGGGCCTGATCGTTACGACAGGAACATTCACACTCGACGCCAAGAAGGAAGCAAGACGTGATGGCGTCCCACCGATCGAACTCGTGGACGGCGACATGCTGGTTGAAATGTTCGAGCGTCATGAATTGGGCCTCACTCCAAAGCGTACGTACGACATCGATGAGAAGTTCTTTGACGATTACAAGAAATGATCCCCCATCAATGGTCCATAGGGGTCGGTCCATAGAGGTCGGACCCCATTTATATTGGTCGCCGTCCGGGCTTCGGATCTCGTCCGCCGGCGCAGGAACCGGAATCTCACCCGATCGAGATAGAGATAGACGACCGAGGTCGCGTAGAGCGTGAGCAACTGGCTGACGAGCAGGCCGCCCACGATCGCAATGCCGAGCGGCCTCCGAAGCTCCGAGCCCACGCCCATCCCCACGGCCAGCGGCAGCGCTCCCAACAGCGCGGCCAGGGTCGATCAGAATCGGCCGAGAGGCAAAGAAAGAGGGTAGGCCAGTTACTGTAGGCTTACATCACTCAATTCGACGGGCCTTCTTCGCTTCCTGTTCCATGACCTTGGCCATGCGTGGTTGCAGAGGAGGAATATCCGTCTGAATTGACTTCCAGAGCACTTGATAGTTCACACCAAAGTATTCATGGATGAGCTTATCGCGCATGCCCGCCATCTGTTTCCAAGGCACCTTGGCATGCCGTTTCCGAACCGGCATCGGAATCTTCTTGGTGGCTTCACCGATAATCTCGAAGGCCCGCACCACCGCATAGAGCGTCTTCCGATCCGTCGCAAACTGCTCCTCGGTCACCCCCTCTGTAAACGCGAGAATGTGGCTCACCGCCTCCTGAATGTCTGACAGGTAGTCGAGGTACTCTCGCTTCGCGGTCATAGGCCCACAACCTCATCGAGGATGTGTCGGCCGATCATTGGCTTGAGGGTGTCTTTCATGACCAAATCGACTTTGACGCCGAGCAATCCCGACAACCGCTGTTCGAACTCAACGAACTCAAACAAGCTCGGGGTCTCGGTAAATTCAACGAGCAGATCGAGGTCGCTTCCCCGCCGAGACGTGCCACGCACATACGAACCGAACACACCAAGTGTCTTTACGTGATACTTAGTCCTGAGCATCGGCAATTGCCGACGCAGCATGGCCATGTGTCGCAACAGACGTCGCCTGGAACCGTTGGTGGATCGTGATGTGCCCTGCGAGGAGATCGTTCCCATTGTATGCGCTCCAAACGGGAGACAGCCTACGTTTGCCGTTCTCTTGTGTCAATCGCGAACCACATCCATCCTCCCCTCTCCTCGCCCGCGCGCACCATCGCATCAAGGGGGGGCCGCGTCTCTCCCAAATCCTTCTCCCTACGCCGTCCGTGCTTCGGATCTCGTCCTCTGACGAAGGAACCAGAGCCTCACCCGGTCGAGATAGAGATAGACGACCGGCGTCGTGTAGAGCGTGAGCAACTGGCTGACGAGCAGGCCGCCTACGATCGCGATGCCGAGGGGCCGCCGAAGCTCCGAGCCCGTGCCCATCCCCACGGCCAGCGGCAGCGCTCCCAACAGCGCAGCCAGGGTGGTCATCAGGATCGGCCGGAACCGCAACAGGCAGGCTTCATAGATCGCTTCGGCCGGCCGCTTCCCGTCTTTGCGTTCCGCATCCAGCGCGAAGTCGATCATGAGAATCGCGTTCTTCTTCACGATGCCGATCAACAGGATAATGCCGATGATGGCAACCATGCTGAGTTCCGTTTTGAGCAGCAGAAGGGCCAACAGTGCGCCGACGCCGGCGGAGGGCAAGGTTGACAGGATCGTGAGCGGGTGGATGTAGCTCTCATAGAGAATACCAAGCACGATGTAGACCGTCGCGAGCGCGGCAAAGATCAGCCAGGGCGCCGTATTCAGCGAGGACTGAAACGCGCGCGCGGTCCCCTGGAAGTTCCCACGGATGGTTCCGGGTACGCCGATGTCCCTCATCGCCCGCTCGATGGATTGCAAGGCCTGTCCGAGCGACACCCCCGGCGTCATGTTGAACGACAGGGTCACGCCCGGGAACTGTCCCTGGTGATTGACCGAGAGCAAGGTCGATCTCGTTTCGTACCGGGCCACGGCACTCAGCGGCACCTGCGCCCCGGTGGGAGACCGCACGTAGATATCGTGCAACGCCGCCGGGTCCTGCCAATACTCCGGCGCCACTCCCATCACCACATGGTATTGGTTCAGCGGGGTGTACATAATCGACACCTGTCGCTGGCCGAAGGCGTCGTAGAGCGTCTCATCGATGAGCTGCGGCGTGAGCCCAAGGCGCGAGGCCGTTCCCCGGTCGTACACGACCAGGGATTGCAGCCCCTTATCCTGCTGGTCGCTGTTCACATCGGCAATCTCCGGCAGAGTCCGCAAGACGCGCTCGATCCGCGGTGCCCAGGTATTGAGCTCGGCCAGGTCCACGCTCTGGAGCGTGTACTGATATTGGGCGCTGCTGGCGCGACCACCGATCCGTAGATCTTGGATGACCTGCAGATACGTCGGGGCACCGGGCAAACCCGCCAGTTGTCCGCGCAGCCTGGCGATGACCTGATCCGAGTTGATGTTCCGTTCCCATTGCGGTTTCAGGACGATGAACATTCGGCCCGTGTTCGAACTGCCGCTCGACCCGGCGAAGGCATCGACGGTCTCGACGGCCGGATCGCGTTGGACGATCGCCACGACCTGCTCCAGCTTCCGGCGCATGGCTTGAAACGAGATGTCCTGTGATGCCTGGATCGTTCCGAACAGCCGCCCGGTGTCCTGTTGAGGAAAGAACCCTTTGGGGACGATGCCGTAGAGGTACACGCTCAATCCCATGGTGGCAAGCGTGAGCAGGAGCATCGGCGCCGGATGCCGCAGCACCCAGGCCAGGCTCCCGGCATAGCCCGTCCGCAGCGATTCAAACAGACGCTCGCTGGTTCGATGACACCATCCGTGCTGCTCGTGCCGCTCGGGTTTCAGGAGGCGCGCGCACATCATCGGCGTCAAGGTCAGCGAGACGGCGAGCGAGATCAGGATGGCGCTCGACAGGGTCACCGCGAATTCCCGGAACAATCGGCCGATCATGCCGCCCAGCAACAGGAGCGGAAGAAAGACCGCGACCAGCGAGAGGGTGATCGAGAGGACGGTGAACGCGATCTCCTGCGCGCCGCGGAGCGCGGCCTGCAACGACGGCATCCCCTGCTCGCGGTACCGGCTGATGTTCTCGACGACCACGATGGCGTCATCGACCACAAACCCCGTGGCAATCGCCAGCGCCATCAGCGAGAGATTGTCGAGGCTATAGTCGAAAAGATACATGACCCCGAAGGTACTGACCAGCGAGACCGGCACGGCCACGCTGGGGATGAGCGTCGCCCGTGGGCTCCGAAGAAACACGAACACCACCAAGATCACCAGCAGGACGGAAATCACCAGCGTGCGTTCCACATCATGTAACGAGGCTCGGATCACAGGGGTGCGGTCCATCACGATGGCGAGCGTCATATTCCCGGGAACGGCCGCCTGGATCTCATGAAAGCGCGCCTGAATGCGCTCCACCGTTTCGATCACGTTGGCGCCTGGCTGGCGGCTGATAATCATGATCACGGCGGGCGTGGCGTTGGAGAGCCCGATCGTGCGTACGTCCTCGACCGAGTCCTGCACCGTCCCCACGTCCATGAGCCGCACGGCCCGTCCATCCCGATAGGACACGATCAACGGCAGGTAGTCGTCGGCCGCATGAAGCTGATCGTTGGCCCGGATCTGCCAAGCGCGGGACTCGTCCCCCAAGTGCCCTTTCGGACGATTGACGTTGGTGGCGCTCAAGACCTGCCGGACATCGCCCAGCCCGATCCCATATTTGTTCAACGCGGCGAGGTTCAGATCCACGCGCACGGCCGGCAGGGAGCCGCCTCCCACATAGACCTGTCCCACACCGTCGACCTGCGACAGTTTCTGCTGCACGATGCTGGAGGCGACGTCATACATTCTGCCGCGGCCGACCACGTCCGACGTCAGCGCCATGATCATGATCGGCGCATCGGCCGGATTGATCTTGTAATAGCGAGGGTTCCGCGGCAGGTTGGCCGGGAGGTCCGCCCGCGCCGCGGCGATCGCCGCCTGTACGTCCCGCGCAGCCCCGTCGATATTCCGATTGAGATCGAATTGCAGCGTGATCCCGGTCGAGCCGAGAGAACTGGTCGAGGTCATCTCGGTCACGCCGGCGATCCGGGCAAATTGGCGCTCCAACGGCGCCGCCACGGCGGTCGCCATGACCTCCGGGCTGGCGCCCGGGAGTTCCGCCGAGACTTGAATCGTCGGGAACTCCACTTGAGGGAGCGACGCGACGGGGAGGAAGCGGAAAGCCACGGCGCCGACCAACGTGACACCGATCGTCAACAACGTCGTGGCCACCGGCCGTCTGATGAAGGGCGCAGAGAGGTTCATGCCGGTCCTGAACCGAAGGCCTCCTCGGAGGTGACCGGGATGCGACCGGCCCGCACCCGGCGGGCCAGCCGGTCGAACGCCAAATAAACGACGGGCGTCGTGTAGAGCGTGAGCAGTTGGCTGAGGATCAACCCGCCGACGATCGAGAGCCCCAAGGGCCGTCGCAACTCTGACCCGACGCCCGTACCCAAGGCGAGCGGCAACGCGGCCAGCAGCGCGGCCATCGTGGTCATCATGATCGGACGGAACCGCAACAGACAGGCTTCGTAGATCGCCTCCTCCGGCCGCTTGCCCTCTTTGCGCTCCGCATCCAGCGCGAAGTCGATCATCATGATTGCGTTCTTCTTGACGATGCCGATCAACAGAATGACGCCGATCAGCGCCATGACGCTGAAGTCCGTGCCCGCCAGCATCAAGGCCAGCAGCGCGCCGACTCCGGCAGAGGGCAACGTCGAGAGGATCGTCAGCGGATGGATATAGCTCTCGTAGAGAATTCCCAGCACGATGTAAACCGTCACCAGCGCCGCGAGGATCAGCCAGGGTTGATTGACCAGCGCGACTTGAAACGCCTGGGCCGTACCCTGGAACCTGCTGCGGATGCTGGCGGGCAACCCGATCTCCAGCGCGGTCTGCTCGATCGCCGTCACGGCGTCGCCGAGGGACGTGTGCGGCGCCACATTGAATGACAGGGTGACGGCCGGGAACTGACCCTGCCGGCTGATCAGCAGCGGCGCGGTCGTCTCGGCGACCTGTGCAAACACGCTGAGCGGCACCTGCCCGCCCGCCGAAGACCGGACGTCCAGAAACTGCAAGGCCTGCGGCCCCCGCTGAAACTCCGGCATCACTTCGAGAATCACCCGGTACTGGTTCAACTGGGTGAACATCGTAGAGACCTGTCGTTGGCCGAAGGCGTTGTAGAGCGTGTCGGCGATCAGTTGCGGCGTGATACCCAGCCGCGAGGCTGTGTTCCGGTCGATCGTCACCAGGGCGGCCAATCCATAGTCCTGCTGGTCGCTGCTCACGTCACGCAGCTCCGGCAAGGCCTGCAACGCGCTCATCAATTTCGGCGCCCAGCGGGCGAGTTCCTCCGGGTCCGCATCTTCGAGCGTGTACTGATACTGCGTGCGGCTGACCCGGTCCTCGACCGTGAGATCCTGCACTGGCTGCATGAACAGGGTGATGCCCTGCACCGCGGCCGCGCGACCCTGTAGGCGCCGAATGATCTCGCTCGCGCTCGCGTCCCGTTCCGAGAGAGCTTTGAGATTGATCTGCATACGCCCGCTGTTGAGCGTCGTATTGATGCCGTCCACACCGATGAACGACGAGAGGCTCTCGACCGCAGGATCCTCCAAGACAACCTTCGCCAGCTCCTGTTGCCGTTCGGCCATCGCCGGAAAGGACACGGTTTCCGCCGCCTGGGTCATGCCGAGGATCACTCCCGTGTCTTGCACGGGGAAGAAGCCCTTCGGCACGAGGAGGTACAGCATGACCGTCAGGACCAACGTCCCGATCGCGACCGCCAAGGTTAGCGGTTGATGGGCCAGCACCAGCCGCAAGGAACGGTCGTATTCCGCCAGGGTGCGATCGAACAGGCGTTGTAACGTCCCGGAAAGCGATCCCTGCTTCTCGTCCGCACCATGCCGAAGCAGCCGCGCACACATCATCGGCGTCAAGGTCAGCGAGACGACGGCCGAGATGAGAATGGTCACACTCAACGTGACGGCGAATTCCCGGAACAACCGCCCGACCACGTCGCCCATGAACAGCAGCGGAATCAAGACCGCGACGAGCGAGATGGTCAGCGACAAAATCGTAAAGGCGATTTGTTTGGAGCCGGCAAGCGCCGCCTGCAACGGCGAGTCGCCCCGTTCGAGATACCGGGCGATGTTCTCGATCATGACGATGGCATCGTCCACCACGAACCCGGTCGCGATCGTCAGCGCCATCAGCGTGAGATTGTTCAGGCTGAATCCCAGGAGATACATGGCGCCGAACGTCCCGATCAACGACAGAGGCACGGCAGCGGCGGGGATGCCGGTGGCGGACAGCGTTCGCAGAAAGAGAAAGATCACCATGATGACGAGGGCCACCGCCAGCATCAGCTCGAATTGCACATCCCGGATCGAGGCCCTGATTGAGGTAGTCCTGTCCGTCAGGACCGTGACGTGGACGGAGGACGGGAGCGCCCGCTCCAGTTGTGGGAGTAACTGCTTGACCCGGTCCGCCACCTCGATGACGTTCGCGCCCGGCTGCCGCTGGATGTTCACGATCACGGCCGGCTGGTCGTTCATCCAGGCCGCCTGCTTCACGTTCTCGACGTCATCGACGGCCTCGGCCACATCGGACAGATGCACCGGCGCGTTGTTGCGATAGGCTACGATCAGCGGCTTGTATTCTTTGCTCGACAGGAGCTGGTCTGTGGCGTTGATGATCGAAGCCCGCCGTGGCCCGTCGAAGGACCCCTTGGCCTGGTTGACGTTGGCCTCCGCCACGACGCGGCGCAGGTCTTCCAGCGTCAACCCATAGGCCGAGAGCGCCCGCGGGTTGGCCCTGATCCGCACGGCCGGCCGCTGCCCTCCGCCGATGCTGACCAACCCAACTCCCGACAATTGGGAAATCTTCTGCGCCAGACGGGTCTCGGCCAGGTCCTCGACCTGGGACAGGGGCAATTCGTTGGAAGTGAGGGCCAGGGTGAGGATCGGCGCATCCGCCGGGTTCACTTTGCTATAGACAGGCGGATTCGGCAGATCCCGCGGCAAGAAGGTGGTGGCCGTATTGATGGCGGCCTGCACTTGCTGCTCGGCCACGTCCAAATCCAAATCGAGGCTGAATTGCAGGGTCACGACCGAGCTGCCGCCGGAGCTGGTCGAGGTCATCTGTTTCAATCCCGGCATCTGGCCGAACTGGCGTTCCAACGGAGCCGTGACGGACGAGGTCATCACATCGGGGCTGGCGCCGGGGTACAGCGTCAGGACCTGAATCGTCGGATAGTCCACTTGGGGGAGGGCCGAGACCGGCAGGTGGCGGTAGGCGACGAGGCCGGCCAACAGCAGCGCCACCATCGTCAGGGCCGTGGCGACCGGTCGCAGGATGAAGAGGCGGGAAGGATTCACGACGGGTTCCTCGTCGAACCGGCAAGTCCTGGTGGCGGCGCCGCTTCGGGATTGGCATGCGATTGTTCGGAGGTACCCGTCGGTGACCGCAGTTCCACCTTGGTCCCGTCGCGCAGCTTCTCGGTCCCTTCCACGACGACCAGTTCGTCAGGGACCACGCCTTTCTCGATCGAGGCATCCTCGGCATGCGTGACACCGACATCAACGGGGCGAACCTCCACGGCCGGCTCGGTGCCCTGATCTCGCTTCACCACATAGACAAAGGTCCCTTGCGGTCCCCGTTGGACCGCCACGGACGGCACGATCGTGACGCCGCGCTTGGTATCCAAGAGTAACCGCGCGTTGACGAATTGATTGGGGAACAGCTCGTTCTGCTCGTTCGAAAAGACGGCCTTGAGCCGGACCGTCCCGGTGTTGGGATCGATCTGGTTGTCCACGGTCAGCAGCGAACCGCTCGCCAGCCGCTGCTTGTGCTCGCGATCGAACGCGTCCACCGGCAGCCGCTCCCCGGCCTTCAATTTCTCCAACACCGGCGGAAGGCTGTCTTCCGGGATCGTAAAGACCACCGTGATCGGTTGGAGCTGCGTGATGACCAACAGGCCGTTGGGATCGTTGGCTCGAACCATGTTGCCGACATCCACCAGACGCAACCCCACCCGTCCATCGATCGGCGCGGTGATACGGCAATAGGTGAGTTGCAACTTCGCATTATCGATCTGGCCCTGATCGGCCTTGACGATGCCCTCGTATTGGCGCACCAACGCTTCCTGCGTGTCGAGCTGCTGTTTGGGCACAAACCCTTGCTTGACCAAACCGCGATACCGTTCGAGGTCGAGTTGCGCGTTCTTGAGTTGCGCCAGATCCCGGGCCATCTGTCCCTGCGCCTGCGTCAACTGCACCTCGAAGGGGCGCGGATCGATCTGTGCCAGGAGGTCGCCCTGGCGGACCATCTGGCCTTCTTGAAACAACACCTGCATCAGTTGCCCATCGACCCGACTGCGCACCGTGACCGTGTTGAAGGGGACGACCGTGCCGAGTCCATTCAGGTAGATGCCGATCTCGCCGGTTCTGGTCGTGGCGGCGACGACCGGTACGCTGCGAGCCCCGGCATTGCGACTCTGTCCTGCGCGCAACTGCCCTTCGCCGGACTTGGTGACCAAGACGTACGCGCCGAACGCAATGACGGAGAGAATCACCAACCCGATCGACCAGCGCTTGACCAAACGGGCGACACTGACCCGTTCGGGCACCGCCTGCGGCGATGGGGGAGGTTGAAGCGGCGGCTGGCTGTGACTCATGGTCTCGATCCCTGTTCAGTGCTCGGCTCCGGCTGAGCGGCTTGGTTCGGTCGAGACAGACGCTCCCGTGCCGTGGCGAGATAATCGCGCGACACTTGCCACCGCTGTTTCAGCTTCGCATAGAGCGTCTCCAGCTTGGCACCCTGCTCGCCGGATAGTTTCGTCTTCGCCTCGGTGATGCCGTCGGCCAGAATCCGATCAACCTCCGGTTGATGCTTGACACGCAGCTCCAAGATCTGCACATGCGTCCGGCTCACGATCGGCTCGATCGCCGCCGATTGCGCCGGCGTCAAGGACAGTTCGTCCGTCAGGCGTTTCATGAGACGTTCCTGTCGGCCGGCAGGTCCGCGCTGCCAGCGTTGTTCTTGTTGGTAATGCTGGTAGAGGATCGTCCCCCCGACGCCGGTCAACACGCCGGCGAGAAACAAGACCAGCAGACCGCCCCAGAGTTTGCCTTGTGTCATGGGCATGTTCTCCGAATTTTCTCGGCCGGGAGAGGGTTACCTCGACCAGTCGCCGAGCGGCGCTCCCGCATCGAGTTCGTCAGATAAGAACGAGACGACCTCGACTCGGTGCGGCTCCGTATAGAGCAGTGCGGACCCGGTAAAAAACAGAGCGAAGGCAAGAGCCGCCGCAGCGGTCCGCCAGACCAATTGATCGATCCAGACCGGCGTTCGAACCGTTCGGCCGCCTGCCTCTCTCCGGATGCGGCGCATCAGGCGGTCGGTCCATTCACGACCCAGCGGAGGCACCGGCCGATGACGATGCGCAACGGACCAGACGCGCCTCAGCTTGTCGAGATCACCCTTCTTGCGTTCGGTCATGATGCCGACTCCTCTTCGGACAAGATCTTGCGGATTGCTCGCTTGGCGCGATGCGCCCGGACTTTCACATTGACGACACTCCAGCCCAACAGACCTGCCGCCTCGCGCACCGACCGCCCTTCAAGATAGACCAACGTCAGAACCATCCGGTCCTCCGCGGACAAGCGGCCCAAGGCCCAATCCAACAGGTCCCGCGCTTCCCGGCGGTCCGCCTGTTCGCGGAATTGCGCATCGGACTCGGCCGCCAGCGTTTGCTCGATCCAGGCCTCGTGCTCGGACGCCAACGAACTGACCGGCTGTTCCCTCCGGCGCCTCGCGCGCCAGAAATCGTAGCACGTCCGCACCGCGATGCCGGACAGCCAGTGCTCAAACGGGGTTTGCCCGGAGTAGCCGCCTAGACCGGTAAAGGCTCGGACGAACACATCCTGCGCCACCTCCTCCACCTGGTCGTAGGGCACGTGGCCGGAGACGATTCCGGCCACGTGCCGTCGATAGCGATCGATCAGTTCGGCGAAGCGGTCCGTCTCCCCCTGCAGAATCCGGTGGACAAGCTCCTGATCGTTCTCCTGATCATGGTGCACCGGTGTCTGCACTCCCGTAAGGTCGAAGCGATCCGCAGCCTGGGCGATCGGAGGAATTGCACCCTCATCATACCTGACTCGCCGGTTGGACCACAGCACGGTGCTGACGACCGAAGGTATCTGACGGTATCGAGTGTTGCGCCCAGGAAGTTCGTTGTACAGACCAGCCATCGCGCTCTCCCCTCTCCCTTACCCTCTCCCCCGAGGGGAGAGGGGGCGGTGAGGGGGCAGGCCACCAGACTTGTGAACCGTATCATTTGGACACGGCGCTAACCTTCATCAATCATTACCGCATCAGTCTCGGTCTCTTGTGCCTGTTCAGTCTCCGACTGTGCCGAGCGCTGATGCTCTTGCTCTGATTGTGATTCGGCCTTCATCGGATGGCCCCTATGGGCACGATGCATCCGTTCCAAGATCGCTTTCTGCTTCTCGCGCTGCTCAGACGTGAGGACTGCGAAGAGGTCGCGCCTGCCCTTGATCGCGATCATATGCAGGTTGACGCCGAGCATCGCCTCTTCCTTCACTTTCGCCTCAATCGCCGTGAGGTCGGATTTCTCGTCCGAGACCAGAGCCCGGAGCTCCCGTTCGGCCACCTTGACGTCTGCCTTAGCCCGAATCCTTGCCAGGTCCTGCTCCAGCGACAGGGCTTTGATCTTCGCCACCTGCTGTTCGGTCAGACCAAGGTCCTGTTGATGTCTGAGCAGCCAATGGGCTGCGCGATGAGCACTCCCTCCATGCCCGGCCATCCCATGAAGAGCGGGACCGAACCCATGGCCATAGTTTGTCATACCAATGCCGTGCGTCCCGACTCTCGAGTACCCGCCTCCCCCGTCCGCCGTGGCAACGGAGACTAGGCCTCCGAGCACGACCGCCGTCGCGATGCCAATCACGATTCGTTTCCTTCCCGCTCTCATGACAACCTCCATCTACTACGGTGGACTGACCCTCTTCACCCCTCATCCATCAAGTCGTTTTCCAGGAGAAAAAGGTTACAGCGCCGTATCACAAGCGGGATCTGGCAAGCCAGTCGCCATTAATCATATAGTGGTCTGTCCGGGCCACGTGTACGCGAGCATCACGCAAGCAAGGCTTCTCCATGAGTCGGACATCCCGGACAAACGACCTGGTAAATGGCCGGTCACATTAACAGGGAGGTATCTATGCGACGGCTGATTCAATTGTGCGTCCTTTCCGCGGTGTTGATGGGACTCAGCGGATGCAGCTACCTGTTCTATCCTCACGCGAAAGAGTTTGCGGCGAAGGCGAAGGGAACGACCGTCGTGGAGACGCTGATCAACCTGACCGACATGATGGAAGCAAGCGCGATGGCCGCAAGGACCGGCAAGGGGCGCGATCAGGCGCTGGACGATCTCCATAACCAGTTCCATGCGTTCGATAACAACCTCTGTTGCGTGGAGAAGGAGGTGCAAGCCCGACCGGCCTACGCGCTGGCAGTGACGCACAACAAGGAACTGTGGGCTATTTTCAAGCGGGTCTGGAAGTTCAAAGACGATCAACCGCAGCGCGAGCAACACTTGGATCTGTTCGCCGCGGAGGTCAAAGAGCTGCGCGACACGCTCCAGATGTTGAAATAGTCCGGACTTTCGGCGCGACCGACGCGGGCCGGCTGGACCGACCGCCTGGACCATCTGGCGCAGATGCATGACGAACAGGCTTGAAGGGCCGGACTGCGAGGATTGGTCACCTGGCACCGGTGCAGATCTGCCATGCCGGAACTGCCTGACCTGACCATCTATTGCGACGCCTTGGAGCGAGTCGTGGTGGGAGGGCGACTTTTGCGCGTTTCCCTGGTGAGCCCCTTCTTGCTCCGCACCGTCGAGCCGCCACTGGCGGAAATCGAGGGCAAGCTCCTGCGCGCCGTCGGGCTGATCGGCAAACGACTCGTGTTCCATTTGGAGAACGATTGCTTTCTCCTGCTCCATTTGATGATCGCCGGGCGCCTGCATTGGAAACCGGCCGGGGCCAGGATCCCCGGCAAGGTCGGATTGGCGACATTTGAGTTTGCCGAGGGGTCGTTGCTGCTGACTGAGGCCGGCAGCAAGAAGCGCGCATCGCTACACATAGTTCGCGGCTCGGGTGGATTGGACCAGTTTCGCTCCGGCGGGATTGCTCCGCTGGAGGCGGATCTCGCGTCGTTTCAGGCGACTCTTGCCCGCGAGAACCATACGCTGAAGCGAGCCTTGACCGATCCACGACTCTTCAGCGGCATCGGCAATGCTTATTCGGATGAGATTCTCCATCGAGGCCGCCTCTCTCCGGCCAAGCTCACCACGTCGCTCTTGCCGGATGAAACCCTCCGCCTATTCGAGGCCACCCAATCGACCTTGCGTGAGTGGATCGAGCGGCTGCGCGAGGAGACCGGCGACCGCTTTCCCGAACATGTGACCGCCTTTCGTCGAGGAATGACCGTCCATGGTCGCTATCGGCAACCCTGCCCCGTCTGCGGCGCGCCGATCCAACGCATTCGTTACGCAGAGAATGAGTGCAACTACTGCGCGACCTGCCAAACGGGAGGACGACTGTTGGCGGATCGCGGTCTCTCCCGGCTGCTCGGATCGGACTGGCCGAAATCGGTGGAGCAACTGGAACAGCACAAATCGGCAACACGAACACCTTGAGCCGAACCTTTAATCCCGGTAGGATTTGGCGCCATAGGCGGTCCGTTTTCTCTAGCGCACACACCGCATTGGCGAGACGCATTGAGCGGTGCCGGACCGACGGAACTTCATCTCTCATCTATAAAGGAGTCGCCATGCCGCAAGATCCCAAACAGGTCATCGAGACACAGCGCCAGGATTGGAACCGGGTGGCAGCCGGGTGGGAGAAATGGGATGAGATGTTCGACCGCAGCATGGCCTTTCTCAACCATCGGCTGGTCGCGGATGCCCGGTTGCGGCAGGGACAGCAGATCTTGGATCTGGGGTCTGGCACCGGCTATCCGGCCCTGCTGGCCGCGCAGGTGGTTGGACCTCAGGGGAAGGTCGCCGGTATCGACCTCGCGGACGACATGCTGGCGGCCGCCAGACGCAAAGCTACGAGGCTTGGGCTCTCCAACGTGGAGTTTCGCACCGGCGACGTAACGACGCTGCCGTTTCCGTCTGGTTCGTTCGACGCCGTGACCTCGCGCTTCTGCCTGATGTTCCTTCCCGAAATCCCGAAGGCGGTGGCAGAGATCGCTCGCGTGTTGAAACCGGGAGCCTATCTGGCCGCGGCGGTCTGGTCGACGCCGGACAAGAATCCCTATCTTCGCATTCCGATGGATGTCATCAAGCAATTGATCGAACTGCCTCCGCCCGATCCTCAGGCTCCTGGGATCTTTCGGCTTGCGAAACCAGGCGATCTGATGGGCATGGTCCAGCAGGCGGGGCTCTCTGGCCTGTCGGAAGAAGAATTCGTGGCGGACGTGCAATTGGCGTCGGGGCGTGAATACTTTTCGAGCCTGATAGAGATCGCCGCACCGATCCAGAACCTGTTCGCCAAACTATCTCCGTCGCAACAGACCGAAGCGGAAAAGCTGATCGTTCAGTCGGTAGAACAGTACCGGCGCGGAGGGACCGTGTCGCTGCCGATCGCCGTTCGATTCATTGCGGCAGCGAAACCGGTGTGAAGGCCGTCATGCCTCGCAAGCCGGCCGGCAGATCAGCCTGTAAGTCTACCGGTCCGGCCCGACGAGTTTCGACTCGCCAATCCGTCGCAAAAGCCGCGCGCAGTTCTACCCGTCAACCTGCCGGTTTCGCGGAGTTCGTGCTGGACCAACTGGCGGAGGTGCACGGCCTGCGTTGCGTCCCGATGTTCGGAGGGCATGGCCTGTATCGAGGAGCGACCTTCTTTGGCATCATCCACCGAGGGCGGCTCTACTTCAAAACCGACGATCGCACGCGCGCGGCCTACGTTGTTCGAGGCATGAAACCATTCAGGCCGAATTCGAAGCAGACGCTCAAAAGCTATTACGAGGTGCCGGTGGAGGTGATTGAGGACGCGGAGCAGCTCGTCGCCTGGGCGCGACGGGCTTCGTCACAGCCGTGAAGGCGGGAATTGCCGTTCGACCCCTGACGAGCTTCCTTTTAACTTGAGGCGGTCGATCCCGGCTAGACGAGCTGAACAAGGTCGGAGTATTGCACCAACGCAGGATCTGCTGTGAGCAAACGGAGTGGCTCGAAGATGGCCTGTGCGACCAGGAGCCGATCGAACGGATCGCGGTGCAACGGCCGAAGGTGCGCCACCGCCGCCGCATGAGCCGCGGTCACCGGAAGCTCGCTGAACCCGCTGGCTTCGATCCCCTCTACCAACCGGGGCAGATCAGCCTTGACCTTTCCAAGCCCTGCCTTGATCGTGGCTTCCCAGATGGAGGCGGCACTCACGAAGATCTCTTCGGCAGACGCGATCGTCGCCCTTGCGGTAGCCGATAGCTTGGGCGAATCGGCCAAGTACCACAGATACACATGGGTGTCGAGCAACAGTCTCATGCCTCCCCCTCAAAGATTTTCTGCACATCTCCTGGAAGAGGCGCATCAAAATCGGCGGCAATGCTCAGCTTCCCTTTCAGGAACCCGGGCGTGCGGCGGCGTTTCTGCACGCGGAGCGGAATAAGCTTTGCCAGCGGCTTCCCAGCCTTCGCGATGAGCACCTCCTTCCCCTCGGCCACTTCATCGACCAAACGGGAGAGTTGCGTCTTTGCCTGATGGATGTTAACGGTCTGCACACCTCGAGCCATGGTCCACACCTCCGGCTAAACTAAGTTTAGTCTACTTGCGCTTCACAGAGCGGTCAATGGCTTAATCGCCGACGCCAACACCACGACGGCTCTACTTCAAAACCGACGAGCGCACGCGCGCGACCTACGTCGGCCACGGCATGAAGCCCTTTCGCCCCAGTACCAAGCAGACACTGACGATGCTATTACGAAGTGCCGGTGGAGGTGATTGAGGACACGGAGCAGCTCGTCGCCTGGACGCGGCAAGCTTCGTCCTCCGTGAACGCAGGAATTGCCTTTTGAATCCCGAGTGTCTACGTTCAAGCCAGCATCCCCTCTCCTTGAAAAGGAGAGGGTGAGGGTGAGGATTGCTGAAGGGCCTCGTGGATCTGCACCAGCACTCCATCAAACTGCAACAGCACCTCACGATCAGAAAAACGAATGACGGTCAGTCCCCAAGACCGAAGATAGGCATCCCGTCGTTCATCCCTTTTTCGGCCTTCCGGAACATAGTGCTGCCCACCATCAAGCTCGATCACCAGTTTCGCTGCCGCTGAGTAAAAATCCAAGTAATAGGGCCCCAGGGGAACCTGTCTGCGAAACTTGACGCCTGCCAAGTTCCGATTCTTTAGGAGACGCCATAACGCTCGCTCTGCATCGGTCATCTGTTGGCGCAGACCCCTCGCCCTTTTAGTCTTCTCCGCTCCTTGCCGTCGCGGACTCTCCTTCCAAGGCTGCATGAAACAACCCTCACCCCTTCCCTCTCCCTGTTAGGGAGAGGATCTACGAATCAGACCCGGCAGTATTTATGGCACGATTGCACGGCCTGCGGAACGCTCGCAGCCATCTCCCCTCACCCTACCCTCTCCCGATGAGAAATCGGGCGAGGGAGTTTTTTCTCGAGGGGCAAAGGGTCAAAGCCCAAAGGGCACAGGGTTACGGAATGTCCTGGACGAGACGGAAACCAATGAGGTTGAGCCGGTACTCCGGGGAGTTCCTGATCCGGAGTGAAGCACGCAGGTCCTCCGGGTAGTCGTCCCAGCACCCGCCACGGATCACACGCGACTTTCTCTGATCGTCACTCAGGCGAACCGCTTCGGCGTGGGCAGGTTGATGGTACGTATTCAGGCACCACTCCCAGACATTCCCCGCCATATCGAGCAGGCCCTGCTTGGTCGCTCCGCCGGGATACAGGCCGACGGCGGTCGTGCGAGACAGCCGGCTCTCGACACTGTTACAGCGGGCGGCGTCCCATCCACCAGGCCACGGATATTGGCGGGCTGGATCTCCCCCTGTGGCCGCCTGCTGCCACTCCCACTCAGTCGGCAGACGAATCGTTGTGCCAGTCCGCGCGCTGAGCCAGCGGCAGAAGGCCACCGCCTCATACCAAGACACAGTCTCCCGAGGGCAGTTGGCCTCCTGCCACGAAGACGGCGTGGGCGTTTGCTTGTCGATCCCTTCCCACCAAGAATCGTCTTCGTCGCCTCCGTCATCGATGAACCATTGAAACTGCGCATTTGTGACGGGATATTTGGCCATGCGAAAGGGCTTGACCTCGAACACATGGTCGATTCCCTCAAGCCGGATCCGGCCCGGCGGGATCGCGACCCACGCGATCGCCGGGACTCCGTCCGGCGTCACGCCGACCCCCTCGCGGGTATCGCCAAACTCGGCCAACTTCTGACCGATCAGGAAACGGTCTTGATGTGACAGGGATGCATCATCGAGTCTCTCAATGAGCAGTTGCTGTGGATGCAAGAACGCTTGAAGGCGGGAAGAGGGAGCCTTCTTGAATCGGGTCAGTGCGCGCTGGACGGCTACGGCCTGCTCATAACTCCATAAATGATGGACGTGGCAACCTTTCTCATGCCATCGCGTTGCACACTCCTCCTCGAAATCGATCAACCGCAAATCCCGATCGCTATTCTCGATCCAGTCTTTGAACATTGGCCAGGCCGTGAAGAGCTTTTCATGGGCGACCTCGATTGTGGCCTCCGGCCCCTCACCTCCCCTGACCAAGACCCGACAGTCTTGACCGGCCAGCGCATCGATGAGTTGGACGGCGGCCTTATCCGAATTGAAGCGAGAGAGAGCTGTGCGCTTTCTCGTCGGTGGACGCTCGCGCTCGAGGTGCACCAGCTCGGCGAACACTCGATCGAACGCATCCTGCGCTTCTTTGCCTAATCCGCCCATCACCTTTTCAGCCTCGGTGCCGATGGCGCCTGCCACACCACCTATGACCTTGTAGGCCTCGTGGGTGAAGGTCTGCCTTCGCCGCCGCTCAAATAATTGCTTCAAGGCATAGGCAACCAGCGGCAGGTTCCCAGGCTCTTGTGCGGCGTCGCGTAACATCTGCTCCACCAATTCAGGTTCGAACTCGTATCCCGTGGCCTGGGCCGGCTGTTCGATCATGTCTTGCAAGGTTCTCGGTGACACTGGCCCAAGATGGTAATTGTAGCCGGCGTTGAATATGCGGAGGATGACCTCCAATTCCTCTAATCGCGCAATGAACTCGCTGCGCACCGTGGCCACGACGCGGAGCTGGCGCTTTGTGTCCCGGGCGTTTGTGATGAGATGCTCAAGAAAGGTTCTGATCTCCTCGTCCTTGAAATCCCGAGTGAACAGTTCTTCCAATTGATCGATGAACACCACCAACTCCTGACCCTGAGCTATTTGTCCAACCAGCAATTCCCTCAGCGGCCTCTTGTTCGCCGCCAACTCGTTAGCAAGATCTTGGGGACGTTGGGCAATTCTCGGAAAGGCCTGCTTCAGGCCCCAAGCCAGCGGATCAAAGGGACTCCGACCGTCACCAGGTTGGATACGGAGCCAGCGCCATTGCTCACTCCCTGCAAGCCGCCCCTCGTTGAGCAACGCGCGCCAGACGCCCGCCGCGACCAAGGAAGACTTGCCCGAGCCTGAGGCTCCACTGACGAACAGGACACGGCCCTCCGGTTCGCTCATCTTGGCCAGTAGCTCGTTCGTTTCGCGGTCACGCCCAAAGAACAGCTTGGCATACCCTTCGTCGAACGACAGGAGACCTGGATACGGCGATTTCCCGTCCGGCCACTCGATCCGCTCCAGTTCCCGACTCCGCCCCTCAAATCCTGCGGCCCCTTCGATCAACGCCTGGAAAATGAGTTTTTCAAGTTCATGAACGTCGCCAAACGGTTTGCACATCACACCAGACTCGTTCAATCGCTTACGGAATTCTTTTTGGCGGCGGCCATATTCCGTATCCGAGAATAGGTCCAGTGGCACTCTTGAAGCAGGATCAAGGAGAAAGACCAACCGGGTTTTCGAGGGCGATTGGGAGGCGGCCTCGAATTCAAGCTCGGTATAGGAGAGGTCGGGCCGGTCACGAACCGGAGAGCCGTAGCGAAGTCCGATCACCCCGATATAGACGTCGCACTCGCGGACACGATCGTAACAATATTGGGCTGGCTTCTCGTCCCGCGCTGGGAAATACCCCATATCGCAAGGAACGCAGCTTGCCCGATTTACTGCCGCAACCGCGGCATCGATAAAGGATTTCTTCTCCGGATACTTAGTGAACTCGGAGGTGTGGCTGATGAATACGCGGCGGATCGGACTCATCTTTCCGCTCACATCAACGATCGATCGAAGAACGACGGCTATCGTTCCTTGTCGGAGCACACATCGCGCGTCTCTGCTTGCCCTTCACGTCCCAGGCTCTGAGTGGATGGATCACTTGTCGCCATGGCGCAGATGCGGGGTGGATAACTGCGTAGAGATCGGCGACAAGGCTACGGGTTCCGCGTGAGCCTGTCAACCGGCGCAGGAGCAGAAATACTTGTATTTCCTGGCTCGGACGACTTGCATGAGGAGGTCCACGGACGAGGTCGCGGGAAGGATCGAGTTCAAAAGCACCTGGCTCAATTCGCGTTCTCCAATTCTTTCGTGGACGCGGAGGTTTCACAGGTCTCGCCGGGACGGATTGCGATGAACCGCTCCACCACGATGACCGGTTGCTCGCCGGCTCCTTCCATTTGAGGACGCCGGACGAGGCGAGCCTCCAGGTTCGCCAGCAACCATTGAGCCGGCTCCTGTTGCAGCTTGAGGTAGGCATCTTCGAGCACCGCGTTCGCCTCCTCCATCGCAACCGGAAACGTGCGGCCTGTGAAACATTCCTTCAGCCGTCCGGCATCCGCATAGTACGAGTACAGCCCTCGCAGCAGTAGCCTCGGCTCTAACAGCTCGACCTGCTTCTGGCGCGAGAGGTCGTAATTCAGCTCCGATTCGATTTGGCGCCCCTTGCGATCCAACAGACGGAGCAGATCCGGGCGGACGACGGCAAAGCTCTGCCTGGGTTCGCGACTGCCTCGTACGTGGAGCTTGCGGCGGTCCGCCGAGAAGGACCAGAGGCCGATGTCGTCGAACGTGTTAGTTTCTCCTGCCGCAACCGGCTTTTCCAGGTAGGTCATCCTGAGAAAGAACAGACCATCCGGCCACAGGTTGAGTTGGTAGCGGATTCCCGGACAGTCTGCGCAGGGAAGCGTTCCCACAAACGAGGCCGGCAGTTGGAATCCAGACGGGACCTTTGGCGAGACCGTGGGCATGGAGCCAGAACGGACAGGCTGTGGTGGCTGTATGGTCGGTTTCTCGGCACATCCGCCGGATACAGCAACAAGCACCAGAGCCGATATCATCCGCACAAAAGGCCTCATGCACCCCTCATTCGTACGTTAAGAACTGCGCTGGCCCGCCATCGCTTCCAGCCTGGCGATTCTCACTTCCACCGGCGGATGGGTGCTGAACAAAGCAGTCCACCCCCCTCCGGTCAAGGGATTCATGATGAACAGATGAGCCGTGGCCGGCGAGCCGGACCGCATCGGAATTTGGTGGCTCGCGCCGGAGATCTTGCGCAACGCCTGCGCCAGAGCCAGCGGGTTCTGGGAGAACTCGGCGCCCGCGTCGTCCGCGAGGAATTCCCGGGATCGCGAGATGGCCATCTGAATCAACGCCGCGCCTACCGGCGCCAGCATGACGGCGAGCATGGTAATCAGCGGATTGCCCACTCGCCTGCGACCGTCCTGTTGATGGGACCCTCCCGTCAGCATCCCGAATCGCGCCAACATGGTGAGAGCTCCAGCCAGCGTGGCGGCGACCGTCATGATCAACGTGTCTCGATTTTTGACGTGTCCGAGTTCATGGGCCATCACGCCCGCGATCTCGTCGCGGGACAGTAGTTGCGTCAATCCGGCCGTCACCGCCACGGCGGCATGGCTGGGGTTGCGGCCGGTCGCGAAGGCATTGGGGGCCTGCTCGGGAATCAGATACAGTGCGGGCGTGGGAATGTTCGCGCGCTGCGCGAGGGTTCGCAGGATGTCGTGCAGTTCGGGAGCCTCTTCCTCTGAAAGCGGCTGTGCTCGGTGCATCCGCAAGGCGATCTTGTCCGACCACCAGTAGGAAACCACGTTCATCAACCCCGCCAGGACCAAAGCGATCATGAGTCCTTGTTGACCACCGAGCGAAAAGCCGATCCACAACATCAACGCCGTGAGCGTCGCCAACAGCATGACGGTCTTCAATCGATTCATGCCCCACCTCGATCGTCAGATGACCTCCGCTCGAATCCGAACCGTCGGCCCGCGCTATCCTATCACCCTAGGAGCCTGTCCGACATTGACCTTTCTACTGCGGCGAAGGATGCACCGGCATCTGCTTCGTTCTCGGCCTCAAAAAATCCTCAACGTATTCCAGCGAATACGCCTCCGGTTTTTCGCAGCCTGTGGCCTGGCATCTGCCAGCGCCTGCTTCACCTCGTCACGAACGGCAATGTCGGACAGGCTCCTGGGCAGAGAGAACCCACCGGTGACAACTGGCCGTCGACTTCAAGGTCTGGCAGAATAGCCGTGATGCCCTCTCGCATCATCTGGACGATCGGCCACTCGACCAGGCCGATCCAGGACTTCCTGGCCCTGCTGCAAGCCCACGGCATCCGCCACCTGATGGACGTGCGGACGATCCCTCGCTCCCGCCATAATCCGCAGTTCAACACGGAAGCGCTTCGCCGGAGTTTGAAGTTAGCGGGGCTTGGATACGTGCATGCCGGCGAACTCGGCGGCCTGCGCAAGCCGACAAGAGATTCCTTCAACCTCGGATGGAAGAACGCGAGCTTCCGTGGCTATGCCGACTATATGCAGACCGCGGCGTTCTGGAACGCGCTTGATGAATTGATGGCGACCGGCAGGGAACAACCCACGGCCATCATGTGCGCCGAGGCGGTACCCTGGCGCTGCCACCGGTCGCTGATTGCGGATGCGCTGCTGACACGAGGTTGTGGGGTTCGACACATCATGACACCGGACCGGGCGGACGAGCACCGGCTCACTTCGTTTGCCAAAATCGAAGGATCGCGCCTGTCCTATCCAGCTCCCGCAGATGACGACGCGCCGCGGCTGTTCTGACCACCAGAGAAGCCGTGTGTTCCATCAGGCTGAGACAAAAAGACAGTGAACAGCCTGTCCTTCCCTGGGCAATGATGGCGGGCTCATGACGATAGGTACAAACCAGCGGGAAAGCGCTATAATCCTCGTACAGCGAGACGGAACCGCTGTCACTGGCTACCCATGGCCTTGTTAATCGGACAACACATTGACGCTGACGAACTAGAAAAGGTGACCAGTAGCTGGCCACCGAAACGGTTCGCCACACTGTGTAATACTGTGGGTTGGGCCGCATCCGGGCGAGCGTTCCAGACATTTCCCGCGTTCACAAGCCGCGTTAACGTGAAGGACGGTGGAGTGGATGCAGAATGGGATGTGGAAATCCAGGAAGGCAACACACAGGTTCCGACGCCTATTCTGGCTCCTGGGTGGAACGTCTTCCAGTATAAACAACGGGACGTACTGGCTCGCAAACGCCAATCGCTTGTTGCTGAGCTTCGAAAATCTCTTTCCGGAGCCCTAAAGGAGGTCGAAAAGAACTTCGGCAGGAAGCCGGATCAATACACTCTCTTCGTCAATATTCATCTCACTCCTCACGAAAAGGCCTCTCTTAAGAAGAGCATCCTGGCAGGGGAGGAAGAAGACAAGAGCCAAATTCACATTATCGGAGCCGCAGAGCTTGCCGCCCTTTTGAACGACCATCCTCACCTACGGGCAGGTTTCTTTTCCCCGTTGGCTTTCGAGACTTGGGAAGGTACCTACCAGGCTCACCGCGACAAGAAACGTTTTGGGTCTCAAGCGGAGCTTGTTGGTCGAGAATCCGAACTCAATCGGCTGCGCGCCCTTATCGATAACCCTGCGATTCGCGCGGTCATAGTGAGCGGCCCCCATGATATGGGAAAAACCCGCCTCGCCCTGGAAGCGACGAAACACAAACCGTATGACGTGGCCGTTGCGCTAGCCCCTCGCTCAATAGACTTGGCGGACTATCGCAACCTCTGCACGGATCGCTTACAGACGATCTGCCTTATCGAAGACCCCGAATTCGATACGCTACAACCCCTCATCGGCGAGGCACTGTCGGTTCCTGGCTTAAAACTTCTCATCACACTCCCGATGGTCGAGGAAGCGCCGGATTTGACCTATGGGTTCGATAATCGAGTCGCGTCGCTTCATCTTTCCTCCCTGAGCGGTGAAAGCGCAAGGAAGCTACTCCAGGCGACAGGACAGCTTCTTGATTACGGGATTGAGGATTGGATTCTCAGCCAGGCCGGAGGAGTTCCCGGCATCATCCTGGCGGCGGCCAGCATCGCAGGCACTCTTCGCCTGGATCATACGACCTTTAGCACCGCAGTGGGAAAAGAGTTTGAACGTCGTATCGCTCGGGAACTTGGCGAGGCGGCATTGCGTTCGGCTCGCCTGCTATCTGTGTTCACGCATGTTGGAATAGCCGCTCCGCACGAAGCCGAAATCCAAACAATTTGCCAGATATTCGGCGACGATCAATCGTTTCATGAAACGCTTGCCAACCTACCGGAATTAGAAAGGTCCGGCGTGGTAAAGCGGGCTGGCTATTTTGTCGAGATATCCCTCCCACTTCTTGCGAACCACTTGGCTCAACAACTCATCCAAGGACGCGGAAAGGAGATGTTCGCCCTGTTTGCAAACCTAGACGAGGCAGGGCAAATCAGATTCATCAAGCGGCTTGGGCAAGTCAAAGGCCCTGAGGCCGAACAATTTCGAGACGAATTGTTTTCTCCTGATGGACCGCTTGGCACCCTTGAGACAATTCTTCAACGACCTTACCTGCTCAAACTTGTGGCAGGGACCACCCCTCCCCGCATGTTGCAGATCCTCGAACGCCACTTACTCGCCAGCACTCTAGAGACTCGCCTGGCTATTACTGAAGATTCTCGTAGAGAATTGATGTGGGCTCTCGAACAGCTCCTTTTCCGATCCAAGACCAGCAAGAATGCCCTTCGGCTTATCTGGCTCCTGGCGGAAGCAGAAAATGAGACATGGGGAAACAATGCGACGGGCGTGCTGCAAGAAAGCCTTCACCCGCTCCATTCTCAAATGCCGTTACCTCTTGACGAGAGGATCGCTCTAATCAAAGAGCGGCTTTCATCGAGCCCTACAACTAAGACAAGACTCCTCGCAATCAAAGCCATCCAAGGCGGTCTCAAGGGTCACTCTTCCATTCGTCTCCGGCGCAGTGTCGGACCTTCACCATTGGATACTCGCCCTCCTCTAACTTGGGGTGATGTTTTCGATTATCTCCGAAATCTTGCGAAGATCCTTGTATCACTCGGTGAGGATCACGGCGAAGGTTCTCAGGCTGCGCTGGATGTACTGCCGCAATCAATCGCCGAGCTGGCTTTTCACGGGCTGATCGAGGAAAGCGAGCACTACTTCCAATTACTAACTGATTGGGCTCTGGTTGAGCGTAAAGGGCTGGATGTGTCACATCTGTCCGGCGTCATGCGCCGAGTTCGAGACTTCTGTACTGATCAGATAGCCAAGCTGGATTTGCCCGATGGCCGGAAAGCAGAGCACACCGAGTTCATTTCAAAGCTGACCGGATGGCAAGCCTCACTGAATCGATCTGGGTTTTCGATCAGGCTCAAACTCTGGGCCGGCGGAGGACGCTATGGCGTGTCGGAAGACTGGAAAGAGGTAGAGGAGCAGTTAACTCTTCTTGCAAAGGAAGTCGTGCGATCTCCCTCAAATCTTACATCCGACCTTATACAGTGGTTGTTAACTGCTTCTGCAAAAGAAGCTCGAAGCTTTTTCTACGCCCTCGGCCAAGAGGATCAAGGCCTGCATTTCCGAGAAACGATCGAGATTCTCGGCAAGAATGCCATTGGAAGCAGGGCTTTTTCTCCTTATTTTGCCGGCTGGGCTAAAAGTGATCTTGAAGGGGCTGAAAGCCGACTCGATCAGCTCGCCGAGTTGCACGCCGTTTCTGCCACTTCCCTTCTGGAAACGACAAGTTGGCTAGACCCGACACCGCGTGGGCTCAATCGAATTAAGCAAGTCGCCCCAGAAGACCCCGAATATGCTGCCGCAAGACTTGGCCGATGGATCGATCGCCTGGACTTGGGAGTGTTTAAGGAACTGCTTCAGATCATCGCGGGAGATGATTTACAGCGAACATCTGCCGCCGTCGATTTATTAGGGAGCTGGATCTATCACCAGAAACCCTTCGATGACGAATTGAGCCGGTTTGCGTGGCGATGTCTCGAGCATGGCCCTTCCAAGAGTCCTACTCGCTCTTCGGTCTGGCATTATGACGAACTGGCTGCCAAATTGACCGAGCTGAACCCAGACCTAGGATTCAGGAAGTTCCAACACATGCTCATGGTCGGGGCACCACACTCATTGGAGCGGTTTCCTCTAGATATGGATGGAGGAACCCAATGGTGGGAGGCACTGCGGCAGAAAGACCGAGCGCGTTTGTTCCGGACGTTACTCGGAGCTTCCCGCACGAACGACACGACCCAAGAAGTTCTTTCTTGGAGACTGACGGACTTGATTGATCAGGAACAAGACGCTGAGGATTTAATCGAAGCAATTGGCACCGAGCGCGAGCATGCCCGCATTGCCGCGAAATGGCTCGTCGGAAGCAAGCCGAACTTCTGGAATCTAGCGTTCCGGTTCATCAAGAAATTCCCTCATGACCCTGCTTTGCAGGCAGCACTGACCGCTTCTGCAATGGACATGGGCGCAATGATCAGAGGCCCGGCCTCTAAGTTCTATGAGGGGCGAAAGCAAGAAATCCAAAAGCATATGGAATCTCCTTCCACGCTCCCCGAGGCCCGGGCATGGCTCCGTGATGTGGCTGATGCACTCGGCTTGCATGTCGCCACCCACCTGGTATGGGAGTATGATCGTGAAGTGAACGATCTCAAGCGTTACATCCGAGGGGAGAATTTGGAGCAGAAGAGATGGGCCGTCGGCAGAATTCTAAAATATGCTGAATGGTCCGATGTAAGAAAACTGCTGTCCGTGGAGGATATCGAGGAAGCCTTGCCCCATATAGACCTACCAGACCGCAGACGAACCATGATCGAACGCCTCTTACCGACCTGGAAGCATGCCGGATAGCATTCTCACACCGCTACAGCGTCTGGCTCTGACCTCGTTCTTTCGCAAAGGTCTCGGCGAACGTGGGTTCTATTTGACGGGTGGGACCGCACTTGCTGAGTTTTACCTGCGCCATCGATATTCAGATGATCTCGACTTTTTCACTCGGAAGCAGGGTCCACTTGACCAAGACTTCCAGCACATTCTGGACCTCACTCCTTCCCTCGGATTAACCATCACATCAAAGAATCCCAAGTCCGCCGAGCACCTGGTCTTGTTCGTCAGTACTGACAGTCACCGAGACAAACTCAAGATCGAGTTCGCCCGGGACGTACCGGCACAGATGGCACAGCCGACGGTGCACGAAGGAGTGATTGTTGATTCCTTCGAAGACATTGCAACAAATAAGATATGTGCGATCCTCGGTCGCCAGCCTCCGGAACCGAAGGACTTTTACGACCTGTACTTCATCTTGAAAGAGTCGCAATTCACTCTCGAATATTTGATCAGTCGTGCTCGCGAAAAAGAGGCACTATTGGATTCTGAGGAAGGCGTTCTGTTATTTGCTGCCAATCTTCTCACCATCCAAAACTCGGAGCTCATGGGGGAACTCCAGCCCAGAATTTTGAAACTGGTTTCAGTCGAGCAACTCCAGGCCTTCCTCCTTCCTTTCGCCACTGAACTGTCGCAACGTTATCGCCCTCCAAACAGATAGCCCAATGCTCTATGGCCTCCTTGCCGACTTCGTTGTATTTCTCCATCTCGCCTTCGTGCTCTTTGTTGTCTTTGGGGGCCTCTTGGTCCTGCGCCGGCCGCGCATCATCTGGCTGCATCTACCCGCTGCGATATGGGGAGCAATCATGGAATTTGGTGGATGGATCTGTCCGCTGACGCCGCTTGAGGTTTGGCTCCGCACGAAGGCCGGCGAGGAGGGCTACCAGGGGGATTTTCTCGAGCACTATCTGATGCCGGTGCTCTATCCGTCGCCCCTCACGCGCAATATCCAGCTTGCCCTCGGGCTGGCCGTGGTGATCGTGAATCTGGTTGTGTACGGTTGGCTGTGGCGACAACTGTCTCGTCAAAGCGGCCGGACTCTTCGGTCATTCTGAAGTCGGAGCCACTGCGACGGTCAGCGGAACTGCCGGCGTGCGATGGTGACGTTGCCCTTCTGGTCGGTCCATTCCATCTGATTCTTGTCCACGATCTTGTACTTGATCTCCTGAGAATGGCCTCCGCGATCTGGATAGAGATGGAGCACGCCGTTCTCGCCATCGACATGGCCCTGTGTCATCTTCCCTCCGGCAAGCACCGTCATGGAAAATGTGCCGTGGCGAGTGATGTCGAGATTCGCGATGGATCGGCCGCTCGGATGCCTGAGAAACCACGAGCCGACGAGGGCTGTATCCAGCTTTCCGCTTCCCTGAGTGACGGGAGGGCTCGGTTGGGCAGAGCGTGATGAGGCAGGTGGAGGTGCGGTCGATGCCGGAAGCCGGCCGGCGACCAGTGCGGCAAGCTGCTTGGCTGCATCGATGCTGAGACCTTCCACGTTGATGGTCACGAGGATCATTCCCCGGAGGAAGGTCACGCTCGATGGACCGTGCGGGTTTGTGACGGTAAAAGCCCGATCCCCCAAACCCGGCAGGTCCGTCACATGAGGCCGCCGTCGTGCATTCTCGAAGGCCTTCTGCTTATCACCGGGATACGCATCCACCATCAGATTGATGACGAGGAGGCGGTTCTGGGCGGAGCGGTACACGCAGTTTCCGCCAACCGGCACTTTGTTGATGGCGACGACGTGCGGACGATCCTGCGTGGCCGTCCCATGAATAACCGCCCCGATTTCTTCCAATGTCAGGAGCGAGCAAGGTTCCACGCTGACGGTGGGCGTAGCGCCGAACGTCTGTTCGAGCGCCACAAGCCAACAGGCGAACGTGATGAGGACGAGAAGCCCACCAGCCGTCGTCCGATTGGGCGTTTGCACGGCCCGTCCGCCCATCACACACCTTTTTCAGCGTGTCACGGTCAAGGTCACCGGCACGCCGGTGCTACTGGAGCCGGACATGCCCGTCACGGTTACGTTCGAGGTGCCGGCCGGGGTTCCGGTGGCTGGCGTCCCTCCACCGGAATTGGTTGCCGGCGGCGAATCGCTGCTGCTGCAACTCATGGTGCCGACCAGGGCCAACGTGATCACACCGGCTGCCGCGATGCTCAGGAGGCGGCGATCGGTCCCGCGCCGGCGAGCAAGGAGGCCGATCGGGATCAGACCAATCGGCGCCAGGAGCCAGGCAAACATCGTCGACGAGGAGCCGGGCGACAGCAGCGCCACCGCTCCGCCGTTGGTCGTGATCGTGAGCGTCGTGTTCACCGGTCCGCCCGCCGGCGTCACCGTGGCGGGATTGAACGCACAACTGGCGCCGACCGGCAAGTTGCCGCAACCGAACGTCACCGGCTGAGTGAATCCGGCATCCGGCGTGACGGTGATGGTCGTCGTCCCGCTTTGGCCGGCTGCCACGGTCAATTGATTGGGCGAGGCACCGAGCCTGAACGGCACAGTCCCACCGCCAGGGGCCTTGCATGGACCGCCGAGGTCGTCGTCGCAGACTTGGGCGATGAAGGCCACGGTTTCGTTCGGGCCGGTTTGAGGCGTCGTCGCCTTCCCTTGAATCCATTGTCCGTCCGGAGACATACCGGTGACGGAGACCAACGCGATCCCGGTCATGTCCGCCCCGTTGTCGATAAGAATTTGCCGCAAGTCCTGGATGCCTTTGGCCTGGGTCCAGCGGAAGGCGGTGCCATTGTTCCACCCGAGGGTGACTCCCCGATACTGAAGAAAATCCTGATGGGAGATGCCGACGACGATCTTGCCGTTATCGCTGACGCCGGTGGCAGCCGCAGTGGCATGGCCCGGGAGCGGCCCGATCGGCGCCATAGTTTGCGTCTGGGTTGTCCATCGAAAGGCGCGTGAGCTGGTCGTGCTGCCGCTCCAACCCACAACGACTGCACCGTCACCCGACAGGGCGGTGGCCAAGGCAAGCTGGTTCGGTTGCAGAGAGCCAAGATCCTGGAAGCCGCCGGTGGTCCACCGAAATGCTCCTCGACGGGGAAATCCGCCGGCTCCGGGAAAATCCGCATCGCCCACGATCACCGTGCCGTTACTGCTGACGCCCAAGGCGCGGGAGATCGGACCGCCGCCGCTCGGCACGCCAAGGTCCACCATGCCGCCCGACGTCCACCGGAACGCATGCTGTGTGGGGCCGCCTGCGGTGATATCCGAATAGCCGACGACCACGGAGCAATCCTGGTTTGTATCAATGGCGAAGGAACTGCGGCTGGCGTTGTTCGGCAGATCGAGCGTGCCCAGGTCGACTGGCCCGGTCGCCTGCGTCCAGCGAAAGGCGTGAATAACCGTGAAGAAGCCGCTGTCTTGATACCCGACGGCGCAAGACCCACCACGGCTTAAGTTTGTGCCGCTCCCACTCGCTGTTGGAAGGTTGGACGGTTGTAGTGAAACACGATTGGTGGGAGTTGGCCGACTGCCACGTAGATCAAAAGGCTGCAGAGCTGCTTCAAGGAACAGGGTTTGTTGAATCCCGCGCTCCTCCCCGCCGGCAGCGTTTAGTTCATCGTTCAGAATGATCAATTTGCCAAAGAAGGTGGTATTCGGGTCGCTGAAATAGGGATCAAATCTGGCGTCTGCTTTCCCAATGCACAAGAACGGCATTACGGTCATCGCGATCAGAGAAGCTGCAAGCCGTACGCAGTTCATGATTGAATACCTCCTGATTGAAATCGACTCGGGTGATTGAACGCGAGTCGGATGCCGTATTTCCGGTCCACAGGTTCAGGCATCATCCCACGAGTACTGCTGCCGAAACCTTCGAGGATCGTCGTCCGGAAGAAAGGAGGTTGAACAAGCAGTGGATGTGATCGAGATGCATGAGGGCCACCTCTCACCTCGGCAGGGTTTCATGGAAAAGTGGCGTGAAGTATGCTTTCCGGTCCGAGTCGATTACAATATAGTACCTACAACTACAGACTACAAACCAATACTTTGGAGGGGTTTCGCGAATTGAAGCGGCGGCCGGTCAAGTCTATCCCGGCAAGGAATGATTTGACCAAGGTGTTCTCCGCGGATCAGAATGCTTTTCGCCGCCTATCCATTGACGCTCTGCGCCTATTCGACATGCGTATGTTTCTACTGGTCATTCTCCCCTTGTTGGGACTGTCTGCGAACCTCGTCCATGCAGCCGAGAGTTTTCTTGACACGGAGTGCCTGCACAAGGCGCCGGCCGGCATCGCCCTCACGGACCATATCGCCAAGGCCAAGGCCGGCGATGTGCAATCCATGTTCTGCGCCGGGGCGATCAAACTCTACGTGTCGCGCCAGTACAAGGAAGCGATTCCGTGGTTGGAACAGGCGGCCAATGCCGGCCACATGCGCGCCCCGCTCGTGCTCGGGATTCTCTATGAACAGGGAAGCGGCGTGAAGGAGGATGCGACGGCCGCCGCCAAGTGGTATCAAAAGGGCATCGACAACGGCAACGCGGCCGCGGCGCGCCGACTGGCGAATCTGTATCACCTCGGAACCGGCGTGCCGCACGATGAAGCCAAGTCGGACGAGCTTCTCAAGAAAGCGGTGGAGATGGGCGACAAGGCTGCTCCCGCCTTTATCGAGAAGCGAGAGAAGGATCGGACCGACAGCAGGCCTGGAATGACCATCAAGGCGGAAGCCTACCGGCTGTACAAGCAAAAGCAATTCGACAAGGCAGCGAAACTGTATCAACAATGCGCGGATATGGGGAACGACGATTGCCAGCTTGCTATCGGTCAACTCTACGAGTTCGGCGAAGGTGTGCCCAAGAACGAGAAACAGGCGGCCTACTGGTACAAGAAATCTGCCGACCAGGGCAATCCCATCGGCCAGAAAACCCTTGGATTGCTCTACGAACTCGGAAAGGGCGTTCCGGAAAATTGGGCTGAAGCGTTTCGTCTCTATTCCAAAGGAGCCGAGACCTATCAAGACTCGGCATTCGCGGTGGGCCGCATGTACGAGTTCGGCATGGCGGTACCGCAAAATCGCGCAACCGCTATCGAGTGGTTCAAGAAAGCCGACCGGTTGGGTCATCCCAAGGGTGCGTACTGGGCTCGTTGGCTCAGCGACTGGACGAATTGCATCGGGTTTCGGGACCAGTATGAACGGAATGAAATACGCGGGCTCAGATGTCCGGCTGATCCGGTCGGCGTCGTGTTCCGCAATAGTGGCGAACGCATCGCGTATATCCGACAGAAGGCCAAAGAGTTTGACAGGAACGAGGCGGAATTCCTTGCAGCGCAAGCCGCAGCGCAGAGAGCAAAGGACGACGCCCGTACCCCGGACTCATGCAGCGTCGCGGGGGGAAGGTGGTACGACGCGAGTTGTCATTGACTCGTTTCGTATCGGTTCGTATTGGCCAGCGCGTAGGTGACGGTCGCCTGGCCATGCCGTGCCCTGAAAACGGGGAAAGCGGATGGCTCTGGTCGTCATCGTGCATGAGTGCTCGGGCCTGCTATTTTCCCTAGCCCGCCACCCGGCCCTGCGCGGCGCGCACTTCCTTGAGCCCCACCTGGATTAGTCCGAGGTTCACGACCCAGGCCACGAATCCGAGCGCGAGGTACTTCAGATAAAACGGCAGGGTGAACGGCGCGTTCCAGATCATGTGCAACACCATTGCCAGAGCGACAATTCGCACAAAGCGCGGATCGCGTACCATCTCGACGCTGAAGGCCGTTGCCCCGCGCACGCGCCACAGGGCGCCTCCGACCATCGAGGTCCAGATGACATGGAGGCCCAGCATGCTCAGCAGCCCCCGCAGGGTAATGATGTCCAGCATGGCCTCTTGGCCGTAATTGAGGCCGGACAGGAGCGCGTAGCCCGCCGATTCGAATGCCGAGAACCCCGTGCCGACGGCTGCCCCGAACAGGAGGCCGTTGAGCGTCCAGCGATACTTAAGGTTGTTCACCACCAGCAAGAGGGCCGCCGCCTTGCCGACTTCCTCCACGATGCCGGCGCTCATCGCGCCGAGCCAACTGCTGAGGTCCGTCCATTTGAACAGGAAGAGGGAGAGAATCAACGAGATCACGCCGCCCAGCAACACCAGCTTGACGACCTGGTAGAGCGAGACGTTGCGCACCACGTTCATCTCGAAGAAGAAAATCAACACGGAGACCGGGATGAGAAAGGCACCGGTCATGATGAGGCCCGGGATCAATTTCGGATTGTTGAATTCCTTCATCGCAAATACAAAGGCCAGATACACCATGACCGACAGGGTGAACGTCTTGAAGAACACCCAAGGCTTGGGCCAGTTGGTCTCTACCTGTTCGAGCGGCGGGGTCGTGGCCGGTGTGCCGACCGTGAAGTATTCTTCCACCTCCTCGTCGGTCCTCGACCGGAGCACCTCGGAGAACATGTCCCGCGCGCTGAAGCCCTCGATCCGCTCGACGCCGGCCACGGAACTGATGCGGCCGCTGAGGTCGTCGAGCCAGCCGTCGAATCGCATGCCGGTCTGGGGACGGCCGTCTCCACATTGCCAGATGGAACGGCCGATTCTGATCTGTTGTTGGGGCAGCACCAAGGCGTCTTGGACGCGGTGCCCATCGACAAACACCGACGCTTCGTCTACGGGTTGGAAGCGGGCCTGGTGGCCCTCCGCCCAAAATCTGGCATGCCGTTGGCCGACATCGGGATCGTCGCTCAGCACATCGCATTGCGCCGACTGTCCGAGCAGCACCGGCTGGGGCCGAATGACGAAGCGTTTGCCACGGTCAGGGCCGGCAATGCAGGTGAGAAGCACCTCGCGCCCGGAAGACGAGGGATCGGAGGCCGCAGGGCCGCTGTGCGAATCCTGAGTGGCCATTCCACGTCCCGGTGAGGGTCGGAAGGTGAGGCTGGTCGAGGGCTAGTTTCCTTGGACGGCTTGTTGCCTGTCAAGAGCAAGGGACGGCGGCGACTTCAGAGCTCATTTCTTCTCATCGGGGGCGCGCTACGGTCAACCGGTCGTGCCGCCGATCACATCTTTGGGCGCCCACCACCCGCAAGGGTCGTCGTCGCGACGGACCAGGATTACGACACCAGCCGAGGCAGCGCTTCCGACTTGAGGATCGTGATGGTACGACTGCCTGTCTCAATCCAGCCCTGCTCTCGAAACTGGCCGAGCATCGCGTTGCGAGACACGATTCGGTACTCGGTCCGCGACCTGCTGCGGCAACGGATCGTTGACTTGGCCTGGACACGTCTTGCAGCACGGGGACAGTCCGGCGCAGCCGGGCGCCGGCGGCTTCATGCCGAAGGTTCGACAAGAGAGATAGGCGGGAACAGACCCGACACCGTGGCGGTCGCCCGGCATCACCGCTCAGGCGCGACGGCCACGAACTGTTTGCGATAGCCGACGACCTTGGTCAGGTACTGGCGGGTTTCGTCGTAGGGCAGCGAGCTGCGCAACCGTTCGTAAAGGGCCGGCGGCTCCATCGCGTTGATCTCATTAACCGCCGTCACCTGGTTTTTGGAAAATGTCCTGAGCACGTTCCCCGGACCGGTGTTATAGGCCGAGATGACGCAATAGTCCCGAGAGACGGGGTTTGCGATCTTCTCCATCTCGTTGTAGCTCAACACGTTCAGGTACGCCGTGCCCAGCTCGATATTGCGCTCCGGATCAAAGAGGTAATCCGGAGTGGGCATCTGGTCGCTCCCTTTGGCGCGCTTGTATGCAGCCCGGCCGCCGCTGCTCGGGACCAACTGCATCAATCCGTAGGCAGGCGCCGAACTGACCGCGAACGGATTGAAGTTGCTCTCCGTGCGAATGATGGCGTAGACCAGGCTGGGACTGATCTTGTATTGCTCCGCATAGCGCATCACATACACGCGGTATCGCTCGGCTTTCTTCGTCTCGAAATTCGACACCATCGGCACCTTCACGTAATGGGCGGACTTGCTCCCCTTCTCGGTCTGGACGGTGCGCGTCTTCATCTGTGTCCGCACCAGTGAGGCCGCCAATCGTTCCGCCTGCTCCCGCGTCTGCACCGGCTTCGCGTCGTCGTCCAGAATCAATCCATAGAGATAGGGCTGGCGCCCATTAGCCAGCGCCACGTCTCGATCTGAAAACAGGTCGACGCCCTGCGGATCGCTCGTGGTCAGCAGCGTCGAGACGATGGCGGCCTTCAGGCTGCCCTGCGGATCCTTTTCATCCAACGACTCGACCGTCACGGTCCCCTTGTCGAAGTCCACGACCGCCCGGCTGCGATAGTTCTCCGTGTACTTCACGTAGACCGTCCGATTCGCCACCTTCACTTCCTGCTGTCCCCACTTCTGCTGGATGTCGCCCTTCAACTTGGCCACGGTCTTGTCGAACTCCCGCTTCAGCCTCTGCAACTCCTTGCCGATTTGATTCGCGTCGCGCGACATGGCCGACCCGATGCTTTTCGTGTCGACGGCCCGCCCCTTGGCCACTCGGTCGATCGACTTCCCCACCTGCCGCATGGTTTCGCAACTGCCGCTTACCAACAGCACGGCGACTACCCCGGCACCACGCGCGACTCCGCCCAACAATGCCCTCAGTCTGTACGACATCAACAGGCTCATCGATCCATCCGAGCCGGCGCGCCTGGCCCTTGCCCGGTTTCCTTGAGCGTTCTGATCAGGGTCGCCCGCAGACGGTGCTCCAGGTCATTGATCAGGCTGTGCAGTTTCCCTTTCTGAAGGCCGACCGCCTTGCCGAGCGGATCACTGCCCACACCGGCCACCAAACAGAGTGCCGTTATCATCGCACCGATCAGCACGGTGGCCATGGCGACGTCGGATGCGGAGGGCTCAGGCGGAAACAATCGGTACCAGGTCGCCCCCAAGCTCTTTCCGAACACAAACTGCGAGACGGCGGTGTCCCGGGCCCGCTCGCGGGCCAATCGCTCGCCGATCCCGAGGAGCCCCAGGGTCCGATCCTTGAACAACATCCACCCGACCACGACGGTCCCGACGGACCCGGCCAGATCGGAGACCAATGCGCGCGCCGACGAGTACCCATCTACCAGACGACGCACCTCGCGATGGACCCCGTCGGCCGTTGGGCTCGTTCGGATCGCCTGGGCGAGAGGCTGGAGCGAGGGTCGTGCGTTCAGTGCTTCCGCGAAGGCGTGCGTTCCGTCCTGCCGAGAGTCCATGTCATACGGCCACTGGAGCAGCTCCTGATAGATCAGTCGTTCGGTTTCTCGTTGGTAGCGGGTCTTCAGCCCGGAAGGCACACGCTCGAAGAGCGGCGTGCAGACGCTCCACCCGACCTTGTCGAGTGATTCGATCGCTTTTCTGGCAGCGAGATAGGGGACCGCCCATAGCGCGTTGAGCGGATAGCACAGCAGGTCGGCGAAGAGCGAGGCGCGTTGCCGCGCCACGACGGCGCCAAGTGAGAACTGGCGTTCAACGAACGGTTCGACGCGCCTGCGACAGGACTCGCAGTACTCCTCGACAGCTTCCTCGATGGCCCCGATCACCCCGGCTATCGGCTCGCCGCCCATGTCCGACTACTCCTCGGAGCGGGATTATAGAATTGCTGGATTGGAGATGGATAGGAGGGTGTTCAACCTATATGCTATTGCGTGGGCCAACTGCGGACGTGAATCGCCTGGCACGGAATGGTCCTATTCGATCACCGGCCTCAGTCGCCATGCCTCAGCACGTATGGTTCATGACGGTTCGTCGCGCTCCACCCATGGCAGTCTAGCCGTAATGGGTACCTGGCTGTCGCCCAGTAATCCAATCCAGGCGCGGCGAGCCCGCCCGCCATGCCACACTTCGTGTGTATTGGACATGAAGACGACGGCCGACTTTTTCCGCTGGCCACAAATAGGAGTCGACGAAAAAGAGGCCAGCGGATCAAGCGAAGCTTAGGATGTAGCTCTTCGCCTCTTCACTTGTTGCGGCCGCGCCCGCGGAGAGGCGCGTTCTTGGAGATCGATTGCGGAGCGATTGAGGGGCGGGCGGATGAGACAAAGACGACGGGGTGGGCGGGTGAGATGGCGGGCTTATTGACCATCCTGCACGGGGTTCTGAGATCATCCGTGGTCCCTCATCGTATCGGCATTCACGGGTACTCGAAGACTTTTTCGGGAGTCCATAGAAACAGCCTGCTCGTACAGTCTCAGACCGACAGCTTGACGGAGCGGCAGGCGGTTGATACATAGACACAGATCCCTTCCTCTATGTGATGACAAGGACAGCCATGCCGACAGACGATATCACCCAACAGGTCAATGAGCGATACGCACGGGCGGTGGTGGCGGGTGAACAAATGTGCTGCCCCACCGGCTACGATTTTGCCGATCTTAAGACCTTCATCCCGGAAGACGTGCTGAACATCTCTTATGGTTGCGGAACTCCCGCCGGCCTCAAGACGGTCGCCCCCGGGGAAACCGTCTTGGACATCGGCTCCGGCGGTGGGATCGATTGCTTCGAAGCCTCGCGATTGGTCGGACCATCCGGCCACGTGGTTGGCCTCGACATGACCGACCAGATGCTGGAGATCGCCAGGCGAAACGCGCCGATCGTCGCGAAGAATTTGGGTTATGCCGCGCCGAACGTGGAATTCCGCAAGGGCATGGCGGATGCGATGCCGGTTGAAGACGCCACCGTCGATCTGGTCATTTCGAATTGCGTGATCAACCTCACACCGGACAAACGAACGGTGTTCCGGGAAATGTTCCGGGTGATCAAGCCTGGAGGACGATTCACGATCTCCGATATCGTTTCGGATCAGGTCGTGCCGCAATACCTGATCCACGATACAGCCAAATGGGGAGACTGCCTGTCTGGCGCGCTCACCGTTGCCGATTACCTGGGCGGGTTGGTCGAGGCGGGCTTTGTGGGCGTGCATCAACTCACCTTCACACCCTGGCGGGTTATCGATGGCCTTCACTTTCTTTCGCTGACGCTCACCGGCTACAAGCTGGCCCACGGGCAAGGCTCCGAGATCTCTCGATTTGCCACGCTTCGAGGACCGTTCAAGCAGGTGATCGACGAGCACGGGCAAACGTTCATGCGCGGTGTTCCACGGGCGATTGATGAGACGACCTGGGCGATGCTTCGCGCCGCTCCCTTCGAGTCGTGCTTTCTGCTTTCAGGGGAGCCGGTCACGCTCGTCCCTCCGGACTCGAGACTCACGGGAATCGTGCCCGAGCCGTTATCCTGCGTCTGGAAGGGGCACTTTGCCCTGTTGACCGGACCGTTTCAGGAAGTGTGCGACGATGATCATCATGTATACCGGCGCGGGGTGCCACTGGAAATTTGTTCCAAAACGCTCGCGGTACTAGACAGGCCCCCCTATCGGCGCCATTTCGCAATCATCAATCGGGCTGGGCAGACCGTTTCCGGCACGGCTGTGTCCTGCGATCCGAACGACACCTGCTGTTGAGCCATGTCCCCTATCGCCTCAACCTTAGTGGCCCGTTCCAGCCCCTTGGCGTCCACAGGCCGGCAGCTCCAGATGTTGGCTCAGACGACCGCTTGCTCAGCCTTTGACGCACAGCTTGAACGAGCGGGTTTGTACCCCTTGCACGCCACGGGCATTACGGTTTTTCAAATCAACGTCGGCAAGCTCTGTAACCAGACCTGTCGTCACTGTCACGTCGACGCCGGCCCCGACCGGAGGGAGTCGATGTCCCGAGAGACGGCGGAACAGTGCATGGCGGCCTTGGCAAAGACCGAGATCCCAATCGTCGATATCACGGGTGGGGCGCCTGAGTTGAATCCGAATTTTCGCTGGCTGGTTGAGCAAGCCCGTTCATTCGGCCGGCACGTAATGGATCGTTGCAATCTGACGGTCCTGCTACTGCCCTCGCAAGCGGATCTCGGCTCGTTTCTCGCCCGCCATCGCGTGGAGGTGGTCGCGTCGCTTCCCTATTACCGAGTCGGCCAGACGGATGCGCAACGCGGCGAGGGCGTGTTCGACAAATCGATTCAAGGCCTCCGGTTGCTGAATGAGCTGGGCTACGGCCGTGATGGAAGCGGGCTGCTCCTCAACCTGGTCTACAATCCCGTCGGAGCCTTTCTGCCGCCGAGACAAGAGGCGATTGAAGCCCAGTTCAGAAAAGAGCTGGCTGGGCGTTACGGAGTGACCTTCACCCACCTCTACACAATCACCAACATGCCGATCAGCCGGTTTTTGGAGTTCTTGCTGGAGAGCGGCAATTACGAAGGATATATGGAACGGCTTGCCAATTCATTCAACCCGGCGGCGGCAGCAGGCGTCATGTGTCGCTATACGCTCTCGGTCGGCTGGGACGGCATCCTCTACGATTGCGATTTCAACCAGATGCTGGAGCTGCCGTTGGACGACGGCATTCCCCGTCACATCCGCGACTTTGATCCTTCTCAACTCCATCGCCGGCGAATTGTCACACGCAACCATTGTTACGGATGCACGGCCGGTTCCGGCTCATCATGCGGTGGCGCCGTGACGGGCTAAGCCGCAGGGACATCTCGGTTTTCGCACTTCTCCTTGTCCTGGCGCTCGCCTTCGCCGACAGGACCGATGGCGTGTCAAGAGTCAATGCCACGCAGGTCGTCAGCGGCGTCACGAATTATCGGACCGCGATCCTATAGGGAACAGACTGGGCCATCGCCGGCGCCTCGGCATTTCTCGCAACCGCCATGGTCCGCACGTTCAGTCACGGTCTCGTTCGACCGCGCGAGATGGTTCAGCCGACCGCTGCCCCGACTGTGTTGCTCGACGCGATGACCTGGGTGCTGTTCGCCTCACGCACCGGCCTTCCCAGCTCCGCCACTCACCAGGTCTCCGAGACCCTTACTGATTGCGTCCTCGTTAGATTCGCCGGCGGGGCCTTCATCTGGTCCGCGATGCGCCGGTTGAGCGCCTTCGTAGTCTCCTCATCGCCAGCCTACTTCGACGCCGTCAACCGTCGTATCTCATCCGCTTCCTGCTTGCGATCGAGCCTGCCCTTTTCATGAACCCTTCTGCTATAAATAAAATGGGCAGTTTATCGCCGCGACGGAGCCTGACGGACGGCGTGGTCGCCCGGCGACTGCGTCTCCTCGCGATGAATCATGATAAACAAGGCAGGCTAGGAGACAACTTGAGTGGCGATTCAATTCACTCTCGCCATCGGAGAGGAAGGGGAGTCTGCTATCAATCATCTTCCATCTTCGCCCGTGATGCCTTGCCCTACCCGTCTCAACCTGCTAATGTGAGCAGATTACGTGGTCTGTCCTCCTTCCTTACACGAATCTGCTGAATGGTCTGGAATCCCAAAGATCCTTGGAGCCGAAATGACCCGGGCATGGACGAGGCCCTGCGCAAAGCTTCGGCCCAGTTCCGGGAGATGATGCCCCGGCGCGGGGCGCGTGCAATTGGGCTCGTCATCCTGGTCGTCATTCTCGCCTTCCAAAGCGCCTTCATTGTTGCGCCGGATGAAGAGGGAGTCGTCAAACGCTTCGGAGACGTCGTCCGCACGGTTGGCCCCGGTCCTCATTTGAAGTTGCCGTTCATCGAGTCGGTCCTGCATCCCAAGGTCGCCAAGCTGCACCGGTTTGAGGTGGGCTTTCGGAAGGATGCTCGCGGACAGTCCGTGATGATTCCCCGCGAGGCGTTGATGTTAACCGGCGACGAAAACATTATTGCGGTGGAATTCATCGTCCAATACAAGATCAAGGAGGCGCGGCAATACCTCTTCGAGGTCGATGACGTAGAGGACACGGTGGCCGAAGCGGCGGAGGCTTCCATGCGTGAGGTGTTGGGCAAGACCAAGATCGATGATGCTCTGACGACCGGCAAGGCCCAGATTCAACAGGACACACAGCAACTGTTGCAGAGCATTCTCGATCGCTACCATGCCGGCGTGCATATTGCGGCCGTGCAACTCCAAGACGTCGATCCTCCGGAAGCTGTGGTGGCCGCCTTCAAGGATGTCGCCAGCGCGAAGGAGGACCGCGAGCGATTGATCAACCAGGCGCAAGGCTATCGCAACGACATTATTCCGCGCGCAAAGGGACAGGCGGCTCAGGTGGTCAACGAAGCCAACGGGCAAGCTCAGGCGAGAGTCGCCCGTGCAGAGGGTGAGGCGGCTCGTTTCGTGAAGACATTGAAAGAATACCAACAGGCGAAGGACGTCATTGCAAAGCGCATTTACATCGAGTCGATGGAACAGGTGCTGTCCGGTGTGGACAAGATTATCTTGGATAGCAAGGCCGGCGACCGAGTGCTGCCCTATTTGCCGCTTGATCGCCTCCAAAAGCGGGCCCGTCCAACCGGCTCGGAAGCCGCGGCCGAACGGGGAGGTCCCTGACGATGAAAAACCTGATCGTGGGGATGCTCGCAGTCCTGGTTCTGTTGTTTCTCTTCGGCGCTTCGCCGCTGTACGTGGTGGATGTGACTCAAAGTGCCATTGTCGTGGAATTGGGCAAGCCGGTCCGAACCGTCACAACGCCCGGTCTCTATGTCAAGACTCCGTTCATCCAGGACGTCACGTATTTCGACAAGCGGCTTCTCGATTACGACTCGGCTCCGCAAGACGTGATTACTCAAGACAAGAAAACCCTAGTGATCGACAACTTCGCTAAATGGAGGATTACCGACCCTCTCAAGGTGTATCAGGCCTTCCAGTCTCAGGCCGGTGCGCTTCGACGCCTGGATGATATCATTTACTCGGAACTACGGGTTGAAGTCGGCCGGCACGACCTATCAGAGATTGTCTCCCAGACCCGGTCTGATATCATGCACGTCGTCACCGAGCGCGCCAATGAAAAGGCATCGGCCTATGGCATTGCGATCGACGATGTGCGGATCAAGCGTGCGGACCTTCCGGAGCAGAACGAGAAGAATGTCTTTGCGCGCATGCAGGCCGAACGCGAACGACAGGCCAAGCAATACCGTGCAGAGGGTGATGAAGAAGCCCAGAAAATACGCTCCGAAGCTGAACGCGACCGAGAAATCATCCTGGCGGAGGCGTACAAAGCAGCCGAACAGCTGCGAGGCGGTGGTGATGCTGAAGCCTTTCGCATCTATGCCAACGCGTATCGGCAAGACCCGAAATTTTTTGAACTGACCCGGTACATGGAAGCGTACAAGAAGAGCCTCGCTAAGGACACGTCCGTCGTCCTCAGTCCTGACTCTGAATTCCTTCGGCTATTCCGGCAACCCTGATACAATCATTTCACCCCCCGAATCTCGCCCGTTTCGCGATCGAGACTGATCCCCTCGCCAGCCGGCACCTTCGGCAACCCGGGCATGAGTTGCATCCCTGAACAGACCGCGGTCAAGAAGCCGGCGCCGGAGAGAATACGCACCTCTCTAATCGGAATCGTAAATCCGGTGGGTCGACCCTTCAGTATGGGATCGTGGGACAGTGAAAGCGGCGTTTTGGCCATGCAGATGGGCATATGGCCAAATCCCAACTGCATCGCGCGCTCAATGTCCCGCTCCGCCTGCGCATCGTAGGCAACCAGGCCTGCTCCATACATACGCTTCGCAATGGTTTCAATCTTGTCCTTGATGGAATCGGTTTCCTTATAGAGCGGTGTATAGTGGACTGGTTCATCAGCGGCCTCGATAACGGTCCGGGCGAGCTCCGACGCGCCTTTCCCACCTTCCTGGAAGTGGGTCGACACACACGCTCCGGCCGCGCCCAGATCGAGTGCACGCGCTCTTACCCACTCCAATTCGTCTTCCGGATCTTCCGCGAAGGCGTTCACCGCCACCACAACGGGAACCCCGTACACACGCACGTTGGCGATGTGTTGAGCGAGGTTGGCCAAACCTCTTTCCAGAGCATGGTGATTAGGACCCGTGAGACTCGACGGCAACGGACGACCGGGCTTCACTGGGCCTCCGCCTCCATGCAGCTTCAGTGCCCGCAGGGTCACGACCATCACCGCTAGGTTGGGGGCAAGCCCGGAGACCCTGCATTTGATATTGAAGAATTTTTCTGCGCCTAACTCGCTTCCGAATCCTGCTTCGGTCACCACATAATCTGCACAGCGCAATGCGATTTCATCAGCCAGCACCGAGCAGTTTCCGTGTGCGATGTTGCCGAACGGTCCGGTATGGACCAGCGCGGGAGTTCCTTCCGAGGTTTGGACAAGGTTCGGGAGAATCGCCTCTTGTAGAAGCGCTTCCATGGCACCGTCACAGCGCAGGTCCTCGGCAAATACGGGCTTCCCGTGGGTCGTCATTCCAACCAGGATGCGGCCCAGCCGTTGATGAAGGTTCGATCGATCACGGGCAAGCGCCAAGATCGCCATGACCTCGGACGCTTCCGTAATGACGAACTGCACCTCTCTCCCCGCAGCCTGTTCTTGCCCACAAAGTGCGATCCGTCGAAGAGCACGATCGCTGATCGCCATCGCCCTTGGCCAGGTTATTGAGGCGGGGCGAATTGACAGTTCATTGCCATGGAAGAGATGATTGTCGACGAAAGCAGCGAGGAGATTGTGGCTTGCAGCGACCGCGTATGCATCGCCGGTCAAATGGAGATTGATATCATTCATGGGTTCGAGCTGAGCCTTCCCTCCTCCGGTACCGCCTCCCTTTATCCCAAAAACCGGCCCCAGCGACGGTTGGCGAAGCGTCACCACGGCTCGTCGACCCATGCCACAAAGCCCCATAGCCAATCCGATCGCCGTTGTGGTCTTTCCTTCGCCCAACGGAGTCGGATTGATCGCTGTCACCAGGATATATCGAGCAGCAGAGTAACGCGGCCGTCGCTGCAAAATCTCTAAGCGAACTTTGGCCTTCCCCATTCCATATGGAATCCAATCTCCCTGGTGGAGCCCCAGATCATGGGCAACTTCAGAAATCTCTCTTAGGATACGAGACATTGCCATCTCCTCGCCGGACGAATGAGCCACGGGATTGTAAGAACTGCATCTGAGAAATGCACCAAGGATTTCTGTGAGCCGGATCCAGCCACAACAGAGGGAGCATGATGACATGAACTCCTTGTCGCGCACGCATCCTATGCGAGCGAAGGGTCAGAATACGTTCACCCAGGAGAAGTGTTGAAGGAGCTTCTACACTGTCAGTAGGAGAAGGGAACCAGAGGAGAGAGTGGCCTAATCCAGAATATACTTGTTAGGGTCAATCGCCTGACCGTTAACCTTTACCATGTAATGCAAATGAGGCCCCGTTGATAACCCCGTACTGCCAACGAGCGCGATCACATCCCCTCGCTTCACACGTTGACCTTCCTTAACTAAGGATTTTGCCAGATGCCCGTAGACCGTTTCGACCCCATACCCATGGTCAAGGCGAACCAAATTTCCCATTTTCCCATCATGCCCAGTCATCGTGACACGACCGGCGGCCGGAGCCTGTATAGGAGCATTGGGGGCTGCGCCGATGTCAAGCCCGTCGTGCCATCCAGGTTTCTCGGTGAACGGAGAGATTCGAGGACCAAACCCAGAGGTGACCCATCCACGGACCGGCCAGATGGAAGGAGTTGAGGCCCAGCGAGAAGATCGCTGCTCCGCCGCCTGTGATAGTTCTTGTAGCGTCTTTTCTTGAACGGTTGCCTCTGTGGCAAGCCGCTCAATCTCTTCCTTTACGCGACTTACCAACAGCACTTGCGGAGTATCTTCAGGTATTGAGGAAACCCGAGCCGCATCAGATTCCAATTCTCCATTATCCAGCGCAGGATTCGGGAACACCCTCCCTCCCAGCGCCAGATTAGGATCCTCCACCTCCCCATCGGTAGATTCACTCGTGGGTTCGGCATCGCCGCCCTGACCATTTAGCAGATCGCCTGGCTTCACTTCTTCAATACCCAACATCACACGAAGCCTTTGATTGATTTCCCTCATCGCCGTCAATCGACGCTTTAGATCGTCCACGGCCGTGGAGAACGCCGAGGTTTGGGCCCGAGCACTCAGTGCCTCCGACCGGAATGCCGCAAGTTCCCAGACCTCTCCGGTCCTAACGATATAGTGGGAGATAACAAGCAGATCTGCCACTAGGAGGATCAGCCCGACAATCAAGGCCTTCTGGACGAATTTCTTCGGGAAATTAAACCGCAGCGGCTTCGCGGTTGATCCTCGAAAAATGACTACCGTGTAAGAGTCGCTCTGATCGTTGGTGTACGCCATAAGTCAAACCCTAATTGCTTCCCTGGGAACTCTTCACATCCTTTGTCGAGTCTAGCTAACCAAGTTCAACCGGTCAATGTAAAATTTTACGATTTTTTCGTCTTTAAAACCGGCTACTTATGAACCGATTTTCTGATCCAAGCAAGGTAGTCGGGAAGACCCTGCACGATGGATATCGCAATGACCTCTGGAACGGTATAGCTATGGAGGCTCTTGATTCTTTTCTGCAAGTCTTGATAACGACGACGGGTGGTCTTGATTATCAGGAGTGACTCAGCACTTTCCTCCACTTTCCCATTCCACCGATAGAGAGACTTACACGTGCCGATGATATTGACACAAGCGGCCAGTTGCTCGCTCACCACCGTTTTCCCCAGCTTCTTCGCCTCGTTGGCGGTCTTGGTTGTAACAAGAACTATGACTTCACTATTATTTTGCCGCACAGCAGCTTCCCTCCGCGTTCAGGTATACGCTCCCACACGATCCGTAACCCCAGGGAGTTGACAGAATCTGTCACACAAACCTATTGTTAACAATAATTATGGCTTCTGTCTCTAGTGTCCTGAGTCTGAAGTCCGATGACAAAATCGCGCCACGCTGGCCAGAACCTTGTCGGCCGTTTTCCTCCGACGTAGCCCAGCCCGAGCGGCAGCACCGGTTGTGTGCGATTGAGAGCCTGGACCTGTGTTTTTTCATCCACACAGAGCACCAGCGCCTTGTCGGGCGGATTGAGGTAGAGGCCGACGATGTCCCGGACCTTTTACACAAAGAAGAGATCCGTGGAGAGCTTGAACGTGCGTTGCCGATGGGGCTGGAGTCCAAACACTTGCCACACGCGATGGATGGTGGATTTGGAGATTCCGGTGGCCTCCTCCATCGTCCGACAACTCCACTGAGTGCTGACCACCGGCTTCGTGCGCAATGTCTTTTGCACCAGTGTGGCAATCTGTTCGTCAGCCCGCGAGCGTGGCCGGCCCGGACGCAGCTCGTCATGCAGACCGGCCATGCGATGCCGCAGAAACCGCCGGCGCCACTTGCCCACGGTTGCCTTCGTCACACCCAACTGGTTGGCAATGGCCACGTTACTGTGCCCCTCGTGCGACAACAGGATCATGCGCGCCCGGGCCGTGATCCCTTGCGGCATCGATCGCGAGGCGGTCAGGCTGTGCAACTGCGCGCGTTCGTCTGTCGTCAACGCCAACGCGGCTTTCGGTCGTCCTATCCTGCTCCCCTTGAAATTGAGACCACCTCTACGACATGGTCCTGTATGGACCGAGGAGGTGGAGATGGCAGCAGAATCAGCAGAACCGATTGAACGATGGACGGCCAAGCGGCGCATGGCGCTGGTGGTCAGCATCCTGAAGGGCGAGACCTCCGCCGCCGAGGCCGCGCGCCAGCACGGCTTGACCGTGGCAGAGGTAGAGGACTGGCGCGAGAAGTTTCTGATGGGAGCCGAGAATGCCCTACGGAGTCGGCCACGCGACGAAGAGGCCCTCAAGGATGAGCAGCCCAAAAACCTGAAACAGAAGATTGGTGATCTGGTCCTGGACAACGACATTTTACGGGAGGCGTTGAAACCCTACCCTTTGGACCGGAAGACATCCGACGCGTGAGAGCGGGCGTGTCGGGTGTCTCGGAGCGACGGAGTTGCCGGGTGCTGGGTGTCGGCCGTGCCAGCTTGCATCGGACGGGAGGGACCCGGACGAGACGTAGTGGTGCGGATCCGCCATGGACGGAGCGGCTACGCCAGCTGATCCAACAGCATCCGACGTTCGGATACCGGCGGCTGTGGGTCCTGGTGCGATGCCAGAACGGGATGGTCGTGAATCGCAAAGCGGTGTATCGCGTACTCAAGCAGAAGGGGTGGTTCGTGCATCAACGAGTCTCCACGCCTCGCCCTCGCGTACGAGGCTGGGTGAGTCGGGCCAGCCGGAGCAACGAACGATGGGCCATGGATGTGACGCCTATTGCCTGTGGGCAAGATGGCTGGGGGCATTTGGCGGCGGTGATCGATTGCCACGATCGGGAGATCATCGGGTACGAGTTTGCGCTGCGCAGTCGGGCGAAGGAGGCGGAACGAGCAGTCGAAGCCGCGTGCCTGGCCCGGTTTGGCACGCTATGTCCTGTCGGGGCGCCGGTCCTGCGCAGCGACAACGGCCTGATCTTCCAGAGCCGTCAGTTTCGACAAGCCTGTCGAGACTATCGCTTGCAACAGGAATTCATTACGCCCTATACGCCGGAGCAGAACGGGATCATTGAACGATTCTTTCGCAGCCTCAAAGAAGAGTGTGTCTAGCAACACACGTTCCAGACATTTGAGGAGGCGCGTCGGATCATTCGAGGCTGGGTCAAGTGGTACAACCAGGAGCGGCCGCACCAGGCCCTTGGCTATCGGAGCCCCGTGCAGTTTCGGACGCGCACGGTCACGCAAGTGGCGTCGTGAGCGAAGTCATCCCAACAATGACGCACGTATTCGTCCCAGGAACGACGATCGCACCACGACGCGACCGATGGGTCGGCCTCACACCGACCCCAATAACTCACATCGGTGGCTTGATTTCGGGGGAGCACTACAGTCCGGTCTTCATCAGGACACATCCTTGTACGAGATGTTCTCGGAAGATGCAAGACATATACCACTACCACTTACTTCTTGGACGCAACACTAGAACCTATCTCAAAATTGCTTGTCGAGCGGGAATGCGTTTTCCAAAAGGTTCCTGAGTCATCAATGACCTTCCCCCGATTTCACAGACACCTGTATAAGGAGGAGTTTGATGAAATTGGAGGACGGTATGAGCACCAAGACCAGACGGCAGTACACAGAAGAGTTTAAGGCGGAAGCAGTTCGATTGGTCC
>JBFWWG010000017.1:0-71451 GCA_050246315.1 Nitrospiraceae bacterium | reverse complement strand
CGATTACATCGAGCGCTTTTCCAATCCCCGGCGGCGGCACTCCACGCTGGGGTATCTCAGTCCGATGGAGTTCGAACGGCAGGCCGAATGAGCGTAGGTTGGTGTCAATCAAACCGGCAGCAGCTCACTAGCAGGATGTTGAATAAGTCCGCCAGCTTTGTTCTCGAGGCGCTCAGAGGCTCAACGTACCGAAAAGCGTACGGCCTCGCCTCTTCGCTGGCTACGGCCGCGCTGGACGGTCCTTTTGAACATCCTACTGGCTATTCCGATTCCATCTGCGATCGTAGGCGACCTTGTACTTCTGGGAGTCCACAATGGTGTTTTGAACAGCCTGCTAGTTCTTATGTTCACCACGGGAGGATGCCATGAGCTTCACCATTACGCCTCGAGAACTTAAAGATCTAATTGATAAAGGAAGCAAACTTGTCCTGCTGGACGTGCGGGAACCCTGGGAACACTCACTTGCGAAGCTTGCAGGCTCTGTCCTCATTCCTTTGGGGACACTGCCGCATTCCTTGGATCAACTTGATCGAAACGCCGAAATTGTCGCCTATTGCCATCACGGGATGAGAAGCGCAGACGCGACAAGTTTCCTACTGCAGCAGGGGTTTACAACTGTAAAGAACCTCATTGGTGGGATCGACGCGTGGAGCATCCAGGTGGATGCCGCCGTGCCCCGCTATCGATAGAGGCACTTGGGTGGGGTGGAGAGGCCCGGAGTATCCTACCTTAGTCGCCCGCTGAAAAATTCGACGGTCTTGCGCAAACCGTCCGTGAGCCCGACCTTGGCCTCCCATCCTAGCTGATGGCGCAGCTTGGTAGCATCGATCGTGCTCCGCAACTGCTCGCCCTTCTTCGCCGGGCCATGCACCTCCTTACAGTCCGATTTTGTTAGTTCTTTGAGAACGGCAAAGAGCTCATTCACCGGCGTTTCCGAGGAAGTTCCGACATTGAATACGCCGTCGATTCCCTGGCTCATGACCAGGAGGTTGGCTTCGACCACGTCCTCCACAAAGACAAAATCCCGTGTTTGCCGGCCGTTCCCATTGATCACCGGCTGCTCTCCCGTCAGCATTTTCTGAATAAAGATTGCGACAACCCCGGCTTCCCCCTCAGGGTCCTGTCGAGGCCCATACACATTGGCAAAGCGCAGACTCACAGTCTGAATGCCGCTCACTCGTTGGTAGTATGACAGATAATGCTCTCCTCCAAGCTTGCTGATTCCATAAGGAGACAAGGGCCTTGTGGGATGAGATTCCGGAGCAGGGAAGATGTCCTGCTCACCGTATATCGCGCCACCCGAGGAGGCGAAGACCACCTTCCTGGCGCCGTGCCGGGCGGCCTGTTCGATCACGTTCAGGGTGCCCAAGATATTGACGCTCGCATCGAACATAGGATCCTCAACGGAACGCCGCACGTTCATTTGGGCCGCAAGGTGCATGACAACCGACGGACGCTCGTTGCGAAACACCCGCTCCAATCGTGAACTTTGAATGTCGGCCTTATAGAAGGTTGCGGCACGATTCACGTTCTTTCGCTTCCCCGTCGACAAGTTGTCAACCACCACCACCTCATGACCTTCCTGGAGCAATCGATCAACGAGATGCGAACCGATGAAGCCCGCCCCGCCTGTCACCAAAACCTTCATGGCAACCTCTCACTGAAGGACTCGAACAGCCTGAAAATCCTCTCGCGTTTCCGCCACCGCTTCGAATCTATCCTCGTTAAACCCGTTTCCAGCTAACCAAGATCTCTCGGTTCCCTTTCTGGCCAGCGATGGGAGAGTCGAGGCTCGATACATAGGTTAGACCACAGCCCTCTGCAAATGTCACGATCTTTTCGAGAACAACCTGGCGCTGGACTTCATCTCGGACAATGCCACCCCGACCTACCTGCCCCTTCCCCACCTCGAACTGTGGCTTAACCAACGCGACCAACCACGCTCCGTCGGTCAGAAATTGAACGACAACCGGGAGCACGAGTGTCAACGAAATGAACGAGACATCGACGACGGCGATGTGAATTGGCTCTGAGATACGATCATGAGAAAGATATCGAACATTTTGCCGGTCGATGACCACGACACGTTCGTCTTGGCGAAGTGACCAAGCCAGTTGACCGTATCCAACATCAACCGCGTAGACTCGACGAGCGCCTCGCCGCAACAGACAATCGGTAAACCCTCCCGTCGATGCGCCGACATCCAGCGCGATCCATCCCGTTGGAACAATCCCACAGGCATCGAGCGCTGCCGCTAACTTCGCTCCTCCCCGACTGACATAATCGGTTTCCCGACTGGCCACCTCGATGGAGGCATCGCCATGCACGAGCGTCGACGGCTTGTCGGCTACCTTTCCACCGATCCGAACCGCTCCCGCCATGATCAGCCGAACCGCCTGCTCTCGACTTGGTGCGAAGCCACCTTGGACCATCGCCAGGTCTAAGCGCTTGCGGGGCGACTCTCGATTCGAACTCATACCAATCGATCGCACGACGAAGATTCTGGGAGGTGGGCTGGGAGTCTCAGGAAGGTGTCAACGGCTGATCGTCATCGCTCTCGCCAAATGTTACGGCTCGCAAGCTCCGTTTCCCGTCTCGATCCTGCATGAGGATTTCCACCTTTCGCTCGGCCTCATTGAGCATCTTCAGACAGGTTCTTGACAAGCGGATTCCCTCCTCAAAAATTCTCAACGACTCATCAAGCGGAAGTTCCCCACGTTCCAGCTCTTCGACGATGGTTTCAAGCCGAGCCATCGCTTGTTCGAATTTGACAGCCGCCACAACAGACCTCCAAATGAAACGCTGGTATCATTATTACGCCCGGTCTGTCGGAGGTCAAGCCAAGTTGGGGTCACCGGCAATTTTGCGAACCTGACAGAGCAAAACACCCACCGAAACCGTAGCCTTGATCATCTGCCCCTCTCGAACCTGGTCTGCACGTCGCACAACTTTTCCCTGCGGCAAAGTCTGCAGTACAGAGAATCCGCGACGCATGGTGGCTAACGGACTGAGACTGTCCAGCTTCCCAAGAAGACGCGCCAGCAGTTGCCGACGTTTTGAAACCAGCATCCGAGCGTGATCTTGGAGCCGGACTTGGATATGGGACACCTTCATAGCGGACGCGCGGACGGTACGCTGAGGCCCTTCGGCCACTATCCGGTGGGCGAGTTCCTGCCGTCGCTGCTGCCGATCCAACAGATCGCGGACGAGTTGTGATTGCAAGCGAGTCCAGACATCATCAAGCCGCTGGCCTCGACGATAAATGGGGAATGCTCGTTCTCGCAGCCGGCCTTGGACCACCAGGCAGGACCGCCGAGCCAACTCGATGCGGTGCCGAATGGTCCGGCGCAGCCTGGCCGAACGTTCCCCAATCTGCGCGACCATTTCGTCCAAGACAGGCACGACCGCTTCCGCCGCCGCGGACGGGGTCGGTGCACGATAGTCGGCAACAAAATCCGCCAGCGTCACATCTGTTTCATGCCCGACCGCCGACACAACCGGGACAGGAGCGGCCGCAATGGCTCGCACCACTCGTTCGTCATTAAAGCACCACAAGTCTTCGAGGGACCCTCCACCGCGTCCCACAATCATCACGTCGATAAGCTGCAAGTCGCCTAATCGCTTGATCGCATCCGAGATCAAAGGAGCCGCTTCCGCGCCCTGGACCGGCACCGGTGCGAGGATAACATGGACGATCGGACAGCGCCGCTCCAGAACGACAAGCATGTCTTGGAGTGCGGCACCCGCCAACGACGACACGATGCCGATCCGCTTCGGCAGAATCGGAAGGGGACGCTTCTTCCTCGGATCGAACAAACCTTCACCGGCAAGGCGTTCCTTCAACTGTTCGAAGGCGAGCTGCAGCGCCCCGATTCCTTTCGGCTCCGCATGGTCCACCGCCAATTGATATTCACCACGCGGCTCGTAGACCGACAACCGGCCTCGCACGATGACATGGAGTCCTTCGCGCAGGTCGAATCGGAGGTGCTGGGCGGCTAAGCGAAAGAGAATCGCCCGGATCTGGCTGGTCTCATCCTTGAGGGTGAAATAGATGTGCCCCGAGGCCGGCATCCGCACATTGGATACCTCCCCTTCAAGCCAGATATCTCGGAATGGTTCTTCCAGACGGGATCGAATCAACGCCGTCAGCGCAGAGACCGTCAGAATGCGGGCGCACGTTTCGGGTTGAATTAACGACTCGTGGGTGTGAGATGTCGGCGACAGTCGCGAGTTCATTCGCTGAGCCGGAAGCGTTCGATCCGAAGGGCTTTCCCTAGACGTCCGTCCAACTCGACCAACACCGCGCAGAACATAGCCGGGCCGCCCGCCACTTCAAAACGTCTCGGCATCTGAGTCAAGAACTTCTCGATCGCCAACTCCTTCTTGATGCCGATGACCGAATGGATCGGGCCGGTCATCCCGATGTCCGTGATATACGCCGTTCCTTTGGGGAGGATCTGCTCATCCGCCGTCTGCACGTGCGTATGAGTCCCGACCACCGCAGTCACGCTGCCATCAAGATAATGCCCCATGGCCATTTTTTCAGACGTGGCTTCGGCATGCATATCGACCAAAATCGCAGGGGTTTCTTGCTTCAGGCGGACCACCTCGCGCTGGCCGACTTGAAAGGGACAGTCGATTGTCGGAAGAAACGTCCGACCCATCAGATGCAGAATCGCCACCTTCTCGCCACCCGCTGTCTCGACGATGACGGCCCCTGATCCCGGCACGCCCGGGGGGTAATTGGCGGGACGGAGCAACCGCGGTTCGGTCTTGAAATAATCGAGAATTTCTTTCTTATCCCAGGCGTGATTTCCGGTCGTGATCACCGAGACACCGGTTTCGAACAATTCATCAGCGAGGTCCGGCGTGATGCCGAACCCTCCAGCGGCGTTCTCCCCATTGGCCACCACCAGGTCGATCCCCTGCTGTCCGATGAGCTTCGGGAGGCAGCGGAGCACGGCCCGCCGTCCCGGCTCCCCCATAATGTCTCCGATCAGTAGAACTTTCATGCTCGGCAGTCCGCTCCGCGAAGGGAATCCCCTTGACCTCGCCAACAGAGACTGTCGTGTGGCCAAGGCGAGGATGTCCGCTCTAGCGAATACACGGCGCTATTTGGCGTATTCGACATACCGGCTTTCCCTGATCACCGTAACCTTGATCTGCCCCGGATAAGTCAGTTCCTGTTCAATCTTCTTTGCTAGCTCCCGGGAGAGTTGGAAGGCCTCACCGTCCGACAGATCCTCCTGCTTGACGATCACGCGAATTTCACGGCCAGCCTGGATCGCGTACGCCTTCTGGACCCCACGCTGCCCTACGGCCAAAGATTCCAGCTTCTCCAGTCGCTTCACATACGATTCGAGCGCTTCCCGTCGAGCCCCGGGCCTGGCGGCGGACAGCGCCTCTGCCGACGCCACCAGTACGGTCTCCGGACAGAGCGGCTCGACTTGCTCGTGGTGGGCCGCAATCGCATTAACCACTTTCTCGCTTTCGCCGTAGCGCTTCGCAATCTCGGCGCCCAGCATCGCATGCGGTCCCTCTTCCTCATGGCTGACAGCCTTCCCGATATCGTGCAGCAATGCGCCGCGCTTCGCCAACTTCACATCCAAGCCCAATTCGGAAGCCATAATTCCGCAGATGTAGGCCGCCTCCCGGGCATGGTACAGGTTGTTCTGGCCATAGCTGGTCCGATACTTCAACCGCCCCAGAATCTTGACGATTTCGGGGTGAAAATCGGCGAGTCCAACCTCGAAAATGACCTTCTCAGCCTCCTCGATCATCAATTTTTCGACGTCGGTCTTCACCTTTTCGACGATCTCTTCGATCCGTGTGGGATGGATGCGGCCGTCCTGCATGAGCCGCTCCAACGAGACCTTCGCTATCTCGCGGCGCAAAGGATCGAACCCCGAGATGATGACCGCCTCGGGCGTTTCGTCGATGATCAGATCGATGCCGGTCGCGGCCTCGATCGCCCGGATGTTTCGGCCTTCCCTACCGATAATCCTTCCTTTCATCGCATCGTTGGGAATCGGCACCGTAGAGATGGTAGCCTCGCTGACATAATCACGTGTGACACGCTGGATCGAGGTCGCGATGATCTCCCGTGCCTCCCGCTCTGCGTTTTCCTTCGCCTCTTCGATCGTCCGCTTGGACAGTCCGGCGGCCTCAACGCGGACCTGGCTTTCATACTCGGCCAGGAGGTGTCGCTTGGCTTCCTCCGCGGTCATCCCGGCCACTCGTTCCAACGCCTCACGATGCTCCCGAAGCGCCTGAGTGCAAGCCACTTCCTTGTCTTGGAGCCCCACCTCACGGCGATCCAACTCGTGCTCGCGGCTGGAGATATCCTGTTCCCGCCTTTCCAGTCCCCCAGCCTTTCGATCCAGATGTTCCTCCCGCTGATGGAACCGACGCTCCTGCTCTTGAAGAATGGTCGCTTTTTCTTTTTGCTCGCGTTCCAGTTCCGCTTTGGCCTGTATCAAAAGGGCTTTCGACTCCAGCTTCGCTTCCTTGATACAGGTCTCTGCTTCTCGCTCGGCAGTCTGGATGATCTGCTGAGCCTGCTCCTTCGCACGATCCTTGACTGCCAGCGCAGTGCGGCGCCGGAGCAGTTCATATCCACCGATCCCGCACAGAATACTCACAAGGGCAACGGCCAGATAGGTCGCTAGGTCCGACAAGATGACCCCCCCTTTCCAACGAACGACAGACAACGGTGTCGTCTGCTCAGAACCGCATCACGCGACGCACATCGAGAGAGTATGAGAGCTTCTGGGTACGGAGTGGGAGCGAAGGGATCCGACAGTGGAGCGGAATCTAGCCTAGGATGGCGGCACTGAGGACACAAGGCGTCGCTGATCGCACAGAGCTGTACCGTATCAATCGAGTCGTTCGAAGGCGTCCTCGCACTCCTCGATAGGGCCGAGGCCTGCGGCCCCCTTGCGGAAGGGAGGCTCGGTTGAGGAAGCAGGAATGGTCCCCCCATTCCCTATGACTCATCAGCCTTTCCCGAACCCCGGACACGGTAGGCTTCCACACGAAGCTCTGGATACCAGAGCAGGTGCGGACGAGGAGGTTACCCTCCAAGAGTTTCATCATCATGTGGACCACGATCAGCATACTCGATGTCAACCACACATCAGTGACACATCCTTAGTCAGTTCCGCTGTACCATCTCGATTCCTGATATTTTCGCCCCCTGAATCTACCCCTCTGTGTTCCTCAACTGGTCGAACCATAACAAACGACCTAGGTGCGATGCAACCCAGGGTTATCGAGGGAGCGCGGACTGGACCTGCTCCTCGATGGATTCCATCAAAGACAACATGCGCCGTTCGACATCGGCTTCCTTTTCGGTCCGCTGTTGCTCGGCCTGGAACAATTCATGGGCAATATTCACAGCCGCCAGGACCGCCAATTTGGAGAGTGTGGCAGTGCGCATCCCTTGCGCGACCGCTTTCATATGATCATCCACGAACTGTGCGATGCGCTTCACATATTGTTCATCTGCATCGCCCCGTAGCGTATACCGCTGCCCGTAGATCTCGACCTCGACGGTCTTAGCCAAGAGCCACCTCCTTTGAGTCCTCCCAGCACTCGAGCAACTCAACCTCCCCCAAGACCTTCTCCACTCTGGTCTTAATCCCCGCCCGCTCGCGCTCCCAACGTCGATTGGCTTCCTCCTGGGCGAAGAGGCGCGCTCGCGCCGCACGCAAGTCCTGCTCCAACAACTGGTTTTTCTGACGGAGGTCGTGAAGGGCCTTGACGAGGTCTTTGACTCGGCTTTCTAAAGCTTCGAGTTTGTCGAGCGCCATGGTGACGCCTTCATTCCTGCGTAGGATTTTGTGAGGAAGGATTGGCAAACTATAGTGGCCGCGCCCATGATCTGTCAAGAAATGACGTACGCGGAGACCCTATGCACCCTGACCCTGAAACGACGCCTCGCGAAGCCGCTGATACTCCCGGTAGCTGCGTAACACACGTTTCACGTACAGCCGCGTCTCCTGATAGGGAATCAACTCGACGAATTCATCCGACTCCCGCCATCCATGTTTGGCTATCCATCCGTTCACGGCCTGGGGACCGGCATTGTACGCCGCTACCGTGTAGATGAGGTTACCCGAGAACTGTTCCAGTAATTGAGCCACATATCGAGCACCGATCCGGACGTTGATCTCCTCGTCAAAAAGATCATCACGCGTGACTTCGGCCATCCCCAGTTTCTTTGCGACGGTGTTCGCGGTCGCCGGCATCACCTGCATCAAGCCCAGCGCACCGACTCGGGAGACCGCCCGGGCGTCATATTGGCTTTCCTCTCGGATGATCGCCGACACCAGGTTCGGATCCACCCCTTGGACCGCGTGAGCAGGCACAAAGGCGGTCGGATACCCGACCCGCCACAGGGCAGGAGACGGCACATGGCCGCGCAATTCCAAATCCTCCCGGAAGTGAAGGCGCGCAAGCCGCAACGCCTGACCATGCGCCCCAGCTTCACTGAGGAGGCGCGACAATGCGAGGACCACCGCGGGATCCTTCCCATAGCGACGAGTCAGGACCGCAAGCTCCTTCGCGGCTTCAGACCCCATCCCCAGTAGCCGAAGCTCGACCGCACGACGATAGGCCCGGTCACGCGTGATTTCCTCTCGTTTATCGGGGGGAAGTTGCTCGGGTCCCAACAGGACCGCCTCCGAGTCCATCTTGATCGACCCATCGGTCGGAGTCTGGCCGGCCTGTCGAACGAGTTGGCAATAATAGGTGACGGGATACCGAACGCACAGTCGGATGCGTAGCGAATCTCCGTTGTTGTCTTGTAGCCGATCCGAGGCCCGCGCCATCCAATACAACGCCTGTGGAACGAGCGCCTCACTCTCCTTGGCCTCGATGAGACGTTGTAGCGCGGCAATCATTTCCTTCCACTGTCCAGCCTGATACCGAGCCCACGCCATCTTCCACAGCCCTTCCATGCGGTGGATGCCCGCCTCCGGGCTATCGACTTTCCGATAGGCTGCAATCGCTTGTTCCACCTGACCCTGATCCTCCAACCACACCCCCCGGAGGATGTTGAGCATGGCCCGTTGCTCTTGGGTCAGGATGACTTTAGGAGGAGCCTGACTCATGGCCACCAGTTGGTCACCCTCCGATTGGCGAAGGTAGACTCGAGCCAGCCACACCGTCGCTTCGCCCGCTTCGGCAGTCCGCCCGGCGACTACCTCCTGAAATACGTGCTTGGCCTGTTCATACCGTTTGAGACGAACCAGCGAAAGTCCCAATCGATACTTGGCATCGGCGATGCGCTGGTCCCCATTCGCCATAGAAAGAAACTGCCGAAACTCTTCGACCGCCTCTTCATGAAGCGCCTGCGCATGAAACTCCTTCGCCCGTTGATATCGTTCCTCGGCAGTCGGGCGCCAGGACTGGCCGTTGGCCGAGGATCCGGTCAAGCGGGCGTAGGCCTCACGCGCTTCCAGCGTACCCGGGAGTTTGACCCAGAGCTGGCGAAGCACCGTCCAGGCATCAGCCGGTTGGTTCAGTTGCATGTGGCAGTCGGCGAGGTGGAGCCAGCCGACTGGAGCCACGGATTCCTTCTCATCTGCCCGCAGGGCCAGTGCGAAGAGGTCGACAGCTCGATCACATTGCCCTGCGCGATACCAGGCTTCCGCCGCTTCATAGGCAGCCCTGGTCGCCAGGGGACTGTCTGGTGCGACATCCCGAATGGATTCCATCAGCGCGGCCGCCTCCGCGATATCGCCATGTTTCAACAGTGCCTGCCCCATCCAAAGCCGCAGATAATCTTCCAGAAGGGGGAAGTCCCGTCGTGCCGACCGCAGATGCTGGATGGCACGGCCGGGGTCCCGCTCACGCAACTGCACACCCATGACCAATCCCGCGCGTTTAGCCCAAACGGAGCCGGGATGTTGCTCCATCAGGACATGCAGACGATCAAGCTGCGCATCCATTCTCGACGACCCATCGGCGCCATTGCGGGCCGGTTGAGGCTCATTCTTCGGCTCCGACAACGCCGCTCGAAAACAACCTTCGGCATCGACACAACTGGAGGAATCAGATCCCTGAGAGATATCGTTGTTGGACAGGGCCAGGACTGTTCCCGCCCCGACTCCGACGGCCAGGACCGTCGCTCCGATGACTCGGATCAATGGAGAGGTCGAATTGGTCGGTGGAACGGCACCCATGGAGTTGACTCTTGGGATGATCGGATGAGACGAGGGAAGACTCTGCGGATTATAGCAGCTTTCAACGGAACTCTCGCCTGAAAGAACGGGCATTAATATACTTGACTCAGTAGGCTGAACCGTGTAGAATCCTCATTATCAAGCCACGGAGGAACGATGATGAAGGACTCACACAAACTGCCCCACACTCTTCAAGAAGCCATCCAATACTTCTCGGATCAACAAACCTGCCTTGATCTGGTTGTGCAACTCCGTTGGCCTGACGGTCCAGTGTGCCCGCGCTGCGCTTCAAAAGAATATCGTTTCATCAAGACTCGCTCACTGTGGGAATGCAAAGGCTGCAAGAAGCAGTACAGTGTGAAGGTCGGCACTATCTTTGAGGATAGTCCGATCAAGCTCGATAAGTGGCTCTGTGCGCTTTGGATGCTGGTGAACTGCAAGAATGGGATTAGCTCGTATGAAGTGGGACGATCCCTTGGCGTGACTCAGAAAACTGCCTGGTTCATGCTGCATCGGCTTCGCTTGGCTCTCCATAACAAGTCTTTCGAGACCAAGCTATCTGGCGAAGTGGAAGCCGATGAAACCTATATCGGCGGGAAAGCCCGCAATATGCACTATGACAAACAAAAGAAGATCGTGAAGGCGGAAGGGAGCTTCCGAAAGGCCGTTGTGATGGGCATGATCGAGCGAAAGGGAGAGGTTCGCGCAACAGTTCTAAACACTGCCTCCGCGCGATTGCTCAACAGCACCATTCGAGACCATGTCGAATCTGGGTCAACGGTCTACACTGACCAGTGGGCAGGCTATAAACAGGTTGGGCTGGATTATGCCCATCGCGTCATTAATCATGCTGAAACCTACGTGAAAGGGAATGTGCATACCAACACTATCGAGAACTTTTGGAGCCTTCTGAAGCGCGGGATCAAGGGAACCTATGTGAGCGTTGAGCCGTTCCACTTGTTCCGGTATCTCGATGAGCAAACCTACCGTTTCAATGCTCGCAAGCAGACGGACCAAGACCGATTTATCCAGGCCCTTTCAACCATTCATGGGCGTCGGCTCACCTATCAGCACCTTACGAGCCTTCCATCATAAACAGGCCTTTGGAAGGCGACAAAAACGAGGGAAGCGAGGATAGGAGGATCTATGAAGCTGGTGCTTATAGAATGGCTCGATTCCCATGCTGGGCGCGGTTGGCAAACAACTGAGCAAATAGAGCGAGCGGCCGAACCGCTTTATTGTCGTTCGGTCGGTTGGCTTGTGGCGGATCGTAAAGACTGTAAGGTCTTGGTGCCTCACATGGCGGGTGAGAAGAATGGTGAAATCATGCTGCAAGGCTGTGGGGACCTCACGATCCCCACAGCCAGTATTGAGAAAATCACCGTGCTAAGGCGGTGATTATTTACCTCCCTTCCCAGGAAGCGGGACACGCTCAACAACAGTCGTGCTAGGCCGCTTCCTGGCTTCCTCGACCGGGATAAACTGACCGCTTCGGGCATCTCGACCCTTCAGCGTACTGGTCTGATCCTTCCTTGCCATGTTTAACTCCTTCGAATGCATGTAGTTATTTTAGTTTTGCCTCTGGTAGACTCTGATCGAGCGAGGGCTAAGCAGGGGGCACCTCTCCGGCCAGGAGACAGTTATCGCCTCTGCTTAGGGCTCGCTCGCTTGACAACTGGTGGGGGTCTAGGTAGAGTGTGAATGCATTTTAGAGACACCATTACTACCCTCCTACGGTAGTGATGGAGGCCAGGCGGGGGGTTGAGCCCCAAGCCATGCGCTAACATGGCTCAACGGTTTGCGATTCCGCCGCCCTAGTTGCCGCTAGGGTTGCCTGGCCATACTGGGTGAAGCGAGCGCCCTACTTCCTCTTGCGTGGGTGGTAGGGCGTTCGTGCATCATGAGCTACAGAGTGCTCTTAGCTTCACAAGATGGTCTTCCTCCTCCTCAATTGTGCCGAAAACACCCTTTGAGACGATCTTGATCCAACGTCCTTCTTTCGCACATCTATAAGCTGCGCCAAGGATGGTTTGTCGCGTTGCCTGACTGCCTTTGGCCTTAACCCTCAGAACGATTTCATCGGCGCTAATTTGACCGTTGGATTCGGCCATAACCTCACGGAGCAGGTCTGGAATTTTCGGCCCACCTTCTGCTACATCCATGCGCCGTCCGCTCATAATGGTTAGTGCGCGGCGCAATACGTCCAGTTCCTGCTGCACGCGAGCGAGTTCCACTTCCTTTGTACTGATCTGCTTTCTAATCTCATCAATCGCGGTTCCCATATGGATACCCTCCATATCGAATGCGGATGGCCGGCAGCAACAACATATGCGATGTTACTAAAATCGCGGCACGAAGTCAAAGAGCAAAATGGCAGCCATGCATCATGCCGCATATGCCACTTAATTGACATGCGTCAAGGATGAGGGCTAAAATGGCGCGCTTTTTTTGAGGTCCAGATGGCTTTGTGGTAGGGTGCCCTCGACGGAGGACGCAATGGACCCATCGCCATTCACAAAATTCAAAGAAGCTTTGAAGGTGGTTCTGAGCGCGCCAAAGGTGGGCAAGAAGGAAGCGCCCAAGAAGCAGAAGAGAGCCCGCAAGCTCCGCTAAGTAGTTCCCCGGTTCATCTCCTCGATTGAATCACGCCTTTTGGTCTACTGAGTCAGCGATATTAATGCCAAAGAACGGAGCGTTGCCCGGACGATATCCGGCGGAAGTCCGGGAAATCGTTTCAGTAGCCTATTCGCCTTGTCTCGCTGAAATGGGCTATGGTAGCTTCCCATATGAGTCCCGCTGAGCAACCTGCCAGGCGCCTCCTCCACGTCGATTCAGTTCTCCCCAATCTGTTCGCCCTCGACCCAGACGAGGTGGAGCACCTGACAAAGGAATGGGGATGGCCACGATACCGTGCGCACCAGATCCTGCGCTGGCTGTATGCGCGGCGGGTCCGCAGCATTGACCAGATGACCGACCTTTCGCTCCGTGACCGCTCCAGGCTGCACGAACACGCGACGATTGTCCGCCTACCGCCGCCAGCGGTACGGGTGGCGACGGACGGAACACGGAAATTTCTCTTCTGCCTCGATGATGGGTTGATTGTGGAAAGCGTCCTGATCCCTGATGGCCGACGCCTGACCCTCTGCCTCTCCTCACAGGTGGGGTGCACTTTTGATTGCCAGTTTTGCCTGACCGGCACCATGGGGTTAAGACGCAACCTCAAGCCTCACGAGATCGTCGACCAGATGCTGTCCGTGCAAGATGCTCTCCCAGCGGGCGACCGAATTAGCAATCTGGTCTTCATGGGCATGGGAGAACCGCTGGCGAATCTCGACGCCGTCCGTGCAGCGATCCGGCGCCTGTGCAACGAGGAGTGGGGAGTCGGACTCTCGCCCAGGCGAATCACGGTCTCGACGGCGGGGCTCGCATCCAAAATTCCCGAGGTCGCGGGATTGGGGGTACGGTTGGCCGTCTCCTTGAATGCCACGACCGCCAGTCAACGCGCGGAGATTATGCCTGGCGTCGAGCATCTCCATCCATTGTCGTCCTTGCTGAATGCGTGCCGTCGATTTCCCCTGTCTGCACGGGCACGCCTAACGTTCGAGTATGTCCTGTTGGCCGGCGTCAACGACTCGCCGGAGGACGCCGCACGGCTGGTCAAACTCTTGCGGGGCTTTCGCTGCAAGGTGAATCTCATCCCCTTTAACGAATTCCCCGTGAATCGCTTCCGTCGTCCCTCCGACCGATCTGTGCTGGCGTTTCAAACGATCTTGCGTGGGGCCCGCATCAACGCCTTGATTCGGAAGAGCAAAGGGCCGGATGTTCTAGGCGCCTGTGGGCAACTCGGCGTCAGGCCGGAGCCGACGCCCATTGCCTTGACTCCCCTCGCGCACGATTGCTAGCATGACTTCGTTGAGGAGTATTGTCCACCGCATGAGCCTCAGATCCTCCGTCTCTCGACTCATCGGTGCGAGCCTCCTATTGGCTCTCCTTCTTTGCATCGCCACCACATTCGCGCTCGCGAACCCGGCCCCAGAGCCTCGTGAATTTCTGCTCAGCAACGGCATGAAGGTCCTCCTGGTGGAGGTGCCCAAAGCTCCGGTGGTCACCGTTCAGGTTTGGTACAAAGTCGGCTCGCGGAACGAAGTCATGGGTCGAGCCGGCCTCTCCCACATGCTCGAACATATGATGTTTAACGGCACGGCCAAATATCCCAAAGGAACCTTCTCCCGTCTGATCAAAAAGAACGGCGGCGTGGACAATGCGTTCACCAGCCAGGATTTTACTGCGTACTTCGAGAACCTCTCCGCGGACCGTGTGGAACTGGCTTTGGAACTGGAGGCCGACCGCATGCAGGGCTTGACGTTGAACCGCGAGGAGTTCCAGCGCGAGCGCGAAGTGGTCAAGGAGGAGCGGCGCCTGCGAATTGACGATGACCCGCAGGCATACCTGGTCGAAACACTCTACGCGCAGATTTATCTCAGCCATCCCTACCATTGGCCGATCATCGGCTGGATGAGCGATCTGAATGCGATGACGTTGGACGACCTCCAACGCCATTACGATACGTATTATTCGCCGAACAATGCGACGTTGATCGTCGTGGGTGACATCAAGGCCGAGGCCGTGCTGCCCCAGGTTCGGCACTTGTTCGAACCCATTCCGCGCGGACCGTCGCCGCCTCCCGTGGTCGGCCAGGAACCGGAGCAGCGCGGAGAACGCCGGGTCCTCGTCAAGCGAGAGGCGCAACTGCCGTTCGTGATGGTGGGCTATCGAACCCCGAACTTCACCAGTGACGACGCCTATGCACTGTCCGTGCTGGAATCCGTCCTGTCGCACGGAAAAAGTGGCCGCCTGTATCGTAGCTTGGTTTACGAACAGCAACTGGGATTGGCGGTCGGTGCCGAATACACGCTCATGCAAGCCGACCCAGGACTCTTTTATTTCTACACGATCGTGAAGCCGGGACAGAAGGTAGAGGTCATCGAGGAAGCGCTGCTCAAGGAGATTCAGAGGATCCAAACCGAGCCGCCGTCGGATCTTGAACTCCAACGGGCGAAGAACAACGTGGAAGCCGCTTACATCTTTCAGCAGGATTCCAACTTTCGCCATGCGATGTTGTTGGGAGAAGCCGAAACCGTCGGGGCAGGATGGCGAAGCGTCGGCCGCTTCGTGGACCGTATCCGGAGCGTCACGGCCAAAGACGTGCAGAGAGTGGCCCAGAAATATCTGGTCGAGGACGCCCGCACCGTCGGCATCCTGCTGCCACTCCCACCTCGAACCGATGATCGCGCATCGGCGCCGGACGAACGCGAGGCCTCGCGATGAACCTGTTTCGGCACAGCATCGGCAGGCTCGTCTCAACGCCAGGGCGCCATTCGACCATCATTCGATTCTGCCTGTGCCTGTCGGGATGGATCGCGATCTGCTGGGCCACGCCTGTCGTGTCTGCGGAGTTGCGCCCCGTTCGGTTCGCTCTGCCCAACGGCTTGACCGTACTGTTTCTCGAACAACGCGCCTTGCCGATCGTGGAGGCGCATGCGTTGGTTCGTATCGGATCGGCCCAGGACCCTCCCGAGAAGGCCGGAGTGGCGAATCTGGTATCCAGCCTACTCGACGAAGGCACGGCGACTCACAGCAGCGCGCAGATCGCGGAACAGATTGAGTTTGTGGGAGGCTCGATCGGCGCGCGGACGTCGGAAGATTACACGTCCGCAACGGTTCGGATCCTCAAGAAGGATGTCGATCTGGGGCTGTCCCTCCTTGCGGACATTCTCCAGAAGCCGTCGTTCCCTAAACATGAATTTGAACGCGTGCGGAGCGAGGTGATCGGCCAGGTGATTAGTGAGAAGGACGAACCCGGAGCCGTGGCAATGAAAGCGTTCAACCACACGGTGTTCATGGGTCACCCCTATCGCTGGCCGGTAACCGGCGGTGAAGAGACGCTGAGCAAGATCTCGCATCAGGATATCGTGGCATTCCACAGCCAATACTATTTCCCCAACCAGACGATCCTCAGTATCGTCGGGGATCTGTCCCAGGATGAAGCCGCTTCCCTGGCGGCCAAGTATTTCGGTCCATGGAAGCGAGGCACGGCGTCGAGTCCTAAATTGCCCAAGCCGCATGCCCTGGAACGGGCGGCCGTGAAACTCATCGATAAGGAATTGACCCAATCGAGCATCATCATCGGACATGTAGGGATCAGCCGATCCAATCCTGATTACTATGCGGTCTCGGTCATGAACCAGATCCTTGGATCTGGCGGCTTTGGGTCTCGACTGATGGACAACATCCGGGACAAACAAGGATTGGCCTATGGTGTCATGAGCCTCTTTGATGCCAGGCTGGTGCCGGGACCCTTTTACGTCACGCTGCAAACCAGAACGGAAGCGACCAATCAAGCCATCGCCGGCGTCCTGTACGAACTGCGGGCGATGCGCGAGGCGCCGGTCTCCGATCAGGAACTGGCTGACGCAAAGGCCTACCTCATGGGCAGCTTCGCCCTGCGACTCGACACCACTTCAAAGTTGGCTCAGACGTTGGGGTTGGTGGAATTCCATAATCTCGGCCTTGATTATTTCAACCACTATCCGCAATGGATCGAACGGATCACCAAGGAAGATGTCCTGCGCGTCGCCAAGCAATACCTCGATCCTCAACGCGTAGCACTGATCGTCGTCGGCGACCAAGGCAAGGCGAAGGTCCGTTTGGAGCCCAAGCCATGACGCTGAACCCGACACTGCGCGCCAAATTTGATCAGCTCCAGGCAATAATCGATTCGCTGGAGTCTGCCGTCGTCGCCTTTTCAGGCGGGATCGACAGCACGCTCGTCCTGCAGCTCGCCCACGACCGTCTCGGGCCTCAAACCGTGGCGGTCACCGCGGTCTCCCCCACCCTTCCCGAGGAGGAGTTGAAAGACTGCCGACGGCTTGCCGACGAGATCGGCACCCGCCTGCTCCTGCACCGGACGGACCAGCTTGCGATCCCGGATTTCGCCCGGAACGACGCGTCTCGCTGCTACCACTGCAAGACGGATCTCTACAGCGCGCTGGATCGGATTCGGCTGGAACTCGGTTTTCGAACCACGGTGAACGGGGTGCAGGCGGATGATCTTCAGGATGATCGTCCGGGGCTGATCTCGGCTAAGGAATGGGCCGTGCGTAGCCCCCTTGCAGAGGTGGGACTGGGCAAGGAAGAGGTCAGAAGGCTCGCGCGCTCGTTGGGTCTCTCCAACTGGGACAAACCCGCCGCCGCCTGCCTTTCCTCACGGATTCCGCGTGGTATTCCGATTGACCGTATGACGTTGTCTCTTGTGGAAGGGGCAGAAAAGATCCTACGCAATGCCGGGTTCCGTCAGGTTCGAGTGCGGTCTGACGGCAGGAAGGCCACCCTCGAAGTCGGGCGGGACGAAGTCAGCAGGCTTGTCGAATACGCCCGCCATATACCGATCGCCGAGGAGATCCGAACCCTGGGATTCGACTCGGTGGAGATCGATCCTGAAGGATACCGGCCAGGCAAGGCGAATCGAGTGTCAGTGTTGTAGGGACGGATGAGGCGCTAAATGAAGCCAGGTCGTCTTGCTCACCGTTCCCTATAGGGCTACCCCTGCCCGTGAGAGCGGGCCACTGCCTCCATAGCCTCATCGACAAAACGTTTGTGATCGACGTCGGTCAGGCTCCGTTCCACCAGCTTTTCCGCAACCATCAACGCCAGTTCTGTCGTATGGGTTCGGATGTCCTGAACGGCTTGTCTCCGAGCCTGCTCGATTTCTCTGGTGGATTCGGCCTTAATCCGCTCGGCTTCGGCAGTTAGGCGCTGTTCGTTCTCCTCAAGCAGTCGCTGCGCGCGCTCCTTCGCCTGTCCCAGCAAGGTCTCCGCTTCCTTGGATGATTGGTTGAGTTTGGCCTCGTACTCACGCAGGACCCGCTCCGCCTCCGCCCGCTGGCGTTCCGCTTGATCGAGCGACTCCCGAATCTTGCGCTCCCTCGTTTCCAGGGTTTCGAGAATGGCCGGAAACGCAAACTTGTAGAGCACCCAAAAGAGGATCGCGAACGAGACGACTTCCCAGAAAATGAGCGAGGAGAAGAAATGGCTCTCAAATTGCGGCATGGCTATGATCCTACCTTGCTATCGTGATGCCCAACACGGTCATCCAGCGCGGCCGCAGAGCGTTTGGACCCCGAGGCATACGTATGGTCGGTACGTCGAGGGATTCGAGAGCTCCAGAACAAAGGTGGCGGCCATTTTCAGCGTCACGCTTACTTGCGGAGTCCCATGATGATGAAGGCAATGACCAACCCGTACAAGGCAATCGCTTCCACCAGGGCGAACCCGATCCACATGTACTTGCCGACCCGACCTTCCGCCTCAGGCTGGCGCGCTACCGCCTCGATCATCTTGCCGAAGATATAGCCGATCCCCACGCCGGCTCCGGCAAACCCAGCCGCCGCCAATCCCATTCCCAACAATGCTGCTGCTGCGGAATCCATGATGGTCTCTCCTCCTTTAATCTAGCAACCCGACGACTCAGTGTGCATGCTCGTCCCCATGTCCATGGAGCGTCACGGCGTCGCCCAGGTACACACAGGTCAGCACGGTGAAAATATACGCTTGGATGAACGCGATACCGAACTCCAACCCGTTCATGGCGATCGTGAATGCGAAGGGCAGCCAGCCGATCAAGAGCCCTCCGCTGATCGCCAAGCTGAAGAGCACGCCCAGAATCACGTGGCCAGCCGTCATATTGGCAAACAAACGCACCGCCAACGACACGGGCCTCGCCAATTGGCTCACCAGTTCAATCGGGACCATCAGCGGCAACAACCAGCCTGGAGTCCCCGGGGGGACCAGAATACCCAGAAACTTTCCGCCGTGCAGCACGAATCCCAGCACGATACTCAGGCCATACACGGCGAGCGCGAAGACCGCCGTCACGATCAACTGGCTGGTAACCGTATAGGAGCCGGGGATCAGCCCCAACAGGTTGCTGAAGAGAATGAACAGGAACAGAGTCGCAACAAACGGAAAAAACTTCATACCCTCCGGCCCAATCGTATCCAGAATGATGTTCCGTATGAAATCCACCAGCACCTCGGCCAAACTCTGAAGTTTCGAGGGCACCAGACTCCGGGACCTGGCAGCGGCAATGAGAAGGATCGACACCAAGGCCACGACGATCCACATCCAAATCACGGCCTTGTTGATCGAAATATCAAATCCAAACAGCGAGATCGGAATAATCTCGTGCAGCTCAAACGGATGGAGCGGACTTTCTTCCAAGAGCACCCACCCTTTCCCGTGATATCACGCCCGGTCTAGGACGGCCACCGCTGTGCAGCCCGGTATGCATTGCGCACGCCCGCCGCGCCGCCGAGCACCAATCCAACCACCATGCCCCAGGGGCTCGTGTTGAACAGGTAGGTATCGGCCACCCACCCGAGTCCACCGCCCACAATCAAGGCGGCGAGCACCTCGGTTCCCACGCGAAGCGCCTGACCCAGGCCCGCATAGAAGGGATCCGTCGAGGGGGGCATCACATCGTTTCGTCAACTACGTCACACACCCATACCCAGGCGCAGTCAACGAAAGGCGCGCCATTCAACCAAATCTTCGGTTCGTTTGTCAAGGGAAGTCGCCGGGCTCGGCACCGTCCTCGCGACGTGATCCAGCACCCGCAGCGGGTCGGTTCGCCTCCGACCGCCTCGCCGGAAAGCACCCCATTCCTCGAACCGCCCCCCAACACTTGTTCTCCTTCGCTGGCGTATACCAAACCTTGTGTGGCAGAATTTGGGGAGACGAATCGTTCAGGCAGCGCATCCAGCAACATCCGTAGCCCTAAATGAACAACTCACGGACCACCACGATCTTCCCATCCAGAGCCGCCTTCTTGTCGGGCCCTCCACAGCCGTTGGTGCTAACCTGTCCACTTCCTGCGGCTGACCCATACCGATTGTACTGTCGGATCGCCCGAGTAGGAGAGGTGTCATTCCTGCTTGAGAGCGGAGCCCCTACCACGTCCGCTGCCCGCTATTCGTTCTTTGGGTCTTCCCCCTCGCATGTGCTCCGTGGGAGGAGCGGTCACGCCAACTTGATCGATGCCGATCGGCGCACCTGCGCGGTCACCACATCCCTGGCAGCCCTGTCCAGCTTGTTGTCTCAGCCGACCCTGAGTCCCACGGAGGATCTTCCTCCATTCATCGGAGGAGCTGTCGGCTATTTGGGCTACGACCTCATTCGTCATTACGAACCTCTTCCCAACCAGGCCGTCAACGACTTGAATTTGCCGGACGTGCTGGTGGGATTCTTCGATCTCGTCGCCGCAATCGACCATCATCGGCAGAGGCTTCACTTGATATTCTCACCGTCATGGGATCGATTCGCCGGCGAGGATCGCGAAAAATTGTTTATAGAGGGGTTAGCTCGCCTGGAATCCTTCCGTGCACACATGATCGGACAGACGGCGATGGGTTCGGAAGAACCGTCGGAGGAATGGGTCAGGAGAGCGATCGGCCCGGCGATGCCAGGACAATCTGGGGATGATTACATCGAACGAGTCGAGCGCTGCCAGGAGTACATCCGGGCCGGAGATATCTATCAGGCCAACCTTTCTCATCGATTTCACTTCGCCTTGGAGTCATCGGCCGGATTGTCATCCCAGCACCAGAACGTGGGACGGACGATCTATGAGCGGCTGCGGCTCGTTAATCCCTCGCCGTTCTCCGCCTTGCTGAGCTTCGACGACCTGACCCTGGTGAGTTGTTCGCCCGAACGTCTCATGCGCGTTCATGGCCAGACCGTGGAAACCAGACCCATCGCCGGCACCAGACCGCGAAGCGGAGCACCGGCCCAGGACGAACGCTTCCGGAAAGAGCTGTTGGCCAACGCCAAGGAGCGGGCCGAACACATCATGCTGGTAGACCTTGAACGAAATGACCTGGGGCGGATCTGCCGATATGGATCCGTCCGGGTCAACGAATTCATGACGGTCGAGGACTATTCCCATGTGCGCCATCTTGTGTCGAACGTCATAGGCCTCCTGAAATCGGACGTCCCGCGGCTGGAGATCGTCAAATCCGTCTTCCCTGGGGGAACCGTTACGGGCGTGCCCAAGATTCGGTGTATGCAGATCATCGAGGAGCTGGAACCGGTCCGGCGTGGCCCTTACACCGGCTCACTGGGCTACTTCAGCCGGACAGGGGCGATCGACCTGAACATTATCATCCGCACGATGGTGCTGACAGGACACTCGGCCTATCTTCAGGTGGGCGCCGGGATCGTGGCGGATTCCGATCCGGCCAGGGAGTACCAAGAGACGCTGGATAAAGCCCAGGCCTTTTTCACCGCCCTACACGGCTCATAAATAGTAAAATGTGGATTTTCCTCAATGACCGGTTTGTGCGGAAAGAGGACGCACTGATTTCGGTTTTCGATCATGGGTTCCTCTACGGCGACGGCGTCTACGAAACGCTTCGGTCTTACGGCTCCCACATATTTCTGATGCGTGAGCATCTCCGGCGGCTCTACCGATCCGCGGACCTGATCGGTCTGACGATTCCGTTGGATGAAGGGGCTTGGCCACCGATCCTCGCCGAGGCAATGCAGCGGAACCACGTGGGACAGCCAGGACGGGACGCCTACCTCCGCATTACAATTTCGCGCGGACCCGGCGACATCGGACTCGATCCGGCGCTGTGTCCCATGCCCACCATCGTGGTGTTGACCAAACCGCTGATGCGTCAGGCGGAGCACCTATATCAGACGGGGGTGGACCTGGTGACGGCGACGATCCGGCGCAACCATCCCTCCGCCCTGCCCCCGCAGATCAAATCGCTGAACTTTTTGAACAATATCCTGGCCAAGCGCGATGCGATTCAGGCAAAGGCCTTCGATGCGATCATGTTGAATCCGGATGGAGTACTGGCCGAATGCACGACAAGCAATCTGTTCCTGGTATGTAGGGGGCGGTTGCTCACCCCCTCGATCGATTGCGGCATCCTCGATGGGCTCACTCGCCATCTCGTACTTCAACTGGCGCGCCGGGACGGCATCGAGAGCGAGGAGGGACATTTCCTGCCCGCACTCCTTCGAGAGGCAGAAGAATGTTTTCTCACCAATACGAGCTCGGAGATCCTGCCCGTTCGATCTGTGGATGGCGTTCACCTGCCTTCAAGCCCCTCCGGTCCCGTGACCGCCCGCCTGCAGCGCCTTTTTCAGACCTATATTGCGGCCCTTCCCTGATGCTGAGGCTCAGCCTCTCAAGAGGCTGCTTCATTGAATTCATTGTTTTATCAAGCCTTTGACAGCAATTCGTCGCATGCTACCTTTGAGAGAGCGCCCAAACATCCTCGAAACCTTCCCGATCAAGATCTATGGCACATGCAAGGCCGTGGACCCTCCATCTCTCCATCATCTGCTCGATCGCTGTGGGAGAGTTGCCGCTTTCTGCTGATCCTGTCTACTCAGAGGTGTATCAGTACATCGATGCTCGTGGAGTGATTTCGCTCACGAATGTCCCGACCGATGCCCGCTATAGGCGGATCGACCTGACTCTTTCTCAGATCTCGCATAGCCCGATCCCCGTGCAGGAACTCGATCGTGTGATTACAAGGTCTGCACGCCTCCACCGGCTTCATCCGGCCCTGGTCCGTGCCATCATCAAGGCGGAATCGGATTTCGACCCGCGTGCCGTCTCGCGGGCCGGTGCGCTGGGCTTGATGCAGCTCATGCCAAACACGGCCATTCAACACAACGTTCGTGATGCCTTTGACCCGGAAGAGAACATTGCCGGAGGAACGAAACACTTGCGATACCTGCTGGACCGGTTCCACGGGAATCTACCGCTGGCGCTGGCAGCCTATAATGCCGGTGAGCAGGCCGTGGATCGTTATCAGGCGCTGCCCCCTATCAGCGAAACCAGGCGGTATGTGCAGAAGGTGCTGCGGTTCTATCGGAGATTCTTGCTCACGCCCTCACCCATCCATCCGACGCCCCCGACGCCCTGACCGACCGTCCGTGCGCGGCCTACGCAGCGTGACAATCGGCGCAGGCGGCCGCGACCTACCTCTTTCAGCAGGTGCATCATCCTTCAAATCGACTATCCGGCTGTGCAGGTGAGGATTGGCCTTCGGCCCCTGAGGATGATCCGCCCGATAGTGCGCCCCGATGCTGTTCTCGCGCCAGAGCGCCGCCTCCCCAATACAGGAGGCCACCTGGACGAGATTTTTCACCTCGAGCTCGACCCTCGTGCCGAAGGGTCTCGCCACCTGTTTAGACCAACGGGTTAGCTGGGCGACCGCCTTAGCCAATGACTCACCTACTCGAACGATGCCCACCCGTCCCCACATAAGCCGCCGCAGAGAGCTGCGCAATTTTTCAGCGTCATCCAGCCGAGCTTGGGTGGCACCCTCCAGCTCCTGGACAGACGGAAGTGCAGAAACCGGCAACCGCGCCGACGCCAACGCCGCTCGCGCCGCCCTCGCTCCAAACACCAGCCCCTCCAACAATGAATTGCTGGCGAGTCGATTGGCCCCATGGACGCCGCTACAGGCTACCTCCCCGGCCGCGAACAATCCCGGCACAGTCGTCGCCCCGTTCAGGTCCGTTCGCACACCGCCCATCATATAGTGGGCGCTTGGTGAGACCGGAATCCATTCCTCGGTCATGTCGATGTCGTATCGCAGGCAGGTGGCGTAGATGGTCGGAAATCGTTGTTTGACGAAGTCCGGGTTTAAGTGCGTCACGTCCAGATAGACATGCCGTGCCCGGGTAGCGGCCATCTCGGCCCAGATGGCTCTCGCCACGATATCGCGCGGAGCCAGTGCGCCGTCGGGATGATAGCGATGCATAAACAGCTCGCCGGTGCTGTTGCGCAATTGCCCCCCCTCTCCGCGGATCGCCTCCGACAGCAGGAACGGCGGACTGGAAGGCAGATACAGCGCGGTCGGATGAAACTGGACGAACTCCATATCCTCCAGCAGCGCACCGGCGCGAGACGCCATGGCCATCCCGTCTCCGGTGGCACTGGCGGGATTGGTGGTGCGCGCATACACCTGCCCGGCTCCTCCGGTGGCCAGCACCACGGCGCGGGCGGGGATCACGGATTTTTCTCCGGTCAGTTCGTTCAGCACGATTGCACCGCGACAGCCTCCATCGACCACCACCAAGTCCACGGTAAAAAAATGGTCGATCGATTGGATATGCGGAGACCGCCGGGCTTCGGCCATGAGCACCCGGACCATCTCGTTCCCGGTGGCATCGCCGCGTGCCCGCAGGATTCGGCTGCGACTGTGGGCCGCCTCTCGAGCAAAGGCAAACTGGCCTCCCGCCTTATCGAATTGCGCGCCCCAGCGGATCAGCTCGTGAATCCGGGCTGGGCCTTCCTCGACGAGCACTCGCACCGCCTCCTTGCGGCAGAGTCCGTGACCGGCCTTAAGCGTATCACGCAGATGGACGGCGACATCGTCCTCCTCGCTCAAGGCTACCGCCACTCCCCCCTGGGCGTAAATGGAGCTGCTCTCAAACGGGAGGCCCTTCGTCACCATGAGTACGCGCCCGGCTCGTCCGAATTCCAGAGCTGCGCGCAAGCCGGCCACGCCGCTGCCGATCACGAGGAAATCGGTCTGTGTGATTGGGGCCTGCGTCCCGGTCATCACGAGTGGGAAAATCCCTATCCTATCTGACGGCGGGTGGAGCGGACCGATTGAGACGCATCTGCCGCGTGCCCATACCGAACGGCAAATCGCCGTCTACGGCCCTCAAGAGGATGGATTGATTCCCCACCCATTGGAGGCGCCCGTGGCCTCTTTCTCGGATCGGCACGTCCAGACTGGGCGGTTTCCACTGCCCTTGCCAATGCACGTACATATCGATATGGTCCCCGTCGATCAGAATCCGTTCGATCGCAAGGTCCAGCACAATTGCATCATAGGCACGGAAATCCGCTTCTGCGTCGGTCAGGAGTTGATCCAGTTGATCGGAGGACAAAAGGAGATCGCGGATTCCCGGAAGATCCTTCTCGACGTAGTCCTTTCGCAGCGACTCGACCGCGTTATAGATCCGCGTGAAGCGCAGATGATCTTCCTGATAAACCGGGCCCTTGCTCCCACATCCCGCGACGAGAACAGAAATGAGGCTGAATCCGACACAGCGACAGAGAACGCGGCGCAGAGAACGCGACAACCGGCCGGGCATACGGCAGTATAGAAACCGCTTCTGCGCAGGGTCAAGGGAGCGACACCCCGCGAACCATCTCCGCCGTTTTCTTGACAGCACTCCGGCACTGTGATACCTCATCCGGCGCCAAACGCCGCCTTCGGCAGCCGGACGTGCTTTCGTGAGTTGCTTGCTTTTCCCGTCCGAAGCCGATAGCGTAACCCTAGTCGAGGAGCCGATCATGTCGAGTGTGCTGAAGAAGCGCCGCAAGAAGATGCGGAAGCATAAATACAAGAAGCTTCGGAAGAAGCAGAAGTTCTTGCGGCGGAAGGGCTAACCCATCGGTCTACAGAGGAGGGTGTCCCGTGCCTGAAGGGAAGAAGGTCCGTATCCGGGTCAAGACCGTGAATTGCACCTACGTCGGCGATTTCCTGATTCCCCCGATGCGCAATCGAGTCTCGGATGCTATCAACGAGGAGCAGCGCCTGTTCATCAGCTTGACGGATGTCCTCATCAACGATAAGGACAAGGCTGATTTCGTTGCCATCAACAAGAACCTGATCGAGTCGATCGCGCAACTGTAAGGCGCTCTCCCGGCTCGAGCCATCCCCCCCGCGTCGAGCATCCGATCCCGGTCCTTTTCCACCGCATCCTCCGCCTACCGTCGAGGCCTACCGGATCACCGCATGAGTTACTACCGTCGGTTCCTACCGTTTCTCAAGCCCTATGTCCCAAGCATGCTCGCGGCCACGGGCCTGATCGCCGTCGTCGCGATCGTGAACCTGGTGCTGATTCGACTGGTGGGACGGCTGTGGGACGTCGTCACCGTGCAGCGAGACGAAGCCGAGATGAATCATCTCTTGGCACTGTTTCTCCTGCTCGTTCTGGTGCAAGGCGTCTTTTCAGTCGGACACGGCTATCTGGCGGCGTGGATTTCGCAGCATCTGACCGCGGATTTTCGGCGCCATGTTTTTCGCCACCTCGAAGGACTGTCGCTCGGATTTTTCGCCAAACGCAGGACCGGCGAGCTGTTATCCAGATTGATGAACGATATCGGCGTCATCCAGAACATTGCGACCGAAACGCCGATCGACCTGGCCAAGCAGACCGTGACCTTGATCGGCGGCATCGCCTTTCTGCTCATGACCAATTGGCAGCTCTGCGTCTTGATACTCCTGCTGCTTCCCGCGCTGGTTGTAGTGGCCAAATTCTTTGGACGTCGACTCAAGCGGCTCTCGACGAACATTCAGGATCGCACGGCCACACTCTCAACGATCATCGAAGAGGTGTTATCCGGCATCCGCGTGGTCAAATCGTTCGTCCGGACATCCTGGGAAGAGGCTCGGTTCGCTGCCACGTTGGATGCCGTCGTCCGCATGGCTCTCAAGCGAGCGGTCGTCATGGCCGTGTTCGTACCGACGATCACCCTGCTCACGTTTGCGGCGGGAGCCGCCGTGCTCTGGTACGGAGGCCGGCAGGTCATCCAAGGGCAGGTCTCTCCCGGCGACCTCTTCGCGTTCGTTCTGTTTGCGGGCATACTCATCGGACCGTTCGGCGCGGCTGCACGAGTGTTCGCCCAAGTTAAAGAAGCGCAAGGAGCCATGCAGCGAGTCTTCGAGATTCTCGATACAGAGCCAGAGGTACGAGACAGTCCCACGGCCTGTGATTTGCCTTCAGTCCAGGGAGAGATACGGCTCGAGCATGTCTCGTTCCAATATGACCCGCGCCAAGTCATTCTGCATGACGTGAGTTTCGAGGCCAACCCAGGCGAGGTGGTCGCCTTGGTCGGGCCGACAGGCGGGGGCAAGACCACTGTGATCAACCTGCTGCATCGGTTTTATGATCCCTCTGGCGGCGCCATCACCATCGACGGGCACGACCTGAGGCACATCCGGCTGGACAGTTGGTACCGGCAGGTCGCGCTGGTCCCTCAGGAGACCGTGCTCTTCGGCGGGACGGTCTTGGACAACATTCGATACGGGCGTGAGGAAGCGACCGACGCGGATGTGCTGGCGGCCAGCGAAGCAGCATTGGCGGACGAGTTCATCGCACGCCTCCCAGACGGGTATCAGACCGTGGTCGGCGAGAAGGGCGTCAACCTCTCAGGAGGCCAGCGGCAGCGGATCGCGATTGCGCGGGCTATTCTCAAGAATCCGCGGGTCCTCCTGCTCGATGAGGCAACCTCTGCGCTCGACACCGAATCCGAACGGTTAGTGCAGCAGGCGCTCGATCGTTTGATGACCGGACGGACCACGTTCGTCGTGGCCCATCGGCTCACGACCGTACAGAAAGCCCATCGGATCATCGTGCTGGATAAAGGCGCCGTCGTCGAGACCGGCACGCATGCGGAACTGATCGAACGGCGAGGGCTCTACCACTACCTCTCTACGCTCCGGCAAACCGGGGACGACCTTCGCCCCGCATGAGGGCAATCAGCCGCCCATCCGAGTGCACCGAGCTTCCTATCCGTCCGGCCGACTGCCAGGTTCGGCTGCAACATCATCATTAACTCTCGACTTTCCAAACCACGACCTCAACCGGCGATGAAGGAAGGGCTCGATCAGTATGAGGGCGGAGATACTGCTCTCGAAGTCGAGCAGTCGGCTCCATCCAATCGCTCACATTGGATTCGGGCACGCTAGCAATGCCGCGCTCATCACGACCCGCGAGCACAGCCATCCTCAAATGAATGTTCGAGCTGGATGGACCGTAGTGCTCGCTCGTGTAGCGAGCCTGGCTCTTCGGATCGACAGAGCCGACCTTCAATCACTGGCCCTTCCACTCGAACATGCCGAGCACTCTCTTTCTTCGCGGTAGCAAGGACGGCGGCTTGTGCGGTGTCGGGAAGCCTTCCGACAAGCAGGTCGTTCCGTAGAACGCGCACACCTGTAATCTCAGCCACCCTACGAAAGTCCTCAACCACCGCTTGCAGATCAGTGGCCGTACCTTGTTGTAGTCGAATGCTCAGAATCAGAGGTGCGCGCAGCGCCGTCCGCATGAGTGGTGCCGGTTGTCCCCTCAGCCAGGTGTCTGTCTCACCCCTTCGGCCTGAGGCACGAAAAAGATCGGCGGCTACTCTGCGGGCTTCCAGACCAAGAGGGTGCAGTGGCAGGCCACACCCGATGCAGCTGCGCAGCACCAGGGCCTCCACGGAAGCCGCGGCCACGGCCTGCACCTGAAGAGTGCCACCGGCTCTCAGCCCCCACCGGTACGGTCAGGAAGGCCTTGGCAAGCTTGGACCTCACCGAGGTCATCACCAGACACAACCATCGATGGGAGAATGCAGATACGGACCGCCTGAGGCGCACGCTGGAGACAGAGCGGCGGGTCTGCGCCAGTTGATCAGCTCGCTGGAGATGGAACCGGCGATCGGGGCTCGGATCGAATGGTCCAACAGGCACGACTTGCGGTCCGTGCTCGATGATCGGACACCGTACCATGTTGAACACCAACATCTCGTCAGCCACAGTGCTCAGATCGCGGCCGCTTGACACAGGGGCGTCGTACACCACCTCGTGGGCCAGAGCACCACAGGTTCATTCAGACTATTTCTGGATGGCTCGGCTTTCCATACGTCATCAATTGGTCATAAAACACCAGACAGCCCGGACAAAACGTCTCGGACAAGACGAGGTCCGAAAACCGGGTCTCATATCGGTCGAGGTACGGTTCGAGATCGGACCACGCTCCGCCATCGACCTGATCCACCTGAATGTCTCTGACTTTTCGACAAAGCGAGCAGTACAACACCTGGTGAAGCCCCCCCATGACCGATCTCCTTTCAGCTTTTCACATCCGTGGAGAAAGTTGAGAAAGCGAATATGGCCCCTCGCACCCGCCTGTCGCCTTCGGCGCGCCGACGGTCCAAAGCTCGGCCGATCGGTCAGGTCCAACAAATCCGCTCTAACCTCCGGATCACCCAGGTAGGGAGCAGCGTTGAGCCTGAGTTTCAACATGAGATCCATCATCGCCACCCGTTTGTGGGGCAATCCCGGTGGGAGCGCTCCGATCTGCGAATCATCGGCTCCCTCCGAAAGCATCCCGTCCAGGTCAATCGCTTAGAGCACTTTCCGTCCCATGATGTCATGCACCATACATGGCTGACCAAGCGTCGAGAAGACGTATCGCGACGTGTGTTCGCCGAAAATCGGGTGCCCCAGCTATTTGACGCGATCCCGTCATGGCACTCCGCCACTCATTGATCTCCTGGTGCCTGAGTCGCACCTGCCAGTAGAGGCCTGGCCACTGATCTGTTACCCGCACCGCCCCTCGGGCGCGAGACGAATTCTCGTTCAGCAGCCGCCGACGGAACTGTGGCTGGAACGAACCTGCAGACTCGACTCTGCCGGACTCAATTATGTGGCGGGACAAGGTGGACGAAACACGGAGAGGTCAAACATCCGATTCGCGAAGCGTTTGGGTATTTCCTCAATCCGAGGACCACTGTCGGTCGAGGGCGGACCGGGAACACTCGGAAGGATCGTGAATTCCTCCGGCGAGGCCGTTTCACTGAGATCCTGATCAAGGGTGAGTTCCCACAACGTGGTGGGCACGCCTAAGAGCTGCATCAGGATACCCAAGCACAAACACACGACGGTTACTGCAGTTCCGATGCTGATCATCTGGACATGGGGCCGCACATTCATGCCGAACACCCGTCGGAACAACCGCGCCTATTTCACTTTCGAAAAATCCGCGTCGATCTCGGTCATCTTGCCGTCTGGGAAGATCACAAACACTTTCGTCTTTGCGTTGGGATCAAATGTGTCATAGGCGAATCGGGCTGTGAACCGAGACCGAAAGGCCGAGCTTTTGTCCGCCAATTCGATCTTGCGCCCCCGCTCGGCCGGACTGATGTCTACCGGTGTGATGTTCTTGGCGCCCTGCCCGAATGCCACCTGAACGCCTTCAGCGAAGTATTCATCGTGACCACACAACTGAACCTCAACCTCCAAATTCGGCATATCGAGGTACTTCTGAATCTTGTCATCCGGCATCCGAACCTCGGTCTTTTGCTTCTTGGATTCCGTGGCTTCCTTCCGGCCGAACGACTCCAGCCAGAATCGCTTCGTCCGCAAGATCGCGCTCGTCCCGCACGGTTCCTTCTCGGGATCGGCTCCCACGCGAGTGGCCATGGACGCATGTTGCATGACCTTCTTCACCTCATCCTCGGTATTGGCCTTCTCCATCGGCTCGCGGCCTTCCTCCAACGCCTTCTTGGCCTCCGCCATGGACAATTTCACGTCAATGGCGTGAACCGGCGTGAGTCCGCCGATCAGGATCGCGAGTCCGGACAACACCGCAGACACATGGCCGACCAATAAATCTGATCGTCGAGACTTCTCAGCGCACATGCTTGCCTCCCCTGGCTGGAGACTCCTCACCAGTCAGGTGAGCAGCCGATGAAATCGCGCGCATTGTAGGGGAAGAGCGTGAGGGTTGCAACGTGGCTGGCACCGCCAACACCGGCCGGATCGGCAGCGGAATCCTCAGGCGAAACGGGACCAGTTGGGATAAGGACGGGAGCGATACAGTTGACGGAGGTCGATCGGAACGGACAACCCGCATTTCTCCAACAGTCCAGCGGTCTCGCGCAACGGAAGCCCCACAGCGGCCGTATAGTCGCCTTCAATCCGTTCGATCAATCGACACCCGAATCCCTGGATCGCATAGGCGCCGGCTTTCCCGATCCATTCTTGTGAAGCGAGGTAGCGATCCAGATCGGCGTCGTCCAAGTCTTTCATCCAAACCCGTACCGTGGAGACCGCGGCTTCCTCGAACCGACGGTCGAACAGGCAGACCGCCACCGCAGATACGATCCGATGTTCCCGCCCCTTCAGCCTCCGGAGCATGACCCGTGCATCCGCGATCGTCCCGGGCTTCCCCACGGCTTCCTCATCGATTTCGATCAAGGTATCGCTCCCAATGACGGCGGCACCGGACGCGTGCCGCGCGACGGCGCGGGCCTTGCTCCGTGCAAACTCTAGAGCCAGGTCCATCACCGACAGGCCGGGGATGATCTGCTCATCGAACGCCGGCGCCTGCACGTCGAAGGGAAGCCCCAACAACGCCAGCAGCTCACGCCGGCGGGGAGACGTAGAAGCCAGAATCACTCGCATCGATACTCAGCTTGGACAAACCGACGCGAGTTCCTTCGCGTCCGGATCGGCCCTGTGGCGGCATTCGAAGGTGCCCGGAAGGAGGCCCTGGGAATTAAGGTCGGCGAGCGCGGCAGCCACCTCGTCGGCGCCGTTCATTCGTACCATCCGCGCGCGCATGGCGGCCGCATGGGGGAACCCCTTACAGTACCACCCGAGGTGCTTTCGCATATGTGGAAAGCGCGACCGACCGAACAGCTCTTCAAAGACCTGCGCATGAGCCAGGAGAACCTGAAGCCGTTCCGTAAGCAATACTTGATGATGCAGGTTTCGGCGTGGGTCGCTAGAATTCCGTTCGGTCAAGCCCCACCTCGCCGTCTCTTTGTCCCGAAACAGCCACGGCTCTCCGAGTGTGCCCCGTCCCACGAGCACACCCTGGACCCCGCTGTCGTCGATCCGGCGCACCGCGTCATCCAGCGAACGGATGTCTCCGTTGCCGAGAATCAGCGTGGACGTCACGCGAGCCGCCTCCGCCGCCCGTGCGATGGCCCGCCAGTCGGCCTCGCCGCGGTACATTTGCGCGAGTGTGCGCCCGTGAATGGTAATGGCCGCCGGGGATTCATCGAGTAAAAGCCCGATCCACTGATCAATGACCACATCATCACACCCCAGCCGGGTCTTGATCGACAGGGGCAGGCGGCGGCGCGCTGGCGGCGCGCCGCCCCGCACCTGATTCATCCGTTCAAGTAACGAAAGCCGGGATGGTTTGAGCCCCAGACCTCTCAGGCTCTGTCCCTCTGCCCAATCCTCAATGCCTTGTTGAGAGGCTCGGATAATGGTCCGCGCCAGAGCCGGCGTGCGGATCAACCCCGCGCCAGATCCGGAGGAGGCGACGCAGCGTGAAGGGCAACCCATATTGAGGTCGATGCCGTCGAACCCCAACTCACAGACGACTTGGACCGCCACATAAAACAGATCCGGGTCTTTCCCGTAGAGCTGGGCCACGATGGGACGCTCCCTCTCTCCGTATATCAGCGGCATCATTGTCACGTCCGCTCCACGGCAGACATCTGTGACATGGGTAAATTCGGTAAACATCACATCCGGCGGGCCCTGTTGCGCGACAATGCACCGGAACGCGGCATCGGTAACACCATCCATCGGGGCAAGTCCAAAAATAGGCCTGGGCAAGGCATGCCAGAAGTTCATCGACCTGCCTCAGTCTCACGGCCCCTTCGGGGTCGCGCCGACTCGTCTCTCGACGGAAGATTGGCCGCCTCATACGCCGCGTGCAGTTCCGCCGCCTCCTGACGCACAACCTCCCCAGCCTGAGGACAATGGGTAATCACGAAACGGGTGAATCGCTCCAGCTTAAGCAGAAAGAAATCGAACGGAGCCGCCGGCTCTTCGTGACAGGCCAACCAGAATGAGATGAAATCTTCCAAGGGGAGGGCGGCTTCGCCCAGGAGTTCGCAGGTCCGAGGGAACATGGAGCGGAGATCGCCGCCCCAGAAGAGAATTTCATAGGGCAGGTAACTTTCGCGATACCAACGCAGCGGCGCCACATCGCACTCGGGCAGCATCGGTGTCGTACCATTCGCCCCCGGCAGCCCGACAATCAGATCCGCATAGCGACGGGATGGCTCCAACAGGCCTTCATCGGACACGAGCGCCTCGTCGGCGCCGGTCATGAAACTCGGTGCTCTCGGTTCACCGAGTTGATGCTCCATCGAGGCATGGTTTCGCTGCGCGTCCACGCTGTTGCCGAATCGCAAGAGGAATTGTTCGAATTCATGACCGATCAATGTCACCGGCTTGGTATCCACTTCCAACGCAACGCCTCTGAGAGAATTCAGATTTGGCCGGCTGAGCACCTGTTCCAACATTTCAAACAAGATCTCTGGAATAGGCGCCGCGTGGTCGTCCAACCACAGCGGAAGCTCAGCATGAAGCGCGATCGGATCACTCGGAACCACGGGATGCGATGAGAGACCTGCCACGTGAATTTCAACCACGCGTTCGAGCGGAAATTCCTCCAGAAATCCGGCCACGAATTCCCTAAGGGCACCGCGGCTCGTCGCGGGGCTGTATCGGTAGTGGGTCCAGAGGTGCCCGATGTCCAAGACGAGCCCGCAAGAACAGGCCTGCGCGATCTCGGCGAAGAAGGCGGCCGCGCTCAGATCGCCGACGCGAAAATACGTCAGCGGCGGCAGTTCCAGCAACACCAACGGTCCGCCTCCCCGTCCACCCCCCAATGTGCGATCCAGTGTCTGCTGAACAATCACAACGTGGCGCGCAACGAGACGCGCGGTGTGACTCGTGAATAAGGGAGGCAGGTAGGTCCCAACCACATAGGGCCCAAGGCGCTTACTCGCACATTCGTGATTGATCCAAGGGCTAGCCAATGCGCAGGCCTGCTCGACGACAAACTCAAGTTCGCTCGCCATTCCGGTCTGTTCAAGCCAGTCCGGCTCCGTCCACCACAGCCCCTCGGCATGGTAGGGCAGCGAGACGGACGGATAGCGACGCCGGATAGCCGCCAGCATGGGCGTCGCGGCCCTGAACACTTCCAGATAGCCGGGTGCCATTGACTCGTCTGTGAGCAGGTCCATGAGTTCGAAGATGTCCGGTGAGTAGGCATCGACAGACAGACCGATTCCCTGGAATGCAATTCCCTCGACTCGTTGACGAAATTCGGTTATGACAGTCTTCATGGACGACTTCGCACCCAACCTGTTCGGTCCCTCGAACAGGCGAAGTCTAAAGGCGAACCGGGCTCGTCCGCAAGGCACACCCGCCAAAGGGGTCGCGGGTTCTCGTCTGATATACTGTCTCTACGACAGCGTCGATCAGCCTCTGATCGTCTCCGGACGGGCCTTCGCCGGCACGAAGTTCCTGTGAAGAAATCGGCTGGCACTATGACGTCGCACTCGACCGAGGGAAGCGCTTCAACGTCGGTTTCGCACATGATGACTCCCGGCATCATCCAGGTTCCCGGCGATATCACGGTCGCGAAGGCGGCCTTCCTGATGCAGAAAGAACAGACGCCCTGCCTCCTGGTGAAGGACGCGGACGCGCGGGTCGGCATCATGACGTATACGGACATCGTCAAGAAAGTCGTGGCGCAAGGATTGGAACCCCAAGATGTCCAAGTGCGATCGATCATGTCGCGGCCGGTTCAATCCATCGAATATGATCGGCCCCTGGACGCCGCCTCTACGATGATGGCCGCCACAGGAGTGGCCTTGCTCGTGGTGACGAAAGATCAACAGCCGGTCGGCATTGTCCGAGCGCGCGACCTGGTCTACGTCGCCAAACGGTGCATGGTGCGAATTCCGGCCGTCGTGACACTCATTGACAACAAGTCGGACGGTTCCAAGCATCAAGCCACCCTGACTCATGTGAGTCACCTGGCGGCCACAGTTGAGTGCCCGTTGATGCTGACTCAGGGAACGCAGGTGATGCTCGCGTTCGCCTTACCCGATACCTCCGACTTTATGACCGTGTATGGAAAGGTCGCGTCCGCACCCGACGAAGGACCACCCGAGGCCTCGCGCGGTGTGACCTTCACCGTCCGATTTACGCACTTGAATGCCTCCGATCAAACTCGAATTCGGGAGTGGGTATCCCTGCAACCCGCATCCGATTCCTGACCGGCCGCACCGCGGGCCTGCACAAGATCTTTTCTTGAAGTCGCCCTTCCACCTGGTAGAATGAATCGCTCAAGCTATCTCGGTGGTATCAACATGACGACTCATAGCCATTTAGACAGATAAGGATGTAGCAATGCGCTCAAGAGTGTTGCCTTCGAAGGAAGAGATGCTCTCGCAACTGGGGACGTTGTTGGACGGTCGCGAGGATGATCTCCGCGCGTCTCTCATGCGGGAGATCGTCGCCAATGTCCTCAAACTGCACGACGCCCAACTGGATCTACTGGATCTGAAAATCCTTACTCGAGCGATGAAGGAACTCCGCCATGCGTTCGCGGTCTTTCGGGACTATCGCAATCGCCCAAAGGTCAGCGTGTTCGGATCGGCACGGACACCGGCCGATGACCCACTGTACCAACTGGCCTCCCGCTTCGCACAACGAATCGTGGCCCACGGTTACATGGTCATCACCGGCGGCGCGGACGGCATCATGCGTGCCGCGCAGGAGGGCGCGGGCCGCGAGCACAGTTTCGGGGTAAACATCATGCTTCCCTTCGAGCAAGGTGCAAACTCGACAATCGCCGACGATCCCAAGTTGATCACGTTCAAATACTTCTTTACCCGAAAACTGATGTTCCAAAAGGAAGCCAACGCCATTGCCCTGTTCCCCGGAGGATTCGGCACCCACGATGAAGGATTCGAAGTCCTGACCCTGGCGCAAACAGGAAAAAGCGACCCCAAACCGATCGTCTGCCTTCAGGCACCCGGTTGCACCTATTGGCATCGCTGGCATGACTTTATTCAGGATGACCTTCTCCGGCGAGGCTTGATCAATCACGAGGATTTGAGCCTCTTCCGCATCGTCGAATCGGAAGACGAGGCGGTCAGTGAAATCCAGTTATTTTACCGGGCCTATCACTCGTTGCGCTTCGTCGGCCGCCAGCTCGCCATGCGCCTCCAGCGTCCCATCACCGATGACCAGGTCGCGGCGCTCCAGAACCAATTCGCTGACCTGTTGGCCGACGGGCAGTTCCAGCAGCGGAGTGCCTTGCCGGAGGAATTGGACGAACCGGCCCTCTCCAACCTCCCGCGGCTCGTCTTTGCCTTCAACCGGCGGAGCGCTGGGCGGTTGCGCCAGCTCATCGACCACCTCAACAGACTGCCCTAGCCCACCTTATTCATCAGCGCTTCTGCTGCCTTGGCCCATTAAAACAAGAGAGCAACGGGCGCCTCGATTCGTCGCTGCGATATGCCAACCTGCGAAGTCGAAGGCCAAGTGGCTCTCCGCCGCGATAGGATCGAAGGTGGCGGTTCAAGTGAACCTTGGTATGGCGGGCGGGCTCGCCGCTCAGTCTGACAACAGACTGTTTCAGGTCTGCCTCCCTTCCTCACGGCTCCGGGCGCGACTATCCATTGCGATGGAGTACCCCTTGCTCTCCCCTGTACAAGGGGTCGAAGCAACGGGTCCAAACGTATGGCGACTCTTCAATGTCGCGACAAACCGTCATGAAAAGCGTGGGCTAGCCTTTCGCGTCACGCCAACTCCATCAACGTCAGGCGGGCGCTCCATGGGTTGGCGTTTGGCACGCCGCGTGATAAGCTGCCCTTCAAACATGACAGAGATTGACACCGTCCCGACGTTCGCGCCCGATATCGTACTCTATCACGCCGAGTGTGCCGACGGATTCGGCGCCGCTTGGGCGATCTGGAAGCGGTACCCGAGCGCACGATTTCTTCCAGTCAAGCATGGGGAGCCGCCGCCGTCCGGTCTGTCAGGCCTGAAGGTGGTGATGGTCGATTTCAGCTATCCCCGTCCGATCTTGGAAGCCCTCGCCGCAGACAGTAAAGCCTTTCTCATCCTGGACCATCACATCACGGCGCAACAGGCGCTGCAGGGTCTCGCCTATGCCTATTTTGACCAACGCAAATCCGGAGCGGTGTTGGCATGGGAATGGGCACACGGAATCCCTGCGCCCTGGGTGCTCTCCTACATCCAGGATAAGGACCTTTGGGAGTGGGCATTACCATGGAGCCGAGAAGTCAGCGCCGCCATCGCCGCCTATCCGTACGATTTCCACACGTGGGATCGCTTCGACCAGGAACGGCTGATTCAGGAAGGCACCGCGATCTTGCGCTACGAGCGGGAACTGGTCGGCAAGATCGCTGCACATGCTGTCCTGGTCACCTTCCACGGGTACCGCGTTCCCGCCGTGCAGAGTGCGGTCCTGACCAGTCAGATCGGTGAACACCTGTCGGCCGGCCATCCCTTCTGCATCATCTGGCACGATAGGAACGGCCGTCGCTATTGCAGCTTTCGCTCTCGGGAGGACGGAGTGGACGTCGGCAGCCTCGCCGCCTCACTCGGCGGAGGCGGACACACCCACGCGGCGGGATGTTCGGTCCCTCTGAGACCGGACGGCGATCCGCCCCCAGGCCTCAAGTTTGTCGGCCCTCCGGTCGAACCGACCAAGGAAGAGCCAGTTGCCGAGGATTCCTCTCTCTCGCGAGATGCCTCAGAAAAACCCCGCAAGACATGATCCCGCTGTCGGACGATAACCCGACCGACCGGCCTCCCATCATTACGATTTCAGCAATTGCAACTTGTACCGCCGTGTTTCTCTACCAGGTCAGCCTGCCGGAGCGGCCGAGCGAAGCCTTTGTTTTCCAGTACGGTGCGATCCCAGCCGTGGTGACCGGCCGCTCGTCGCTCCCTCCTGACCTGACGGGACTTCCTGCCTCTGTCACCCTTCTAACCAGCATGTTTCTCCATGGCGGGTGGATGCATTTGATCGGCAACATGCTCTATCTCTGGATTTTCGGCAATAACGTCGAAGATGCGATGGGCCATCTGCGCTTCATTCTGTTCTATGGGCTTTCCGGGGTTCTCGCGGCACTGTCGCATGTCCTGATCGATCCGGCATCCACGATCCCGATGGTCGGGGCCAGCGGAGCGATCTCTGGCGTGCTGGGCGCCTATCTCCTCCTGTTTCCGCACGCGCAAGTTCTCGTGCTGATCCCGTTCGGCTTCATCGCGAGAACTTTCTACGTACCGGCCTGGATGGTCCTTGGCTTCTGGTTCGCCATGCAACTGTTGAGCGGAGGATCGAGCCTCGGCCGACCGGAGGGCGGGGGCGGGGTGGCTTTCTTCGCCCATATCGGAGGATTTGTCGTCGGAATGCTCCTCATTCCACTGTTCAAGCGGCGAGCAGTCCGGCTCTTCGCCCCGGCCCACCACCGACCATGGGAACGGGCAGGCTGGTGAAGCGGAGGCCGGTAGTTGTTGGGACCTTCGGCTGTCCTACGAGTGATCGAGCACCGCACGCACCCGCCTCAGAAGATCTTCTGTTCGTAGAGGTTTTTGTACGTGGCAGCGCGGAGCGATCCGGTGCCGGACCATGACCTCGTCAGGATAGCCGGAGACGAAGATTGCCTTCATCGTCCTTCGCTCCGCCAATAATCGCTCGGCCAGTTCGGCCCCCGACATCTCCGCCATCGCCAGATCGCTCACCAGAATCTGGATCCCGCCGGAATGCTCACGGGCAACCATCAAAGCCTCGACGCCCGAGGCAGCCTCCAGGACCTGATACTGGACTCGATGGAGAGCGGCCGCCGCGCATTTTCTCTGCCATTCGTCCTCCATCACGACGAGCACGGTCTCCGTTCCCTGCGCCAACAACGCCGGGTCGAAGGTTCGCTCCTGTCGATGCTGATTGCCCGCCGGCTTGGATTCGGGCAACAGGATCGTCACCTCGGTCCCCCGCCCCTTTCGGCTTTCGAATGCAACCTCGCCGCCCAGGTTCTTGATTGCTCGCACCACCATGGCGAGCCCCATCTGTCTGCCGGTCCCCGGCGTACCACCCTCATGAAAAGGATTAAGTGCACGGGTCCGCTGCTCCGGCGTCATGCCGATTCCCGTGTCGGTGACCGTCAGCATTGCGAAGGACACAGTTTGCTCTGCGGCCACGCGCCTCGCGACCTCTGCCGAGGCAGTCTCCGCTCTGATCGTCAGATAGCCGCCCTCCCCCATCGCATTGCGGGAATTCAGGACGAGCTGCAGCACGATTTGCTCAATAGCCCCTTCTTCGGCCGCCACGAGTGGCGTATTCGGGTCCGCTTGGAGGAGCAGCTCCGTGGAAACTGGGAGACTGCTGCGAATCATCGGGGCCAGGTGCTGCAGAATCCTGTCGAGGGAGTGGATCGAACGCGGCATCGGACCTGCCCCTCTCCAGAACTCCAGATGAGTCCCGAGCGCTGCGAGCTTCTCACCGACCAACAGCATCTGATCAACATGCTTGTGAGCCTCATCTCCTCGCGGGAGAGAGGCACGGAGCTGTCCAACCTCGCGCCCGATGTCGCGCACTTGTTCGCGTAGTGATCCCGACAGCCATGCCGCCAGATGGGGGACGTCATGATCCGTGGATGGATCTTTCGTGGAGACGGTCGGCAGGCCACGGACCGGGGGCGCCGCCGGCCTGCCTTCGCGCGCGGACGGGGTCGGCGTCGAGCTGGTCGACTCCAGCTTTGCCCGAAGACGTTTGACTTCATGCATGAGCCGATCTCTGGTGAGGAGTAAGGCTTCCTCCTCAAAACGCAGTTCCGCTAATCGGTGACAGAGCGTCTCGCTTCGCTGACGCTCCCCGGCCAGCTCATCCAACGTGAGCCCATAAAAAATCGCCATCATGATCAATACTGGTAACCCCATGAGTTGGCCGACGGAGAGGCTCCCCGTGATCAGAACACCCTGGGCCAACAGCATCGCATACCCGAGACACAAGACCAGCGAGAGACTCAGCATGTGCCCAAGCGTCCGCACCGAACTGGCCACCAGCATCAGGAGAAAGAACGCCAGGTAAAACTCTCCCTGCGCATTCCCGGACACATACACGATGGCCATGGCCATCAGCGTATTGGCTCCCACCAGCCCATTTGTAAACCAGGGTTCGGCCAGCCACCGCGAAGGAGTCAGGACAATCCCGATGGTGATGAGCAGCAAGCCCGCCACGATCAGATGCGCGACCGTCGAGGTAACAATGACATCATCCCCAAACAGCAACTCATAGGACAGACCGATACCCACCAGAGCCTGCAACACCACATACCGGGAGCGAGGCACCGAGAGCCGGGCCATCAGACCGGACGGAGTCGGGAGAGATTGGGAATCAGAAATCGACAGACTTGCCGATGGATTCATCAAAGTAACCTCGTGGCTAAGGAAATCGGTCCGCCGCACAACCCTTGCGCGGCGTGGAGGGAAGCAATGGGTGTACCCGGTGAACGCCACGTAACTACATGAGATACCTAGTATTTTCATGACAGATCCGGACACGTCTGTCTGTGGAGCCGCTCGATCCCGACAAAAAAGTACGGACGGACCGGATTTCCGCATCCAAGCGGGCAGGCTCGCCTGCCTGTGCCAGACACCGCAGACAGACCGCTCGGTCGGTCGACACACTGTCTTGGGACTAACAGGATATTGAAAAAGTCCGGCAGCTTTGTTCTCACATTGCTCAGAGACTCAACGTACGGAAAAGAGTACGCTTCGCCTCCTCGCTCGCTGCGGGCAGGCAGACGCGGGGAAGGGTGTCAGTCCCCATGCTTCGGGTGGAGGTATCCATTGCGACGGAGTACCCTTTACTCTCCGCTGTGCAAGGGGTCGAAGCTAGGAGTCCAAGACCTGGCGTCTATGCTGGTTCATCACGAACCACCATGAATAATGTGGGTTCGGAACGTGATCCGGGCAGGCTAGTATTCAGTCCCCCCTGGAGCGGACAAGCCTCGCGATTCGGTCGCCTGCCGGGCGATGTGGCTCGCCAGATCCGCCGCATCCTGTATGGTCTCAGCCGTCACCGTGATATGACCCAGCTTTCGGCCGGGACGGATCCCCACTTTCCCGTACAAATGCAGATGGACGCCCGATCGCGCCAACAGCGCACGCAGTGGCGTGCCGCGACAGAGACGAACCACTTCCTCTCCGAGGATATTCACCATCACAGCCGGGCTCAGGAGGCGGGCTTCCCCCAGGGGAAGCCCACAAACGGCGCGCACCTGCTGCTCAAACTGCGACACGGTGCAGGCATCCAGCGTGTAGTGGCCCGAATTATGGGGACGGGGCGCAACCTCGTTCACCAGCAGTTCGCCGGCAGGCGTATGGAATAGTTCCACGCAAAAGACTCCGACACCCGACAGCGCATCCACGACGGCGACCGCGAGGTCCTGGACACGCCGGGTCGTCCCAGGTTCAATGGGAGCCGGGACCGTGGTCCGGCGGAGGATCCCGGCTTCATGCTCGTTGGCCGCGACGGGATACACGACATGTTGGCCGTCGCTCCCTCTGACGGCCAACACAGACAGTTCGCAATCAAATGCGATGTGTTGTTCCAAGATCCAGGCGCGTGAGGGTTCAGGTCGAGAGGGAACAATGCCCCGCAGACGTTCCACCTCGCGGGCGTCATTGAGGCGCCACTGCCCCTTACCGTCATACCCGGCCGTCGCCGTCTTGCAGAGACAAGGAAATCCTAGTTCTGCAGCGGATGAAAGGTCAGCGAACGATCTCACCTCGCGGAAGGCCGCAACGGGAAACCCCCGTTGCTGAAGAAACCGTTTTTGGACGAGGCGATCTTGGATGAGCTCAAGCACTCGTCCACTGGGACGGACCGGCGTTTGTCGCTCAAGCGCCAGCACAACCTCGGCGGGGACATTCTCCCACTCGTAGGTGATGGCCGCGAGGTCCCGCATGAAGTCGGTACGCGCCGCCTGATCCTCGAAGGCTCGAATCACGGATCGATCGGCAATGCGATGGGCCGGAGCCTGAGTATCGGGGTCCCACACGGCGGTTCGATAGCCTAATCGCCGCGCAGCCATGACGAACATCGCGCCCAACTGCCCCCCGCCCAACAGGCCGAGACAGGAACCTGGGTCGATCAGCAATTCTGACATTTCGTCAGCGTGACCGGCCGGACGGGCGGCGGGTCGAGACGGAGGAACGGGCATGCTCGGCCAAAAACACCGGTTGCTCGGCAGCCACTCTGTCGGTCTGCTCTTTTCGGAATTGAAGCAACCGTTTACGGATAGAGTCGTGTCGGCCGGCCAGAATCTGCGCCGCCAGCAGGCCGGCGTTCTCGGCCCCCCCGATGGCAACGGTAGCCACCGGAACACCCCTCGGCATCTGGACGATCGAGAGCAGGGAGTCCAATCCCTTCAGATGCTCGGTCGGGATCGGAACGCCGATCACAGGCAAATGGGTCTTGGCCGCCAACATGCCGGGCAAATGGGCCGCCCCTCCGGCCCCTGCGATGATGACTTCAATGCCTCTTCCCACCGCCTGTTCGGCATAGGCAAAGAGCCGGTCAGGGGTCCGGTGGGCCGAGACGACAAGCAGTTCGTTCGCAATACCCAACTGGGTGAGCATCGCGACCGCCTTCTCCAAGATCGGGAAGTCGCTCTTGCTGCCGCCGAGCACACCGACCAGAGGACGTTCCGGCATAGTCCCGATCCTTTTTTCGTTGGTCTTCCCGGTTCTCGAAAATTTCACATCTCTTCCTGCAGACGCGCACACCTTAGCGTGAGGTCAGGACCCCGTCAAGAACCACCGGGCCAACCGGACGGTTCCTCACACGAAATTGACCCCTTCCCTCCGGTTGGCTTATGATCAGGAGCGGCTGGAGGCTGAAAAGCCCCGCCCGCTCACCGATGGCGACGGAACCTGAAAAAGTAGGGCTCCGCGGGCAGATCCGATCCTTCGTGGATCAACCGACCGGTTTGGACGAACTGGTCGTGGATGATCTGGCCGTCTCAAGCAAGCTCCAATCCTGGGAAGCCGTTCAGATTCCGGATCGGCTGCGGTTTTCCTCCCGCCTCGCCATCAAACTGCTTCTCGCATTCCTGATCATCATCGCCTTCGTGCCCTGGACCCAAACGATCACAGTCACCGGCCAACTATCGGCCTATTCTCCCTACGAACGGCCGCAATGGATCGAATCTCAGATCACCGGACGCATCAAAAAGTGGCACATCTACGAAGGTGTGCGAGTTAAACATGGGGATTTGATTGTCGAACTCGACGACTACGATCCGAACTTCATGGCACCCGATCTGTTGGCCCGACTTGAAGAACGCAAAGCAGCTCTCGATCAAACGCGCAAGGCCGCCCTGGAACGCGCGGATCAGTTGGATCATCGCATCAAGGAGATGCAGAAGCTCGTGAAGGCGGCCGTTCCTTCCGCAACCGCGCGCGTGGTGGAGGCGGAAAGCAAGGTCCGCGAAGCGATGCAGAAGGTGGAGGCAGCCAAGATTGCCGTGGCGACGGCCGAACTCAACGTCGACCGCCATAAACAGTTGGCCGAGCAAGGGTTGGTCTCTCAGCGCGAGCTCGAGCTCACCATCCAGGCGGCCATCGCCACCAAGGCCGATCTCGAGGGGGCCCAAGCCGGACTCAAGGCGGCACAACAGGCTATGATGGCGTTGAGTTATGGCAAGGAACAGGTCAGCGCCGAAGTGCTGCAGCGACTCATGGAGGCTGAGGCGGCCAGAGACGGATCCTACGCCGAAGCGGCCAAGGCGGCCAACGAGTTGGCGGACGTCGAACTGCGCCTGTCAAACGCCACACAGCGGCGCCTGGCCGGACACATCTACGCCCCGGTGGACGGAACCGTTGTCAGAATGACACAGGTCGGGCCTGGTGAAACCGTGAAACAGGGCGACAGACTGGTCAGAATTTCTCCTACCAGTATGGACAAGGCGATCGAGATGGTTGCCGACGGGATCGATGCGCCGCTCCTGAACGTCGGTCGAAAGGTCCGCCTGTTATTTTACGGCATTCCCGCGATTCCACTGCCGGCCTGGCCTGAGGTGATGGCCGGCACCTACGGCGGCATCATCAAGGTGATCGATCAAGTGGACGACGGGAAGGGAAACTTCCGTTTCTGGGTCGTGCCGGACCCCGAGGACCGTCCATGGCCAGATCAGGCACACGTACGGCAGGGAACCAAAACGATGGGGTGGGTCATTCTGAATCGTGTCCCACTCTGGTACGAATTGTGGCGGCGATTTAACCTCTTCCCCCCCGATTTTCAGGAACGGCCGCCCACCTTGATCGACACGCTCCTTCCGAAAGCAGGCACCAACACCAAGTGACCCGGCCCTCCACCGGCTCACGTTCGTCTGGACGACAGCCTGCATCCTGTCCGCATTCTCGATTATTGTCATGCCGTTTTTTGTGGTGAGCGTTCGCTCAGAAAGGAGTGCATCATGAGATCACACGCTCGACTCTTGGGCACGGCCATCTGGCTGTGGACCGTTGTGCTGTCGGGGACTCCCTCCTTTGCGGAGGAGCCGAAATCGAAACCGCTGCCTCCGATTCCATTGTCGCTGGAAGAAGTCTTCGCCTGGGTGGATCGCGCGCATCCTCTGCTGAAGAGCGCCGGCACAGAGAAAATCGTGGCGCGCGGCCGTCTGCTCAAAGCCTTGGGAGCCTTTGAGCCAACATTGGTGAACGATACGGAGGTCGAGCGCTTTATCTCCAGCTCGAAACCGGATCTTGGGACTCAGACCGGAGGCTTCAACGACACCTTCCTAGACTTCCGGCATCCTTCGGGGATCAAGGGGATTGCCGGCTATCGCCATTCCATTGGTACTTCGATCATCCCGGATCTCGAACTGTTTGGGAAGAACAGCCAGTTACTGGTGGGGGCCTCCATCCCCTTGCTCCGTGGGCTCATGATCAATCCGGATGCCGCCGAACTCCAGCGATCCGAGTTGGCCGATCCTCGGGCCGAAGTGAAGATCGCCGAAACTCGTCAAGGGCTGTTCCTGGCGGCGGCCAGCCAGTTATGGGACTGGGTGGCTGCCGCCAAATTTGCCGATGTAGCTCAACGGGCGCAGAAGGTCGCCGAAGATCGGATGAAGCAGATCGAGCAACGGGCTAAGTCCGGAGCGGTCGCCCCCTTGGATGCGGTCGAAGCCAACCAGGAAGTCCAGCGGCGCCGAGAATCAGCGATCGCTGCCCAACGGCTGGTGGAGCAGGAACAGTTCAAGATGTCCTTGTTCCTTTGGGAGAAGAATGAACCGGTCACGCCGACCATCGACCGGGTTCCGGAATTCCCTGCCCACCGGACCACGCCTGGCCCAGAGGTGGTCAAGGCCAACAAGGTGCAGGCCAAGGCAGATCGCCCCGAAGTGCGCGAGATCGGGATCGAAGCCAAGCTCAACAACATCGACCTCGAATTGGCCAAGAACAACCTCCTCCCCAGCCTGGATGCCGACGCCACCCCCGCGCGTAGCCCGGAAAAGTTCGTCCTTGGCCTCGGGTATAAATTTGGGCTGGAACTGCGGGTTCCCATTCTGCAGAGGAGGGGCCGTGGTGAGGTCCTGGAAGCGCAGGGCAAAGCCGACCGACTGGTACTACTTCAAAAGTATCGGGAACAACAGGTCATCGTCGATGTGGATAATGCCTTGTCGGCTATCGAACGGGCCAAGGAACGGATCATGGCTGCCACCGATTCGCTCCGGTTGGCGAAAACGCTCGAAGAGGGCGAGCGGTTTCGGTTCAGTCTCGGTGCGACCAGCGTTCTTTTCGTCAACTTGCGGGAGCGGAACAGCGTCGATTCGGAGATCCAACTGATCCGGTCCAAAGCCGACTATCAGAAAGCCCTGGCTCTATACCAATGGGCCATCGGCGCCTGGGCCAAGAGCGAACCCGGCGCAGTGCCGGTCAGCTACCGACAGGTCCGGTAAGGGAGCCGTGCCACAGGCTGTGGGAGGTTGCGAAAAGCTGCTTTCTACCCCTGAGGTCACCAGAAGCGGGCATCGGACAACGGTACCGCGCGGCACAGGATGATCCATAGGACCGCCAGCGCGGCCGCAGCGAGCGAAGAGGCGAAGGCCGTACGTCTTTCCGTACGTTGAGCCTCTGAACGACGCGAGAACCAAAAGCTGGCGGTCTGATTCAGCAGCCTGCGAGGAGTAGTTTTTTTGATCCTCCTTTGATAGGGTAATGCGTTGGTAGCTCCTGGGCCGCCAGTCTGGGCACTGGCCAGACTGGCGGTCAGGTCTTGTTCTCCGCTGGTTTGTTCTCTGCTGGAGAGTGCGAACCTGACTGATGGATTCGGCACAGGATCATAACCAGCAGCCTCGCCCGTCCCTTGCGATCCGCGACATCATGTCCCGCTTGGGAGTGTTGTTCCGGGCTGAACGCCGCGTGCTCGGACTCATTTTTTCCTACGCGCTCGCGATCGGGTTGTTCTCCTTGATCGTCCCGTTGACTGTCCAGGAGCTGGTCAACACCTTCGCCTTTGCCATCCAACCCATTACGATCGTCACGCTCTCGATCATCATTCTGGCCAGCCTTCTGTTCGTCGGTGCCTTCAAAGCTTTCCAGGTCTATGCGGAAGAGGTTCTGCAACGGCGCCTGTTTGCACGGGTCGCGCTGGGGATGACTCACCATTTCCCCGACGTGCGAATTGCGGGGTTCAGACCGCGGTACGCCAACTACTTCACGGAAGCCGTGTTCATGCAGCGCGCGCTTTCCGGTCTGCTGATCGATTTCATCGACGTCGTGATCGGCGGGATCGTTGGGATGACCCTATTGGTCTTCTACCACCCCTATTTCCTCGGCTTCAACATCGTGCTGTTCGGCGGCGGCGCCCTGGTCTTCGTGCTTCTGAGTCAGGGAGGACTCAAGGCGACGCTGGAGGTCTCGCATTGGAAATACAGCACGATGCATTGGCTGCAGGAGATCGCCTACAACCTCCTGCACTTTAAGGCAACCACCTCCAAACCCTATCTTTTGCGCCGCACGGATGAGCTGGTCGATCGCTATATGGAAGCCAGACGGACGCGATTCGCGGTGCTGATGCGGCAATATCTCGGCTCGGTCGTCTGGCAGGCCTTGGGCCACGGCGGCATCATTGCCACGGCCGGGTGGCTGCTCTCGATTGGGCAACTGACACTCGGTCAGTTGGTGGCCGCACAGGTGATCGTCGGCCGCCTGCTGTTCAGTTTTGAGTCGCTCGTGAAGAAGATGGGGCACGTCTTTTATTTCTTCACGGCTCTAACCGAGCTGGATTTTGTGTTTTCGCTCCCCAAGGATGAGCATCGAGCGGTCATGTCGGTCCCCCTGCCGGACCCGACTATTCATGGAATCCGCTTGACCTGTCGGGACGTGGGCTTGGGCGAACCGGAGCACGGCGCAGCCCTATTCGAGCACTTCGAGCTGGAAATCACGCCGGGTGAAAAGGTCGGGATTCTGACCATGTCCAATCAGGCCAAGACCACCTTGGCGCGCGTACTGGCCGGTCTCGAGCATCCCGCCTCGGGCGTCGTCCGCTACAACGGCGTGGATCTCCGCCACCTCGACATGGACAGCATCAATACCTACCGCGGCTTGGTGCTGGATTCCAGGCTCACCCTGTTCGAGGGCACGGTGGAGGACAATATTTCATTGGGCCGGCCCTCGATCGCGTACAGCGATCTACGGTGGGCCCTACGCTTTACAGACCTTGAGGAAGAGATCGATGCTCTGCCGCAGGGCATCAAGACCCATGTGCGGGCCGAAGGAGCCGTTTTTTCCCCCGCGCGCATTCAGAAGATGCTGGTGGCGCGCGCGATCGTCACTCGTCCGCACATCCTGATCTTCGACGGACTTTTGCATAATATGCACCCGATCCAGCGCGAAACACTTCTCCGCCGCCTCTGCTCCAAAGAGGAACCCTGGTCGGTGGTCTTCATCTCCAACGACCCGATTTTGACACCCTATATCGACCGCCGCATCGAGATCGGGTAACGAGCGAGCCCCCGTGAAATTCTTTAGAGGCCTCAGTCTTCGCGAAATCGGTTTTCCGCAGCTCGCGCTGAGCCTGCTGATCATCGGCCTGGGCTGGTTGGGCGGACAGGAGTTGAGCAAGGTCGATCAGGACTTGCGCGTGATGTACACCGAATACACCTTGGGCGCCACCGACCTGGCCCACGTCATGGCGGACGTGATGCGCTATCGATCTACGGTCGTTCGAGCGCTGGAGGCCGACAACAAGAAAGAATTCGATCGGATTACGGGGGGCCTGCCTGAGCTTCGCGCGCAAATCCAACATTCGATCGATCGATACGCCGCTGCCAGCCTTCGGGTCTCCCGAAGCGGCCGGAGCGAGCCGGAGGATCTTCAGGCGGTCCGTCTCAGCCTGGATGATTACTTCCACAGCGCGGGGAAGACCACAGACCTCTTGCTCTTGGAGTGGACCGCCCCCTCCTCGGCGCAGGCGGTGCAGTTTCGACGGCAGGCCGAAGTGCACGCCGCGGAAAACGCCGGGCCGAAGGTCGTTGAGGTCAGCATCGCCCTAGATCGTCTGTTGGAAACGGTGGCGGATGTGGCGAAAGACATGCGAGATCAGGGGACGAGGACAATCCGCATCACGAGTGCATGGCTGTTCTTCGGGAGCACGTTTCTGGCGGTTCTGAATCTCCTGGTTGCCATGCGGAGCGCCGCGGCTCGAAAGCGACAGGCCGCATCGTCATCGAGCCGTTCGAGCATGACTGCGGACGCCGGATTGGCATTCGCTCCTGCGGACAGCAAGCTCGCCGGCTCCGAGTAGAAACCTTCTCTTTATCCACTCAACAACGGCCCGGGCGGTCGATTCGGCTCCGTGGAAACCGCAGCACGCCCGACCGCCCGAAACAGTTCATCCCGCTCTGTTGCCGTCAAATCTCGCCACCGCCCGACGGGCAATCCGTCCAACGTCAGGTGCATAATGCGCACGCGCTGAAGGGCTATCACTCGATAGCCGAGCGCCTGACACATACGACGGATCTGACGGTTGCGCCCTTCGATCAGGACGATGCGGAATCGATCGGCCGTTTCTCTCCGGACTCGACAGGGCAACGTTGGACGGCCTAATACGAGCACGCCCGCCGCCATACGTTCTATGAATTCCCGGTCGAACGGACGGTCCACGCGCACCACATACTCGCGCTCATGGCTGTGCTCGACCCGCAGGATCTCGTTGACGATGTCCCCGTCGTTCGTCAGCAGTATCAGTCCGGAAGAGTCCTTGTCCAATCGCCCAATGGGAAAAATGCGCTCGGAATGATTGATGGCGGCAATGATGTTGCCGGGAACGTCCGGCTCGCTGGTCGTCGTGATGCCGACCGGCTTGTGGTACCGGATGTAGACCCGGCGCGATCCCCATGGAATCAGACGGCCATCAAGCTCGACCCGGTCGCAGGGAGTGACCACGTCGCCCAAGACGGCACGTCGGCCGTTCACCATGACGCGCCTCTCTTCAACCAGTTGATCCGCATCCCGCCGAGAGCAGATCCCCTGTTCCGTAAAAAATTTATTGATGCGGATGCTGCCCGGCTCCGAGCGGCGGGATGATGCAGGGGCCATGACCGGATTCCTCGACGTGGATCTCGACGGTGTTATCAGCCCCGATTGCGGACGATCGTGAGGTCGCGGTAGAGCGGAGGTGGACTTATCCGACGCTCGCTGATCGACGACGCCCCACGTGGATCAGCCCCAACATGCGATAGATCAGCCGGGCGATCGAAAACTGCGGTGCGGCGAATCCTTCGATCGGGGCGATTTCGCTGACATCCAGTCCGATGATGCCTGGGCCGTCAGCCAGAGCACGGACCAGATTCAACGTATCGTACCAGCCGAGCCCACCCGGTTCCGGCGTTCCCAAGGCCGGCACAATGGAAGGATCCAGCCCATCGCAATCGAACGTCAGATACACCGGCCCGGTGCAGGCCTTCACAACGTCCGGAATCCATCGCGCGGCGCGGCCCTCATAGGGGCCGCAGGCATCTAGAATATTTGCGGCAAAGAAGGTTGTGATCCGCCGAGTTCGCTCGATCAACGCGATCTCCTCTGGACAGATAGACCGCACCCCCACCTGAACCAGCGGTAGATTGTCCTGTACCACGCGCGCCATCACGCTGGCGTGGCTGTAGGGATTGCCCTGATAAGCCTGGCGCAAATCGCCATGCGCGTCGATCTGCACCACGCACAGATCGGGATGGCGCCGTGCGTGGGCACGGATCGCGCCCAAGGCACCGGTATGCTCGCCCGTCAGGGTGACGGTAAACCGCCCAGCTTCGACCGAAGGGGTGACAAAAGCCTGGATGGCCTCCACCGCGTCCTTGTCCACTTTTCCCGCCAGGTCGATCGGTGCCGCAGTGGCCACCCCCTTCCATTCACGGTACGGCTCGCACCGTAGCACCTCGTCATAGAGTTCCACCTGTTGGGAGGCGGCGATGACGGCGGTCGGCCCATGGTCGGAGCCTTGGATATAGCTCGACGTATGTTCATAGGGGGCCGGAAGGATGTGGACGCCCGCTTGGTCCGGATGGCACCACGGTTCGTCCAAACCCAAGAAGTTCTGTTCGATCGAGAGCCAACCTGAAGGGAGAGCCATGGTTCCGTCAGTGTCACGGCAGAGCCTGCGCTCGATTGCCTTGGCCGATCGGGCGATCCAGCGGGCCTTTATCGGCGCCGCTTCGGCAGATTCTCCGGCGGGATGAACACGGCCAAGGCCACGACAGTCGTCCACCGATTGGCCTTACCGATGGCCGACTGGGTAATGTTCAACGTCCGCACGATCTTCCCGCCCATTTTGAAGACCTGCTCGCGTTCTTTCCAGGCCAAATTCGGGTCGAACTCGACGCCGAGCGTGGTGGCCAACATCTGCGCCGCCAAATCCTCGGTATACTCACCGGTTTCTTCGTCGGTTTCGCCGTGGGCATGGTGTTCGGACAGGTACCCATAGGTGCGCCGATCCGTCGGAATGGCCAAGCCGATGGAGGCGGACACGAGCCGGTTCCGTTCGTTGGTCTCCGACCGCGCCATCACACAAAATGTGATCTCCCCCGGATTTAGGAGTTTCTCGCCGCGCTTGCGCGGGATGATCTTGCAATTGGGCGGCAGGATCGAGGAGACGCTCACCAAGTTACAATAGGCGACACCCGCAGAACGCAAGGCTTGCTCGAACGACGCCAGTTTTTCGCGATGCACCCCCACGCCGCGTGTGAGAAACAGATGTGTCGGAACCATAATCCCCCTTCTCGCCGGCCTCGGCGATCACGCTGACGTGGTTGAGGCTCACATGAGGAGCGAACGCGGTTGCTCGTGTGAGCGGCACGCGGGACGCAGTTGTACCAACTTAATCGTGCTTTCGCAACTGGTTCGCAGCAACTGTCGCGAATCATCGCGGCGGCATGCGATTAGGATCGTGTCTCACCTTGATTGATAACGAGCAGCCGCAGTTCCGACAACTCCTCCATCGCGTAGCGGACGCCTTCCCGACCGAGTCCCGAATCCTTGACGCCCCCGTAGGGCATGTGATCCGCCCGAAACGTCGGAATCTCGTTGGCGAGCACCGCTCCGACCTCCAGCTCGCGAAACGCCTGGAAAATTCGATTCACATCGCGGGTAAATACGCCCGCTTGGAGCCCATATTGGGAGTCGTTGAGCATCCGGAGCGCATCCTCGAAGGTCCGGTAGGAAATCACGGACACCAAAGGCCCGAACACTTCCTCGCACGAGACCTTCATCTCTGGCGCGACATCGGCCAGCACGACCGGATCGAAGACGTTGCCGGTCCTTCCCCCGCCGAGAAGCCGGCGCGCGCCGTGCTGGACCGCTTCCTGAATCCACTGTTCGATTCGTGAGACCGCAGCCTGGTTGATCACCGGACCGACGACCGTTTCTTCACGGCGGGGATCGCCAGCCTTGAGAGCTCGAACCAACGCCAGCAGTTTCTCGGTAAAGACCGCCGACACGGATTCCTGAACCAGAATGCGCTGGACCGAGATGCAGGTTTGTCCCGCATAGCCGTAGCCGCCCGTGGCGCAGCGCCGCGCGGCCAAGTCCAGGTCCGCATCCGGCTCGACAATGACCCCGGCGTTGCCGCCGAGTTCCAACAGCACCCGCTTTTTCCCGGCCTTGCCCTTCAACATCCAACCAACCGCAGCGCTGCCCGTGAAGCTCAAGACGCTGAATCGGGCGTCCTCGACCAACCGCTGCGCCACCACGTTGTCGCAGGGCAGGACACTCAACGCACCCGGAGGCAATCCTGCTTCCAAGGCCACCTCGCCCAGCAGCAGCGCCGTCAAGGGAGTCTGCGGAGCCGGTTTGATGAGGATGGCCGTCCCTATCGCCAACGCGGGCGCCACCTTGTGCGCGACTAGATTGAGCGGAAAATTGAAGGGCGTGATCCCGAGTACCGGACCGACGGGGACGCGACGGGTCAACCCGAGGTATCGATCCATGCCTGGCGTCCAGTCCAGTGGGATCACTTCTCCCCCGACCCGTTTCGCCTCCTCACTGGCAACCAGGAACGTCTGAATGGCGCGCAACACCTCGCGCCGGGCGTCTGCAATGGGTTTGCCGGCCTCGGCCACCATCACCTGCGCGAAATCTTCCTGCCGTTGTCGCAACGCCTCTGCGATCGTGGCACAGGCAGCGGCGCGGGCATGGGCCGGGAGCTGTTTCATCGCCTGCGACGCCCTTTCGACTGAACGGACCGCGTCCTCCACGGCCGCGTCATCCGCCAAGCAGACCTCGGCGATCACCTCACCGTTATACGGGTTGCGAATGACATCTCGGAGGGAGGTCGAGCGCTGCTTCCCCCCGATAAGCAGCGGGCGGGGTTGAGTCATGTCTGAGGCTCCGGCTGGCGGAATGGTCAATCGGTTAGACGGCGTCGGCCGCTTGCACCGGATGCGCGTCGGCCGAATCGGCCGCAGCCTGCGCCTTGGCGATCAATTCGTCTGTCCCCCAATCCTGGATCGCCTGCAGCGTGAAGGCCTCATAGGTGGAGACGCCTTGACAGGATGGACAATTCGGACGAGGCACTTTTTGTCGATAGACTTCCTTCAGGCAGGACAGGCAGACCCACAGATCCGGATCGCCGGGATTCGCGGGCACGGACCAGAAGTGCTGCGTGGTTGTCATGGCTCGTTCACCTTCGGCGGCGGGTCGGTTAGGCCTGGACTCCATGAGGCCGCCAGGAGCGGCGGCTTGGTCTGCAGGCTCGACTGTGGAGGAGCTTCCGTCGCCCCCGCGCGACGCAACAGACGCTCGATTTGTTCCTGAAAGACGTTGAAGGGAAACGCGCCGGGCACGGTGACCGGCGTCTCCACCCGTCCAGACATATCGTTCGTCAAGAAGAGCACAAACCCCGGCGTGCCGCGAAATCCCCAGCGGTTGGCTTCCTGACGATCATTGAAGATCGACTCCAGATACGTTTCCTGTCGCACGCAGGCATTGTAACGATCCGGTTTGAGACCGATCGCCTTGGCATAGTCGGAAAACTGCGAGGCATCAAGCCGCGGTCCCTGCGCAAACAACCGGTCGTGCATCGCCCAGTAACGGCCCTGTTCGCCAGCACAGCGTGCGGCCAGGGCCGCCTCGACTCCGACGCCCTGGTCGGCGCGCGGATAGTCGCGATACAGAAACCGCACCTTCCCCGCATCGACGTATTTCGCCTGCAACAGCGGCCAAGTTTCACGGAAGAATTTCACGCAATACCCGCAGGTGAAATCCGAATACTCGATGATCGTGACCGGCGCACGCGGATTGCCCCGCACCCGGTCATCAGGCGAGGACGCAGCCGGTGTTTCCCCGCTCAGGATACCGCTCCATCCGAGCGCCAGGATTCCCAACGCTATCAGCACCGAGCGGCGGACCCATGTGGCTCTCTCTAACCGTACGAGATCCATTCGACATCCTTCAGAAGCGACCGATCAACGAAGACGGCCGGCGACCCCTCTCCGTTTGGTGCGAGACGACCGGGCGGACCGAATGGAACGGTCTTCATCGGCCGAAGGTTTCCGTCGACGCGCCCGCCGATGCTCCAGCAGCCCCATCATCAACAGCGGCCACACCACCGTGGCATCGCTGAGCACTTCGGCAAATCGACCGCCATCGGACGGCGGCACAAACTTGCCCCAGGAAATGCCTTCCTGGTAGGTACAGCCGCTGAGCCCGCCCCAATAGTCCGGTTCAGGACAGATCCGCACACCGTATTGGAAGCGAGGGGCTTTGGCGTCGAGCCCCAGCCGCAAATTGCCGATTTCGATATAGGGTCCGACCTGTTGCGCCCAATTCCGAGGCACCCCGCCGCCGATCGTAAAGATCCCCAAGCGCTTGGCCGACATGATCTTGTCGGTGTAGCTGTTCAAATCCAAATACGGATTGTACGAAGGCAGATACCGATGCAGCGCCTTCAGCACTCCCAGATCGCCATCCCGTTTGGAAGCCTCTGCGCGTGCCTTGTCCAGCGATTCCCGCATCGCCCAGATGCCGACATCCAAGCCCATCTCAGAATCGGTAAAGGCCGGAATATAGACCGGCACCCCCTGTTCATAGGCACTCTTGAGAATCCCGGTTCCTTCGAATTCTTCGTGCAGGGTCCTGCCGAGTTCGTAGGTGAGGCGTTCCGACGAGAGGGGCGTGTCGTGGTCCAGCCGCTTCAGAGTCTGCGTGACCACATGCTCGACATAGTTGAGGTTGGCCTCCATCTCCAAGGTGTCGTATACCCGGTTGTAGCCCTTGCGAAACAATTCCACGTCGCTCATCGTCGGGTCATGCCGATAATGCTGCTTGCCCGTCGATTCACTCAACCCATGCGCCACCAGCGCACCGGTCGAGATGACGACCTGGACCATCCCCTCGTCGATCATCCGGCTGATGATCGTGCCCATCTTGGCGATCGTCATGGCGCCGGACAGGGTCATCACGACCATGCAATCGGGATCGTCGACCATGGCGCAGAGCACGTCAAACGCCTCTCCCACCCGGCGCCCGCCGAACGCGGTCTTCCGCATCGCGGCGATCAGATCGGCAAACGATCCGATGCGGTCCGGGTCGAGCGGCTCCAGCGCATCCAGCCCGTCTTCAGCGCCATCTCTGAATTCACGTCCCTGCACGGGGTTTCTCCGCTGCTGACAATCGAAAAGGATCGGACGAACTATGGTTATACACAACCCTGCCGGAGAGCGTCAATTCGAGGAATGGGACTGGATGACAGTTCTGATGCATCAATCGCGAATGGCCGGGCGTTGCCGCAGAACGAACGGTCTGCCAAGTCCAAACACGTTTCGGTGACGACAACGATGCGGAGGTGGAGGAGGTGGGCTCAGGTCAGTCGAAGCGAGCGGTTCGCAACCGTCACGTGCTGGACAAGAACCGATTACTTGCCATCCTCGACGTCTTGATCGGCTTGCTGCAGGCGCGTCAGTTCATCTCGGCCGGTTTCAGTCACGCGATAGACCTTTGCCTTTTCATCGCGGCGGATATGTCCCTCGGCGAGGAGCTGCCGAAGGTATGGATCGAGGCGAATGATCCCCGAATCAATCAGGATCGTTTCTTCCTCGCCCATCGTGCCGTGCCGATCACGCAAGAATCTCAGCAGCCTCATTCTGATCCGCCCCTCCTGGTCCAACGGCATGTATCCCCTCTTCCCTCCAGTGCCGGCAAGAGAATCCCGGCCTCAGATAGAACGGGCTTGTCGGATCCAACGACTCTTGGACCTATGCGAGCAGCCGCGCCGGCTCTGGGAGCTTGTTCGATGCTTCGCCATCCTGCCGCAACGGAGGAATGACGTGGGCAGACTCTTAACAGATCGGTGAACGGCTGGGTAGAATCCAGGCACTCCTATGACATCGGCTGAATGGTTGGATCAAACTGGACCTATGCCCATCTGGTTCTCATAGCGGTCCTTTCCGATGACATCCGCCCATGCCGAACTCGTTACAACCGGACCAGGAGAGCGCTTATGCTATGGCCCGATGCTGCCCCATCTCTCCCCAATGACCTTGCCGTCGATGGCGATATTTCGGAAGGCAGCTACTTGAGACTTGAGAAGCGTCTTGACCTGAATTAGAGTCTCAGCCCCGAGCGCTTCGGCATGACCACCCGTGGTTCGAAGGCCGGAGTGCCACCATCACCATCGCCATCAGCCCTACTGGTGGGGACGGACTGGTTGTGAAGTGGCGAAGGTTCAGCACGCTGTTAGGTGGAAGCGTGCGCATATCTACAAAAAGCGCTTTGATTCGTTCGGAGGCCAGACCCTCGCCCCACCGATCGTTACATCGGCCGATCATGAGTCATGATGCGGCTAGGCGAGGACCAGCCCCAGTTGGCCTACCTCGAATGTTTCGTCAGATGAGCATTGGGTTTGTGAAAAAGGAGGGAGCCATGCCTGCCACCGAACCACCGACACTGGGAACCATGGTGATTGCCGCCTTGCTGATACTGGCCCTGGTGTTTGCAGGGCATTGGATTGTCAGTTATGTGACGAATGGCAATCCCTGGACCGCGGTGCCGTGGTTTGGCCTCGGTGCAGCCGTTATCGTTCTCCTCGGGCTGCTCACATTCTTACGTCGCACCAGTGGCGGGAACGGCAGATGACCCCGTTAGCGCGACAAGTCCGGTTGCACGACGAGAAATACCTGTTGCACAGCAACCGCGGAGACACCGGCTCGGATTGACGCCGGGCAGCGGGCTGCATCATCAGAATTCAGAATTCGAGAGTTGACCGGTCAGGCACGAATCTGAAAATGTTTTCCCGGCGCCGCCATATTACGAGAAAGCGATGAAGAGGCGCCGGTTCAGGCATAGCCTGGTAGAGGGGGCTTCGCCCGATGAGCCGCCGGTTCTCACGAAGTGCGGATTCAGAATCGAAATTCCCTGGTGGTGTCCCTCTGGCGGCGTCAGCTACGATGAGGCCCAGAATAGCCGCCGGCTCAAGCGTAGCTTGGTATTGAATGAAGACACTGAAGGATTCCTCCGCTCGCCTTACTCACGATAAAACGATAAAGAGGCGAGCGGTTCAACCGAAGGTTGGTATGGTAGGTGAGAGCGATTTACTGGAGGTGTTTATCCGCCCGCCCAATGAAGAGAGGCTGCGCCTGAAGAGCCGCCGGCTCAACCGAAGTTGGGTTAAGGATTAAGAAAAAAAGGGACACTGAAGGTGTTTCTCCGGTCGCGTCAATGACGATAAAGCTCAAAAGAGCGACCGGCTCAAGCCATAGCTTGGTATGGTGGTCCCAACGGGATTCGAACCCGTGTCTGAGCCTTGAGAGGGCTCCGTCCTAGGCCAGGCTAGACGATGGGACCGCCGAGTCGTGCAGCGGGTTGATCAGACAGCGGTTGCCGCAAGAGGCGGACTCTATCACAGGGTTTTCCCAGTTTTCAAATGGGGGATTCGTACGGTTCATGCCGTCTCCTTCGAGTTAGTTCCCCCTCTTGCTTGCCAGCCACTTGATCTCGTAATGTTGGGACATGCTGCGACCGACCCTGCGCTCGCAAAGGTTGTCCATGGCCGCCATCCTGCTGCCCATGATGCTCAGTTCGCTCTCCTCCTGCACGTTGCTCGACTTGGCGGAAGGCACCACCGTTCGTGTTGATTGCTCGCCCTCGGCTCCCCTACCGATCCCGGCGAACCGAACCATTCCCATCCGATACACGGAGCCAACCCTCCAACAGAACGGGCAGCCGCTCCACTACCTCTCGCACACGACCATCTATTACAACATTGGAGCCGGAACCAAAGAATACACCAAGCACAGTGCGACGAGCGTCGCAGGAGGCGGACCGGTCGCCAGGGAGGTGATTCTTCCGGCGGGGGCCGGTAATAGCCCCACGGCCAAGATTTGTGTGACCGCGACCAACTCGGCGGGAGAAGGCCCTCCGACCTTTCTGGAAGCCGCCGGCTCTGCTCCCTGATCCTTGCTCCCTGATCCTTTCGGCCTCCTCCGACTCGTTACCGCAGCCTCCGAACACACACCGCCTGCCGCTTGTCACACACAAGCTGTTCAGTGATGCCCTGGGAGAATCGTCGTCGGGCATGGAGCAAATCTCCTATTTGCGCTATGATATCAGCCTCTTCATTCGTGATGATCATCCTGTCGAAACCCAGATACCAACCGATCGGGTTCCTGCTGAATCGACCTGCATGATCCTGTTTGCGCAGCGACCGAATGGCGCCGGCGGTCCGAAGCGGGAGGGGTGGTGATCCATCCGGAACCACGCGAGGCGACACGATGCTGGAAATCAAACTAGGCTCAAACATCGTGCGGGACTCCAACGGCGTCCTTAAGTTTCAGGGCAAGGAACAACTCGTTCTCGAATACCGGTCCGGGCAACTCTGGCTCACGATGGATTTCTATGACGAGCGAGGCATCCACGTCGCGCATGTGCGCCGCAACCAGTGGGTCTTCAATGAGGGCCAGCGCCTTGCTCTCCAGACCAATCCGCCCGCCCTCTCATCCTTTGGTCCCAACCCTTGGGTCACAGTCTCGGATCGGAAAACCGGGGAGGTGTATGTTGAAGCGGCCGTCATGACGGAAGGCCGCATCGACCTGGTCCAAGGCCGATTCTTCACCCATAGGGGGGAGCGCGTGGAGGTCACACCGCATGTCTGCCGAATCGGCCCCGGCGTCGCCCATTTCGGCGAGGTGTTTGAATGCCGAGGCGGGTCGGCGGCCATCGGCTGAAGGTCCTCCGATCCGACTGGCCCCTGCGAGGTCGCACGATGTCAGAACTGGTAGCTCCCAGCATCCAAGCGTTCCTCGTCTGCGATACGGTGATCGAAGACAGTCTCACGCACAAGAAAAGTCTCATCGGGCTCTTCACCCACCTGCAGGCTCAGGTGTTTCCGTGCCAGCATCAGCAACTCGGCATCTACTTCTGCCTCACCGACGCACAAGGCCCCTACCAGTTCGACATCACGCTCGTCTATCTCAACACCGACCAGGTCGTTTGCCGCGCCTCCCTCCCGAGCGTCGAGATCCGAGACCGGTTGCAGATCTCCGATTTCGGGATCAACATCCCGGCCCTGGTGTTTCCCGCACCCGGCCGGTACGAGTTCCGGCTGATGATGTCCCGTCGCCTGATCGCGCAGAAGGATTTTCACGTCATCCAAGCGACGATGCCGCCCGGGCCGCCGGCTCAGCCGTCGTAGCCGGCCCAACCCCATCCCACCCCATGCGACTCGTGGCGCACGTAGATATGGACGCCTTCTTCGCCGCGATCGAGGAGCGCGACCGCCCGGAGTTGGGCGGCCTCCCGATCGCGATCGGCGCAGATCCCCTCGGCGGGCACGGACGCGGCGTCGTGGCCACCGCCAACTATGCGGCGCGGGCCTACGGTCTCCACTCGGCACAGCCGATCTCGCAAGCCTGGCGCGATGCCGAACGGGCCAGGAGGCACGGCCGGCCACCGGTCGTCTTTCTGCGTCCCAACATGGCCAAGTATGCGGCGGTGTCCGGCGCGATCATGTCCCTGTGCCGGTGCTATGCCGACCTCGTTGAACAGGCCAGCATCGATGAGGCCTACCTCGACCTTAGCCCATCCGGAGCGTTCGAAGCCGCCGAAGACCGCTGCCACAGGCTCAAGCAGGAGGTTCGGGAACAGGAGGGGCTCACGATGTCGGTGGGATTGGGCCCAAACAAGCTGATCGCCAAGATCGCATCGGGATTTCGGAAACCCGACGGCCTGACCGTCGTCCGACCGGAAGCAGTCGAATCGTTTCTGGCACCGCTGCCGGTTCGGATGATTCCGGGAATCGGTCCGAAGACCGAAGCGCTCCTGGCACAACAAGGCATCATTCGAATCAGCGAATTGGCGGCACGTTCGATCGGCGAGCTGTGTGCGACATTCGGCAAACGTGGCGCTGATTTTTACGACAGGGCAAGAGGACGGGACGAATCGTCGCTGTCTTCAGAATGGACGCCGAAATCGATCAGCGAACAGGAAACATTCGCCGCCGACACGCGTGACGCCACTCAACTACTTACCTATCTGGCCCGCATGTGCGGGGACGTGATGGACCGGGTACGAACGGAGGGTTTCTCCCATGTCGGGACCGTGGCGGTGATGGTGCGATTTTCGGATTTCGAGACGACCTCGCGAGCTCACACCCTCGATGCTCCAGCCTCGGACGTGCGGCTCGTGCGTGCCGAAGCCCTCAAGCTCCTTCTGCCCTTTCTGGACAAGCGGCGCAATCCAAAAGGCAAGGCATTCCGGCTGCTGGGCGTCCGCGTGGAACGGTTCACCGAACGTTCGCCGGGTGAGCCAGCGCGCAGGGAGCCCTCGCATGACTAGCCCGCATTGCGCCAGAAACGTGCAGCGATGGGTGCCCCAACAAAGCTGGCGGGCTTTCTTAACCTCCTGCTATTTGTTCACCGTCACGTTGTAGGTCACGGTCGTCACCGTATCTTGCGCACGGACGACGATCGCGATGGGAGTCGACGGACCGGGCAGGAGCACTTGAAACGGCGTTCCGGAGGCGACGGCGGCGCCGTTGATCATGATCGTGGCATTCGGCTCCTGCACCGTCGCCGTCACGGTCACCGCGGGGGTGAAGAGGCCGACGCCATTGACCGCATAGGTTGTGCCCCCCGGACTAAACGCCGGAATCATGAACCCCGGAGTGACCTGCAACCCGGCCAGCAGCGCATTGGAGGACGGCGCCCTGGTGATGGCAACCGAGTAGGTCTTGGTCGTCACCGTGTCCACCGCCCTGACGACGATAGTCACCGTATTTGGCCCCACCGCGAGCGCGATCGGCCCGAACGCCTGACCCGAGGGCACCGACTGGCCGTTGATCGTCAGCGTGGACGTCGCATCTTGTACCGAGGCCGTGACGGTCGTGGTCGTCGTCCCATTGGGGACTGAGAGATTGTAGCTGGTGACCGATGGATCGAACGGAGGTGTGGGTGTACCGGCCGACAGACTGAGACCTCCGAGATTGACGTTGGCTGCCCTGGCAATGGTGACCGTGTAGGTCTTGGTCGCCCCGTTCAAGGCCCGCACGATCACCGTCACCTGATTGGGCCCGACATTCAAGACAACCGGACCGAAGGCTTGCCCTGAATTGGCCGACGCCCCGTTGATCGTGAGGGTCGCCGTCGGATCTTGAACCGTCGCGGTCACGGTCGTACTGCTCGTGGTATTGGGAACGCTCAGACTATAGGCCGTCGTCCCTGCACTGAAGGCCGGCGACAACGACCCAGCCGACACCGTCAGCCCGGCGAGATTGGTCGAGACTGTGCGCTCCACGGTCACGGTATAGGTCTTGGCTGTCCCATTCTGCGCCGTCACGACAATGGGGATCCGATTCGTCCCGACGTTGAGCGCGATGGGCAACGAAGCTTGCCCCGAGCCCACAGGCTGGCCATTGACCTGCACCGAGGCTGTTGCGTCGGCGACGGTCGCGGTCACGGTCGTGCTCGCGGTCGTGCTGGGCACCGAGAGGCTATAGTCCAAGGTGTCTTCGGAAAAGGCCGGAGATAAAGCCCCGGCCGACAATACCAGCGCGGACAAATTGGCATTGCTCGACGGCGGGCGGGTGATTTCGATCGTATAGACCTTCGCGGATCCGTCCTGCGCCGTCACCCGGACCGTCAAGATATTCACCCCGATAGTCAGGCCGATCGGCCCGAATGGCTGACCGGAGGTGGCCGGGGTGCCGTTGATGGTCAAGGTGGCCGTGGCATCGGCGACGACAGCCGTGATGGTGGTTTGCGTCGTCGAATTTCCCGTCGCAATCCTGTAGCTGGCTTGATCCGGCGTGAACCCCGGGGACAGTGCGCCCGCCGATAGAGACAGCGAGGCCAGGTCGGCGATGCCGGACGCGCCGCGGACGATGGCAACTGAGTAAATTTTGACCGCGCCGCCCGGAGCTGTCACCACGATGGTGATGGCATTGGGTCCCAGAACGAGCGGGACCGGACCAAACGGTTGACCGGACGCGGCCTGTTGATTGTTGATCGCGACCGCCGCCGTCGGATCGGCCACCGTGACAGTGATCGTCGTGCTCGTGGTGGAGTTCGCGGCCAAAACCGAATAGGCCAGCACCTGCGGATCGAAGCGCGGACTGATCCCTCCGGCCGAAACCTGCAAGCTCGTGAGGTCGGCGATCGCCGCAGCGGCCCGTGTCATGACGATGGTGTAGGTCTTGTTGAATCCCGGCCCATCCACGACCACCGTCACGGTGGTCTGGCCGACGGCAAGCGCGATCGGCCCGAACGGCTGGCCAGCCGTCGCAACCTGATTATTGACACTGATCTTCGCCTGCCGCTCGGCCGCCGTCGCCGTGACGGTCGTGCTGGTCGTGGCATTGGGGACCAGGACGGCATAACTCGTCACGGCAGGATCAAAAGCCGGGGAGAGCGCGCCGGCCGATACCACCAATGAGGCGAGATCGCCCGGCGTGCTGCCGGGAGGACCGGCCGGAGGGTCCGAGCTGGGGATGCACCCACCGGCCACGGCTGCGAGCAGCACGCCTCGCAAAAGCACCAGGGCGGCTCTTCGTCTTGGACAGACACAACCCCAACGCAACCCCTCGCTCTGGCGAGGACTGCACAATGAGGCAGCGGATGGCATCTGTGAGTGTGGACTTATTTGTTGACCGTCACGTTGTAGGTCGCGGTCGTGACGGTATCTTGGGCGCGGACCACGATGCTGACAGGGGTCGATGGAGCGGGCAAGAGAACCTGAAACGGCGTTCCGGATGCAACCGCGGCACCGTTGATCATGATCGTAGCATTCGGCTCTTGGACTGTCGCCGTCACATTCGCAGCCGGCGTAAAGAGGCCCGCGTTGAGGACCGTGTAGGTCGGGACGCCGGAACTAAACGTCGGGATCATGACACCCGGCGAGACCGTCAGCGCGGACAGGAGGGCGTTGGAGGACGGCGCACGGTTGATCACAACCGTGTAGGTCTTTACCGTGATCCGATCGGAAGCCATCACGGATACGGCAAAACTATTGGGGCCGACCACGAGCGGCACGGGGCCGAAGACTTGGCCGGAAGCCACCGGTTGCCCATTGATCGCCAGAGTAGAGCCGGCCTGCTCGATCGTTGCGGTAATCGTGGTGCTGCTCGTTAGGTTCGGAGCACTGACTTGATATTCCGTCACATCCTTATTGAACGGCGGACTCAACGGCCCTGCCGAGACGGACAGGCTCGCCAAATTGACGTTCGCCTGTCTCGTGACGACGATGGTGTAACTGCGGGTCGAGCCATCCTGAGCCGTGACGACCACGACGATGCTGTTCGCCCCGACATTCAAGGAAATGGGCGGAGAGGGCTGACTACTCGGCACCGCCTGGTTATTGATCGTGATTTTGGCGGCCGGATCCTCGGTCGTCGCCGTCACGGTGATCTGCGACGTCGCGAACGGCACCGCGGCGCTGTAGGACGTTTGATCTCCATTAAAGATCGGAGTCAGACTCCCGGTGGAAAGAACCAGGCTCGCGAGTTTATTGCTCCCCGGCGCCGCACGGTTGACGACCAGGTTGTAGATCCGCGTCTCCCCACTGGGCGCCGTTTCCTCCACCAACACGGCCACCGGGTTGGACCCGGGGGCGAGGGTGAGTCCCACAGGTTGTCCGGAGGGAACCGACTGATTGTTGACCTTCATCTTGGCGAGTTGCGGGTTGGCGAGCGAGGCCGTCACCGTCACACTCGTCGTTTGATTCGACACCGACGCGACGTAGCTGGTGACGGTGGGAGCAAACGCGGGAGACAACGGGCGATCCTGTCCGCCCTCCTGCACCTGGAGCGCCGAGAGATCAAGCGCCGGATTGGAGGACACCGGAGGAGAATCGGGATCTGGAATACAGCCCGAAAGCGCCAACAGGACCACGCAGACGCACACGCATGCCCGCCACCAGGGTGGCCACAAGACTTTCTTCTTGAGAGGACGTAGAGAGGACACGAACAGCGCTCTTAACATAATTTCAAGAGACAACACAATATGTGGGGGAAACCATCCAAACCTACACCCGCAGGAGCGGGGCAGGAGCCAGCGCCTGCGATCACGAGGAATCATGTGGGTTGGTATTCGAATCTGACCGCGCCGCTAATCCCTCTCCACATCGACCCGATAGGTCTTGGTACTTCCGTTCTGCGCCCGTACCTCGATATCGATACGGGTGGTCTTCCCGAAAAGCAGAATTGGTCCGAACGGCCGGCCCGAGGTCGCCGGGACCCCCTCGATCTTCAACGTCGCCTCGCCTGCATCTTGGACGGTCGCCGTGACCGTGGTGGAGACGGTCGTCTTCGACGCATCCACATCATAGCTCGTTCTCGTCGGACTAAAGGCTGGCTTGAGCGGACCAGCGGACAGGACCAGACCGGCCAGATTCGAGTTCGAGGAAGCCCCACGCGACACGGTGGCCGTATAGGTCTTGAGGGTCACGCCGTCCTGGGCCCGAACGGTGATCGTGATCTTGGTGGTGGTGCCGGAGGGATTGAGGGTAATCGGCCCAAACGGCACGCCCGAGACCGCAGGACTGCCGTTGATCGTGAGCGTCGAGCTGGCCACCTGCACGGTCGCGGTCACTGTCGTAGTCGCAGTCGTGCTCGCGGTCGCCACCGAATAGTTCACCGTATTGGGGTTGAAGCCGGGGCTCAACCCGCCTGCCGACAATTGGAGCGCTGACAGATTCGCATTGCCGGGCCCGGCCCGGTTCACTGACACCGTATAGGTCTTGGTTGTGGCATTCACCGCCGTAACGACGATCGTGATCGTCGTGCTGCCCGTCGCCAAAGAGATCGGATTCGAGGACTGGCCGGAGGTGCCCGCTTGGCCGTTGATCTTGAACGTGGCCCGCTCGTCGGAGAGCGTGGCCGTCACAGTGGTCTGCGCCGTCGTGGAGGGAGCGGACACGGCATACCCGGTCACGGCCGGATCGAAATCCGGAGACAGCGACCCGGCTGAGAGTTCCAGGTCAAAGAGATCGGCCGGCCCGCCGCGCGTGACGACCACGGTGTAGCTCTTCGTGGCGCCCGGCGCATCCACCAGCACCGTGACCGGATTGATGCCGACCTCCAGGGGAATCGGGCCGAACGGCTGACCCGACACAGCCGGTTCATTATTGACCGCCAGTTTGGCCGAGGCATTGGAGGCGGTGGCGGTGAGGGTCGTCGAACTGGTCCCGTTTGGGGTCAGCACATCATAGCTGCTGACCGTGGGAGTGAAGGACGGATCAAGAGGGCCGGCCGAGACTTCCATCGTCGAGAGATCGGCCGGTGACGGACCGGCGGCGGGTGAATCACCATCCGGAATGCAGCCCGCCGCAGCGAGTGCCGTCATCATCAATGCCAGGGCGCACCGGATGACGGCATAGGTTGTCCGAGACCGAGACCTGGTTGCTGTCCGGATGGGGTGTTGCATGGGTGTGACCTTGTGACTTGTTGTGAACGAATACTCTTATGTTAAGGGGCACGGGTAACTGTGACGCTATATGTAAGGCTTGGGCTACCAGCTTGTGCAGTAACGACGATGGTGAAGACTGTGTTCCCCGCCGGCAGAGGATTGACTGTGTGTGAGGATCGGACAACGCCATTGATAGTCATAGTGGCGTTTGGATCAGCCTTTGCCGCTGTCACCGTGAAACTGGTCACGGTGTTTGGAAGTACACTTGTTAGCGTATAGCCCGGTGTGCCGGGCGTACCAGGAGACACAAAGGCCGGTGTGAGCGTTCCAGTACTCACAGTCAGGCTTGAAAGGCCCGCGTTGGCTGAACCCGCTGCTCGATTCACCGTGATGACATAATTCTGGGAATTCCCTGCCTGAGCCGTCACACGCACGGTGATCGTGTTATTTCCGACCTGAAGCCCGCTGATGGTACGAGGCTGCCCCGAGGCGGTCGCCTGGCCGTTAACCGTCATCGTGGAGGTGCCGGTCTGCACAGCAGCGGTGACAACCACGCTCGTCGTTCCAAACCCGACATTGACATTGTAGGTGAACGTGTTGGGACTAAACCCCGAGATGTTGACTGGAGACAGCGTCAGGCTTTGCAACAACGCATTACCGGACGCCGCCGCGCGATTCACGGTGATGACATAGTCGCGCAAATTCCCCGCCTGTGCGGTGACGCGCACGATGATCACATTGTTGCCGACCACGAGGTTGCTGACGGTCACCGTGCCTCCTGAATTGACGCCCTGCCCGTTGACGGTGATCGCGGAACTGCCACTGGCGGCTGTCGGCGTCACATTGATGCTGGAATTGGCGAACGGCAAGGACACGTTGTAATTCAGCGTCGACTGACTGAATCCTGGAGAGAGAGAGCCCGGCGACACAGTCAGATTCGAAAGATTCGCATTGCTCGACGGCGGGGCAGCTCGGTTGACCGTCACCACATAATTTTCTGCGTTGCCGGCCGGGGCGGTGACTCGAATGGTGACCGTATTGTTTCCGACTTGGAGATTGCCAACCGTGAAGGCCTGTCCGGACTGAACAGACTGACCATTGATCGTCATGGTGGCGCTTCCATCTTGCGTGGTCGCCGTCACCACGACAGAGGTCGTCGCGTTCGAAACCGAGACATTGTAGTTGTTTGTATTCGGGTTGAATGCCGGCTGTAATGTTCCCGGTGAGACGGCCAAGCTTCCCAGATTGGAATTGCCCGATGTCGGCGTGGCCCGGTTCACCGTGACGGTGTACAGTTGCGGGGGCCCGCTTTGAGGTGTCACGACAATATTGATTCCGTTGGCTCCGACCACCAGCCCACCAACCGTAAACGGCTGTCCGGAAGTCGCAGATGAATTATTGATCTGAAGAGAGGCCGCTGGATCCTGCACCGTTGCCGTCACATTGATGCTCGTCACCGAATTGCCCACGTTCACGGTGTAACCAAAGGTACCTGGATTGAATGGCGGGTTAAGAGTTCCCTGGCTGACCGTCAGATTCAACAGATTGGCATTGGTGGAAGGTGGCTGCCGGGTGATCGTCACCGTATAGGTTTTCGACGCTACAGTCGGCGACGTGACCAAGATGGTGAAAATATTTTGTCCCACTGGGAGCGGGAACGTGAAGCTCCCCCCTCCCTGGATCGGCCCCTGACCGTTGACAGTGACGGCGGCGGTGCTGTCCGCGGTACTCAACGTGATCGTAGTCTGGTCGGTTGGGTATCCCGTCGAAACCGTATAGGCCAAAGTAGTGGGATTGAAGGCAGGCGCAATCGGACCGGCCGAGATGCTTAAGCTGGCCAGATTGGTCGTGCCGGTTTTCAGTACCGTGATCTGGTAGTCCTTGGTCTCGCCATTGGCCGCCGCCACGCTAACTACAATGACGTTGGCGGAACCGACGTTCAAAGTGATGGGATTCGATGGCTGACCCGAGGTCGCGGCGTTTCCGTTGATCGTTATTGTAGAGGTGTCATCCGCGACGGTGGCCGTGACGGTGGTCGATGGCGTGCTGAAGCCCGTCTCAACCATGTAATTGGTGACATTGGGCGAAAAAGCTGGCGCCAGCGCGCCGGCCGACAGTTGCAGCGCCTTCAGATCCGCATTCGGCGCACGGGTGACGACGAGGGTGTAGGTTTTTGAGATCCCCGGAGCATCAACCAGTATGGTGATGGGTGGATTGGTGCCCAACACAAGATTGACTGGTCCGAACGGCTGTCCTGACTGGGCTGGAGTATTGTTGACCTTGACCGTGGCGCGGGCATCAGCCACGGTCGGGGTGATGGTGATTGAACTGATATTGCTACCGACCGAGACAGTGTAGTTCAGTTCGTCCGGACCGAAAGCCGGAGAAAGCGCCCCCTCGGACAGTTCCAGATTGGCTAGGTCCGCCGCGCGATTCGGCCCAGGCGGTGCGTCGTCACTGGGAATGCAGCCCGTGAGGGCTGCCACAAGCAAAATGAAACAGGCCCCCCCTCGCCACCAGGCCGACTGACCCCATTGTCTGAGTTTCACCTGACGATTCTGTCCTACTGCTACATCAACCAACACCTTGGGCACTCAGGGTCTCCTCTCGGCCTCACGACACAGTGGTGGATAGGAAAAAATAGTGGACGCTGTATTCTTTTGCCTTCGTTCCTACTACGAGGAAGGCTGTATCATGGCGGACGACCGTACATGAATCCCATCCCACTTTTGTAGGGCTCCCCTGAGAAATTGGATATTTTCCAGAGGCCTGTGAGCCGGCTTGCACGGCCGGTTATCCGGAATGGAACTCGTGCGGATTCGGCATTGGTTCTCCCGCGCCCGCACCTCTTCTCAAAAGGCTCGTCCGAGACAGGACCTGCCAAGAAACCAATCATAAGTCATTGGAAATATGGCCTGTCTCTGATTAACCTGACTGACGGTGCAATCTTTTCCTTATTCCGGTTGCTGGTAGGGATTTGCCGACGATAGGGATGAAGGCGAAGGTTTACAATGGCCGATTGACGGTCACCGTATAGGCCTGGCTGTTGCCGGCCTGCGCGGTGACCACGATGGAGATGGGGGTAGCGCTGCCAGGCACGCCCAGGTTCACAAGGAGTGGCGTCCCCGATGCAACGGCCTGGTTGTTGATGGTCATGGTGGAAGTGCTGGAGGCCTCCAGGGTTGCCGTGACCGTCACGCTCGCATCCGTGTTTGCCACTGCCACGGTATAACTGAGGGTCGCCGGGAGAAACGAGGGTGTCATGGTTCCCGGTCCGATGGTCAGCAATGACAGATTGGCGATGCCCGGCGCGGCTCGATTGACGGTCACAAGATAGTCCTGGAAGTTGCCCTCTACGGCCGTCACGCGGATCGCAATCTGGTTCACCCCCACGACCAATCCGTTAACCGTGAACGGCGTCCCGTTGGCAACGACCTGCCCATTGATCGTCATCGTGGAGCTGCCGGCCTGCATGCTCGCCGTGACGGTCATGCTCGTCACACTGTTGAGGACGCTTACCGAATAGAGCAACGTGGATGGGGCAAAGACCGGCGACAGAATCCCTGCACTCACGGTCAGGCCGGAAAGGTTGGCATTGCCGGCCGGCGAGCGATTGATCGTGAGCACATAGTCCTGAAAGTTCCCTTGCTGCGCCGTGACGCGAATGGTCACCGTATTCGGCCCCAAGAGCAGTCCATTGACCTGGAACGGCGCGCCGGACGCAACCCCCTGCCCGTTTATCGTCATCGTGGAACCGCCGGCCTGCACGGTAGCGGTCACGGTTACGCCTGCTACCGGATTCAGCACATTGACGCTGTAGATCAACGTGCCGGGATTGAAGGCCGGCGTGACAGAACCGGGGGCCACGGTCAGGCCGGAAAGATTGGCATTGCCCGCGATCGGACGCACGATAGTAACCGTGTAGGTCTGACTGTTACCCGCCGGATTGGCCGTCACCACGATTGTCACGGTCGTATTGCCGATGACGAGATTGTTGATCATGAACGGTGTGCCGGAGGCGACGGCTTGCCCGTTAATCGTCATCGTGGAGGTCGGATCCTGGACGGTGGCGGTCAGCGACACACTCGCCACTGGGTTCAAGACATTGAGCGAATAGGTCAGCGTGGACGGGCTGAAGGCCGGTGAGAATGTTCCCAGACTGGCGGTCACGCTGGACAGATTGGCGTTGCCCGGCAATGCTCGATTGACGGTGACTGCGTAAACCTTGGGAGTCCCGGTCTGAGGAATAACCAAGATCGTGATAGTGCTGGCTCCCACCGGAATGTTGTTCACAGCAAAGGGTTGCCCCGAAACCACCGGCTTTCCATCGATTTCCAGAGTGGATGTGGCATCCTGCACGGTAGCCGTCACAGTCACGCTGCTCGTCGGATTATTGACATTCATGGAATAGGAGAGCGTGGAGGAACTGAACGCCGGTTGCAACGGTCCGGGGGACACAACCAGTGCCGACAGGTTGGCGTTTGAGGAGCCCTGTAGCCTGGACACCGTCACCGTATAGGTCGTCGGCGCCACGGAGGGTGCGCTGACGACGATCGTGATCGTGGTTTGGCCCACAGACAGGAGAATGGCCTGCGAGGGCTGCCCTGAGGTGACACTTGTGCCGTTGACGGTCACAGTGGCGTTACTATCGGCGGTGGTCGGCGTGACGATGGTTGTGTCGGTCGTGAACGGCGCCTGCGCCGAATACTCGAACTTGTTCGGTTCGAATGTCGGCTGAAGCGATCCAGCCGACAACAGTAGATTCGAGAGCGTGGTGGTCGCGGCGCGGGTAATCGTGATGGTGTACGTCTTCGACGCTCCCGGCGCATCGACCAGGATGGTGATCGGCGCGTTGGTGCCGAGCACTAGATTGATCGGACCGAACGGTTGGCCCGACACCGCCCGCTGGTTGTTGACCTTCACCGTCGCCCGGCTGTCGGCCACGGTCGGGATGATCTGGACCGATGAGACCTCACTTCCCACCGTGACGGCGTACTCGGACACCTCCGCGTTGAATGCCGGCGTCGGTGCGAAGGCCTTCGACAACTGCGTACCTGATACAATCTCGAGACTCTGCAGGTTGGCCGGATTAGGGGCCACTCCCTCGCCACCTCCTCCGGGGATACAGCCGCTCAATAGAATGACCGCGAGGAGGCACCATTGCCACAGACCGACAAGGGTCCGATTGTCTTGCGGTCTCCTCTCGGTGTGGGCAGGTTGGTCAGGAATCGGTTGACTGTTGAGACGCACAGACGGTGTCACGTGTCGGACCCTCGGTGATGATGAATGGAGCCATCATCGAAGAGACCCGTCACACTGCCCATTCCGCTTCGGTAGGGACATTCGACAGGAGCGTCAGGAATTTTGAGGGACGGAACTATTCAATCGGGGGATAGGACGGCTTGCCGACATGGATCCGAATACCGGGCATTGCGCCTGGTCGAGCAAGCCTTCTATCCAGCTCTAGCAGTCTGCGGAAAAACTCGATGTGTGTGCTTCGACAGGCTCAGCAGGATCGAAAACCACCAGCATGTTCAACAACTGCTCCGCTCGTCCTGAGGCCCTCGAAGGATGAACGGAGTGTTTTTCCGTATCCTGCCAGATTCAATACGATCGTGTCGATCGTGAGGTGGAAAATGGAGGGGACGGCGAGAATGGAAACCGGCAGAACGAGGCGTCTCCGTCACCACCAGCGGACGGGACCGCAATCGATATGCACGAACCCGCGGCGCGGGTAATATCCGACCCCGCCTTGCCCTAATCGCAGCGCCGCTTGTCGGATTTGGCGCAACGGCACGCCGGGAATATGAAAATCCACGGCCTGGGCCGTCACGTGAAAGCTCTGCCTGGCCACCCGTCGCCCCCGTTGCTTAATCAGCACGGTCTGGTATTCGGGAGACCGGTAGGCCGACTGCACGATGATCTCCTTGTCGCCTCCGACCTGTTTGTGCAGACTGTTCAAGAACTCAATCACGCGAAGATCCATGCTCGCGGTTCGGTTGGTGTAGTTGCATCGCATGAAACTGTTCAACGCCTCAAGCGCGGACGCATCGTACTGCCCGAAATCGTTTCGGTAAGTGACCTCCAGCCGTTCATTCGTATGCGCGTGGCAGAGGGCCAGACGGCCTTCCGGCAGACGACCGGCCGACACGTCCGTCGGCCACAACGTGCGCGTACAGCCCAGCAGCGCCGCGGCAAGCGACGTTC
>JBFWWG010000016.1:0-82192 GCA_050246315.1 Nitrospiraceae bacterium | reverse complement strand
TCACGGGGAACAAACGCGTGCTGTCTCATCGGAAGTCCTCCTTACGCGCCATGGCGATGCGATGCACCATCATACTCACGAAAGAGGACATGTACTGACACCTGACAACCATCATACAGGTCTCAGCGCGATCGAAAACGCCAGTCTATTCAATGACCGCTCCGTTCGTTCTGAGGCCCTCGAAGGATGAACGGATGTTTTCTCCGCAGCCTGATAGAGGAGGCTGGCAACAAGGATGGACTACCGAGTGGGAACCATCGGCAACTCTCGGGGCCCTTCGGCCTCCTGCTGAATACGAAACCGTTCGGCTCTCGATTCATTCAGCACATTGTTCAGCATGTCGTCGGTTAGTTGGGTGAGTTGCGCCGCAGCATCTTTCATGTCGGCATGCTCGACCGCCCGCGACAGAACCTCTGCCTTGGTCGCGCCCCTTTTCTGCCCCAAGAAGGGCTTCATGATCAGGTAGACCACGTCACGCACCGGCATGAAGCGCAGGAACCGGCGGAGGAGCCTGTAGGTTTGAACGGGGTAGTGGAGGAATTTGTAGAGGAACAGCCGTCGCAGACCCTCTTGACGAACCCGGTTGATCATCTCACCCGCCAAGCAGGTCGGATCGATCTCTGAGCACTTGAAGTACTTGTACCAATCGGTCGCCTCGTTGACCAACCCTCGTTTCACATATTCCTGCCATAAGGGTGTGCCTCGATAGACACAGAGGCGATTAAACCCGAACGTGTCCAACGGTAGTTTGGAGGCAAAATCGAAGGTCGCCTGCATATCCTCCACCGTTTCATCGGGATTCCCAACGGTGAAGAAGCCGTGCACGATCTCAATACCGGCCCGCTTGGCGTTCTTCACCGCCGTCTCGACCTCTTCCAGCGTCTGCTCCTTCTGCAGGCGGTCGAGGATCTTCTGGCTTCCGCTCTCGATGCCGAACATGACCGTTCGGCAGTGGGCTTTGGCCATCGCCGGAAACAGATGCTGCGCCACCGAATCCACTCGGCCCTCGATGCCCCACTGGATCGTCAGCCGCTCCTGATTGATGCCGTTGCAGATCGCGTCGATGCGTTTGGGCTGGAGCAGGAAGTGGTCGTCCACGAAATAGACGGACCCGTAGCCCTGCTCTTCCAGGTGCTTTAACTCGGCCACGACATGTTGCGGGCTTCTGGCCCGCCATTTCCCCTCGTTGAAAATCGGGATGTCGCAGAACACGCATGGCCAGGGACAGCCCCGGGAGGTTTGCATGGTTGTGAACCGTTCCATGGAGAGCACGGCGGGCACGTCCAACGGCATCGATTCGACAAAGTCGAGGTCCAGGCTCTCCCGGTCCGGAAACGGCCACTGGTCCAGGTTCCGCTCCATCACGCGATTGGGATTCTGGACGACCTTGCCGTCCTTCGCCCAGGTCACCCCGGCCACCTCTGCCGGATCATCGAACCGTTCAATCAAGTCGAGAATGAGCTGCTCTCCGTCGCCGCGGCAGACGAAATCCACCTCCGGACATTGGAGCTTCACCAGCGAGGCGTTCAGGCTCGCAAAGACCCCGCCGAACGCCAGCTTGACTTGACCGTTCACCGCGCGGATCTGTCGGGCCAGAATCTTGGCATAGGGATAGCTGGTCGTGCTCAAAAAGCTCAGGCCAACGAGCGCCGGCCGGCAGCGGTTGATGGCGTCGACGATGACCTCGTTCGGAGTCTCCGGGTTGGCCTGGTCGAACATCACGCACTCGTGGCCGGCCTGCTTCAGCACCGCCGAAAGCGACATGATCCCGATCGGAGGGAAGCCCATGATCCGCAGGCGCCCGTTTTTGGCGCGGGTCTTGGCCGGCAAGGCATAGAATTGCGGGTCACGAACGTGGATGAGGAAGATCAACACGCGGGAACGCCTCTTCTTTCTTCGGTGATCGCCGCTTAAGGTATGAGTGCGGCTTCAAGACGACGGTGCGCCGTACGGACAGGATCAGGATGACGGGTCAGAGACGAGTCGGAAGGTGATCAGACTCCTTGGTTATGGAGCGTATCACGAATGGAAGAAGAATTGGAAGAGAAAGCTTTACGGAGGAAGACGGAGCGAGTCCGGTCCGGATCACGCCGAACGCATGGATCTCCTTCTCCCCGGATACGGAGTTCGGGTATCGGATGAGGATCTACCGCCCGAGCGCGGTTTTTACTGTCGTGCCGATTTCGGCTGGATTCTTCACCACGCGCACGCCCGCTGCTTCAAGCGCCTTCATCTTTTCCGAGGCGGTTCCCTTGCCTCCGCTGATGATCGCCCCGGCATGGCCCATGCGGCGGCCCGGCGGCGCCGTGATACCGGCGATGAAGCTGACCACCGGCTTCTTCACATTTTTCTTGATGAACTCGGCCGCCTTTTCCTCGGCATCGCCGCCAATCTCGCCGATCATGACGATCGCCTGGGTTTCGGGATCGTTCTCGAACAGCGGCAGGACATCGACGAAACTCGTCCCGTTGACCGGATCTCCTCCGATGCCGACGCAGGTGGTTTCGCCCAGTCCGAGCGTGGAGAGTTGATGTACGGCTTCATAGGTGAGGGTGCCACTTCGGGAGACGACCCCGACCACGCCTCGCTTATGGATAAACCCCGGCATGATGCCGATCTTGGCCTCGTCCACCGTAATGATGCCGGGGCAGTTGGGACCGATCAGCCGCACGTCTCGGCCATGCAAGGCCCGCTTCGCCCGCACCATGTCGTTCACCGGGATGCCTTCGGTGATGCAGACGATGAGCTTCACGCCCGCATCGGCCGCTTCCAGAATCGCATCGGCCGCGAACGGCGGGGGCACAAAAATCAGCGAGGTGTCGCACTGGGTGTTCTTCACCGCCTCTCTGACGGTGTTGAAGACCGGAATGCCCTCGACCTGCTGGCCGGCCTTTCCCGGCGTCACGCCAGCAACCACCTGCGTGCCGTAGGCTTTGCACTGTGTCGCGTGGAACGAGCCTTCCTTGCCCGTAATCCCCTGCACCACCACCCGCGTATTCTTATTGACGAGAATGCTCACAACGCTCCCCTTTCCACAGGACGATCACCTCGCCCGCTCGACCTGATTCGGAATCGGAATCCTTCCTTCATCGATATCGATCAAGTCGAACACGTTCAGAGCCCCCACATCTACTTGCCGCGCCAAGTCTGGATAGACCTCCTTGCGGAACATGAGCCTTGCCTGGTCAGCCCGATATGACTCGATCTGTCTTGACCACTCCTGTTTCTCTGCTGCGGAATGAGGTCGAGCACAACTCTCGATCCAGTCGAGAACCGCCTCATCTGAATCTACAGACAAGATCCTTTCCTTCAATGCCTCTCCATCAAGTCCCGTGAATTCGAGCAACCGGCCGTCCAACGTCGTTGCACTCGATCCCAAGAGATTCCTGACATATTCCTGGGGGAGCAACCCCCTCGAATTCAACCTGACCTTGTCGATCACCCGAGGCAGAATCACATATCCACCAAGCTCCGCGCGAGGCGATCGCAACGCAGTGCTGAGATTCACCTCCATTATCCCCCTCACCCTACCCTCTCCCCAAGGGGCGAGGGTAAATCCTCTCTTATAAGTATGCTGGGCGAGCTGGGCCCAATCGTTTCACCTCTTCGAGCGGCGGCTCGGTCTGCCTTCAACTGCGCATCGAACGAGCACTCTTCTCAGGCGTGCGGGTTCTGCGAGCACAGAAGGCAGACCGACCGCCACGCTCGCCACCGGCGCCGTCCCCTACGCCGCTTTCCCCGTCATCCCCACAATCTTCTGTGCCGCTTCCCACAAATCATCGGCCACGTCCAGTTTCAACCCCGACTGCTGGAGCAGCGTCCGCCCTTCTTCCGCATTCGTGCCTTGGAGCCTGACTACCAACGGCACCTTGAGCTTGACCTCTTTGGCCGCTTCGATCACCCCATGCGCGATTCGCTCGCAACGGACGATGCCGCCAAAGATGTTGATGAAGATGCCCTTCACGTTCTTGTCCTTGAGCAGGATGCGGAACCCTGCCGCCACCGTTTCCTTTGTGGCCCCGCCGCCGACATCCAAGAAATTCGCGGGTTCGCTACCAGCCAGCTTGATGACATCCATCGTCGCCATGGCCAACCCGGCGCCGTTCACCATGCAGCCGATATTGCCGTCCAATTTGACGTAGTTCAGGTTGTTCTTGCCGGCTTCAATCTCCAACGGCTCCTCCTCATTCAGATCGCGCATCTTTTGCACGTCCGTATGCTTGAAGAGACCGTTGTCGTCGAACGACACCTTGCCGTCGAGAGCGATCAGCGTCTTTTCCTTCGTGATGACCAGCGGGTTGATCTCCACCAGAGCGCAATTCTTTTCCATGAAGAGGCGATAGAGATTCCCCAACATCTGGACGAAAGGATTGATCACGGCGGGCTCGACCTGGTTCAATCCCAGCGCAAAAGCGATGTTGCGGCCGTTGTATCCCTGATAGCCGACAGCCGGATCGATCGCCTCCTTGATGATTTTCTCGGGAGTGTGTGCCGCCACTTCCTCGATCTCCATCCCGCCTTCGGTGCTGGCGATGAAGACCACCCAACCCGTGTCGCGATCGACCAGCAAACTGAGATAGAGTTCCTTGGCGATATTGGCACCCTCTTCGACCAGCAACCGCCTGACCTTGCGGCCCTTCGGGCCGGTCTGGTGGGTAACCAAGACCTTGCCCAAAAGCTCTTTCGCGATCTCGGGCACCTGACTCTGCTCCTTCACGAGCTTGACGCCGCCCGCCTTCCCTCTCCCGCCGGCGTGGATTTGCGCCTTCACGACGAAGACCGGCGTGTTGAGCTTGGCGGCCCACTGGCTCGCGGCCTTCGGTGTTTTGACTTCCTTGCCGCGCAGAACCGGTACCCCGAACTGCGCGAACAACTGCTTGGCTTGAAACTCATGAACGTTCATGCGGACCCCTTCGAAGAAATAGCACCCGGTGAAAGACAGCTACGAGACCTTCCTCGTATAAGCGGGCAAGATCATCGGAGAGACCACCTCGCTCGACGAGACCCCATGCCTCTTCGCCTCCTCGCGGAAGCGCCGCACATGCTGCAAGGTCAGCTTGCCGTGCGACAGGGACTGTGCACGGGAGGCCGCAGTCAGCCCCGATCGTTTGCCGAAAACCATCAAATCAAGCAATGAATTCCCCATCAGACGGTTGCGTCCATGCAGGCCGCCGGAAGCCTCGCCGGCCACGAAGAGATTGGCAATCCCTGTTTCGGCGTTGGTATCGATCTTCACGCCCCCGTTCTGATAGTGGAGCGTCGGATAGATCAACACGGGGTCCTTGCTGATGTCGATCCCGAACCGTTCGAACTGCCTGACCATGGCAGGAAAATGCTTCTGCACCGTACCGGGACCGTGCTCGACATCCAACAGCGGCGTGTCGAGCCACACGCCGACGCGGCCGGCCATCGTCCTGATGCCCCGCCCCTCTTCACATTCCCTGATGATCGAAGAAGAGACGACATCGCGCGTGTCGAGTTCGTTGACGAAGCGGTCGCCCTTGGCATTGACGAGCTGGCCGCCCTCCGAGCGAATCCCTTCCGTGACCAGCGCACCGATGAGCTGCTCGGGATAGACCGCGCCGGACGGATGGTACTGGAAGGTGTCGATATGAACGAGCTTCGCGCCCATCCGGTAGGCCAGGCATAAGCCGTCCCCTGTCGCACCAAAATGATTGCTCGTCGGAAACCCTTGGATGTGCAATCGCCCAATGCCGCCGGTGGCAAGAATCACCGTTTTGGCCGACACCACGACGAACCGCCCGTTGTCGAGGTCTTTGAACACCGCCCCCGTGCAACGCCCCTGATCGTCGCTCAGCAGTTCGACCGCGGCACAAAACTCCAGCAACTGAACCTGCTGATTCAGCACCTCGTCCTTGAGCACCCGCATGATTTCGAGCCCGGTGTAGTCCGAGCAGGTCACCAGCCGCGGCTTGGAGCTGCCGCCGCCCTTTTTGACGTGCAGGTTCCCGCCGTGGTCCCGGTCGAACAACACACCCAGCTTGATCAGCCAGTCGGCGATGGCGGGCCCCTCTTCGACCATCACCTTGAGTAATTGATGGTCGTTCTGCATCAATCCGCCCTTGAGGGTGTCGAGGAAATGCGTCACGGGCGAGTCTTCAGGAGCCACGGAAATCTGCATGCCGCCCTGGGCCATGACACTGTTTGAATCCCCAAGGCGCAGCTTCGTCGCCAGAATCACCTTGGCCCCGGCCGCATGCGCGTGCAGGGCGGCCGCACAACCGGCTCCGCCTCCGCCGATCACCAGCACGTCGGTCGTATAAGAAGGCGTCAGGTCCACATCATCGGGCACCTGGCTCATCCCTTCGAGCAAGGCGGCCAGTTCGATGACGGTCTTGTCACCGGCGTTCGGTCCGAATCGAATCGTCCGGTAGGCATGTTCACGAAAATCAGGATGATACTTCTTAATGAGGGTATCGCGCTCGGCCAGCGACAGTTTGGGGAGAGATTGCTTACGACGAGCGTCCCTCGTCTTATGCACGATCTGTTGTAAGAGGTGAATGTCCATGATGTCAGCCGCCGCCAATCGTCAATGGTCGTGTGTCACGAACCCACACTCGTCAAGGCAGGCCCTCGCTCGATCCTGAGTAAGTGATGGGACACGAATGATGCCGTCACTTCAGAGTCGCACAGAGCTCGGTCAATTCTTTCTGGCCCATCGCAAGGACGCGGTTCCACTCGTCATCGTACTGACCTTCTTTGATTTCTTGGATGCGATGCGCCAGCCCTTGCGGTTTATCGGTGAAATGGGCCCCTTGCACCCGGCTGGCATAGAGGGCCACGAGATTCGGCGCAATGTCCGCGATACAGACCGGCGCGCAGAGCCCGCACATGACGCAATCCATAAACATGTCGGCAACCCCTTTAAAGTCGCCGAATGCCGCCTTCCAGACCCCTTCCCGCACGTTGATTTTCTGTGGGCAGGCCTCCGTGCAGGCGTTGCAATTCCGGCAGAGCGGAGCCTCCGGATAGAGATCGAACAGATCCTGCTTGGGGTCTTTCAACTCTTGAATCTGATAGACGGCTTTTCGAGCCGGAAAGGGTGGCATCATCGTGAAGGACATGCCGTCTTGAACCGCCGTCTGGCAGGCCAGGCAGGTTTTCACTTTGGGATCATCCTTCACTCGATAATAGGTGGCACAGGCGCCACAGAATCCGCCGAGGCAACCGACGCCCCGAACCACGTCTTGACCGGCGTACCAGAGCGCCTTGATCACCGTGATCCCCTCCGGCACTTCATACCGTTTCCCCGCGATCTCCACCGTGACCATACGCGGGCGCAGCACCTCTTCCTGATCGATGACGTTCTGGGTATCGAACGATTCGGTGGTCATGGTTCGCCCTGTAGGTGAAACCTCTCCCCTGGCGGCCGGGATGGGTCCCGTCCGCCAGGTCGTCTTTTCTATTTGCTTCTCCGGACCAAGGATGCCGGCCGTCCCTTACGCAATCGCATCCACAATCGCGTTCAAGGTCGCGCTGGGCCGCATCGCTTTGGCAGCCTTGGCATTGTCCGGGTGATAGTACCCGCCGATATCCTGCGGCTTGCCTTGTGCGGCGAGTAACTCCTGATCGATCTTTTTCTCGTTGTCGCTCAGGTCCTTGGCGATCTTCTGGAACTTCTCCGCGATCCTCTTGTCCGCAGTCTGCGCGGCCAAGGCCTGCGCCCAGTAGAGCCCCAGGTAGAAGTGGCTGCCGCGGTTGTCGATCTCGCCGACCTTGCGGGCGGGCGATTTATTGCTCTCTAGGAACTTCGCATTGGCCTGATCCAGCGTGTCCGCCAAAATTTTGGCCACGGCATTATTCCCCACCTTTGCAAGATGCTCCAAAGAAGCGGCCAGGGCCAAGAACTCGCCGAGCGAGTCCCACCGAAGGTAGCCTTCTTCTTGGAACTGTTGCACATGCTTCGGCGCCGATCCTCCCGCGCCGGTCTCGAACAGACCGCCGCCGTTCAGCAGCGGCACAATCGAGAGCATCTTGGCGCTGGTCCCGATTTCGAGAATCGGGAAGAGGTCGGTGAGGTAGTCGCGGAGCACGTTGCCGGTGCAGGAGATCGTATCCTTGCCGTCCTTCATCCGCTCCAGAGAGAATCGGCAGGCATCGGCCGGCGCCATGATCCGGATGTCGAGGCCCGTCGTATCGTGCTTCGGCAAATACTGGTTGACCTTCTTGATCAGTTCCGCATCGTGCGCTCGGTTCTTGTCCAACCAGAACACCGCCGGCACTTCTGTCGCTTTCGCACGATTGACGGCCAGCTTCACCCAATCTTGAATCGGCGCATCCTTCACCTGGCAGGCGCGCCAGATATCGCCTTCTTCGACCTGATGCTCAAGCAAGGTCTTACCGGACGCATCTACGATGCGGATCGTGCCGTTGCCCTGCGCCTTGAAGGTCTTGTCGTGCGAACCGTACTCTTCGGCCGCCTGCGCCATCAGGCCGACGTTGGGCACGCTGCCCATCGTCCGTGGATCGAAGGCCCCGTGCTTCTTACAGAACTCGACGACCTCGTGATAGACCGGCGCGTAGCTGGCGTCGGGAATCACGCACTTGACGTCCTCCAGTTGGCCCTGGGGATTCCACATCTTGCCGCTGTCGCGGATGACCGGCGGCATGGAGGCGTCGATGATGACGTCGCTCGGCACGTGCAGGTTGGTGATCCCCTTGTCGCTGTTCACCATCGCCATCGGCGGCCGCTTCTGATAGACGGCTTGAATGTCGGCTTCAATGGCTTTGCGTTGATCGTCCGGCAATGACTTGATCTTGAGGTACAAGTCGCCGATCCCGTTGTCCGGGTCTACTCCCAGTTTTTTGAATGTCTCCGCGTGCTTCTCGAACACATCCTTGTAGTACACGGTCACGGCATGGCCGAAGATCTTCGGATCGGAGATCTTCATCATGGTTGCCTTCATGTGAAGCGAGAACAACACACCCTTGGCCTTCGCATCCTCGATCTGTTCTTCGAGGAACTTACGCAAGGCCTTGGCGCTCATGAAGGTGGCATCGAGCACTTCACCCGCTTGCAGCGCAATCTTGTCCTTCAGCACCGTGACCTTGCCGTCCGCACCCACGAACTCGATCTTGGCCGTGGTCGCGGCCGGGATCGTCATCGACTTTTCGTTCGAGCGGAAGTCGCCGCCCTTCATGTGGGTAACGTGCGTCTTGGAATCGGACGACCAGGCACCCATCTTATGCGGGTGCTTACGGGCATAGGCCTTCACGGAGAGTGGTGCCCGACGGTCGGAGTTACCTTCACGCAAGACGGGATTGACCGCGCTGCCCTTCACTTTGTCGTAGCGGGCCTTGATGTCCTTTTCCTTGTCGTCTTTCGGGTTTTCCGGATAGTCCGGCAAGGCGTATCCCTGTTTCTGCAATTCCTTGATCGTGGCCACCAATTGCGGGATCGACGCGCTGATGTTCGGCAGCTTGATGATGTTGGCTTCCGGCGTCTTGGCCATCTCGCCCAACTCGGCCAGGGCATCGTGCTGTTTCTGGGCTGGAGTCAGATATTCCGGAAAGACGGCGATCACGCGGCCCGCGAGCGAAATATCGCGCAATTCAACGGAAACACCGGCCGCCTTGGTAAAGGCATTGATAATCGGGAGAAACGAGTACGTGGCCAACATCGGCGCTTCATCGGTTTTTGTATAAATGATCTTAGTGGCTTTGGTCGACATGACTATCCCTCTTCCAGTCTGATATCAGTTCAGCGCATTCAACGCCGAACCAGCCTTGAACCACGCAAGCTGCTGTTCCGTCATGCTGTGGTTCGCCTGGATGGTGAGCGTACGCCCATCCGTCTTGTGTATGGTCACCACCACCGGCTTGCCAGGCGCCAGACTTTGTAGCCCCGTCACGCTGATGCGGTCCTGCTGCTCGATCTTCTCGTAGTCCTTCGGATCAGAGAAGGTCAACGCCAAGATCCCCTGCTTTTTCAAGTTGGTTTCATGGATGCGCGCAAAGCTCTTGGTGATGACTGCGCGCACGTTCAAGAATCGAGGCGACATGGCGGCATGCTCACGGCTGCTGCCTTCCCCGTAGTTCTCGTCGCCCACGACAAAGGAGCCGATGCCCTTGGCCTTGTACCGGCGGGCAACCTGAGCGATCGTCAATCCGGCTTCTCCGGTCAAGACATCCGTTCCCTTACCAGGCTCGGTCGAGAAGGCGTTGTTGGCTCCGAGGAACATGTTGTCGCTGATCTTGTCCAAATGGCCGCGGAATTTGAGCCACGGACCGGCTGGAGAAATATGGTCGGTCGTGGTCTTGCCCTTGGTCTTGATCAGGAGCGGGAGCTGTTCGAAGTCCTTTCCATCCCAGCGGGGGAACGGCTGCAACAATTGGAGTCGCTCGCTGGTCGGCGGAATTTCGACCGTCAACCCTTCGCCGTTGTCCGCCGGAGCCACGAAGCCCTCTTCTCCCTTGGCAAAGCCCTTGGCCGGCAGTTCTTCGCCTTTCGGCGGCTCCAGCTTGAATGCCTTCCCGTCGGCTCCTTTTAGCGTCTGGTTCACGGGATCGAACCCGAGGTCTCCCGTCAGCGCGTAGGCGGTCACGACTTCCGGACTGGCCAGGAAGGACAGGGTCTCGTTGATGCCGTCGTTGCGGCCCGGGAAATTGCGGTTAAAGGAACTGACGATGGAATCCGCCCTGCCTTTGACCCCGTCGGCCCGTTTCCACTGCCCGATACAGGGACCACAGGAATTCGAAAGAACCGTGCCGCCGAGTTTCTCGAACGTGTCCAGGAATCCGTCCCGCTTCATCGTATGGTAGATCCGCTCCGAGCCAGGAGAAACCAGGAACGCCGTCTTCGCCTTCAATCCCGCTTTCAACCCCTGCTGGGCGATGTGCGCAGACCGACTGATGTCCTCATACGACGAGTTCGTACAACTCCCGATGAGCGCCGCCTTGAGCTCGACCGGATAGCCCTTTTCCTTCGCTTCCGCCGCCAATTTTGAAACCGGCCTGGCGAGATCCGGCGTATGGGGTCCGACCACGTGCGGTTCGAGCGTGGACAAATCGACCTCGACAATTTGATCGTAATACTTTTCCGGCGATTGATAGGCCTCTGGATCGGCCACGAGGAGATCCTTATGCGCCAACGCCAGGTTAGCCAACTCCGCCCGGTCTGTGATGTTCATGTAAGCGACCATCTTCTGGTCGAAGGGGAACACGGAGGTCGTCGCGCCAAGCTCCGCGCCCATGTTGCAAATGGTGCCCTTGCCGGTCGCGCTGATCGTGTCCGCACCGGGACCGAAATACTCGACGATCTTATTGGTCCCGCCTTTCACCGTCAGCAGGCCGCAGAGATAGAGGATCACATCCTTCGCCGAGGCCCAACCACCGAGCTTACCGGTGAGCCGGACCCCAATCAATTTCGGGTGGAGCACCTCCCAGGGAAGGCCCGCCATGACTTCGCCAGCATCCGCTCCGCCGACGCCGATCGCCAACATGCCGAGCCCGCCGCCATTGGGCGTATGCGAGTCGGTCCCGATGATCAGGCCGCCGGGGAAGGCATAGTTCTCCAGCACAACCTGGTGAATGATGCCCGCGCCGGGCTTCCAAAACCCGATTCCGTACTTCTTCGCGGCGGAGGCAAGGAAGTTATAGACTTCCTTGTTCTCGTCCATGGCGCGCAGAAGATCCTTCTCAGACCCCATTTCGGCTCTGATCAGGTGGTCGCAATGGATGGTGCTGGGCACGGCCGCTTTCTTCTTGCCGGCCTGCATGAACTGCAACATGGCCATCTGGGCCGTCGCGTCCTGCATCGCGACGCGATCGGGACGGAGCGACAACATCGCCTTGCCACGCTCCCACGTCTGCGTCTCGAAGTTGTCCGCGTGGGAAACCAACACCTTTTCGGCCAACGTCAGGCCGCGGCCGAATTTCTTTCTGGCCTTGGCGAACACCTCCGGCATCTTCGCATAGAGATTCTTGGCAAGATCTATCGACATGGCTTCTCTCCTTACATTCGTCAAACGTCATCCGTCAATCGTCAACCGTGAAGATGGCACTGCCGTCAGCATCTCAACGAAGGACGCATGACGATTGACGGCTATTTCAGCGGTGGTATTTCCCGCGACTACTTCAATGGCGGCACTTCGCGCCGCTTCGGCGCGGCATAATTCACCAAGTAATCGAAGAGGCGGATCAGCCGGCTCTCCTGCCGCTTCTGGTCGGTCCAATGACCGATCAACCCGATGGTCCGTGACAGAATGAAGAAGCCGTTCAAACTATCGACCGGGAACCCGATATCAACGAGCACCGCGGCCATGGTGCCGTCTACGTTCAGAATCAGGTTGTCTTTCTTGGCCGCCGTCACCTTTTCGACCGCAAGTGCAAAGTCGAGGTGCGGCGTCTTGATGCCCAAGCTTTTCACGTACCCGACCAGTTCCTTGACACGCTTATCCGGGTTGCGAAGACTCTTCACCCGGTGACCGATGCCCGGCACCGGCCCGACGTTCTTCTTCATGTAAGCGAGAAACTCGTCCACCGACATTTTGTTCTCGACAGCATGTTTGAAATAGCGTCCGGCGTCGGTGACGGCCCCTCCGAACCGTGGGCCGATCATGATCAATCCTGCCGCCACGGCCTGCGACATCCCGATCCCGGCACAGGAGGCGATGATCGTGGTCAGCGCGCCGCTGACGCAGGGGCCGTGGTCGGCCGAGAGCATCATGATCCGTTTGATAATCTCCCCTTCCTGCTTGGAGATCAACCGCTTGTCCCAGAGCAACCCGATCACGTGGGGGATGTCGTAGCCCTTGTTGATGAGCTCGGAGGCGGGATAGCCGTCATAACAGGGTTCGTCGCCCCGGTCGTCGCTGATGGTCGTCTTGATCAGCGGCACGATCTGTACATCTCCGGCCTTCATGGCCTCATCGACGCTCCGCGGAAGTTTCGGCACGTCCTCGGGCCGTACCTCCGCCACAGGGATGATCTGTCCACCCTTCACCAAGTCCTCGTAGGTCTGCTTGATGGCCGGGCCCAGTGCTCCAAACGTCGGGGGGACGATCGCCCCGGCTTTCTTGAGCGCGTCTGATTTGGAACGGGCGGACCCTTCTCCCTTCATGCCCTCCTTGGCACCGGCATGGCCGAACTTCATCCCTTTCGGCAGGCTTTCCTGGCAGAAGCCGGACACCACGCCGATGAGCTTGATCCGGCGCTTCTTAGCTCCATACCATTCGGCTGCCCGCTCTTCGAGGTCGCCGCCCATCTCACCGACGATGACCACCGCCTTTGTCTGCGGATCCTGTTCGAATTTTTCGAGGTAGCTCACATAATCGGTCCCGGGATAGGCATCGCCGCCGATGCCGATGGCCGTGGTAATGCCGTCCGCAAACTGCGAGCACAGCCAAATAATCTCGTTGGACAAGCCGCCCGACTTGGTGATCACGCCGAACGAGCCCTCACGGTACACCTTGCAGGCGACCAGGTTGTCGTAGGCGCCGCCGATGACGCCGAGCCTGCAGGAACCGGCGGAGATCACCCCGATCGAGGATGGACCGTTGAAGGTCTTCCCCAACTTGATGGCATGCCGGCTGAGCAGCTTGGCGTCTTTTTCCGGTACGCCCTCGGTGATCATCGACACGACCTGGATCTTGGGGTCGTTCAGGGCTTCCAGGCCACCCGCACAGGCGCGATCCGCACCGATGTAGACCAGACTGGTGTTGATTTCGGGATGCTGCGCGGTCGCGTCGGCAATGCTTTTGTAGACGGGAATCTGCATCAGGCTCCCGCCGTACGGAATCTCGTTGGTCTTGCCGGCATCGGGTGGATAGACGAAGGCAAGCACATTCAACGGGCGCTTGACCAGATAACAAAACTCGGCCATCCGTCGCGCTGCGTTCACGCCCGCTGCGCCGCCTTGGATGACGACATAGGTGTCTTTATTGGCAACAATACTCATCGGGCTCCCCTCTCCGTCGTTCCCATCACGCGGCTTAGTTGGCTTGGAGTGCTTTGTCGACGATGTCGGTTAGCGGCGTATTGCGGTCGAACACGTGGATATCAAACCCCTCATCCTTGAGCATGCGCATTGCCTCGAGCCCCTCTTTCTCTCGTGGGCCGCCCCGCCGCACCCAAATCGTGACGCCGTTCAACTTCCCTTCCGATTTAGCCTTCCGGAAACCTGCGATGATGCCGCCGAACGTCTTTTTCACGTCCGTAAAGTTGGCGATGGCACCGCCGACGATGATGTGCTTGATGTTGGGCAGCGAACAGACCTTATCGGTCAGCACTTCCACGGCCCAATCGGGCGGATCACCGGAATACTCGGCATAGTTGGCCAGCTTTCCGCCGCGTGCCACGACGGCGTCGCAATAGTACACACTGGCGCCACCGCCAGCCGGCAACATGGCGATCTGCCCACCCGGAATTTCGATGAGTTTCACCGACCCTTTGATCTTGGCATCGACCGCCTGCACTTCGGACTCGCTCTTGGTATAGGCGCGGCCGAACTCCGCGGCAAAGGGGAAATTCCAGTCGGGGTGGCGGAACTTGGCATCACCGTCGAGCAGCGTCACCGCATCGAGCGCCACCAATTGCCCATCCGCTTCCCGTGCCACAACCGGATTGACCTCCAGGTATTGCGCGTCTTCATTGTCGTAACACGCGAACATCTTGCCGGCAAAATCCGCCATCTGCGCGACCAGCTTCCCGGTGAATCCCGCGTCCTTCGCCAACTTTTCGAGCTGCTCGCCGGTCGGCGCGGCCCCCACCTCGACCGGCAGCTTCCTGACGCGGTCCCAGTTGGCCTCGACTTCAATCCCGCCGCAGTTGGCGACCATGATCTCGGTGCCCTCCCGCGTCGATTTGACGGCGCAATAGTATTCTTCCTTGTGCGGCACCATCTCCGAGATAATGACCTGCGACACCGTAATGGAGCCGACCTGTCGTCCCAACATCTCTTTCGCCGCGGCTTCGGCGCCCTTGTGGTCGAGCCCAACTTTGACAAGACCGAGCTTAAATCGTGAACCGAGCGCCTCGTGTGCCTTCACCACCAACTTGGACTGCTTGAGCCAGTCGTTTGCCGCCGCCAGCTTCCTCAACTCCTCGACCGACGACACAACGAGATAATTTGGAACGGTGATGCCCCATTTCTTCATCAGTCCCATCCCGGGACCTTCCAGCACCTTGGCCATGGCAGCGCACTCCTTCTGGTGGATTCAGGGAAACGATGCGATTAAGGGAGCGAAAGACTAGCGGATTCTGACAAGGACCTCAAGGCCCCAAAGGGCCTAACGATTTTGAGCAGAAGTCCTAACGAAGGACGGAAATAGGAATTTCCATCCCGACAAGAATCATAACCAATTGATTTTAGGAGCATTAGACTTCAGGAAGCGCCAGCGCCTCCGCGCTCCCTACCACCGCTGACACACGGGACAATAGAAAGAGGTGCGTTCGCCTTTTCTGGTCCGAATCGATCCTCCGCAGGCCCGTAGACAAGGTTGCCCCTCCCGATCGTATACACGATGGTCTTGTCTGTAGCACCCGGGCTTCCCATCCGGAGTCACAAAATCCCTTATGCTGGAACCCCCTTGGGCAATCGCCGCTCCGAGTATCGCTTGCATCGCTTCATAAAGTAGTTGCGCCCGCGCTTTCGGCAGTTGATTTGCGCGTCGATAGGGGTGAAGCTTCGCAGCGAAGAGGATCTCGTTCGCATAAATATTGCCGATTCCGGCGATCACCTGCTGATGCATCAGCAGCGCCTTGAGGCGGCCGCGACGGCCACGCAGGATCTGCCAAAAGGACTCCCAGTCGACGGCGAGGGGATCGCAACCGAATCGGCGGCTCGTATATCGCCGCAAACCGGCACGATCGAGCAGGTAGAGCCGCCCGAATCGCCGTGCGTTCCAGTAGTACAGGTTCGGCTCGCGCCCTCCTCGGAAACCAAGCCGCACGTGGATATGCCTGGTTCTGGAGCGCACTGCCTCCTCGAACAGAAGGAGACCGGTCATCCCCAATTCGGCCACCAGGTATCTGATCTCGTTCTTCCGGGAAAAGGCCAGCACGACGCTTTTTCCCCATCGCTCGACCGACTCCAGTGTGGCACCCAGGTACAGAGGAAAACTGTCCAGTCCTTCCCGGACGATGTCGTCGCGCAACACTCGATAGTCAGCCAGTCGCGCTCCAATCAATCGATCGCGGATGTGTCTGGCCACCACCTCTGCCTCTGGAAGTTCCGGCATGGGAGAAGACACCCCTCAGCTCGAACCAATGGACCCCATCACCTTAGTCGATCCGACAGGTTTGAGGAAAGGGGGACGAATCGACGTTCGGAAGGATGTCGGCCTCGCCCCTGGACGGAGCCGACCGGCGAGCCTATCAGAAGGCTTGAACGGCCAGGATGAGGAAACTGAGTGGATTAGCGATAGAGAGTGACGGGATGAGGGAAGGAGCCGTCAGGCGATCTTCTTGTGCTTTCGGATGGGCCTGCCGCCGGGCCTATCCGGGGAGTTCGCTTCGTGGGCCAGAGCCGCCTGCTCCATCCGCAATTGCTTGACGAGCGCGATGGTTTCCTCCAATGACGGCAAGGGGAGCGCACCCGGCCTTCTGGCACTCACCAGTTTGAGAGCCTCGGCGTAACTCATCCCCGCGGCACAACAAAGATACGCGATGATGATTGAGGCCGAGCGTCCCATGCCCGCCCGGCAACACACCAGCACCCGGTTGCTGCCGATCTTTCGCTCAATCCACTCGACCGCTTCCCGGACCTGTTGCGGGTCGGCGGCCGCGAACTCCTTGAGAGGTATCTTGGCATAGTCCACCCACGATGGCGGGGTCACATCATATTCTTGCGCCACAAGGAGGAGGGCGCCGATCGCAGGATGGATCTCCCGCGCTGCCTCGATGCTTCCGACCAACAGTTGTTTCGAGATCATGTGCATATCGTCAGTATAGAGAGAGATGGGCGATGGTCAAGAAAAAACTCTGAGCCGATGCACCGTTCAGGAACAACCCAAGTCTCTATGCGCTCGGACTCGCCTCCAGGCGCTCCCATGGATGGCTTGAGGAGCTCAGGCACCACCCTTGTGAACCTTTCGACTCACCCGGTATACTGTCCGACATCGGATGATCCATACGTCTGAACGTGAGATGCCCATGACGCTCCCGGCGGTCGAAACGGTTGAGGCTCGGCTTTCATCGGTTCGCTGTGCCATCTGTAAAGCCAATACATTCGCCATCGACCGCCGCAACCTCCATGCCGACGGAGAATGGAAGGGCATGTGCATGAAGTGCCGTTACAGCTTTCCTGTCCATGCCGATATGGAATTTTATCAGCGTGCGCAGCCGGATCTGCCTCTGTTTCTTCGCACCGTGCCTTGCCCGAAGTGCGCCGCGCGGGGGGTCGATCTCGACTTCCGGGCTACCCTGTCCGTCCGCGAGGCCTATTATTTCGTGACGTGCAAGACCTGCAAACATTCGTTCCCTGAGCGAAGTTCGTTCGAGGCCTTTGAATAACCGCTGAGCCTGGACGGGACAACGATGACTGAACACAAACCACCACCCCCACCTTCCCCCCCTTCGCTGCCTTCATCGGAAGATCAACCCAAGCCGAAGAAATCGTTGCCGATGGTGTCCGTTCCCGATGATGCAGAGCTCATGGCTGAGGAGATGCAGGACCTGTTCGACGAAGACCGGGTCACGCATCAACACGGCGGAACGGAACCGGAGGCGGACTGAAGACCCTCCAGCGTTACTCGACAAACGCCAATCGTCAATCCTCAACGTCATAACGGATCGCTTGCAGCGCGCTGACAGCCCCGCTCTACTCGAAGCTCCGATTCGACCGCAGCAGGAACAGGATGGTACGCCTTGAGGGACTTCGGCGAGAGGTAAGCCCGCAGGACTCGTCGCTGCTCGGCTGCGCAACTTGTTCCATTCGCCACTCCGTCAAATGGAACTTCGAACAGCGCTCGCCGTCCGCTACGCGACCGCAGCAGCTCTCCTGCGACCTCTCGCATGTCACCACCAAGGCCTACCATCCTATGACAGGAATCAAGACCCGGGCGCGGTTACCTCGCCTCACGATTCGCGATGCAGAACCGCTCAGTGCTGCTTTAAAGAGAGCCATCGGCGACACATCGCATGTGGATCTGTCGCCTCATCAAGAAACGCGCTCCCGCATGCTGCTCCTAAAGCACGAAATCGCAAGGGGTCGCTTATAGACCTGACGCCGTTACACGTACTACAACCTTGTCATGGAAAAGCAGCGCAGCTCGGCGCGCGAGGTACAGGCCGGGTAGGTTGGCGGACTCGCTCAACAGCTTGTCAACCTATCGACAACAAGGCATCGTCCCTGCCACTGATCCATTTTATTCAGATATTGCCTCTTCGTAATGTTGGAGTTCACCCGCGGGCGCCAGACGACGAAGCCGGCTGGCGAACGGCGGGGACAACGACGGATTGGGCGTCATTTCTTGGACCGTTGCAAGAGAGCCTCGACGAGAGCGTTCCTGCGTTGCGCCGAAACCCGGAACTGTATGTTCAGCAGGCACTCGTAGGCCGCCAGGTGAACGATAGTGCGCGGCCGGTTCTTCAGCAACTGCTCGTACTCACGCGTACCGCCCTCGACCTGGAGTATGGCGAAGCCAAATTCCTTTTTGAACTTCTTGCGCTCCGCCGCGGAGTGGCCGGCGACGCAGCGGGAGAAGGTGAATGAGATGTTCTCAATTCTATGGACCAGCTGATTGCGCAGTTCCGACAGACCCCTGAGAAACGCGACGTCTCGCGACTCCAGCAGGCCAAGCGCGCGGGCGAAGGCGACCTTTCCGGACTTTGCGTTGTTGAACTCCAGATGGGAAACGACCTCCGCAGTTTGTGGCGTAGCGAGCCGTTGCACAATCAGGCTGGCAAGCACTGACTCGAAAACAGCGTGTAGCTTGATCACGAGGGACCAGTCAGACTCACGCAAGAGGTGCTCGAGAAAGTCACCCGGCAGGCCGACGGACTGCAGGATCTGTGGAACGGTTGGCTCGCGACTCATGCCGACCGATCCTTCCGCATGCGCTCACCTCGCAAGTAGGCGACCCAGTACACCCCGGCGACCAGCAGGGTACCGCCAGCCACATTGCCGGCGGTCACCACGACAATGTTTTTGCCGACCGCTGCGATCGACACCGCGCCGTGCACATCCAATGCGAGCCCGAAAGGCAGGAAGAACCAGTTCGCGATCGAGTGCTCGAAGCCGATGGCCACGAAGGCGGCAATGGGGAAGAGGATCGACAGAATCTTGTCGGTCACAGTACGCGCGCCTATCGCCAACCACACGGCCAGGCAGACGAGCGCATTGCATAGGATGCCGCGCGTGAAGGCCTGGGCTATGGGAAGATCCGCTTTGGTACTGGCGATGCGCACCGCCATCTCACCTACGGCACCATCGCCTAGACTGGCAATATCTGCCCACAGGACAAGCAGAACCGTTCCCAAGCAGCCAACCACATTACCAGTGTAGGCGAGAAGCCAGTTCCGCACGACCTCTCCGGTGCCGATCAGGCGGCTGGCCCAGGCCATCGCGATGAGGTTGTTCCCGGTGAACAACTCGGCACCGGCCACCACCACAAGGATCAATCCGAGGCAGAAACTCACGCCGCCAAGTATGCGTGTCGGGCCGAAGCCGAGGTTGGATTCTGTAACCACAACGGTGAACAAGAGCGCCCCAAGCGAAATGAACGCCCCAGCAAGTACTGCCAGGACGAGCAATGTGAGGGTATCAGCGTGCGCCTTCGCAACGCCGAGGCGCTCAACCTGCCGCGCTATCTCCTGCGGCGGGTACGCGTCGCTTAGGTACGGTTCTTTATCCATCGAAGGTGAGCCCGATAACGGGGCGCGTGAGCGGCGAGCGGATGCGGCGCGAAGCGCCGACGTACCGAGTCCGACTCGACGCACTTGTTAGCGAGCTGCTGCTGGATTGGCATGGAACCGACCACTCATCTTCATGCCGTCTCGGGTATTCAAACCCATGAGGGTAAGGTTGACGGCTCCGGCCAGAAGTTCGATAGCCTGCACAACGTAAAACGCTGTGTCGAATTGAGCTGCCGCCGCCCAGCGGTTGAGAACGATAGCGCAGGGGATAAGAACCAGTAGACCATTTACCGCCATGAATGGGATTCGTTTCTTCTTGGCATCTACGAGCCGGCCTTGGCGGGACTTTGAGAGATAGGACCCGGTGCCACCTGTCGCGGCGATAGTAGGAACAAGAATAAAGAGACCGGGCAGCACTATCAGGCTCTTGACTGTTGCCACCGCCTCGTGTTCCCCAAGTAGTTCGACGAGGACAGTTGAGGGGAAGAATGTCGCGATCGTCAGTGTGGCAAGAAGGCCGGCGATCAGATGCACTTTTCTCGCCATGGTGAGTCCTCCTGCTCGCTAACAATGTGTAGACGGACTCCCATAAGAACCGGATCTGCCAATTACTATCCGCGGAACACGTCATCAATGGTCGTGAACACTACGCTATACTCGACGTTCGTTCAATGCCTTGCGCCGGGCGGCGGGGTCCCCACCCGGCGTCTGAAGTAGGAAAGCTGGAACTGACTGAGAGATTGTGCGGTCGCCAACCGCACTCAAGAAATTCCAGAAGGCTTCCACCTCAGAGCGCCGTGGAAGGGGTGCCGGAGGAGGCATCAGAACGAGCAGGCGCATGCTTCCCATTGCAAGGTACGATGCCACGACCGGATACGCGCGCCGTTCGTCACCCAGATCATTCACCGCTTTCACGCGGCTGTCAGAGGGGATATGCGATTGATTCTGTTCTTGGCCTGCTTCGCTGCCTCCCACAGATCGACCGCTCTTTGAGCGTTGAGCCAAAACTTCGGTGTGTTACCGAATAACCGAGAAAGCCGGAGCGCCATGTCAGGACTGACAGCGCGTCGCTCACGAAGCACTTCGTTGACCGTCTGGCGTGAGACCCAGATAGCCTTTGCAAAGCCTCAGACGGTCAGCTTGTAGTCCGGCAGAAAATCTTCGCGCAGCACTTCTCCCGGATGAGTGGAGCGAACCTTTCGCAAACCCTTGTTGGGAAAATTCGTACCACACCTCGTCTCAATGATAGTCGGTCAATTCGACATCATAGGCATCGCCATCAATAGACCGAAAGCAGATCCGCCACTTCATGTTGACAGAAATCGAATGCTGGCCTTCTCGATCTTCCTTCGGCCTATGGCGTCGGTTCCTAGTGGCTTGTAAGTTCCGGTAATCATCCGTTCGCCCTGAGCATGTCGAAGGGCGCGAGATTTCGAGGAGCTCTGTTCATGCGGTTCGACCGAGCTCACCGCAGGGTTCGACAAGCCTGTCCTGAGCCAGTCGAAGGGCTCACCACGAACGAACCTCAGGACACGACACTACCCTCCCAAGCGCTCGATCGTGATCAGGTCCTCGGGCCGAACACGATTGACCTGACCGGCTCTTGGCTCGGGCGCTCTGGCGTCGGACTGGATCCATCGCATGATCGCTCCGCGCGCGGCCTGATCGAACTCCGCATTGCCCTCCGACCGTTCGCGATCCAAGCGCCCCACCTCCAGGCGGCCCGCCTCGCTACAGGTCCAGAGCCGCGTCTCGCCCTTGAACTCACGTCGCTCACTGACGATCCTGAGGAGATTGCGCGCGCGCGGCGCGACGGTCCTGCCGTCTTTTCGGAGAATGAGGTAGGAAAATTTCAGGGCGTCTTTAATGAACCCCACCTGCCGGTCCAACCGGGTGATCTCGTTCGGGGGCGACCATGTCCGTTCTTCGTGACACCAGTTATCCGGGTGGTTGAGCGCCGGGCAGGCACCTTCGTGGAGACAAGGACTATAGATGGTGCACGCGTGCTCCTGTAACAAGAGGTCTCGCAACCGGTGCAGATCCCTGGTTTGATCCCGTAATGCCGGCTCCAGGATGATCAACGATCCATCCGGACGGACGACATCCAGGAGACGCAGGACCACCTGACAGCGGCGTTCGACAGGATTCCGAGCGGTGCTGAATAGTTCATTGAGACTATTCGCCAAGCACACCAGGTGAAACCGCTCTGTTATGCTGGAGCAGAGTACGCGTAAGTCGGCCGTCCGCTCCAGGTTTAGCCCACGCGCGATAAACCGGGCAGATCGAATCCCTTGGCGATGAGCATAGAGATCCCAGAGGGTCTTCGCTATCGCCAGAGCTGCGGGAGAATGATCACAGGCCTCCGCTGAGACTATGACGCCCTCGGTATTCCGCTTGACGAGCCAATCCAACAGCGCCAGTGACGCCGTACCTGGACCAGACCCCACATCCAAGAGTCTCAGCGGAGCGGATGCCTGTCCGGTCAAGGTATCGCCCGGAACCTCATCCAGCAGGGACTGCACCTTTGCAAAATTGACGGGCAAATAGTACGTCAGATACGCGGCGAGCAAATCCGGCTGATCAAGGTACCGCCGCCCACAAAGGCGCCGTGCCTTCGTAAAGCCTTCTGACAATGCCTTCACACCCGCAGCCATGGCGGAGTCATTCAGGTCCGGCCCTTGGTCGAGGACCCTTTGGACGGCATGGAGGACGGCTGTGGAAAGGGGCCGCGTCATGGTTCGGCATCACCACATGTTGACGGCTATTTTTTCATTGGTGTAAGGTGACACAGAACGTAGCGGAGCGACATCATGACCGACGCCATCATGCAGGCCTATCTAGATGTGGAACAGGCGATGGAGCGCTATAACAAATTGCTCGTCGAATACGTGGATTCTCTAAAGTCGTCGGAAGGGGCCGATGCGACCAATCTGGAACGGATGACGCACGGGGCCCGAGCCATGCGGGACAGCAGCATCATCTACCTGTCCTATGCCAAGTTCATCGCCTCGGGGATGCCCGAAAGCGAGGAGCTGATCCGCGACGACGTGCAGGGGTAGCGAAGCCGGTGCTCGATTCTTCTTCCTCGGACGAGATTCACGCGTAACCGTTCATCTTCTTGCCAACTCAAACACGAAAGCCCGCCCGGTGCCACCGGGCGGGCTTTTCTTCGCCAGGGATGCTGTTTATCCGTTTCGTTGAATCGGCGATCTATATGCTGCGCATAAAGTGGCCCATGGCGGAGGAATCCGTCTCCGCACTGCCCATGACTTGAGACAGCGGCACATTGGTGGACTTCTTCCCGGTCAGACCCGACTCCACTTCATCCACAATCAGCTCGACCGGCATGGATTGGCCACCATACACGTGTGGACCGGCAATGATCTTGGCCTTCGAGTGACCGTAGATCGCCGCCGCGACATCCTTGGCCAGCCACCCCACATAGTTGAACTCCGGGATCACGATCAGCTTGGCTTTGGCACAGAGCTTCCGGAGTTCCATCGTGGGGAACGGCCGGAGGGATCGGATCTTGATGAGCCCAACCTTGAGACCTTTTTCCGTACAGAGACGGATCGCTTCGCGCGATTGCGCCGCAGCGCTGCCGGACGCCACCAGAATCGCGTCCGCGTCCTCGACTCCCTCGGCCGTACATAGGCCGCCCATGTACTGATCAATATACTTCCGCGACCGTTCCACGGCAGCCCAGACTTCCTGTTGCCAGACTGCATGGATGTTGTAGGCCATGAAGTTCGACTTCTGAACCGGGGCGTCTCGTGACAATCGGGCCGGCGGGTTTTCTGCATCCAGGACCGGCACGGCCCCGCGCCAGGCTTCACGGGGAGGGAGTTTGAGTCCCCGATCCTGCATGGAAACATAGCCTCGGGCGTGGGTCACAAAGAATCCGTCGCAGCAGACCGCCACGGGAAGAGTCACATCGTTTTTCTCACTGATAGTAAAGCTCTTCATGAGAAAATCAAATACGTCCTGCTGATTTTCGGCATGGAAGACGACCATGCCGCAATTCAAGAGGTATGCGATCTCGATGTTGTCCGGCTGAATCGCCAAGGGGGCATTCACGACGCGGCAGGTAAAGAACGCAACCGCGGGCAACCGGTGGCCCGGCCATGAGACAATGCCTTCCAAACCACGGAGCGTTCCCGGTCCCGCAGTAGCGGTAAAGCAGCGCACTCCGGCTCGTGACCCGCCGGCAATCGCCGCCATCACCCCGACTTCCTCTTCGCCGCGATAGTATTCCTTGACGTAGCCTTCACCGTAGAGCACGCCGACCAATTGCATCGTTTCGCTCTGCGGCGTGATGGGATAGGCGATGGCCAAATCGACGTTGCTGCGCCGAACGGCCTCCTTGGCCGCCTCGCTGCCGGTGATGAACTCCCGCACCCGCGGCGCTTCCATGAATAGATGCTCGGGCGTCACCACCCGCTGCTTCTTCGCCTCCGCATGCGGATCCTTCTTCACGTCGGCCGCCGGCTTTGGAGCCGCCACGCTGGTGATCGGATCGCCCTGCGGGTTGGTTTTTACCTCGGTGCCCAGCGCTTCGCTCATAACATCACCTCTCCGGGTTTATCGGTCCGGCCTGGAGTCACATCCTCAGGCTTCTTTTTTCATTTGCTCCGGCTTGTGACCAAATGCAGCGGCGCTTGAGAGCCCTGCCGCGGAGGGAACGAAATCGACCGGGTTGGTGTGAGTCTTTCCGCCGTGCACCCGCGATTGCGTCCCTGTAAACCGAACGTTTCGGCCATCGGCCGGCAACTTGATGCCCATACTCTCCCTGACGCGCTTGAAGGTCTGCGCGACTTTCTTGATTTTGGCCGTGTCCGAATCACGGATCGTCAACATCGCATCTTCGTGCCCCTGCTCCGCACACACCGCCATCGTGCAACAGTTCGTCCCCGCTCGAATCATCTTGAGTGTCAGGTTGGCATAGTGGCAATGCACGCCGATGAAGATGCAGGCCTCGATCCGGTTCCCCCAGATGGTCAGATTAGGATGATTCGGATTGATGACCTCTTCGTGATCGATCTTGGGATATTTCGGCCGGTAGTCGGGCATGGGAATGATCATGACGTCGGGAATTTGCGCGGCGATCTCCAGCGTGGCCTTCGCCTTCTCGATCGCATGGTCGTTCCAGGCCCACAGGATCATGGGACCTGGAAAGAGCGTCGGATTCGGACTCGTCAACATGACACGAGCCATTTCCTCGATCACCTTGTCTTCCGCTTCGTCATTTCCGTACCAGAGGCCATGCCCCGGGTCCGGAAGCGCCACGCCTAACTGAGCAGCCGAGGGCGGATGAAAGCCCGCGGGGCCTGGAATGATGATTTTCTCTCTTTCCTGCGCTGGGGTCGCCACTCGTGTCGTCTCCTTCGTCTCAACCGACCGTTGGGTTGATCAAGACCGCCGTCGTTGACTTTTCGCCATACGTGATATTGTCGGTCAACGCCGCCTGGGGGAGCTGATCGATCATGATCATTTTGATGGCATTGTTCTTTGCCATGTTATCGCAGACCCACACACACTGGGCACAGCCCTTACAGCGATCGACCGCCACATAGGCCGACCCGTATTTGTACCCCTGATCCTTTCCCATCTCATCGCTATAGAGAATGGTATTGGCTTCCGGGCAATATTGGGTGCAGAGCTTGCAGCTCTTCTGAGCACAAATATTGACGTCGATATCGGCAACAAGATACATCGTTTACCTCTCTTGGATCAGGCCTTGCCTGCTGTCGCGGGTGCGGATTTCTTGGCGGCCTTGCTGACCTCGTCCCACCCATTCTGTGCCGCAAAGTCCCAGCCGGCCTTGATGACCGCGACATTCTTTTCGATGAGTTCCTGCTTCTTCTTGAACTTCCGCTCGACGACACTATCCAGCGCCGCGGTGCCGCCTGATACCACGAATCCCTTGCCGAGGAACCGGTCCTTCACCGCCTGCTCCAGCGCCTCAATGGTCGTGAGCCCGGTGATGCAACCAATGGCCCCCATCAAAGCCATGTTGGTCGCGAGGTCCATCCCCGACACTTCCAGCGAGATCTTGGTGGCCGGCAGGTAATATAACTTCGCGCGGCGTTCTTCCAATTCGCGCGCCTGGTCCTTGTGCAATTTCATCGGACCGTCATTGTTGATCAAGGCGACGCCGTCTTCCTTCAATCCAAAATAAAACGGCATCGTATAAGACTTCCCGTGGGTGATCACCTGCGGATGGAAGATGATGATGATGTGAGGAAAGGTGATCTCGCCGATCTCATAGATCGGCTCGTCCGACACCCGGACGTAGCTTTCAACCGGCGCCATCCGCTTTTCCGATCCGTAAAACGGCACGATGGTGCTTTCACCGCCGGCGTTGATCACCGCGGTGCTCAAGATGTGCGACGCGGTTACCACGCCTTGCCCGCCGACGCCCGCCATCCGAATGTTAAAGCGCATTGACATGGTCTAATCTCCTCGCTGGGCGGGCCCACACCCGCCACGTTCGCAACCTGCTGCTCACGTGCTTCGACGCGGTACGGGTCAGCCCTTGGGAATCGCCGCCGCCGGCTTCTGCGCGAACTCCTTGTAGCCGTAGCGCTCGGTTAGGTATTGCTTGGCTTCGTCGGAGACAAACTCGGAGAACGCATACCGGTCGTTCTCGACATTCTTGGCATCCTCCATGACCTTGTCGGTCGGAATCGCATATTCAATGTTGCAGGAGGTATACGCCTGGATGTAGGTGGGACCGACTTCGCGCGCAATCAACACGGCTTTCTTGATCACGCTTTCGACGCGACGCGGATTGTTCGGCACCACCGTGGCCACATAGGAGCAGCCGGCGACTTTCGCCATCTGGATCATATCCATTTTCTCGAACTTCTTCCCCAGTGGAGCCATTTTCAAAACGGCTCCGCGGTTGGTCATGCCGCTCTCCTGCCCGCCCGTATTTCCGTACACTTCATTATCCAACATGATCGTCGTGAACTTCTCCTTCCGGAACCAGGAATGCAGGACCGCCGAAAATCCGATGTCCGCGGTGCCGCCGTCTCCGGCCATCACGACCACATCCTTCGGCTTGTCGCCGAACCGCAGGCGAAGTCCGCGCGACAACCCGCTTGCCACTCCATTCTGGTCTCCGTAGTTCCCATACACAAAGGGGATCGCAGCCTGGGAAATGGCGAGGCGGCCGCAGCCCGCCGTCCCCACGGTAATGGTGTCTTCTGGATTGGGAAAAGAAATCATGGCCAATCTGATGAACAACGTCATGGCACATCCGGCGCACATGGGGTGCTCTTCAAGCACTTCCTTGAAGCTTCCCATTTGAGAAACCGACACCTTCTTGCCAAAAGGACCATGCTCCACCATGTCCCGATATTCTTTCGGCATGAACTTGTCGAAGCCGCTTGTAAACTTGACGTAATCAAGGCTCATCGGGCACCCTCCTCTGAATATTCTGACAGCACGTCGAGTGCTGTTCGTTCACGGCCATGAAAAAGCCGCAGTGAGCGGCCTCAGGATACAACCACACAAAGGATTCTTCTGCGCCGAGCGAATGCCGGCTATTATCTTGATTTTCCGGCTGAAGTCTAACAAAGCCTGAAAAAAACTGTCAACGGCATTGTTGCCGATCCCTGACATCCAGTTCGTGGAGACGAAGTCTAGTCCTTCCCTCGCCTTCAATGCAATATTTCAGAAGCCCCACCTTCCACAAAAGAAGGCCTAGCTCGATCCGACGGCCTAGGCCATTGGTCCTACCGACCGCAGCGATCCTGCGACTCGAACGGACTTGTCGTTCAGACCTCTCTGCCCCCCTCGCCGTCCCCCAATGCATCTGCCGGTTTCTCGAATCGATCTCAAATTGCCGTTTGCCTCCTGCTCGGTATAGACTAGGGCCCATGTCCACACGTGTGTTAATCGCCGGGGAAGAAGAGGGAAGCCAGTACACGGGCGGCGTGCACAATCGTCCTCCCGTGCCCGATGGGACGGTCAAGGCCGAATGCCCCAAGTTTATGAGTCACGGTCCTTGCGGCGGAGTGCGCAAAGGCGGGTTCTGCGAGGTTTACCCGGAAATGAAATGTCCATGGGTCGCCTTGTATTTTAAGCTCGAAGAATCCGGCCAGGTTGAATGGATGACCCAGCTATGAGGCGCACCAAGGCCATCACGAAGACTGCTCCCGCCTACAATGAGGACCATGCCAGGAGCGGCATCTCAGCCGCTCTCCCGGAGCTGGAAACCTGGCCGAATCAATACAAAGGGTACGAGATCACCATCGAGATTCCCGAATATACGGCGATTTGCCCAAAGACAGGATTGCCCGATTTCGGAACGATTCGGATTCACTACATGCCTGACCGACATTGCGTGGAACTGAAATCGCTCAAGCTCTATATCCACGCCTTTCGAAACGTGGGGATTTTCTACGAGAACGCCGTCAACCGAATCCTCCAGGATTTGGTCAAGGCCTGCCGCCCCGTCCGGGCCACCGTGACCGGGGAGTTTACGGCGCGCGGCGGCCTGCGCAGCCTCATCGAAGCCCGATACCCATAATTCGTCATCCGCCCTCTTGGCTGCTTGTGCCCGTCCCGCCCGTTCCTACCACAAGGGAACCGCCGATGGCCGACGGCCGGCTGCATTCGATTGACCGCCAAATCCAAACGATCGTCTTGGCCGTTACCGGCGTCGCCTTGCTCCTTATGGGTACTCTCCTGGTCTGCCTTGATCTGTATCTCGCCAAAGCAGCCGCCACCAAAGAACTGATTCGACAGGCGGAGTTTCTCAGTACCCTAAGCAGGGAGGCGGTGTTGACCGCGGACCGCTCAGCGGGGGAACGGGCGCTGAGCACCCTCCGTCTTTATCCCACCGTGACGACCGGAATCTTGTACGATCACCAGGGTCTGGAGCTGGCACGATATGACCGGCCCGGTCCCGGCCCCTCCCACTCAGCGGTTCAGCGAGCCTTGCGCGCCGCTCTCGGGAGCAAGGCCGTGGCGATTCAGAGACCCGTGCCGATCGAGGCAGAGGCCGCTGGGAGGATACTGCTCCATGCCGACCTGTCGCCCATATATGATCGCGCCACGCACTATGCCGCGCTGGTCGTCGCCCTCATGCTTCTCGGGTTGACGGTGGCCTGGATACTGGGAAACTTCTTGTATCGACGGATCAGCGGTCCAATTCTCGATCTGACGCGCATGACAGGGACGGCTCTGGCCGAGCGGGATTTTTCCCTCCGCATCCAAAAATCGGGGCATGGCGACCTCGACAGGCTCGTAGAGCAATTCAACGCGTTACTGCAACAGATTCAAGACCTCCAACAGGCCATGGCCGTGGAGCGACGTCCGTTTGACGAGGAGTCACGCCACCAAGTACATGAATCGGAGATCGCACGTGCCGCGTTGGACCATGCCTGCGCCGAGCAGACACAGGGTGCGGATCAGCTTCAACAAACGACGAAACCTCTGGCGTCGTCTCGACGAGACCGCGAGGCTGGACATCATGGCGCGCAGGACTTGGCCGCACGCGAGTCGCAGTTCCGCTCCCCCCACACTCAGGAGGTCCGCATGCCCATGACCGTGCTGTTGGGCATGATGGACCTGTTGCTGCGCGGTTCGCTGACCGAACAGCAACGACGATACGCGGCCACCACCCTCGCGTCCGGCAGGACACTCTTGTCCCGCTTGAACGACCGCGCGGCACTCTCAGATCTGACGGCCGGGTCATTGGTGCTCCGCCCGATTGCCTTCGATCTTCGGGACACCGTGGAAGAAGCCCTCGATCTCGTCCGCGCCGATGCGCATGTCAAGGGCCTCCGCCTTACCGGCACGATCCTCTCGACCTGTCCGGCTGTGGTCGTCGGCGATGACTACCGAATCCGGCAGATGCTCCGCCACCTGCTCAACAACGCCGTCACGTTCACGCATCAGGGAATGATTGAACTCTGCGTCTCCGCCGCCTTTGTCGAGGAGGGGCTGGCGGAAGTCCAGTTTGACATCAAGGATACAGGTATCGGCATCGCGCAAGAAGACCACGCTCGTCTACTCGCCCTCTCCCCGTCAGTCCGCGAATCGCACTCAGGACATTCCGGAGGCGCCGGACTGGGGCTTGCGCTCGTTACTCACCTCGTCCGACTCATGAGGGGAACGATCGGATTGGACAGTCGAATCGGCCACGGCTCTACCGTTCGACTCCGGCTCCCACTGCCGATCGGAACCGCCACGCCGCCCTTTCTCGCTGCTTGTCTCGCAACTCCTCCTCCGAAAATCTTGATCGTTGCGCCCCACGCCGCCAGCAGACAGGTCTTGACGCACACCCTCAAGGGATGGGGCCTCCACCCAGAAGAGGCCCCCACCGGAACGGCAGCCCTCAATGCCCTCAGACAAACGCCATCCACCTCGACTCCGTTCACCCACATCATTCTGGACCTGATCTTAGCGGACGGCGATGGACTTTCATTGATCGACAGACTCAAACACGAGGCGGGTGGACCCTTGCCTCCCATAATCTTGCTGGCGCCGCCCGAGTTCGACCATGAAATCGCACGACAAGCAGGGGTGGATGTGGTCCTGGCCAAACCGGTTCGTTATCAGGCTCTCTATCGAGCGTTGGTCGGGCGACTGAAGCACGACACCTCCGCGTCGCTCTCAGTCCATCCAGCCACACCAGCCACATCATCAGCCGGCTCGATCAGTCGAGGCCAGGCCGCCCTGCCACAGTTCGCAGGCCGCATCCTCCTGGTTGAGGACAATAGTGTGAATCAAGAGGTTGCCCGAACGATCCTGGAACAATTCGGCTGCGAAGTAGAGATTTCAGAGAACGGGCTTGAGGCGCTCGCAGCGACCGGTCGGACTCGATACGCGCTGGTCTTGATGGATTGCCACATGCCGGAGATGGACGGATTCGAGGCGACACGCCGAATCCGAGCCCGCGAGGCCGCTTCCGCATCCGGAACACCCCGGCTCCCGATCGTCGCGCTGACGACCCATGCGCTTGAGAGCGACCGGCAGTCCTGTTTCGCCGCCGGGATGGACGACTCCCTTTCCAAACCATTCACACGTTTCCAACTTGAACGCATGCTCGCCCGCTGGCTGCCGCCTCTGGAGCAGTCATCGAGTGGCGGCACCTGATCCCTTCGGTCCTTCTGAGTTCAGCTTCCAGCAAACCGCATATTCGTTGACTGTACCGGGGCGCCTGCTACCTTTGACTCGAACCGGGGAACGGCGTCACTGGGGCGCATCCGTCGCTCTGCGACGATCACGCAATCCGCTCATCGCCGGCACGGCCGGTTCGCGGCCCGAACTCCACACGAACATTCATGTCGCTGTCCTCGCTTTTCTCCCGAATATCGATCCGGGCCAAGCTCCTGACCGCCCTGCTGGTTTTAGCGCTTGTCCCACTGATCGTGGTCGGGATCATCGTCTATGGAACCAGCCAGGATATCCTCAAGCGGAACGCGAGCGAAAAATTGGAGGAACTGGCCGCGCAAACCATAGGCAAAATCGACCGGGTGATCTTCGCCAGCACGCAGGACCTTCAAGCCTGGGCCTCTATGGATGCCATGCAGGATGTGGCCGCCGACGATCCTCGGGGACGCATCACCCTGAGTCTCCTGCGCCTGTGGAGCCAGTACGGCCATTACTCCTCCATTTACTGCATCAATACGGGCGGCAAGATCGTCTCCTCAAGCGACGTCTCCTTGATCGGGCATGTCGTCTCGGAGGAGCCGTGGTTTCACACCGCTGCGCAGAGCGCGAGCGTGAGCACCACAGACCTGACCGACGATCCCCTTACCAAATCGATCAGTCTCCGCATCATGACGCCGATCACCGAACCAAACGGCGGACGCAAGCCGATCGGCTATCTTGTCGCCCACCTCCCGCAGTCCGAACTCCAGGAGATCACGGCGCAGGTCAAGGTCCAAGGGGGGACCGGAGAACGGCAGGGCTCTGTGCTGCTGGTCAATGAGGAAGGCGCGGTGCTGGCAGGGCCCTCGTTTCTACTCGGCGGGTCTGCGCCTCGTCCGTTTCCTCCAACCACCCTTCTGCATCTCGGCTACAGACCGCCCGATGCTTCGCACCGTGAGGATCGTGGATCGTTCCTGACCGATCGGAACGATTTTCTGATCGGCTTCGCGAAGTCCACGGGCTTCCGCACGTTCGTAGGGCTCGGCTGGACGGTGCTGGTGGCCCAGGATCGCGAAGATGCCTTTGGGCAGGTCGAGACTCTCCGGCGTCTTTTTCTCGGGCTGTTCCTGATCACGACGCTACTGGTACTCGCGGTGGCGTACCGGCTCTCCCGCCACATTTCCATCCCCATCCAATCCTTAACCCATCTGGCCGACCGCATCGCCGCCGGCGACCTCTCGCAAACGATCGGCGTGATGGGTACCGACGAGGTGGGCACCTTGGCTCGCTCCTTCGATCGCATGACGGAAGATCTCCGCCGTTCACGCGATGAACTCGTGCAGGCGAACACGGCGATGGAATCGGCCCGCGATCGCGCGCTCGAGGTGAGCCGCCTCAAATCCCAATTCGTCGCCAACATGAGTCACGAGATTCGTACCCCCATGAACGGCGTGCTGGGGATGACCGAATTGCTGCTGGCGACCGCGCTGACGAACCGGCAACGGCATTTCGTCGACACCATCCACCGTTCGGCCACGGCCCTGCTTCACACGATCAACGACATCCTGGACTTCTCGAAAATCGAGGCCGGCAAACTCGAACTGGAAACACTGCCCTTCGATTTCGGAGAAACGGTCGAGGACGTGGCCGAACTGGTCGCGGAGCGGGCGCAGCGCAAGGGATTGGAATTCCTCTGTTCCATTCCACGCACCGTCCCGACCGCGCTCGTTGGCGATCCGGCCCGACTCCGTCAAATCCTGATCAACCTGCTTGGCAACGCCATCAAGTTCACGGAGCGTGGTGAAATCGGCCTCTACGTCTCCGCGCTGGAAGACCACCAATCATCCGCGACGCTTCGCGTGGAGATCACCGATACCGGTATCGGCATTCCGCCGGAAGCCCGGCGACAGATCTTCGAGCCGTTCTGCCAAGCCGACAACTCGTCCACAAGAAAGTATGGCGGCACTGGACTCGGCCTCTCCATCGCCAAACAACTGGTGGAACTGATGCAGGGAGAGATCGGCATGCAGAGCACGGAGGGGCAAGGCACCACCTTCTGGTTCACCGTCCGACTGACCAAACCGGAACCTGTCACCACGGCGCCATCCCTCGATCGGTTGGCCCCGCCGGATCTATCGGGACGGCGCATCCTGGTCATCGACGATAATCAGCCCAGTCGCGAGATCCTTCAGGAGCGGTTGACCGAATGGAACCTCGCTCCCTCCGGCGTGTCAACCGGCCGAGAGGCATTGGCGGTTCTGAAGGATGCGGTTGTAGCAGGAAGGCCGTTCGAGCTTGCCCTCCTCGATCAGCGCATGCCGGAGGTGAGTGGCATGGACCTGGCCAGGCAGATCAAGGCCGATCCGGCGCTGTCCGGCACCAGTCTCATCCTGCTCGCGTCCCTCGGAGGCCTGACCGAGCAACCACCTGACATGAATGACGCAGTCGATGCGGTCCTCGCCAAGCCGGTTCGCCGATCCTTATTGATGGAGGCGCTGCTGACCCTGTTGCTCTCCCCCAAGACCGGCCGGTCCGACTCCCATCAGGCGAAAGGTGCGTCGCTTTCGGACGCCGATCCACCACCTTCGCCGGAGACATTCTCCGCCAACGTGCTGGTTGCGGAGGATAACGCCGTCAACCAGGAGGTCGCCCGGTTGATGCTTGAGGACCTCGGCTGTTCGGTCGAGGTGGTCGGGAACGGGGTGGAGGCGCTCAACGCATCAGCCAGCGCGACATACAGCCTGATCTTCATGGACTGTCAAATGCCGGATATGGACGGATTCGCAGCCACCCGCGCCATTCGAGAACGTGAGAGGAATCGATGGCCGATGGTCAGCCGTCAATCGCCTGAGCAGGCAGAACCCACCGCTCCTCCTTCCATGACCGATGACCGATCATCAAGGACTCAGCCTCGCGTACCGATCATCGCTCTCACCGCGCACGCGATTCAGGGCGATCGTGAACGGTGCCTCGCCGCCGGCATGGACGACTATCTGGCCAAGCCCTTTACCCGACGGCAACTCGCCGAGGTGGTGCGCCGCTGGTGCCGACCCCAGAGTCGGACCGTGCCCATGCGGATCGGGCCCCGCGCCCCCGGCATTCAAGCACCGGGCGACGAGGTCGAACCCCCAGGATCAGCCCTGCCGCCCTCTCATGTGAAGGAAGAGGGCGGCGTTGCGCAGGACGTCGCGGCGATCGATCAAAAGGTCTGGAAGGACATTTTGGCCTTACAGCGACCGGGGCGACCCGACGTCCTCGTGTCCATGCTCTCGATGTTTCTCACGGATTCGGATCAGATCGTAGAGCAGGTCCGGACCGCCGTCCAAAACAACGAGGCCGACCGGCTCTTCTCCCTGGCGCATGGGTTCAAGTCCCGATGCGGCGTCCTCGGCGCGATCAAATTGGCCGCCTTCAGCAAAGATCTCGAACAGTGCGGGCGGACCAAGCAGCTCCTGGAGGCAACGGCGATCTTCTCCCGATTCGAGCGGGAGTATCAGGCGGTGAAGTCTTCCTTTCGGGCCGAAATCGAACGGCGGCTTACAGCATGACCGGAGCCCCGACGGTCAAGCGCCCGCTCGTGCTGGTCGTGGATGACGAGGCGGGCATCCGTGCCCTGGTCGGCGACACCCTCGTGCAGGCCGGCTTCGACGTCGAAGCCGTCTCGTCCGGTCGTGATGCCGTGACACAGTTCCCTTCGCTCAAACCCGATCTGGTGTTGATGGACGTGGTCATGCCCGGCATGGATGGATTCGCCACGTGCTCGTCGCTGAGACAGCTCCCCCAGGCGACCCATGTTCCGATCGTCTTCATGACCTCGCATGATGACACGGAGTCGGTGGCGCGCGCCTACGAGGCCGGCGGGACGGATTTCATGTCCAAGCCGTTCAATCCGCTCATTCTGGGCCATCGCGTCCGCTACCTCCTCCGAGCGGGTGCCGCACTCCGCGAACTGTCCCGCAGCAAGGAGCATTTGGCCCATGCTCAGCACCTGGCGCAGGTCGGCAGTTGGGAGTGGGATACCGCGAAGCGTCAATTGCGGGTCTCCGAGCGAGCCGCGATCATCCTGGGGCTATCCATTCGAGAATTTTCAGGATCGTTGGATGAGTTTGTGTCTCTCGCTCCTCCTGCGGTTGGCGGATTATTCAAAAGCGTGCTGCAGGGAAACTTCGTCTCGCACCAGCCCTCTCGCCAGGAACATACGTTGACGATGCCGGACGGAGAGCACCGGACCGTCAGCCTTCAAGCCCGCGCGCTGTCGGCCGAGGATGGCCAAACCGCGGCCAGTCTGACAGGCACCGTGCAGGACATTACGGAACGCCGCCGGATCGAGGAGCATATCCACCATCTGGCCTACTACGACAGTCTGACCGGACTGCCCAACCGGCTCCTCTTTCGAGATCGGGCTCAGCAGGCCTTAGCTGCCGCCCAGCGACATCACGCGATGCTGGGAATTCTGTTCCTGGATATCGACCGGTTCAAGTTCATCAACGATTCGCTGGGCCATTCGGCCGGCGACGCCCTGTTGAAGCAGGCCGCCGAGCGGATCATGGAGGCGATCCGCGCCTCCGACTCCGTGATCCGACCCGGCTCTTCGGAAACGGCCGGGGCGGTGGCGCGGCTCGGCGGAGACGAGTTCACCATTCTGCTCCCCGAGCTGCGCCAACCCGACCATGCCAGCGGGATTGCACGCCGAATTTTGACCGCCATCGCTCATCCATTCCTGCTGGAAGGGCGGGAAGTCTTCATCACAGGCAGTATTGGGATCTCGCTCCACCCGGCCGACGGCGAGAATCTGGAAGAGTTGCTCAAGAATGCCGACACGGCGATGTATCAGGCGAAGAACGAAGGCCGCAACAACTACCGGTTCTATTCACGGTCCATGAACGAGCTCGCGGCGGACCGGCTGGCGCTGGAGAATGACCTCAGGCGGGCCATCGAACGCGAGGAGCTTCGCCTCCATTACCAGCCCCTGGTGGACCTCCACACGGGGCAGGTCATCGGCGTCGAGGCCCTGGTGAGGTGGGCGCACCCCACCCGAGGCCTGCTGTTGCCCGGACGGTTTGTTGACCTGGTCGATGAGATCGGGCTTGGACAGGCTGTGGGGGAATGGGTGCTGGACACGGCCTGTCGGGAAGCCGCGCTCTGGCGATCTCCGGACGGCTCTCCGCTCATCCTGGCGGTGAACGTCTCCAATGCGCAATTCAGTGATCGCGGCCTGGTCACGCGACTCTCTCGCCTCTTGCGTGAGACTGGGTTCGCTCCCGCGCGTCTTGAATTGGAACTGACCGAAACGATCATGATGCCTCAACCGGAAGAAGCCGCCATCATGATGCAGCAGTTGACGGGGATCGGCATACGGTTGGCTCTTGACGATTTCGGGACCGGCCACTCGTCGATCGGTCATCTCCGCACGCTTCCCTTCGACACCGTCAAGATCGATCGTTCGTTCATCACGGACGTGGCGACGAACGAGACGGATGCGACGATCGCCAAAGCCATGATCGCCATCGCCCACGCGCGCAATTTGCGGGTGCTGGCGGAGGGCATTGAAACCCAGCCGCAACTTTCGTTGCTCCGCCAATTGGGGTGCGACGAGGCCCAAGGATATCTCTTTAGCCCGCCTGTGCCGAGCGATTGCATTCCCTCGCTCTTGATGAGACCAATCGTGCCACCGGTATGAGCAGGCGCACGGGAGCGCCAGGATTGCTGTGGAAGAACAGGTCACCCCAATGAATGACGACCAATCCGATCCCCAGGCGATCGCCCTCATCGTGGACGATGATGCGACGATGAGGATGTTGGCCCGCCAGGTGCTCGAACAGATCGGGCTCGAGGTGGAGGAAGCCGCCGACGGACAGGAAGCCGTCCGACTCTTCAAACAGATTCGCCCGGCCATCGTGCTCCTGGACGTGCTCATGCCGGTGATGGACGGCTTCGAGGCCTGCCATGCCATCCGCCACCTGCCGGGCGGAACCCTCACACCCATCTTAATCATGACCGGACTCGACGACCTCGAGTCCATCGAAAAGGCGTACGAAGTGGGCGCGACCGACTTCATCGCCAAGCCCTGGCAGATTGTGATCCTCAGTCATCGGGTCCGGTATATGCTTCGAACCGGTCGCGTGCTGGAAGCCTTACATGAGAGCCAGGCCGGCTTAGCTCGCGCCCAGCACCTCGCCCACCTCGGCAGTTGGACCTGGACGCTTCGAACCAACCGATTCATGGTGTCCGAGGAGGTCTGCCGAATTCTCGGGTTTCCGTCGGATCAGTTGGACTGGACCCCTGAAGCCTATCTCCAGAACGTGCATCCGGACGACCAGGAATTGGTCCGCCAATCCCTGGAGGAAGCCCTGGCGTTGCGCCGAGACTATGAAGTGGACTACCGGATCGTCCGGCCGGGCGGAGAAGAGCGAATCGTGACCGAACGGGGCACGCCCTCCTGCGACGACCAGGGTCGCGTCCTCACCGTCACCGGCACCATCCAGGACATCACGGTTCGGCGAAACGCGGAAGCCCAGATGTTTCTCTCCACCTTTTACGATCGGCTCACCAATCTGCCGAACCGCCTACTGTTTGAAGAACGGCTAAGACAGGCCGTGGAGTCGGCGCAGCAGACCGGGGAGACCGGTGCGGTGTTGATGCTCAACCTGGATCATTTCCGGCGAATCAACGAGACGATGGGTCTGACAGTCGGAGACGAGGTGCTCCAGGCCGTGGCAGATCGCCTTCAGGATTGCGTGAGACGGGGCGACAGCCTTGCCGGAGCCAATCATCAACCCGCCTCCTACACCTTCGCCCGTCTGGTTGCCGATTCCTTTTCTCTCCTGATGCCCCACCTTCGGGCGCCGCGCGACGCCGCCAAAATGGCCCGCAGGCTGCTCGCCGCGATTCAACGCCCGTTCCTGATCGGACAGAGAGAGATCACCCTCTCGGCCAGCCTCGGCATCGCAGTGTTTCCCTCCGATGCCGATGATATCCCGACACTGCTCCAACAGGCCGATGCCGCACTCCAAAGCGCCAAGGCCAAAGGAGGCACCCGCTTTGTGTATTTCACCCAAGAGTTGCGCACCAACCAGGCGGAGCGCCTGGGCCTGGAAGCCGACTTACGGCGCGCCCTCCAGCAGAACGAATTCGTGCTGCACTATCAACCCCAGGTGGACATCAAACGATGGGCGATCAGAGGCGTCGAGGCCTTTCTGCGCTGGCGCCATCCCACGCGCGGGCTGCTCGGGCCGGCCCAATTCCTCGCCTGCGCCGAGGAGGCCGGGTTGACGATTGCGATCGGTGAATGGGTGATCGGGGCCGCCTGTCGTCAACAGAAGACCTGGCAAGAGGCCGGCTTGCCTCCCGTTCGCGTGGCCGTAAACCTGTCAACGGCTCATTTTCGGCATCCAGGACTCGTCGAAACAATCAGTCTTGCCGTGCAGGACATGGGACGCCACCCCGAGTATCTTGAGTTGGAGGTGACGGAGAGCATGATCATGCGGGACCTCGATCACTCACTGAAGGTCCTCAAGCACCTCAAGGCGCTGGGCGTCCGTATCGCCTTGGACGATTTCGGAACCGGGTTCACCTCGCTCCGGGAACTGCGCCTCCTCCCGATGGACGCCGTAAAGATCGACCACTCCTTCATCCAGGATGCGAGCGCCACGGAGGGATCGGCCGGCTTGACCGCAGCGTTGATCACGTTGGCACACAGCTTGAGGTGTCGCGCCATTGCGGAAGGAGTCGAAACGCAGGCGCAGCTCGAGGCGCTGCAACGGGCGGGCTGCGAAGAAGTGCAGGGTTTTCTCTATAGTCCTCCGAGGACGTCGCGGGAGATGACCCAACTGCTCACCAACAAACCCGATCCGAAAGTCCGCAATCGACCGGCGGCCTAATGTACAGTAGACGGCACATCGAGGCGAGTCCGGCTCACCACCGCTCAAGCTCCACAACCTTGTAAATTGGCGTCAGCGACGCTAGGCTTTGTCGATTGTCTTTCTACTAAGGACACATGGCCATTTACGCCTTCGGAGATATTCAAGGTTGCTATACGGCTTTGCGGCAGCTCCTCGCCAGGGTTCCATGGCGCCCGGAAACCGACCGGCTCTGGTTCGTCGGGGACCTCGTCAATCGTGGTTCGGAGTCTTTGGCCGTCCTCCGGTACGTCAAGCAGCTCGGCGACCGGAGCGTGGTGGTGCTGGGCAACCACGATCTCTATTTGCTGGCGGTCGCCGAAGGAATCCTTCCTCTCCGCCCACGTGACACCTTCAAGGATGTCCTCACCGCTCCGGATCGTGACGAGCTCCTTCATTGGTTGCGGCATCGACCGCTTCTACACCGGGAGCAGCAACACGTCCTCGTCCATGCCGGCCTCTTGCCGCAATGGCAGGTCACCGAGGCCGCGACGCTGGCCAGAGAAGTGGAGGAAGCCCTGCGCGGTCCGGCGTATCGGTCGGTGCTCCATAGCCTCTTCACGCAGGAGCGACGGCTCTGGTCGGACAGCTTGACCGGCTCGGTCCGCTTGAAGACGATCACGGACGCCTTGACCCGATTAAGGATCTGTACCCCTGCCGGAGAAATTCACCACACGTTCAAGGGAGAAGTGAAGGACATTCCCCCCGGGTTCAAACCGTGGTTTGAAATCGAACAGCGGGAGCAGGACAGGGAGACATTGGTCTGCGGCCACTGGTCGGCATTGGGCCTGCACCTCACGCCACGATTTTTGGGACTCGACAGCGGCTGCGTCTGGGGCCGAGCCCTCACAGCCTTGCGCCTAGAGGATCGAGCGGTCTTTCAAGTCCGATGCGACGCCGACGGGATGCCGGTCGACACCTCGTCTTAGCCGTCTTCAAACATCCAGTGCCCATATTCGCGTGCGCTCGCTTCGTCGCTGGAACGATCGTGACGATTCTTCCGCGAAGAACCCACATTCTCCGCTGATTCGACTGACCGCCGCTTTGCGGCCATTCGTTGACACTCATTCCTCTTCTGTTAGGTTTATCGGAAGCGCTGAGACGACCGTCTAGCCAAGGATCAACGTCGGAGGAGTTCCGATATGAAAAAGAATGCGGCGAACTACCCCTCCGTCACAGGCCCCTGCACCATCGCGATCCTGCTCGTGCTGGCTGCGACGACATGCTTGTTGTATTACGAGGATCAGGGGCTCGTAGCCGGTCTGCAACAACGCGGCGAGAGCTTTGCACAACTGCTCGAAACCACACGGACCTTGCTCAAGCAAGATCCCACCGCCCTTCAGCAAGCCTTGGATCGCCTCGTGCCTGCCCCACACCTGGCTTCTGCAGAAGTTGCCGATGCCAAGGGCCGCATCCTCGCCGCCACCGATCGCGGAATGATCGGACGCCAGTTCGAGGGACCGGAGTGGAGCGGCGCCAAGTCGGGTCGAACCTCCTCCGCGGTCTCAGCTTCCGGTGAGCGAGGGGAACTGGTGACGATTCTGTTCGTGCCGATCTCCGACGGACCAGGCCTTGTCGGATGGAGCCGGACGACGCTGGTCACGTCTTTGCAAGAGCGGCTCGAACCGGCCATCCGTATTGCAGGCGTCATGCTCGTGCTCTTGGTCATGCTGCTCGTCGCCCTCTTCTGGCATCACGCCAGAATGAAAGCCGTAGTGGACGACATTCAGGAACAGGTTCGAACGATTGTCCGGCAAGCCACGGGCGTGAAAGACGAAGCGGCGTAGCCGACGCCGCGCGCGCACGGCCCGAGGCCCTCCTCGTGATGGGCTGTGGCGCAGATGCGATTCCGCACCGTCTAATCAACGAACCCGCTTCCTCCTTCACTCCATTGCCATGCAGGACCTGAGCTCGACTTCTCAGATCCGCTGCCCCGGCCACGGCGGCCTCGGTGGGGAAAGGCGCCCTCGCCGGACAAGCCTTTCTCATGCCTGGTCACGCCATGCGGCATGACGCAGCCGCTCAGTGGTCATACAATTTAGCCATTATCGTAGTACGCTTCGACGACGCACCCAAGGACACGAACCATGAAGACCCTCTCCCTCAAGCTGGATGATGCGCTCTATGCCCGTGTCCTCGCGACGGCCAAGCAGCGAGGAACCACCCAGTCCGACGTCATGCGTGAGGCGATTCGTGCCCGCCTTGAGCCGTGACGGGGGAGGGTCGTCGGTTCAGCGCTCGACCTCGCTAAAGACCTCGCAGGCTGCGTCACCGGTCCCGCCGATCTCTCGACCAACAAAACCCATCTTCGCGGATTCGGACGGTAGCTCGGTGCGGGAGGTCCTGCTCCTCGACACGGGTCCGCTGGTGGCCTTTCTGAACCGGGCCGATCGACATCACGGATGAGCCAAGGATCAATGGGACCGGCTGCGCCCGCCTCTCCTCACGTGTGAGGCTGTGCTGGCTGAAGCCTGCCATCTGCTCCGGAATCATCCCGGCGGCAGCCAGGCCGTCGTATACCTGCTCGATCGCGGCGTGCTTCAGGTAGGCTTCGCCCTGGAAGGCAACACCCAGGCCGTCGCCAAACTTCTAGGCCGATACGGCAATGTCCCGATGTCGTTAGCTGACGCCTGTCTTGTGCGGATGGCGGAACGCCACGCCAAGTGCCGCCTCCTCACCCTGGACGGAGACTTTCGAACCTACCGGAAGCACCGCCGCCAAGTGATCCCGACCATCATGCCGCAGAGGGCATAACCTGCCAGACCTTTCTTGTTCCTGACTGACAGCGCTGCGACATGCAAGAACCCGGTGAGTCGGGTGTTCTACCTGCAGCCCTGACAGGCGGGCAAGAGGAAGAAATTAGCGGGGACAGCGTGCATGCGGACGCTCCTCACGATTCTCCATGCGATGTTGAAGAACCAGGACACGTTTCGTCCGATGGCAGGGACGAAGGGGATCACCGGTCAGCGCCCTTGGGTCATGGCGGGCTAGTCTGCAGGCTTAGTCAGGCCCGAGTATCTGATTGCGCGGCCGGTGTCCCATTTCATCCTGTGCCCTCGAGCACGCATACGTGACTGATATCATAGTCCACGGACATGCCCGTCCCATGAGACTCGTGAAAGAACCGGATCGCGAACGGGCGAGGTGCGGCCACTTGGCAAACTTTTTCTTACGTGACCCTAGTCACTGTTGAGAGTCGCCCGGGACGCAAGATTGCGTGTTGTGTAGGCTACCGTCAATACCAATTCATTTGCACGTTTGGGATCGGTCTTATCTGTGCATCATCGATTGACTGCGGACTGGAAAAGGCGCTCCACCCCGTAACTCCGGCGGCCATTTGAAGCGCTTCGAGCTGGCGAGTGCATGATGGCCAGACTTGCCCCTAGCAGGGCCATCCATCCGGAATGGCTGACGCCGCCGCTAAGCTACGGCCGAGGAGCGACAAGAGAATCGCCAAACCCCGCTTCCGAGAGTCAGCATCAGAGTCTTGTTAGCCGCTCATCGACAATGGAGATCTCAGGCGGTATCGTCCTCGAAGATAAACGTCTGAGGAGTTGGACTGAGCTTATCACCGAACAACCGGACGTTAACAAAAGAATGGTTGACCTACGGCACTCGGCACGCGCAGTGAACAGAGCTTCACGGGAAACTCATAATCCGTCGCAAGGACCCGAAAGCCCATCTGTGTCCCGAAGAGCCCCGCCAAAGCCTCACGCGAGAAGCGGAAGTAGTCATAGGGATGGGCGTGAAGGGGAAAGGATTGGTGTGTTTGAATGAACAACAGGCCACCAACGCGAAGCGCTTTCATGACTTCATGAGCGGCTCGGTGAGGATATTTGAAGTGTTCGAAAGTAGAACAGGAGATGATGATATCAAACTGCTCTTCGCCGGTGACGGCCGTAAGACGATGCACGTCTGCAACGATATCGACATCAAGTCCACTGGCGAAATCGGTGCCGAGATATTCGCTCGCATGGGGAACCCAGGTGTCATGTCGAGTGGAGCGGGAAGCGATGGAGCGTTTTGTGCCCAGCTCTAAGACACGTGGAGCGTTCAGGGCGTGACACCGTACGAGAAAGCTCTCCAAGAGGGAGTTGCCATCAGGACGAGCATCGCGGCCGACCCCCAAGGTGACGAAGCTCCGAGCGAGGCCGTGGATCATTCTATTCAGCATACTCATGCCTTCCGTCATCAATTCACTGAGCCTAAAAGAGCGACGGACTACACGTGGGCCGCCATCGCGCTGCGCGTCCTGGCGGCCTCTCTCGTGTGATTGCCTATCTCGAAGCGCGAATCCTGCGGGATTGTCTGGGAAATACGAGAGGGTGTCAACCTGGTCCATTCCGAGAACCTCGCCGTCCCGGAAGCCTATCACTCTATTGGCCCGCGGCCTAATTCGCATGAGAGAAGCACTCCATGTTTGGGTACATCTTGTGCGCCGCATCTCCAAACATTCACGACCAAATGGTCACCGCGCTACCTGATAGGACTCCATAACAGGTAACGCGAGAATCTGGCAACCTCTCATTGGGAAGCAACGGAAAGGGAAGCTCTATGGCCACTGATTCACTTCTGACCGCGAAGGAAAAGCAGAGCCGCTATCGACGCCGGTTGCGCCGCAATGGCCTGCGTCCCGTGCAGATCTGGATCCCTGATACGCGCGCAACCGGGTTTTCGGCTGAATGCCGCCGCCAGGCGCGCCTGGCGGCCCGTTCCCCGCAGGAGAAGCGCGTGCTTGATTTCACTTCGGAAGTCGCCGCTTGGGACAACGGATGAAACGCGGCGATATTGTCGCCGTGGCCGCCAAGGGCCACTATAGCGGCCAGCTGCGGCCTGCCCTGATCCAGCAAACCGATCTCTTCTCTGCCCTTGGGAGCGTGACGAACTTTCTGCTGACGACCGAAAATGTTGATGCGCCCCTTCTCCGCATTTCCGTGGATGCCTACCCGGAGAGCGGCCTCAAGTAGCCCACTCAGGTCATGATCAACAAAATCGTGACCGTTCCCCGTGACGCAATTGGCGCCCGCATCGGCTCGCTCGATCACGATGTGATGGTCCGCGTCGGCCGCTCCCTTGCCGTCCTTCTCGGGATCGTCTGACCTTCATTCCCTGCACCATTGTTCAAGCGCACTGATCACACCAGCACTTTCCTTTCCGTTGAGAGTTGGTCAACGGCAGGCGTTCGGCGATCAGAAGCTCGTCCACCAATAAGTCAATACGCATGCCAGACCCCATATCAGACATATCTAGGGAAGGTCTGAATAATTCCCAAATTCGATTGGTAGGTGTACCAAAGACGGGGAATCTGGCTGATCGCGGCCTAGAATTTTGAATTGATCAGACCTTCCCTAGCAGGAAACTGCCCCTGCTCGACCTCTTCCTTATACTGCTTGAGGGCGCGCAAGGCGTCGGTTTTGAGGTGGGCGTAAGTCAATACTCATGCCTGACCCTCTTCTTTCAAACACTCGCCAGGAAGATCATGGCTTCCAGTGTCTGGACGGGCTCGCGCGTGGATGGGACGGCCTGCTTCGCGAATCACGGTTCACCCGTTGCATCCACGAGCAACGGGTACCCGGCACCGCAAATTCGTGAGCCGAGGCGGTCCGCCGCCACAGAGCATCGGCGGGACGGTGAGGGCCGCAACGTTCGGGCTAACCGGCACAGGCTAGTGTTACACGCGTCCGAGTTGAGCGTAAAGTTAGCCTCTCCGCCTCTGCCACTCCGCTGGATCACGGCTCGCGTGGAGCACGGCCAGCACCACAATGGCATTGCCTTCGACGGCAAAGTAGACGGCATACGGAAAGCGTCTTACCAGCGCCCGGCGGATACCAGACCTGAGTTCTTGGTACTTCAGCGGACCCTCGACGATACGGTTGTAGGTAGCAAGCAGCTCATCGAGAAACTCCAAGCCCAACCCTGACTGTTCGTTCTCGTACCAGTGGAAGGTCGCCTCAATATCGAGATCGGCCTGCGGTTCAGAAACGAGACGGTACTTGATCACCGGCTCTTCTTACCGAGACGCCGAAGGACATCGTGGGCCGACCGAGCTTTGGTGGGGTCACGGCGGTAATCAGCGAGCCGTTGTTCTGCCAGCTCGATGTGGCTCTGCGGCACTGGGAGGTCGCCCGAATTCTCCGCAATGCGGTCCCAGAGCGCCTGCAAATAGCGAATCTGCTCCGCCTTCGAAAGCTTGCTAAACCCCGGAGGTTCGTGCGCTGACGCATGTCCCATGACGATACCTCCCTACGATAATACTGGGAACTTCACATCTTTGCCATTCCTGTTACCTTTAGCCTAACCATAGGAGTGAGCCGCCGCCACACTGCGCCTTCTGGTAGCCTATTTCGCGAGGTTCCGCATCCCAACACCCACAAGACCAGCCGAATTGTCTGAGATATCCAAGAGGGTGTCAATGTGGCCCTTTCTGAGAATCCCGCCGCTCGGATAGACGTCATTCGTCAGTCGTCATTCGTCAAACATACTGCAGCGGAAAGTCTTCTCACCTTTTCCTCTTCACCGCAGTTCGGATGACGCTTGACGTTTGACGACAGCCAGGGAGCAAGTAACCATCCGTCACGCGGGTACTCGACTGGCGGACTTTTTCAGCATCCTGTTAGTGGTAGCTTTCTTGATCGGTAGGAAACCGCCCCTGCTCGACTTCCTCTTTATACTGCTTGAGGGCCCGCAAGGCATCGGTTTTAAGATGGGCGTAGGGCTTCACGAACTTGGGCACGAAGGCGTCGAAGAGGCCCAGCAGATCGTAGAGAACCAAGACTTGCCCGTCGCAGGACGCCCCGGCGCCGATCCCAATGGTGGGAATCGCGAGATCACGGGTGATGCGGGCCGCCAACTCGGAGGGCATGGCTTCAAGGACGACGGCAAAGGCTCCGGCCTCCTGCAAGGCCTTGGCATCCTCGACCAGCCGATTGGCCTGCTCCGCCCCCTTCCCCTGCACCTTATAGCCGCCATACTGGCGCACCGACTGCGGAGTCATCCCCACGTGCCCCATGACGGGGATGCCGAAGCGGGTCATCGCCTGCACCCGCTCGACCACATTGGCTCCGCCTTCCAGCTTGACCGCCGCGGCCCCGGCTTGAATCAGGCGGCCGGCGTTTCGCACCGCTTCCTCGTTGCTGACCTGATAGGACAGAAACGGCATGTCGGCCACCACCAGCGCCCGTTCCGTCGCCCCGGCCACCAGCCGCGTGTGATAGACCATGTCTTCCATGGTCACGGTGAGGGTATCGTGCTTCCCCTGGACGACGATACCCAATGAATCGCCGACGAGGATGACCTCGATCCCCGCCTGCTCGATGATGCGGGAGAACAGGGCGTCGTACCCGGTCACGACGACAATCCTCTTTCCTTCGCGCTTCGCGCGCTGGAAGTCGGGAATGTTCATCAGCCGAGGGAGGCGTTGGTGAGGATCTGAGGCAACCGGTCGGTGGCCTTGATGGCCATGATGTGGACCCCGTCGCAATGGGAGCGCACGGCCTTGATCGTGCGGACGGCGATCTCCACGCCGGCTTCGATGGCATGTTTGTCGCCGGCGGCCTTGAGTTCGTCGATCATCTCCTGCGGTACCGAGACGCCGGGAATATTGGCATTCATGAACTCGGCCATTTTCGCGTTGCGCAAGAGCAGAATCCCGGCCAGCACCTTGACCTTGAACTTGCGCACGGCCTGCATGAAGGTCGCAAACTGCTCGGGATGGTAGATGGCTTGGGTTTGAAAGAAGTGGGCGCCGGCCTTGACCTTCGTTTCGAACTTCGCCAGCATCGGCCCCAGCGGATCGGCCTCCGGCGTGACCGCCCCGCCAGGGGTGAAGTCGGTCGGACCATCCAGCTTGTTGCCGGCCCAGTCCCGACCGTTATTGAGCCCCTGAACGATCTGCATGATCTGGACGGAATCCAGGTCGTAGACGGGCTTCGCATCCTTGTGGTCTCCCACAGTCGGGTAATCGCCGGTCAGACAGAGAATGTTCCGGATGCCCAGCAAGTGCCCGCCTAACAGATCCGCCTGAATCGCGATCCGGTTGCGGTCCCGACAGGTCATCTGCATGACCGGATCGTGCCCCAGCTCGTAGAGAATCCGACAGACCGAGAGCGAGCTGGCCCTCATGATCGCCGCCGTGCAGTCTGTGACGTTGACGCCATGCACGCGTCCGACCAAGGACTTGGCGCTCTCGACCAGGCCGCTGATATTGGTGCCTTTGGGGGGATTGTACTCGATGGTGACGGCAAACTGGCCCTGATCCAGCACTTCCTTCAGCCGTCGCGGTTCGCGCATCATGTGGTCAGGTCTACCTTACACCAACCCGGCCGCCCGCTTGGCCGACTCCAGCGTATTGTCGAGCAACATCGCGATCGTCATCGGCCCCACGCCACCCGGAACCGGACTGATCCATCCGGCCTTTCGGCTCACCGGCTCGTAATCCACGTCGCCGACCACTTTCCCTTCAGCAGTTCGATTGGTCCCGACATCGATGACCATCGCGCCCTCTCGGACCATATCGGCGGTGACGAACTTGGCCTTGCCGATGGCCACGACCAGAATGTCGGCTTCCCGGCAGACGGCCGGCAGATCCTTGGTCTTGCTGTGGCAAATCGTCACGGTCGCATGGCGATGCAACAACAGCAACGCCGCAGGCTTGCCGACGATGTTGCTGCGGCCGAGGACGACGGCCCGCTTGCTCTCGATCGCCACTCCTGTGGATTCGATCATCTTGATCACGCCTTTGGGCGTGCAGGCCTCGAAGATGGGGTTCCCTTCGACCAAACGACCGAAATTGTAGGGATGGAATCCGTCCGCATCCTTGAGGGGAGACACCGAATCCAGAATGACCTTGCTGTCGATATGCTTCGGCAGCGGAAGTTGCACCAGAATACCATGAATTTTTGGATCGGCATTCACTTTTTCGATTAGCCGCAGCAGCTCCGCCTGCGTCGTGGAGGTCGGAAGCTTGTTCTCATCCACATAAATGCCGGCTGCGTCGCAAGCCTTCTGTTTGTTGCGGACATAGATATGGGAGGCGGGATCATCGCCCACCAGGATCGCAGCCAGCCCGGGGCGCACTCCCTTCTGGGCGACCAGATCCACGACGTCTTTGGCGATCCGTTCCCGAATCTGCTGCGCGAGCGCTTTGCCGTCGATGAGCTGAGCTGCCACGTTCTTCTCCTCCCTGGACAAAAGTAGGCTGCGATGAGCGCGACAGCCGCGCTCTGGAGAGCGTCTCCATCGAACGCAGGCGCGCGAAATCAATATCAAAATCCGACCATAACAGGGGCCTCCGCGACAAGTCAACGCGCGCGGATCGGCGCTCCCCGCCCCGGTTCCTTGACACCCGATTTAAGCGTCCGATACGATGCGGGACGGATTTCATCACACACCATCGGGCACAAACCGCCGTTCGGTCTTGATGCTTCAACAAAAACCCACCCTGCTTCCGCCAGCCCGACAAGGGAACAGGCTCCAAGAGACCACCATTTATAGGCCGATCCTGCGCGCCCTCGCCATGGCAGCGGCGCTCTGTTTCGGCACAGTCCCGGCCTTCGGTCTGCAGATCCTGGAACTCCGCGGGCCGTACAGTTTCGTCGTCGATCCGGACACCAAGGAATACTTTATCTCGAGTATCAACGGCGACGAAGACGCCCGAGACAACAATGGCTTTATCACCAAGGTGGACGAGTCCGGGAAGGTCGTCGCACTGAAATTCATCGAAGGGGGCCGCGATGGCGTCACCTTGCACGCACCCAGAGGACTCGCCATCGTGGGACAGACCCTGTACGTGGCCGACCTGGACCAGGTGCGCGGCTTCGACAAGTCAACGGGCAAGCTGCTCCTGACCTTCCCGCTGGGGTCCGGAGCCCTCCCGCAGGCCGGGCATTCCAGTCTACTCATGGACATCGCCTACGACGGCAAGGACTTGCTCTACGTGTCCGACCGGACTGGACAGAGCATTTTCCGCATCGATGTGCCGCATCAGCACCAGGTTTCGACCCTGGTGCGAGACCCGCAGTTGGGCGGTCCCGCAGGATTGGCCGTTCACCCGAAAGGGGATCGGCTCGTCGTGGTCAGTTGGGACAAGGGAAACATCGTGGAGGTGCGGCTGGACGGGACGATCACGGAATTGATCTCGAACGGGTTTTTCTCCTCACGGTTCGGGAACCTCTCGGGGGTGGATTTCGACCGATGGGGCAGCATGTACATCTCGGACTTCACCAGGGGAAAAATTTGGCGCATGGCGTCGGATCGTAAACTCCAGGTCATCGCCGAATACCTCCCCTCGCCCGCCGACATCGCCATCGACCGCACAAACCACGTCATCCTGGTTCCCTACCACTACGGAGACGCCGCGGAAGTGAACGGACTGGAATCGCCCGTGAAATCGGGTGACACGAGGCGGACGCTGGCCGACTACGGCTTTACCGGCCCGCCGAAAGACGGCCCACCCAAAGAGGCGCCATCCAAGTGAGCAAGTGCATCTATTGCCATCAACGCAAGGGCAAGCGGAGCTGTCCCGCTCTAGGCGGATTGATTTGCCCCAACTGTTGCGGAGAATCGCGGGTTGTCCGAATTGCCTGCCCGCCCGATTGTGCCTACTTGCATACCGGCATGGATTACCAGCAAAAGCGGTTGGGCGACCTGTTGGCCCCGCTACGGCGCGAGTTCTATCGCCAACTCGCCGAGCTGGGCGGAGACAAGGCCGCAGCCCTGTTCAACCTGGTTGAAGTGGTCGCTTTTGGATACTTCCAAGATCGGCGAGACGGGCAGGACGCGGAGGTGATCGCGGGACTCCAGGCCCTACGCCGTGGATTGAGCCCTCTGCATGTCCCTGGGGGACCGCTTCCGGTCTTCGCCGAGCATCTGAAAAAGGAATACGACGCGTTCAAGAAACAGCAACCCCAGGACATGGTCGAATTGCAAAGCTCGCCGGAGGTGCTCGACCGAGCGGTGAGGTTTATTTCCGAGTTTTCAGGCGACGCATTTCAATCCCAGCGGTTTCTGCAGGCTCTGATCGGCTACGTGCGCGCCGCGCATCCGGAGATCGCCGAACACTTGGCCCGCCGCGACGACCGCAAAAGCATCATTATCCCCGGCCAATTCGCACTGCCGCCCGGTGGCCAGGCCCCGCATGTCCATGGACCCGGTTGCGAACATCATCAGCACTGAACCAGGAATCCGGGGCTCATACCGCATTCGGAAACTCACTTACAGCGTCGGACGCAATCGCCAACCGCTTGAATGCCCGGCGTGATTTCAGTACGGTGGGGGCATGAAGACCAGCGCCGACATCCCTCGCAACCGCATCCGCTTGCTGCGAACGGCCACGACGATCGGGTGGATCGCGGGGTGCCTCACCGTCCCCTACCCGGCCCTCTGCCAGACTCTTGAAGAAACGTCCCAGTTCCTCACGGATTTCACCGGCGCGCAGGCCGTCATCAGGGCGCTCAGTTGCAAGGAAGAGGATATCGGCAAGCTGCCGTCCGTAACCAGAATCTACGCGGTGATCCCGACCGGTGCCAACGCCGGGTTGATTGAACTCAACCACGGCTCTTGGAGCGCCCGCACAGGTTCAACGAGGCTCGACCTACACGATGTCGAGCACATCGACTACGACGGTGAGAAAACGCTCGCCGACGGCCGGAAATATCAGGCCGTCCGACTGGTCTGCCGAGGAAAAGCCCGCTGTGTGGAAAAGGTCGTGCTGTGCCAGGGCAAGGTCAATGAACGTCGGGCCCAGTTCGTCGAAGAGACCCTCCTATTTCAGGGTGTCTCCTCCGCTGAGCGGGCCACCAAGGCCCTTCAGCACCTCCAGCAACTGATTCAGACCAAACAGGGCACCTCGCCCTTCTGACGGCCCGGGGCAAGTTCTCCGCCGGCACGGGACTCGGCTATTCCAGAATCGTCACAGTCATTTCCACGCGCTCGATCGGATTGTCCTTGGCATCACGCGGCAGGTTGACAATCTTGTCGGCAACCCCGATCCCCTTCGTCACCTCTCCGAAGGCGGTGTATTTCCGGTCCAGAAACCGGGAGTCCTCCACCACAATGAAGAACTGACTCCCGGCGCTGTCGGGATCCGCCGATCGTGCCATCGAGACGATGCCCCGCTTGTGCGGAATCTCGTTAAACTCGGCTTTCACATTGTACCCAGGCCCACCCATGCCATAGGTATCCTTCTTGGAGAGATCTTTGGTGTTGGGATCTCCACCCTGAATCATGAAGCCGGGAATCACTCGATGAAAGATGGTCCCGTTATAGAACCCGGATTTCGCCAGCTTGACGAAATTCTCGACATGGTTCGGGGCCACATCCGGGAAAAACTTGAGCTCGATCTCGCCGTGTTTGGTTTTAATGAGCGCCCGCGTGGGCTGCTTGGAAGATTCTGCCGCCCCTGCGACCGGCCCCGAGAAGATTCCTCCCAAGACCAAGCCCCCCGCCATGACTGCGATGCCGAGTCCTTTGATGATGGTCGCCATCCTTTCCTCCCTGTTTGTTGACTCGAGATTGCTTGTGGTGTTGCTGCGATGGTTCTCAGTCGAGAATCGGCGTTCCGTCTTCCTCTCCGAGGCGGCCCAAGGCCTCGCGGGCAGCCGCTTGCTCCGCCGCTTTCTTGGTATGACCGTGTCCAACTCCATATGCCCGCCCACCGATGGTGAGTTCCACCTCGAACACCTTTCGGTGGTCGGGCCCCGATTCAGCGGTCACGTGGTAGTGTGGCAACATGTCGAGGCGGCTCTGGCAATATTCCTGGAGCTGAGTCTTGAAGTCCTCCTGAGTCGGCCGGCCGCCGGTCTGGTCCAGCGCGAGCAGCTCCGCCTCCAACACGCGTAACGCGAACGCCCGGGCCTCGTCAAGCCCGCCGTCCCGATAGATTGCGGCCAGCACCGCTTCGAACGCGTCGGCCAACACCGACTGCTTCTCGCGACCTTGCGTGGCTTCTTCTCCTCGACCGAGCCTGAGAAACCGTCCTAGCTCCAGACGCTGAGCCGCCTTGGCCAGGACCTGAGCGCTCACCAAGTGGCCCTTCAGCTTCGAAAGCCGGCCCTCATCGAGATGAGGGAAGCGATCGATAAGATAATCGGTGACGACAAGCGCCAGCACCGTATCACCCAGCAGTTCGAGCCGCTCGTTATGTCGTCCGGATTTTAGCCGTTGTTCGTTGAGAAACGATTTGTGGGTCAGCGCTTCGTCGAGCCAGGCCGGCTGGCGGAACACATAGCCCAGCGCGGCGTCAATGCCGTTCCGCCTGTCCATGTCGTCATGTCCGTATTGAAAGGAAGGGGATGCGGCGTTTCATGCACCCATGCGCTGGAACAGAACGCAGGCATTGACCCCGCCGAAGCCGAACGAGTTCGATAAGGCCACCGACGGTGACGCGGGCCGAACCTTGTTCGGTACATAGTCCAGGTCGCAGGCTGGATCTGGATGCTCCAGATTGATCGTCGGAGGCAACAGGCCGTGGTGAATCGCCAGAATCGAGAATATCGCCTCAATCCCTCCCGCGGCCCCCAGCAGATGGCCTGTCATCGACTTCGTCGAGCTGACCGGAATCCTGTAGGCCTGCTCTCCAAACACCTGTTTGATCGCCTTGGTCTCGATGGCATCCGCCATCGTGGAAGTTCCATGCGCGTTGATGTATCCAACCTGGTGCTTGGCGATCCCCGCATCCTTGAGCGCCAACTCCATACAGCGCACGGCCCCCTCCCCTTCTTCGGGAGGCGCCGTGATGTGGTAAGCGTCGCTGTTCATTGCATAGCCGATCACCTCGGCGTAGATCCGGGCGCCTCTCCGGCGCGCATGCTCCAATTCCTCTAATACCAACACGCCTGCGCCCTCGCCCAGCACAAAGCCATCACGGTCTCGGTCGAACGGACGGCTGGCTCTGGTCGGCTCGTCGTTTCGAAACGACAACGCCTTGGCAGACGCGAATCCGGCGACACCCAGCGGGGTGATGGCCGCCTCGGCTCCACCCGCAACCATCACATCCGCTTCATCACGCTGGATGAGCCGAAACGCATCGCCGATGCAATGGTTGCCGGTCGCGCAGGCCGTGACCGCACAGGAATTCGGACCCTTGGCCCCCATGCGGATCGCGACCTGGCCTGAAGCCAGGTTGATGATGGTCATGGGAATAAAGAAGGGGGAGACTCGGCCCGGCCCTTTTTCCTTGAGCACCTTACCGTAATACTCGATAGACCCCAGCCCGCCGATCCCCGATCCGATATAGACCCCGACACGGGTCGCCTCTTCCGGAGCGACTTTGTATCCGGCGTCATCCACCGCCATCTGGGCAGCGCCGACGGCATAGTGGATGAACGTGTCCATCTTCTTGATCTCTTTCTTCTCGATGAACTGCGCAGGATCGAAGTCCTTGACCTCGCCGGCGATCTGCGCGTCATACCCGGCTGGGTCGAAGCGCGCAATGCGGCCGATGCCCGATTGCCCGGCACAGATGGCATTCCAGGTCTTCTCCACGCCGGTGCCCAACGGGGTCACCGCCCCCAACCCGGTCACCATCACACGCCGTTGTGCTCCCACCTGGTTCATACGAGTCCCGCCGTCTTCTCAGACCTTCTCTTTGATATAGTCGAGCGCTTTGCCCACCGTGAGAATTTTTTCGGCGTCTTCGTCGGGGATTTCGATCTCGAATTCCTCCTCCAGCGCCATGACCAGCTCGACCGTATCGAGCGAGTCGGCGCCAAGGTCCTCGACGAACGACGCTTCCGGAGTCACTTCATCTTCCTCGACTCCAAGCTGCTCCGCAATGATCTTCTTGACCCGCTCGTCCACCGTCGTCGCTTTGCGTCCTTCGTCTGCCATAACGTCTCCCTCCTGTTGCTCCAACTCACTCGCGGCAACCAACACATCGCCGCACAAGATTTCTTCCGACAGGTGCCTGGAATTACACCATCAACATGCCGCCGTTCACGTGCAGGACCTGACCGGTCACGTAGCCGGCCTCATCCGATACCAGGAATCGGACCGCTTCTGCAATATCCGCCGGCTGGCCGAGCCGTCCTAGCGGGATCTGCTTTTGCAACTGCTCCTTGACATCCGGCGACAGGCTCTGTGTCATCGGCGTGTCGATGAAGCCCGGTGCCACGGCGTTGACCGTCACGTTTCGACTGGCATATTCTCGCGCGGCGGTTTTGGTAAAGCCGATCACCGCACCCTTGGAGGCCGCATAGTTGGCCTGGCCCACGTTGCCCATTACCCCGACGATCGAGGCGATATTGACGATCCGGCCGTACCGTTGTTTCGTCATCGGCATCAACACGGCCTTGGTGCAGTAGAACGTCCCGGTCAAATTTACCTGAAGGACCAGATTCCAATCCTCCTCGCGCATACGCAACAGCAACCCGTCCCGCGTGATCCCGGCGTTGTTGACCAAGATATCGACCTTGTTCCAGTCCTTCACGACCCGGTCGGCCATGCCCTTGACCTCTTCCCAGTTCGCGACGTTCACCTTCATCGTCAGGGCCCGGCGCCCGAGCTGAACGACGGCCGCGGCGGTTTCTTCGGCCCGACCTGGGTCCATATCGGCCACCACAATGTCTGCTCCGTGGCGCGCGAGCGTTTCAGCAATGGCGCGGCCGATTCCTTGAGCGGCCCCCGTAACGATGGCGACTTTCCCTGTCAAAGACGACATGTCACTCTTCCTTTGTCAATCAGCATGCAACCCATAAGACTGATTCGTGAAGGCGATCGCGTGCAATCGAACGGTTTCACGCAGAGGCTCGGGCCTCCAGCGCGGCGCGAGTGGCGTCCAGCGAGGTCGGGTCCTGGACATTGAAGGTGGTGGCATCCGGGACGATGCGTTTGATCAAGCCTGTGAGCACGGTGCCGGGTCCCACTTCGACGAAGGTCGTCACGCCCATGGACGCCATCTTCCGGACAGATTCCTCCCACCGGACCGGCGACGGTAATTGCTTGACCAGCGAGGGCTGAATGTCAGAACACCACCGGATCACGGCGGCATCGGCGTTGTTCACCAGCGGAGCCTGAAGATCGTTCCAATGCGCCGCCGCCAAGTCCTGTGCCAGACGATCCGCCGCGCGTTTCATCAATGGGGTATGAACCGGCACGCTCACGGGAAGCGGCAGGGCCCGTTTGGCTCCCTTGGCTTTGGCCAATTCAATCGCCCGTTCCACGGCGGCCTTTTCTCCAGCGATGACGATCTGTCCGGGACAATTAAAATTGGCCGGCGCCACCAGGCCGACCGCGGAGGCTTCCTTACAAGCGGCCTGTGTCAGTTCCGGCGACAACCCCAGCAGGGCCGCCACCAATCCGGTCCCGGCCGGGACCGATTCAGCCATATAGCGCCCTCGTTTCTGAACCAACGACACCCCTTCACGGAAGGAAACCGCGCCTGCCGCGACCAACGCCGAATATTCCCCCAGACTATGCCCGGCCACCGCGGCCGCCTGAATACCGTCGAAGGCGCCGGCGCGCCAGGCCGCGATACTTGCGACCAGCAGGGCTGGCTGCGTGAACTCCGTCAGGTTGAGCCGTTCGGTCGGGCCTTCGAAACAGAGGGCTGCCGCATCGTACCCCAGGACATCTGAAGCTTCCTCGTACGTTCGGCGGACGGCATCGGAGGCCTCGTGAAACAGTCGCCCCATGCCGACCGATTGGGACCCCTGCCCGGGAAACACGAATCCGATTCCTGTAGTCATGGCTCAGCTAACCCACATTATTGTTCATGACGGTTCATGACATTTCACCCGTTGCCTGTTCAGAACAACGGGTACCCGAACACACCAAGCGACGGATCCTCTGCCTCGACCCCTTGCACAGGGGAGAGCATCGGATACCTCGTCGCAATGGGTACCGTCGCACGGACCTCGGAGGGACTGAGGCGTACTTCAAACCGTATGTCGAGGCCACGAGGGGTGCGCCTGCCCATGATATCGGGCTTTCGCTTGAAGCGCCGCGTTCGATCATATCGCGGCGGAGAAGCCCATTCTCTTCGACTTCGCATGCGATCCAGAGACCCGTGGCAATCTGAGGGCAACAGGTGCCCAGCGGCGTATCAGCGATTGCAGGAGAAGGGCTCATGAATAATGTGGGCTAAGATATGGTGGAAAGACCACTACTTGTCAACGGGAAAAACTGACAGTCCGACACCCTACGACCCCCAAGGCGGCGTCTGCATCACCTCGGCAACTCGCCGCCTTGACAGTACCGACCCTGTCACCATCGAATCAACGCGGAGGCCCAGGTCAGACCCGCACCGAAAGCCCCTAGCAGCACCAGACTCCCGGCTTGAATCCGTCCTCCTCGCACCGCTTCATCGAGCGCGATCGGAATCGACGCGGCAGACGTGTTCCCGTACCGATCCACATTCATCATGATCTTGTGGGCCGGCAGCCCCAACCGTTCCGCCACGGCCTTGAGAATCCTGGCATTGGCTTGGTGTGGTACGTACAGATCGATCTGATCGACCGAGACGTGATGGTGCGCAAGGGTTTCGCGAGCGACCTCTTCGAGGGTCCGCACTGCGACCTTGAAGGTCTCGTTGCCCTTCATCTTGATGTACTGTTGGCGCGCCTCCAGCATATTTTCGGAGGGCGGGATGCGAGACCCGCCGCCCGGCACATGAATCAAGTCCCAGAGGCCGCCGTCCGCATGGAGGTGGGTCGACAACACGCCTCGGGCTTCTTCTGTCGTACTCAGGACCGCTGCCCCGGCCCCGTCTCCGAACAGGACACAGGTATTGCGGTCGGTCCAATCGGTGATGGCGGACATGACCTCCGACCCGATGACCAGCACATGACGGAAGCCGGTCTTGATGTAGGCATTGGCCACGCCCAAGGCGTAGACGAACCCGCAGCAGGCCGCGGAAATATCAAAAGCCGCCGCACGAGTCGCTCCCAAGCGATGTTGGATCAGACAGGCCGTCGCAGGCAACAGCGAATCGGGCGTGCAGGTCGCGACGAGAATGAGGTCCAGATCGCCGGCGGACAGACCGGAAGCCTTGAGCGCCTTCTCCGCCGCCTGCAACCCCAAATCGGAGCAGGCCTCCCCGGTCGCCGCGATGCGGCGTTCGCGAATGCCGGTCCGTTCGCTGATCCAGTGATCCGAGGTGGCGACCAGTTGCTCCAGATGAGCATTGGTCATGACCCGGGCTGGGACGTAGGACCCGGTGCCGATGATGCGTGCGTTCATGCGCTGGCTTCGTGCTGCGCCTCCTGCCGATGGCGGCCGAGGCTTTCTTCAATATCTTGGCGGATTAGATCCGTCATCCGGCTTTCCGCCAGCGATTTGGCCCGGCGAATGGCGTTCTTGATCGCCTTTGCCGACGATCGTCCGTGGCAGATCATACAGATGCCGTTCACACCCAGCAATGGCGCGCCGCCGAACTCCGCATAATCGATCTTGCGCTTGAGCTTGCGCAGGGGGGCCGCGATAAGCGGATAGGCCATGCGCCCGAGGAACGACCCGCCGATTTCCTTGAGCAACAACTTTTTGATCGTGTCCGCGACTCCTTCGGAGATCTTGAGCGCGACATTGCCGATAAAGCCGTCGCACACGACCACGTCGGCCTCGCCGCTGTAAACGTCGCGTCCCTCCACGTTGCCGATGAAGTTGATGGGGCTCGCCTTAAGCAGCTTGAAGGCTTCTTTCGTGACCTCGTTCCCCTTGGAATCCTCTTCCCCGATGCTCAACAGGCCGACACGCGGGTTGGCCTTATCCAGTACGTGCTTGGCGTACTCGTTACCCATCAGGGCGAATTGTTCGAGATGGTTGGCGGTGCAATCGACATTGGCCCCGACGTCCAACATCACGGCATGGCCAGTCAGCGTCGGCAGCATGGTGGCGATGGCGGGACGTTCGACGCCCTTGGTCAACTCGAGCACGAAAAAGGCGGCAACCATCGCCGCGCCGGTATTGCCTGCGCTGATGACCGCCGCCGCCTCTCCGCCTTTGACCAACCCCGTGGCGATCCAGACCGAGGATTGACGCTTTTTTCGCGCCACCTGAGCGGGGGATTCATGCATCTCCACCACTTGCGGCGCGTGGCGGATGGTGATGCGAGAATCGCGGCAGCCCACGCGCTGAAGATGCGCTTGAAGCTGGGCTTCATCGCCGACCAGGACGACCGCGACATCCAATTCGCTCGCAGCCTGGATGGCACCTTCGACGTTGGGAGCAGGACCGTGGTCCCCCCCCATCGCATCAACAGCTATCTTCATGGGATCGACGAAAGGCGCGCGACCGTCTCTGAAGACGACCGATCACGGATGGCATCGAAGACGCCTCGCAGGGTGTTCAGAAAGGCCCGCCTTCTCATCCGCCGACTCCGGCGCGTCAAGACGTGCCTTTTCCACGAACTCAGCCCCAGTGAGCGAAGCGGCGAGCCGTGCTCGGGGTACCCGTTGCTCTTCCTCATGCAACGAGTCAAAACCGGTGCGCTTCTCCGCGACGCGATCACCTGCCAAGCGGGTACCCGGCTGGCGGACTTTTTCAACACCCTGCTATGACTCTTCGACGGCGATGATCGCCTTGCCCTTATAGGTCCCGCAGTTGAGGCACACGCGATGGGGCAATTTGAGTTCGTGGCACTGCGGGCAGAGGGAGAAGCCAGGCGGAACAATCTTCACCTTGGCCGTTCGCCGTTGATCCCGCCGCGCACGCGAATGTTTGTGTTTTGGATTTGGCATGGTGGTCTCGCTTCAGCTCTCGTTTCCGTTGATGACCGGTTCATGATCGTTCCGGGGGCCCGCATCGCAGGAACGGCACCCGCCGAAACCCGCGTTACGATCGTTTCAGCGATCGCTGCGCCGATCGAATCTTCTCGGCCAGATTCCCTTCGCTCGGTTCGTGGCACCCGCACGCGCCCATATTACGATCCCGCCCACAGACCGGGCAAAGTCCAAGGCACTCCTCGCGGCAGAGCGGGTGCATTGGTTCCGCCAGGATCACTTGCTCGCGCAACATAGGGACCAGGTCGATCTCGTCGCCTGAATATTCATAGGCGTCTTCGCTGGCACCACCGGTAGCCTCCGGCTCGGACGTGTCGCCTGATGCCTGGCGTGTCAACTTCCGACCCTTCGCTTGCTTCTTGAAATAATCGGCCGCAAACCGCACGGCCAGGGGATCGATGAATTCCTTCAAGCAGCGGACGCACTGGCGAGTCGTCTCGCCGGTGATCGTACCTTGCACCGAGACATGGGCGTCGTCGAGGGAAAGATCCATCCGAAGGTGCAACGCCCCCGTGATCGGCGTGTCGCCCTGACTCAGGTCGAGGTCCGTCCCCGTAAGCGTCTCGTCCACATGCAGACCGTCCGCCAGAATCTCGGAGACCGTATATGTCAGATCGTTGCGCTCCATGGTCGCCGAACCGACGCGCTCCAACACCGGCATCACAATCAGCGTTCCTCGGCGAAGGACACCAACGCAATATGCCGGGCACGCTTTACCGCGGTGGTCAATTCCCGCTGATGACGCAGGCAGTTGCCCGACATCCGCCGGGGCACGATCCGTCCGCGCTCCGTCAAGAAGCTCTTCATCATCGGCACGTCCTTGAAATCGATCGGCACCTTCTCCACACAAAACCGGCAATTCTTGCGACGAAGTAAGCGTCCGCCTCGCTCCATGCTCGCGTCCTCCCAACCTTACAATTGTTCTTCGTATTCGTAAGCCGGCGCATCATCCGGCGCGCCCGGTTCGGTTCCGCCCCCGCCGCCGTCCTGCCGCTTGGGAAGGAAGGTCACGGATTGAGCCACGACTTCGTGCTTGCTCCGTTTCTGCCCGTCTTCCGTCTCCCATCGACGCTGCTGGAGCCGGCCTTCGACAATCACGCCGTTTCCTTTGCTTAAATATTGCCCGCAATGTTCGGCCTGCTTGCCGAATACGACGATGTCGATGTAACAGACCTCGTCCTTCAATTCCTCGCCCTGCCGGAACCGGCGATTCACGGCCAGCGCGAAACTCCCGACCGGGGTCCCGCTCGGCGTATAGCGCAACTCGGGATTGCGCGTCAGGTTTCCGATGAGAATGACCTTGTTAAACCCGTTCACTGTGGCTCTCCTGCGGCTGGCCTGTCGCCGGCGCCGCAAGTTCCTTTTCCAATCGAACGCTCAAGAACTTCAGGATCGAATCTTCCAGACGATAGGCCCGTTCCAATTCGCCGACGACCGGACCCGGCCCTTTGAAATAGAAGTAGGCGTAGGTGCCCTTGCGCTCGCGCTTCACTTCATAGGCGAGCTTCCGGCGGCCCCAGTTTTCGACTTTTTGGAAGTTGGCGCCCGCCCGCTCTGCCACCCCTTTCATCTTCTCGATGAGCGCGGTGGTTTCCTCGTCTGTCAGCGACGGACGGATAATAAAGAGAGACTCGTAGAGCTCCATGCAGTCATCCTCCTGGACTAATGGCCCCACTTCATAGAGCGGAGCGAGGGATAGGAATCGAATATGTCAAAAACCGTGCGACCGTAACACAGGCCTCCGCAGACTGTCAAACAAGGCGGCGGGTGCTCGAACCCGGGTCAGGATCCGATCTTTACGGATGGATCGAGGACCGCGATCATCGCACGACGAACATCCGACCCCGCCACACTACCTCGACGATCTCTTCCCCGCAGCCAATTGTGGATGGAGACATTCAGTCTGCCGTTTGGTCATCCCGCAGCCCAGGATTCGGTTGCCATCCTGGACATTCTGCCATCGTGTCCATTTAGATACGTATGTATCGAATCGCATACACCGCACTCTCAAAATACTCCTATTTTTCCGTGGCTATTTACCTGGTAATGCGCACGTCCCTCTAACGGCATTGCTGGCCGCGTACTTGCATTCTGCACATACTTGCATTCTGCACAGTGGGATGGCCCCAGGTTCGTCTGGGCAACACCACCTCACAGTGTGAGGTTACACCCATCTCACAGAATGAGGGACGCAAGCCGACTCCTTTGTATGTATAATGCGGCCGGGGGTACAAGCGATCACGATGATCGCGAAGTCTAATCTAGCTGTTGAAGGGAGGGCATGATGGAGAAACCAATCCTCAATCCCGAACAGTCGCTGTCGGAAGTGTTTAAGTGGCGAGTGCCAATTAATTGGGATCCAGTGCCTTGGTGGTTTTTCGAGCGCGTGACTCTGCCGAAAGAGGCCCTGTCTCAACTGGCTTTGGTTCAGCTAGAGACTCAACGGGCCATACTGCAGCAAAACATCAAGGCCATCGAGCAATCGATGGAAGTAGTCAGGAAATTTGGCGGTAAGTAATTGCGCCCGCGATCCCTGCGGGGAGGGAGTGGAGGCCACCCCCGGTCTTGCGCCGCTCCCTTTCCGGGGACCTCGCTCTGCATCCATTTCCGAGCACACGACGAACTGTAATGCCGCTAGGCCTAGATGCGGCCAGACAGGAGGAGGAGACTATGTCTTCACTCACCGTGCTTAACGGGATAGAAAGCTTGTCTCGCTTACGTCCACTGGAAAAACACGAGGCCACCAAACCCGTTGTCTTGATCGGGTTTCAGAAACAAGGCAATCTTGGAATTGGTTATCTCGCCTCTACTCTGATGCATCGCGGCTACCGCGTGACCGTCCTCGATTTTGAAGATCCGGCGGACAAGATCTTGACGATTATTCAAGCTGAAGATCCCGTTGTCGTCGGGTTCTCGCTGATCTTCCAGTTTTACCTCCCACGGTTTCGTTCGCTGATGCACTACCTGCGGGATCACGGTGTGCATTGCCATTTCACCATCGGCGGGCACTTTCCCAGTTTGAGTCATGAGCGAACTCTTGAGCTGATTCCGGAGGTAGACAGTGTGGTCCGATTTGAAGGGGAACTGACGCTGCTTGAACTGGTGGAATCCTTAATCCATGCCGGCGAGTGGAAAACGATTGAGGGCGTCGCCTATCGCCGGGACGGCAGAGTCGTCTCAAACCCTCTCCGGCGCCTCTTGGATAACCTTGATGCCTTGCCCTTTCCCTACAGACAGTACGAGCCGACTACTATCTTGGGGCAACGGACCCTTCCCATCCTGGCCTCACGCGGTTGCTCACGCACCTGCTCCTTCTGCTCCATTCACATGTTTTATCGTGCCGCCCCGGGGCGGGTGGTCCGAATTCGGAAGAGTTCCGAAGTGGTGCGGGAGATGAAAGCGCTATATCACGATCAGGGGATCACGATCTTCCTCTTCCAGGATGATGACTTTCCGCTTTTCGGCCCATCGTGGCGTCGTTGGGCTCTCGGTTTCGTCGAGGAGCTACATCGGCAAGAACTGGTCGGGAGAGTCATTTGGAAGATCAGTTGCCGAGCCGACGTGGTGGAATCCGAGCTGTTTACCACGCTGCGCGAGGCCGGTTTGTACCTGGTCTACATGGGCTTGGAGTCGGGATCGGAGGATGGGTTGGACGTCCTCAACAAGGAAATCACGGTGGAGCAAAATCTGAGAGCGGTCCAAACGCTCAAGGGGCTAGGGCTCATGTGGGAATTTGGGTTCATGTTATTTGATCCATCGAGCAGCTTTGAATCGATCAAAGAAAACATAGGCTTTCTGCGGCAGATTGTAGACGACGGGAGCGTTGCGGCGGTCTTCTGCAAAATGTTGCCCTATGACGGCACTCCCATTAAGGAGACCTTAATGACGCAGGGCCGATTCAACGGTGACGTGTGCAATCCTGACTACGATTTTCTTGATCCGCGGATTGCGCTTTGCTATGAGGCCATAGGAAAAACAGTAGGAGATTGGGTCAGGGGATCGGACTGCGTCGCGGCAATGATGAACCATGCGTGGCATGAAGTTTTCGTGATGGAACGACTCTTCGAGCCATTTGCCGACCTGGAGGCCTACAAGACCTCGTTGAGCGCCTTGACTAGGTTCAGCAACAACATCTTGTTTTCCGTTGTGGAGGACATTGCCGCGAGTTGCCAGCACGAGGACTACGAGTGTCGAACCTATCCACAACTGGGCCAACTCCGCGACCAAATCGTGTCGACTTTGGTTCGGCAACGAAACCAGTTTGTCTATGAGAACCAATCGTGGCTGCTCAAAGGACTGCCGAGGCACATGCTGGTTGGCGCCTAAAAATGTGGGGCTGAGCGCACCGCCTGGCCGAGACCATGCCAGATGACTCTAGCGAGGACTTAAGCGGACATGCTGGTGTTCGTGCCGAGACAGCTGGGAATTACTTCCAAGAATTCAGAATGTCCCGCTTTTCTGACTTCTGGAGGAGCTGTCGCGGTCATAAGCTTATTGCACCCGGGTACGGCGCGCCACTGAGTCGGGTTGTGTAGGTCAGAGGATATTCTGGGCTTCATACCGAGCCACGAGAATCATGCCACGAAATTCAGAAGGCCTCCTTTTTCCTGCTCAATGTGGCATTGCAAGACCCGACCCTATTGGCTATTGCGACCCTATTGGCTATTGGCCGACCCTATTGGCGCCTCACCAAATATCAGCGCCGACGTGTACGGCGCTGATATCCTTTCTTAATCTTTGACGTAACCAGGTTACTCTCGTAGGCAATAGCTTCCGCAGGGTTAATGAATCGTCGCGTCTTAGACCGAATATGTGCACCTGGCACTACTTTTCTCCGATGGAGTTTCACAGACCCCCAATATGTCGTAACCAACCGGCCGTGCCGAACAACCTTCCAAATCTTCCAGCTAACTCCGCTCTTTGTAATCGGATTCCGACCCATGAAAAAGAATATCTTCATCAGCTCACCAAGAGCTTCATTTTCTATCGATACGTAATCGAGATCGATTCAATGTGGCTCGAGAGGTGGCGATCGAGGTAGCCTATGAATGCCTGAAGCAGTTGCCACTCGACCGACTGATTCAGGGTTCTCACTTCTGCGACTAAAACCCCGCCCTGGGCCTCATCCCAATTGATCCAACCGCGATACTTCTCGTGGTGCCACCTTCCTTCGCGCTGACGCACAAACGTTGTGGCGCTGCCACGAAGCGCTCGCTCCTTCGCCTTGAGTAATGCTTTGAGTCTCACCTTGCATTTGCCTTCGGAACTACCTGGATGATCTTCATATCCGAAATGACCCCAGTGTACTACGTTTTCTGCGGCCTGTTTGGACGAAAGTCTACTTGCAAGTCCAACACGTATTCAATATTTCGTACTGTTGCGGCGCAACATACTCCGCACCCTCGGCTGGAAGGGATGGGCGCGAGGGATTCGCCGCGGCATGCACAGAATGGAAATGGCTCACCAAGGGGTCAAATGCGACTGCATGGCGACGCCGAGCCTGGGTCCTGACGCCAAACAAAGGGCCCTCGTTGTTCTCCGTTTGTTGATCGGCCTCCGGGCTGTTGCTATGGTGCGCCCAATTCATAGGGAGCGTGTTGTTGGGCTCCTCGCCGTCACCCATGAAGACTGACCTTCTCCAACGCATCACCATTGAGCCGGGCAAGTGCGGCGGCCGCCCCTGTATTCGCGGTATGCGCATTCGTGTCCAGGATATCCTGGATATGCTGGCAGCAGGCACCTCCGAGGACGAGATCTTGCGCGATTATCCTTACCTGGAGCGTGATGACATCCGAGCCGCCATGGCCTACGCCGCCGCCTACCTGAATCACAGTATCGTGCCGGCACGGACCGGATGAAGTTCCTCGTGGACGCCAACCTCCCGCCCGGCCTCGCCACCTGGCTTCGCGAACAGGCACATGAAGCGATTCACGTCAACGATTAACCTGGCTTGGATCTCGATGATCGTGCCGTGTTCGAGTTCGCCCCGCGGCACGGATACATCATCATGACGAAAGATGAGGACTTTGCGGTGCTCGCCACACTCGTCGCTCAGCCGGCATCGGTGGTCTGGCTGCGATTGGGCAACGCCACGAATTCCTCGCTCAGGAACTGGTTGGGACCGCTTTTGCCGAAGATCTTGCAGCGTCTTGCAGGTGGGGAGACGCTCATCGAAATGGTGTGACGTGTTCCTCCTGAGTCGGAACAGCCGAGATCGTCCCTGATCCCATTCCACAGTTACAGCACGTCCAACTCTACCGTCCGCTGTGCTAGGAAGGTCTTTCCTCTTTATGAGTTCTTTTTCGGCAGGTAGTCGTCGAGGTTGCGCTGCACGATGCCGTTGTTGAGCAGGTCGTACCGTCCGGCCAAGGCGTGACGCCCTGTTTCGGCCACGTCTTCGTCGCGGTTGCGGATCAATTCTCGGATAGCACGCGTGATCCGTTCTTTCGCATCAGCGGCCACGCGCTCGACCAGTTCCCAGCAATCCCCCTGCCCGGTCTCCCGCTCTTCATGTCTGGCTCTCAAGGTCGCCGCCGCGATCACGAGCAGATCTTCTCCGATCATTTCGATTCGGTTCTGTCTTCCCTGGTCATCCCTCAACGATTCGCGCTTCATCGCTATCGCGTAGAAGATGGCTCTTGCCAATTTCCGGCTCAGTCGCTCAACCAAAGAGAGGTGAGACAGGACCGGCATATCCAGGAATTCCGGGCGCAGAGGAATCGGCATACGCTTCCACAATTTGACATACCATGGGATGTAGAACCGCGCGAGTTTGAGCAGCTCCGCAAACCGTCTGCTCCCAGTGGCCCTGTCATCGAAATAGACCTGCGCCCGTTCGAGGTGGGGATTCAGCCCTTCGCGCGAGACGAACGGGCGGAGGATGTCGGTGGCCCCTTCGCCGATCCGATACATTTCCGCATCGCGCACCAGTTGCTCGATGCCGAAGGCCGGTTCGCCGCGCAGACGCTTGGAGTCGGCCGTCTCGTAGCCCATGCCACCGAACAGGGTTTGCGCATCTTTCAGGAACCGGATCGTGGCTTCGGAGCAGAAGATCTTGGCAATGGCGGCTTCGATACGGATGTCGAACTGGTGCTGATCCGCGAGACGCCAGACCAGATGGGCGAGCGATTCCATCGCGAACAGATCGGCCGCCATACGACCGATGCGCACCTGTTGCGTCTGCCGTTCCGCCAGCGGCTTTTGGAACGTGCGGCGGCTATGCGCCCGGTCCAGAGTCGGCTGCCAGGCCTGCTTCGCCATGCCAAGACAGATCGCGGGAATACTGATGGCGCGGCCGATATTCAAGATGGTCAGTGCGTACTTGAGGCCCTTGCCGATTTCGCCGATGAGATTGCCGGCCGGGATGCGGACCTGCTCGAACGTCATCCAGGCGTTCTCGATGCCCCGGCAGCCTTCGAAGTGACACCGTTGTCGCACCTGCACGCCGGGCCACATCATATCGAGGACGAAGGCCGAATGGACGGAATCCTCAGCCTGGTTCTTGTCGGACACCGGCGCCCAGACCGGTTTGCCGTCCCGCTGTACCCGTCTGGCCGGTACCCTCGCGATCAAGGTAACGAAGCGGGCGATCGGACCGTTGGTGCACCAGAGCTTCTGACCGTTGACGATGAACGCGTCGCCCGTCGCATTCAATCTCGCTTCGGTCTGGACGTTCGCCGCATCCGAGCCGGTCACCGGTTCCGTCAACGCAAAGGCGGAGAGCTGCTCCCGCGCCACCAGCGGGAGGTATGTCTTCTTCTGCTCCTCGCTGCCGAACAGCAACACCGGCATGCCGATACCGATGGATTGAGGCACGGCGACGGTCAGAGCCAGGATGTTGCTCCAACTGGCGATCAGGGTCAGGACACGGCCATAATTCGTGTAGGAGAACCCGAGCCCTCCATATTCCTTCGGAATCTTCATCCCGAAGGCGCCGAGCGAGAACAACCCTTGGAGGACCTGTTGAGGAATTTTGGCGGTCCGTTCGATCTCGTCCGGATCGACATGGTTGGTGAGAAACACTTCGATGGTCTTACAGAAGGCCTCCCCCGCCGCCCGCTCTTCCGGCGGCTCCTCAGGCGGCAACAGCAGCGAGAAGTCCGGGCGCCCTTCATAGAGCCCCGCCATGAAACTCCGGCCCGTCAACTTCTCGCGGGCTTCTTCGATCTTCTCCAGACCTTTGAAGAGTTGCGCCATGATTCGGCTCCTGCACGGTTATGACGCGACATCCTTGAACTGATGGTCTCGATAGCGAACCAGCTCAGCCGCCAACTTCGCCTTCAACTCCAGCCGCTTGGGTTTGCCCGTCGAGGTGTAGGGCACATCCTGCCCGAACAGGATCACCTTGGGTCGTTTCCAGAACGGCAAGCGGGGCCGGCAGAACTCCTCCAGCATGTTGGCCGTGAGGCCAGACAAGCCGTCACCCGGCACGACATAGGCCGCGATTTCTTCACCGTAGAACCGATGCTCGAAGGGCACGGCCATGGCGAACTTGACTCCGGGATGGCCCCTCAACACTTCGTCGATCTCCAGCGGTGAAATGTTTACGCCGCCGCGAATGATGAGTTCCTTGAGGCGCCCGGAGATGAAGAAGAATGGACGCCCCTGTTCGTCCCGGACGAAATAGCCTTCGTCGCCGGTTCGAAACCAGCCCCACTTGAACGCCGCCTCGTTGGCGTCCGGCCGGTTGAAGTAGCCCCCGCAGACGGTGCCGCCTTTGATGCAGATTTCCCCGCGCGCGAGTTCAGGCAGCGAGGCTCCGGACTGATCGAGGATCGTCATGAGGTTATGGCGCAGCGGCACGCCGATCGATGGAAACTCATAAGCCGTGAGCCAGCGGCGATGTTCCTCGGGTGAGAGATCATTCGGCAGGAAGCAAGAATAGCAGGTGGCTTCCGACAGGCCGTACCCATGCCGGATGAGAAAGCCGAACCGGTCTTCAAACCGGGCCGCGGTATCCTTGAGCAGCGGGCCGGCTCCACAGATAAATCCCCCGAACTGCTCCAAGCGATAGGGTGCCAGATCTTCGTCAGCCTCGAGCAGAAACTCCAACAGAGTGGGGACCACACTCACGCAGGTGACCTGTTCCTCGTGCAGGCGCCGCCAGAACAGGCTGGACTTGAACTTGCGGCTCAGCACCGCAGTGCCCTTGCAGAAGAACGGCGTGACAAGCGTGACCACGATGCCGTTGACATGATGGATCGGCAACACGCACATCAGCCGATCCTGCGGGCCGAACCGATGCCACTGGCTGATGGCGTCAGCATCGATCAGCAGATTCTCTGCCGTGAGCACAACTCCCTTGGGCGGGCCTGTTGTGCCGGAGGTATAGACGATCAGCGCTTCGTCCTGCAGATGCGGCGGCAACGCCGGCACGTGGCGGCTCGCCCTATCCTGCCCCGCATGCTCGGCGAGCATGAAGGACCCGTGCTCGGTCGCGTCCTCCAACGCCACGACGTGGCTGAGCGCGGGCAATTCGCCCTGATGCTGTTTCAACTCCTCGAACAATCCTCGCCAGCAAAGGACCGCCGAAGCCTCCGAATGCTCCAGGATGTAGCGCTTTTTCTCCGGCGCCTCCTCAGCGTTGATCGGGACCACGGCCAGGCCCAAGGTCCAGGCGGCAAAGTACACCAGCACCGTGATGTCGTGATTCGACAGGATCGTCGCGAGCCGATCACCGCGGACCAGCCCGAGCCGATCGTGGAGAAAAGCCGCAACCTTCTGCACCAGTGCGTTGAATTCGCCATAGGTGTAGCTGCGCCGGATCTGCCGGTCGTCGTCGTAGTAGGTCAGGAAGGTCCGTTTGATCAGATCCGGATCGTAGACTCGTGCTCGGTAGAACTCGGCGAAGGATTGCCATGGAAGCGCAGCGGAATCGCCGGATAGTTCCCGCGCCCGCGCAATACGTTCATCCACGGCGATCGAGGGACACATAGGTCCTCGCTGGCGGCCCCGTATAGAGGGCGCGGGGCCGCATCAAGCGGTTGTGGTCCTGCTGTTCGATCACGTGCGCGCACCAGCCGGACATACGGGAACAGACGAACACGGGCGTGTAGAGCTCCCGCGGGATGTCCATCAACAGATAGGCGACCGCCGTGTAGAAATCCAGATTCGGATAGAGGGCTTTCTCGCTCTGCATGATCCGGTCAATGGCCACGGCCGTGTCGTACCACCGCCGGTTCTCGCAGAGACGGCTCAGGCGCTCGGCCTCCCGTTGAATGATCAGGGACCGCGGATCGCCCTTCTTCAGCACCCGATGTCCAAACCCCATTATGCGTCGCTTCTCGGCCAGAGAGGTCCTCACCCAAGGCTCGGCCCGATCCGGCGAGCCCACGTCCACCAACATCGCGGCGACCGCTTCGTTGGCCCCGCCGTGCAGCGGACCCTTGAGGGTGCCGATCGCGCTGGTGACGGCGGCGTGCAGATCGGTCAGGGTCGAGGCCGTGACCCGCGCCGCAAAAGTGGAGGCATTGAACTCGTGTTCTGCATAGAGGATCAACGAGATGTCCAGAACGCGGGCCATCGCGTTGGCCTGCGCATCTCCCTGGCGGCCGGTTAAGAGATAGAGCAGGTTTTCCGAAAAGGACAGGTCAGCCCGCGGATGGAGCCGCGGAAGATTATGAGTCCGTCGATAGACGGCGGAGATGAATTCCGGCGTCTGAGCCAACAGCCGAATGGATTTTCGTAGATTCGCCTGATGCGACCCGTCTTCGACGTCCCGATCGACCATGCCCAATTGGGAGATACCGGTCCTCAGCACGTCCATTGGGTGGGCTGTCGATGGGACGAGGTCCAGAAAGGCTTCGACCGACGGAGGCAACGACCACTCGGCCCGCAGCCGTTCGGCGAAATCCGCCGACTCCTTCTTCCCGGGCAGCTCGCCGAAGAGCAACAGATAGGCCGTCTCTTCAAACGTCCCTTGCTCGGCCAGATCGCCGATCGGGTACCCGCGATAACGCAGCCCCAAGTCTCCTTCGTCCACCTGACAGATCGCAGATTCGCCCGCAGGGACCCCATCGAGACCGGGTCGATAGGGAATCGTCGTGGTCTCGTCATCGGCTGCTTGTGTCGTCATGGTGCTCCTCATGAGGCTTCTCGCCTTGACGGGATCGGCGTTCGTAGTCGTCGTGTTTCAGCAGGTCGTAGAGTTCCCGGCGCGTCTGCAAGTGCGGCAGCCGGTCCTTCTGCGTGCCGAGCCGCCTCAGGTCGCGCAAGAACTCTTCGACCGCCTTGGCAGCGACCCGGAGCGCACTGACCGGAAACAAGACCAGCCGGTAACCTAGGGCCTCAAACTCGCCGACTCGAAGGTAGGGCGTCTTGCCGAACTCGGTCATATTCGCCACCAACGGCGCTTTCACACCTTCTTTCGCCATTCGGTCAGCGAAGAGCCGGAACTCTTCCGCCGATTCGAGCGCTTCGGGGAAAATCGCATCGGCCCCCGCCTCCACGTAGGCCAAGGCTCGCTTGACCGCTCCTTCCATGCCCTCGACCGCCCGCGCGTCTGTGCGGGCGACGATCAGAAAGTCGGGGTCCTTCCGCGCCCGGCAGGCCGCCGCCACCTTGCTTGCCATCTCGCTCGTCGAAACCAAGACCTTCCCCGGCAGATGCCCGCAACGTTTGGGCAGTTCCTGGTCTTCCAACTGCACACCTGCAATACCAGCCGCCTCACATTGCTCCACAGTCCGCATCACATTCAGGGCCGACCCGAAGCCGGTGTCCGCGTCCATCAAGGCCGGGATCGTTACGCATCGGGAAATGGCGGCGGCATCTGAGACGACTTCGGTCATGGACAGCAGTCCCAGATCCGGTAGACCACGAACTGCCGACAGTCCCGCACCGGAGATATACAGGGCCTCAAAGCCGGCCCGTTCGATCTGGAGGGCCGTCAACGCGTTGAAGGCACCGGGCAGAGCGATCGTCCGACGATCCAGCAATCGGCGAAGGCGGCGGGCGGAAGTGTCCTGTCGCTCGGTCACGGTCAGGCCGCTCCTTTCACTCTCATATGGCGCGAAAGGATGCCGATATCCTTCACCTGTTCGAGGTGCCAGACGACATCCAAGAGCGTCCGTGCTTGCTTTTTTTCGAGTTTGCCCTTCGCCAGCCTGAGAAATTTCTCCTCGACTTGTCGATCGGACATGGGATTCTTGGGATGTCCCAGCGGATGGTCTACCTGCGCGACATACTCTCGACCGGCCGCCGTGCGGACCGTCAGTCTGGTCGGCATGGCCTCCGGATAACGCCCGACGAATTCCCGTCGCGGAGAGACCCGCACGTTCTGCATCAACTCCGACAGAACCGGATCCTTGAGCCTGCGAGGCTCGAACGAACGGAGCGTGACGGTACCATCCAGTAAGGCCACTGCGACGCAATAGGGGAAGCTGTGGTCGGCGGTTTCTCTGGTTTGAGGGCGCCATTTCTCCGGGTCGCACCCGATAATTTCTATCGCCACGTCGTAACTCTCGATCGTCACCGCGGTGATCTCTCGCAAGGTTTCCGGTCCTTCGGCCTTGAGCAACTCTTCTCGCACCATCAAGGCCGCCTCGACCGCCGTCTGGGCGTGGTACTCGACCGGAAAATGCTTGATGTAGGCATCCAGAATCTTGAAGGACCCGGCCTGCGGCCGATCCTTTTCGGCAGCCAGCGGCGCCAGTTCGAACTGGCCCGAAACAAGCTTCATGAACCCCTTCTCGCCCTCGAAGATCGGCGAAGGTCCGGTCATGCCGCCCCGCGCGAGCAACGATGCGAACAGACCGTTCCGGGCGGCATTTGAATACGCGCAGGCCTTCCACATAGAGAGATCACCCACTCTGGTCTGGCGCAGCGCGACATTGGCCACGCCCGCCAAATTCACAGCGTGTCGCGTATGCTCCTCCGAGAGCTTCAACACCTTGGCCACGGCCAGGGCTGAGGCAATCGGCCCGTAGGAGACGTGATCCCAACCGCGGGGTCGCAAGGCCGCCGCGTCACAGAGCCGGCATTGGATCTCGTAGGCCAATGCGATCGCCTGGATGACCCGCTGGCCGGAGGCCCGCGCGGTCTCTCCCGCCGCGAGCACCGCTGCAATATTGTCGGAGGGATGGGCCGGCTCTTTGGACAGATAGGTATCGTTGAAGTCGAGGTAGCGGACCAGCGCCCCGTTGGCAAACGCGGCCAGGTCCGGCGGAGCTTTGTGCTTTGTGCCCCAGAGCATCGCGCCCCGGGCATCCGAGACCGATCGCGCCAGATCCCGCGCGATCCGGCAAGGAGGTGCGTTCCAGGCTCCGAAGGCACAGCCCAGGCTATCGACAATCCGTCGTTTCACTTCATGGACGACGTCGCCCGGCAGATCCTCATAGCAGAGCCACCGGCTGTATCGAGCGAGACGTTCTGCCAGCATGGTCACCTCAAAGGTTTGGGCATTGGTCAAGGGTCAGTCGTCATGCGGCAAAGCCGCTTCCACACCTTGGCACTTGCCGCATCACACATGACCAGTGACGAATGACCATTGACACGCTCCTCTGATCACCCCTTCGTCCCTGCCGGATTCGGTTGGCGCTTCTCCAGAAATGCCCGGATCGCCTCCTGCTTCCCCTGCGACGCACACAATTGCCCGAACAGCTCTGCTTCGCGTGCAAGTCCTTCGGCCAGCGGAAGCTCCAGCGCCCCCCTGATCGCATGGAGTGCGGCATTGATCGTCGTGGGATCGTGGGAGACCATCACCCTCGCCACCGTCTCGGTCTGCGCCATCAGATCGGACGAAGGTACCACACGACTGACCAGCCCGATCTGCCAGGCCTGCTCGGCAGTGACGCTCTCTCCGCTCAAGATCATCTCCGTTGCCTTTGAGGGACCGACCACGCGCGGAAGCCGTTGCGTCCCCCCGAACCCGGGAATCAGTCCGAGTTTGATCTCCGGGAGCCCCATCATGACTCCGGCCGCTGCGATCCGGACATGGCAGGCCAACGCGAGTTCGAGGCCGCCTCCGACGCAAGTTCCGTTGATGGCGGCCACCACTGGCTTGTCGAAACGTTCGATGCGATTCAACAAGGCTTGGCCGCGAGCCGCATACTCGCACCCCGTTCGTTGATGATTCAGATGGGCCAACTCCTTGATATCGGCTCCCGCGCAGAAGAACCGTCCCGCTCCGGTCACGATGATGACACGGACATCGGGATCATCCTCCACTTCGTGAAAGATTTGTTCGAGCTCGTCCAAGATGGCCAGCGTCAGCACATTGGCCGGCGGGTGTTGCAAGGTAATACGGGCCATCTGGTGCGTGATCGTGAGCAAGTGATTCACCATGTGAAATGTTACTGCCGCATCACTCGAGCGGAAGACCGGGCTCCCGAGGGAGTCAAGTCACGCATGCGTCTCCGTTCCGCGACCAGCGCGAGGAGATCCCCGACTCCCTCGCCCGTCGTCGCGACCACCCGTAGCACGCATGGACACCATTCACGCAGGTCGCGCAATGTGGTCTCGGCCCCGGGACGGTCGCCCTTGTTCACGACCACGATGTGCGCGACCTCCAGAAGCCCGGCCTTCATCGCCTGCACCTCGTCGCCCAATCCCGGCGCGACCACCGCCACCACCGTGTCCGCGATTTCCATGATGTCGAGCTCTCCCTGACCGACCCCGATTGTCTCGATCAACACCACCTCGTACCCGGCTGCCTCCAAGACCCTCACCGCTTCGCCTGTGGCCCGCGCCACACCTCCTGCATGCCCCCTGGTCGCCATGCTACGGATGTAGACTCCGGCATCGGCCCCCCACTCCTGCATACGAATGCGATCGCCCAGCAGCGCGCCGCCGGTCAGCTTGCTGCTGATATCGACCGCGAGCACGCCGACCGTCATGTCCAGCCTTCGATAGGCCGCGATAAGCTGCCCAATCAGCGTGCTCTTGCCCGCGCCCGGATAGCCGGTCACACCGATCACGTTGCCGCGGCCGTGCCGTGGTGGCAGGAGCGTGCTGACGGCCGCACCGATCGGCCCACCATTCTCCAACCACGTGATCACGCGGGCGACGGCGCGAATACTGCCGGCCTTGACCTGTTCGACCATGGTCGCAACATCGCCCGCGGGAGGCGCGCTGGTCATCGGGCTGACGTCAGGAAGCACCATGCCGTCCCTCTAGAGTTCCAGCCAGGTCCACCTGCGAGAGCCGTGACCGGCCTCGCCGGTTCAAATCGCGCTCCATGCTCGATTGCAAGGCCGCCACCACCTTGTATTCATCAACGACCACCGTTGCGCCACTGGCCTTCAGGGCGTACACCACATCCTCCGTGGCGACATTACCGGAGGCACCCGGCGCGTACGGACAGCCTCCCAACCCGCCGGCCGAACAGTCGAACGTCTCGATTCCATACTCCCACCAGGCCGTCAGGACATTGGCGACCGCCATCCCGTAGGTATCGTGAAAATGCAGCGCAAGCCGTTCCCGCTGGAGCCCGGGCAGCACGGTGTCCAGAAGTCTCCGCACATCGGCAGGAGACCCCTTTCCGATCGTGTCTCCCAAAGAGATCTCATCCACTCCCAGGTCGAGCAGGCACTTGATCACATCCGCAACCTGAGTTGGAGCGATCCGGCCTTCATAGGGACAGAAGAGCGCCGTGGACACATAGCCGCGTACGGCCATGCCGTCGCGCTTCGCACCGGCCATGACCGGGCGGAATCGCGCGAGCGATTCGGCAATCGTCGCGTTGATATTGCGCCGCGTAAAGGTCTCGGAGGCGGCGGTAAAGACCGCGATCTTCTGTATCGCGACCGCGCGTGCCCGCTCCAGACCTCGTTCGTTGGGGACCAGCGCCGAGTACGTAACCCCTGGCGCCCGCTCGATCTTGCGGAACACGTCGTCACTGTCCGCCAACTGTGGGATGGCGGAGGCCGATACGAATGCGCCGGCCTCAATCTCCGAAACGCCGGTTCTGGACAAAGCATTGATGAAGGCGACCTTGACCTCGGTCGGAACGATCGTTGGTTCGTTCTGCAAACCGTCCCGCGGGCCCACCTCGACAATCCGCACAGCACCCTTGGGCTGAGAGGCCTCACCAGTTTGCGGCATGGTCAGCGCCATCTCTTTCCTCATTGCGCCTCCGGTTTGTGGTGCCGCTCCTGTCGCGCCGCCGCCCAGGAGGGAGTGCGCTTCGCCGTGAACGATTGGATCCCTTCCCGCCCCTCCTCCGACAGCCTCGCTTCCGCATTCGCCTCGGCGCAGAGACGCCAGCGCTCTGCCTCGGACGACTGAACAACTTGCCGAAGCAGCGCTTTCGTGCGCCGCAGCGCCTGCGGAGCCAGTTGGAAGACCGATTCGATCAGCTCGTCGATTCGTTTGTCGAGTCCATTCCGCTCGACCACATCGTGAACCAGATCAAATTGCCGGGCCGTTGAGACGGAGAACGTTTCGCCGGTGAGCGCATAGCGCCGCATGAACGACTCTCCGGCCTTCCGCAGAAGAAACGGCGCGATCACCGCCGGGACCAACCCGAGCCGCGCTTCGCTCAACGCAAACGACGCATCCTCCGCCGCAACCACGACGTCGCAGACGGCGAGCAGACCGACCCCTCCTCCGAAGGCCGATCCCTGCACCCGCGCAATAACGGGACAGGGGCACTCATCGATCGCGCGATACAGCCTCACGAGGCGCTCCGCATCAGCTCGCGCCTGCTGGGAGGAGACTGCGCCGCCCGCGCCCATCCATCGCAGATCCGCGCCGGCACAAAAGACCGCCCCGGCTCCGCCCAGGACCACCACCCGGACAGCTTGGCCACGGTCCACAGTTTCGAAGGCCTCGCACAGCTCGCCGATCATCGGCCCGTCGAACGAGTTCCGGCGGTCCGGTCGGTTCAATGTGACCCGGGCCACGGCGCCCTGCTGTTCGATCAGAACGGTGGACTCGCTCATGGGGCTCCTTTTGTCATGGCTACATCCGGAACACCGGCGGATGCGATTCGCGCGTCGGCGCCGACATCGCCACGTCGAGACAGAGACCGAGCACCCGGCGGGTGTCGATCGGATCGATGATCCCGTCGTCCCAGAGCCGGCCCGAGCTGGTATAGGCGCTCCCCTCCTCTTCGTATTGCCGCCGGATGGACTCGGTGATGCGATCCCGTTCTTCGTCCAGCAGGGTCTTGCCTTCCCGCTCAAACTGTTGCTGTTTGACGGTCACCAGCACCTGCGCAGCCTGCTGCGCGCCCATGACCGAGATTCGCGCGTTGGGCCAGACGAACAGAAATCGCGGGCCGTAGGCGCGCCCGCACATGGCGTAATTACCGGCGCCGTGCGACGCGCCGATGATCACCGTGAACTTCGGCACCTCCGCGGTCGCCACGGCTTGCACCATCTTGGCTCCGTCTTTGATGATCCCGCGCGCTTCGTAGTCCTTTCCGACCATGAAGCCTGTGATGTTCTGGAGGAAGACGAGCGGGATGCGCCGCTGCGAACAGAGCTGCACAAAATGGGCGCCTTTGAGCGCGGCTTCGGCGAACAACACTCCGTTGTTGGCCACGATTCCCACCAGGTGCCCCATCCAGTGAGCGAATCCACAGATCAGCGTCGTTCCATAGCGCGCTTTGAATTCGTGAAAACGGCTTCCATCCACCAACCGCGCGATGACTTCCCGCGCATCAAACGTCTGCCGCGGGTTACTCGGAATCAGGCCGTAGAGGTCGCTGGCCGGATAGAGCGGCTCTTCAAGGGCCTCGCGGGGCCGTCTCGGCGGCTTCTTGCCCAGCGTGGACACGATGGAGCGACAAATCTCCAGCGCGTCGTGATCGTCTTCAGCCAAGTGGTCGCTCACGCCGGACAGTCTCGTATGGAGGTCGCCGCCCCCCAGTACTTCGGGCGTGACTTCCTCGCCGGTGGCGGCCTTGACGAGCGGTGGACCGGCCAGATAAATGGTCCCGGTTCTCTTCACGATTACGTTCTCGTCGCACATGGCAGGGACATAGGCGCCTCCGGCCGTGCACATGCCCATCACGACCGCAATCTGCGGGATGCCCATCGCCGACATCCGGGCCTGGTTGTAGAAGATCCGCCCGAAGTGCTCGCGATCCGCGAAGACCTCGGCCTGCATGGGCAGGAACACCCCGCCGGAGTCGACCAGATAAATCGCGGGCAGGCGATTCTCCAACGCGATGGCCTGGGCGCGCAGATGTTTCTTGATCGTCGCGGGGAAATAGGTGCCGCCCTTGACGGTGGCGTCGTTCGCAGCGACCACGCAGGGACGGCCGGCCACGTATCCGATCCCGGTGAGGATTCCGGCGGCAGGAACTCCGTTGTCATACAGGCCGAAGGCCGCCAATGGACTCAGTTCGAGCCAGGGAGAATCGGGATCGAGCAGGAGGGCAATCCTCTCGCGGACGGTGAGCTTGCCGCGTTTCCTGTGCAAAGCCGTCGCATCGGCAGGTCCTCCGGCCTGGACTTGGGCGAGATGCTTCCTGAGATCCGCGAGGAGTTCCTCGTAATGTTGTCGATTGCGGCGAGACTCGTCGGACGTGGCGCTCATCCCGCTCTTCAGTACGCGCATCTGATCCCCCTTTGAGCGCTCCTGTTGTTACGTATGCGACTTGAGTCCCTTCACGAACTCCACAATCTCCCCCATCGGCGCGCCGGGCCGGAACAACGCTCTGACGCCGGCGGCCTTCAGCCAAGGAAGCTCGTCGTCGGGAATGATGCCACCGCCGAACACGACAATGTCCTCCGCGCCCCGCTCCTTGAGCAACTCGATCACGCGCGCGAACAGCGTCTTGTGCGCGCCCGAGAGAATGCTGAGGCCGATCGCATCCACATCCTCCTGAATCGCCGTGTTCACGACCTGCTCCGGCGTCTGGTGCAAACCCGTGTAGATAACCTCCATCCCTGAGTCTCGGAGCGCGCGCGCGATGAGCTTCACGCCACGGTCGTGCCCGTCAAGCCCAACTTTGCCGATCAACACGCGAATCGGTTCCGTCGCTACTGCCATGCACGCACCTCTTCCAACACATACCTACCCGCCTGGTCCTTACGAACATAGCCGGCCTGCACCAGCGGGTCATGTTCGAAGATGAGCAGCCAATGTTCCTCGATCGCGCGATCCAGCACCCAGCGTTTGGTCTCCAGCGTCTGGATCGGGAAGAGGTCGTATCCCATAATATAGGGCAGCGGCAGATGCGAGACAGTGGGAATGAGATCGCCGAGGAAAAACGCCGTTCGACCTTCGGATTCAATCTTGACCCCCTGGTGATAGCGGGTATGGCCCGCCGTCACGACCGTGGTAATGCCGGGCAGCACCTCCGTGTCGCCGTGCAACAGTTCCCACCGATAATGTTCCGACACCGGCACGATATTTTCGCTACGGTAGCTGGCTTTCGTCCGCTCGTTGGCCCGTGTCGCATCTTCGAACTCACCCTGCTGAATGAAATAGGCGGCCTTGGGGAAGGCCGGCACAAGCGCTCCTCGCCCGTCACGTTTGGTATTGCCGCCGGTATGATCGAAGTGCAGATGCGTGTTGATGACCATGTGAATGTCGTCCGCAGCCAACCCGTGTTCGCGAAGCGAGTCAAGCACCGTCCGGCTTCGGTCCACCGCGAACATTTGATGAAACTTGTCGTCGCCCTTGTCGCCGAGGCCCGTATCCACGAGGATGTTCCGGCCATGGGCCTTGATGAGCAGGCAGGTCAAGCTTAAGGAAATCCGGTTCAACTCGTCAGCGTCGCAGCACCGTTGCCAGAGCACTTTCGGCACCACGCCGAACATGGCACCGCCGTCCAGTCGGAACCTCCCATCGGTCACGGGATAGATGTCAAAGTTGCCGAGTTTCATAGTTGCCGCCACCCGTCATGCGTCAATCGTCATTCGTTAGGCTCCGTATAGTCCCCTCTCCCTCACAGGGTGAGGCAAGGCCGATAGCGGCGAGGTGTCATGACCTTGATCATCTCTCCGGCGGCAGCGACCGGGATGCCTCCAATTGCGCGCGTCACGACCCGGTGCACCGGCAGAGCAACGGGTCCCCCGGCCCCTTCTGAGGCCGCGCGTTGCGCGAGCACAGGAGGCGCCTGGTCGCTATGCCGCCCCTCACAACACCACGGGTTCGCGGTACGTCCCGAACACTTCCTTGAGCGCCGAGCAGATCTCTCCCAACGTCGCCTTCGCCTTCACGGCCTCGATGAGATACGGCATCAAGTTCTCATGGCAGGACGCCGCCTCCTGCAGTTCTTCCAAAGCCCCCGCCATCTTGAACGGATCGCGCGATTTCCTCAGATCGGATAGCCTGGCCACCTGCTCCGCCTCGACCTCCGACCCGATCTTGAGGATCGGAATCTCCTGGGCCTCCGACTCGACGAACTCGTTGACCCCGACGATGGTCCGGTCACCCCGCTCGACCTCGCGCTGATACCGTTGCGAGGCATCAAGAATTTCCCGTTGCGGGTAGCCCAGGTCGATCGCCTTGATCATCCCACCCATGTCGTCCAGCCGCTGGAAGTAGTCGCGAGCGCCTTCCTCCAATCGATTCGTGAGCGCCTCGACATAGTACGAGCCGCCCAACGGATCGACCGTGTTGACCACCTCGCTCTCGTGGGCGATCACCTGCTGGGTGCGCAGCGCCAACCGGACGGCGTGCTCCGTCGGCAACGCCAGAGTCTCGTCCATCGAGTTGGTGTGGAGCGATTGGGTCCCGCCCAGCACGCCAGCCAGAGCCTGCAGGGTCGTGCGCACCACGTTGTTCAACGGCTGTTGCGCGGTCAACGAGCACCCCGCGGTCTGGGCATGGCAGCGCAGTTGGAGCGACCGGGGATCGGCGGGGTTATAGCGCCGCCGCATTTCGCGCGCCCACAGGCGACGTGCCGCCCTGAACTTCGCGACCTCTTCAAAGAAGTCGTGATGGACATTGAAAAAGAACGACAGGTTCGGCGCGAACCGGTCCACAGCCAATCCCGCCTTCACTGCGGCATCCACGTAGGTGAGCCCATCGTAGAGGGTGAAGGCCAGTTCTTGAACAGCCGTCGAGCCCGCTTCCCGGATGTGGTAGCCGCTGATGCTCACCGGATGCCACTTAGGAAGCGAGTCGGCGCAGTACTCGATCGTGTCGGTAATCAAGCGCATCGACGGCTCCGGCGGAAACAGCCATTCCTTTTGGGCGATGTATTCCTTGAGGATATCGTTCTGAAGCGTTCCGCCCAGCCGCTCGAAGGGGATGCCCCGCCGCTCCGCGACCGCAAGATACATGGCGAAGAGCACCGCGGCCGGCCCGTTGATCGTCATCGAGGTCGTGATCTGATCGAGCGGAATGCCCTCGAACAGCCGTTCCATATCGGCCAATGACGAGATCGACACCCCGCAGTGTCCGATCTCTCCGTGGGCCTGCGGATCGTCCGCATCGAGTCCCATCAGCGTCGGCATGTCGAAGGCCACACTCAGCCCCGTTTGCCCGTGCTCCAGGAGATACGTGAACCGGCGGTTGGTGTCCTCGGCCGACCCGAATCCAGCAAACTGCCGCATGGTCCACAGGCGCCCTCGATACATGGTCGGATAGATGCCGCGCGTGTAGGGAAACTCTCCCGGCTTGCCGAGGTCATGTTCCACGGACCAACTTTTGAGTTCGTCCGCGGTATAGACCCGCGCGACCTCGTTCCCTGAGAGGGTGGTGAATCGGGGTTTCCGCTCATTCATGACGCACGGCCTCCCTTCAAGCATACGGCCATGCTAGGTCGAAGTAGCATTCAGCGCCGGCTGTTGGTCATAGAGGTAAAACCCGCGGCCGGATTTTCTGCCGAGCCATCCCGCCTCCACGTATTTCCGCAGTAACGGACAGGGACGAAACTTCGGGTCGCCCAGGTCCTGATACAGCACCTCGCAGATCGCCAGCACCGTATCCAGACCGATGCGGTCGGCCAGGGCCAGTGGACCGACGGGATGGTTGGCGCCTTCCAACATGGCTAAGTCGATCAATTCAGCCGAAGCGACACCATCAGCCAGGGCGAAAATGGCTTCGTTGATCATTGGGATCAGGACGCGGTTCACGATGAAGCCCGGAAAATCCTTACAGACCACCGGCGTCTTACCCAGACGGCGGACGAGCTCCAGCGCAAGCGTGAGCGTGCGCTCGGAGGTCCCGAATCCCCGCACAACTTCCACGAGGCGCATGACCGGGACCGGGTTCATGAAATGAATCCCCACCACGCGGTCCGCCCGCCCCGAGGCCACGCCCAGATTTGCGATGGAAATCGAAGAGGTGTTGCTGCCCAGGATCGCTGCGGGGTCGCAGATCCGGCCGAGTTTTGCGAACAGCTCCTGCTTCATCAGACGATCTTCCGGGATGGCTTCGATGATGACCTGGGCCTCCACCAACTGTTCTAAGCTCTTCATGGGACGGATCAGCGCCAGGACCACCCCAGCCTGATCGGACCGGAGGGCTCCCTTCTCCACGGCTTTCGTCACTGCGTGACCGATCTTGTTGAGCGCATCCTTGATCGCCTCTTCCGTCACATCGACGAGCAAGACCCTCCAGCCGGCCGCTGCGCAGACCTGCGCGATGCCGCGCCCCATCTGCCCGGCCCCGACCACGCCGATGGTCTTGACGTCGTCGATCGTCATCGCACACACTTCGTCAACCGTCATTCGCCATGCGTCAATCGCATCTGAGCTGAGGGCGCTCTTTTTTCGACTGACGTTTTCTCCCTGACGATTGACGCCTCTTTATCGCTCCATGATAAGGGCCAGCGCTTTTTCGCCGCCAATACAGCGGCCAACCAACCCTCGTCTACCCCCGTGCTCCTCCACCGCAGGGAGTCGTGTCGTCACGAGGCGGGCACCGGTCGCTCCGAGAGGAGGACGCCTCATTGATCGCGAACAGCTCGGTCTCACCCGGGCACAAGTCCGTCTTCTTCAGCACCAGGGTGATTGCCTCGACCGGCGCAAGCGTGAACCATTCCGGCGCAAGCACGGATCCCAGGTAGCCGACAATTCTGGCCACCGGCTTCAGCCCGAGACAAGCCGCTTCGTCTTCAGCCATGATCGCCAGAGCGGCGGCACCCTTGTTACTGGACAGACAATCCCCTACCGTCGGCACGTCGTCCTCCTGAATTACCGGCTTCCACATGGGCAGGTTGCTCAAATCGACCCGATCCGGCTCTTCATCCTCCCGAAGCAGCAGCGGCGCTCTCTTCTTCTGCGGAATCCTCACTGCCACGCCTCCTTAGCACAGGTACCCGAACTCACCCCCTCCCGAGGCCGGCGATAGCTCTCCAGGGCGACGTCGTCCAGCTCTTCCCTCGTGATGCGGCATGTCCGGGCTTTCCCGAGCCGGTAGGGCGCGGCTCATGCTTTCCTTCCCGCCCATCACGATCACTTTCGTTTCTCCAAGTTGGACGGCGCGCGCGGCCATGATCGCCGTCATGAGGCATGAGCCACAGACTTTGTTCACGGTCGTCGCGCCGACAGAGTTCCGAATACCTGCACCAATGGAGGCCTGTCTGGCCCAATCCCGCGCTCAGCACGCCCCCCCTAGCAGGCTGCGGAAAAACCCTCCGTTCATCCTTCGAGGACCTCAGGACGAACGGAGCGATTATTGAATAGCCCGGCGTTTTCCGATCGTGCTGAGACCTGTATGATGGTTGTCAGGTGTCAGTACATGTCCTCTTTCGTGAGTATGATGGTGCATCGCATCGCCATGGCGCGTAAGGAGGACTTCCGATGAGACAGCACGCGT
>JBFWWG010000015.1:0-94777 GCA_050246315.1 Nitrospiraceae bacterium | reverse complement strand
CAAGAGCTAGATGGGGGCACCGGGCTCGCCGTGGACAGTGGAGGGCACGCCTACGTGACAGGCAATACCAGCTCGTTAGGTTGTCCGGGTGCGGCGCATAGCTCCATCCTGAGCACAAAGGGTGGCGGCTTTTTCGACGCCTTCGTCGCGAAGCTCAATGCGGCCGGTACGGCGCTCGTCTATTCCACCTATCTGGGCGGCAGTCGCGACGATAGCGGCTTCGGGATCGCCGTGGACAGTGGAGGGCACGCCTACGTGACAGGCAATACCAGCTCGTTTGGTTTTCCAGGAACAGCCAGTAGCTCGATCCAGAGCGCTTTCGGCGGTGGTGACGCGGATGCGTTCGTCGCGAAGCTCAATGCGACCGGCACGGCGCTCGTCTATGCGACCTATCTGGGCGGCAGTGGCTATGACGACGGCAGAGCAATCGTCGTCGACCAGGCCGGCCAGGCCTATGTGACCGGGTCTACTGATACGCCGGGGTCTGGATTTCCCGGGACGGCAGGCAGTCCCATTCAGGGCAGCTTTGCTGGCGGTGCTGTCGACGGCTACGTTACCAAGCTCAATGCACCCGGGACAGCACTCGTCTATTCGACCTATCTCGGTGGGAGTGGCAATGACGGCGGCAATGGGATTGCCGTGGATCAAGCCGGCAATGCGTACGTGACCGGAATTACCAGCACACCGGGGTCCGGGTTCCCGGGTACGGCGGATAGCTCCATCCAGAGCACATTCGGCGGCTTTTTCGATGCCTACGTTACGAAGCTGAATGCAGCGGGCACGGCGCTTGTCTATTCAACCTATCTAGGCGGCAGTGGCGACGATGACGGCGAGGGGATCGCCGTGGACCCGTTGGGCAACGCCTACGTGACCGGGACCACCGGCACGCCGGGATCTGGCTTCCCGGGCACGGTTGGCAGTCTCATTCAGAATACCCTGGCCGGCCACACCGATATCTTCGTGGCAAAGATCACCACCAATACTTCTCCGTCCTGCAGCGCCGCGCAGGCCGTCCCTAACATCCTGTGGTCGCCCAATCACCAGTTTCTCTCGATCGCCGTGCATGGTGTAACCGATCCAGATGGCAATCCGGTGACCATCACGATCATCGGTATCACACAGGATGAGCCAGTCAACGCCAAAGGCGAGGGCAACATGAGTCCCGATGCAGTGATCCAGGCCGGCTCAGCGTCAGTACGAGCTGAACGAGCGGGGAATGGTGATGGTCGGGTCTATCAGGTTTCCTTCCGGGCCGACGATGGTCAGGGCGGGTTCTGCACGGGTGCAGTCAAGGTAAGCGTCCCTCATAGCCTGCAAAAGGGGTCGACAGCGATCGACGACGGTCAAGTATACGACTCGACCATCCCCTAGTGTCATATCTCATAAATGGATTTACAATGATTGATTTTGTCCATGATGGATTCGACCGAAGCCGTCCAGATAAAAGGCTTTGGATCTTTGTTATGGGTCTGTACGAATGCCTTGATCGCCTCAATCAGGTCTGGAATGCTCCGAAAGCTACCTCGACGGAACTGCTTGATGGTCAGTGTGACGAACCACCATTCGATCAGGCTCAACTACGAGGTACTGGTGGGAATGACGTGCAGGCGGAAGCGCGGCAGATTGGCCAACCGTTGCGTGACGGTGTGATGTTTATGGGTACCATCATCCATTGTCCAGGATGAGTTGCCGGTCCAGGGAGGCGGGGCATTCTCAGTCCAGCTTCAGAAGAAACCTCAAGAGCTCCTGGTGGCGTTGACGCAGCATACAGTCGGCCATGATCGTGCCGTTCAGAACATTTAGCGCGGCCAACGACGTAGTAGTGCCCTGGCGCTCGTCGTCATGCGTCATCGTGCCGCACCGCCCGGGATTCATAGGCAAGCCCGACTGGCATTGGTCCAGTGCCTGGATTGGTCTCTTCTCATCCACGCAGAGGAGCAAGGCCTTATTCGGCAGGTTCACATACAAGCCCATCACGTCCGTCAGCCTCTGCAAGAACTTCAGATCACGCGACAGCTTAAAGGGCCGGACTCGGTGCGGCTGCAGACCGTGCGCCTCCCAGATGCGCTGGACCATGGCGGCGCTGACACCGTGCTACTTGGCAATCGTGCGGCAACTCCAATGCGTCGCCCCTTCGGCTGGGTGTGCACCGTCGCCGCGGTAATCTGCTGCACCATCTTCCACGAAATCGAGGCCGGCGTCCTCGGCCCGTGTGCCCTTCCGTCAACACGGGCGGGGTCGGCTTGGGCAAAGTGCTCACGTCACAGAATGACAGTGGGCCGACTCACGCCCAACCGCTTGGCAATCTGGTTGGTTATTGGACAGCCCCTCGGCTACCATCAAAATGATGCGGCACCGCATCACGATGCTCAGCGGAGCGGTAGTGGGTTCGAACCCATCGTCGCAACGTACCGGCTTGTTTCGGGTGTCTGGGCATTCGTGGAGCGCTGTCCCACATGCACAAACCTGTGCACCACTGTGCTCATATCGTCAAGTTATATCTGATACAGAACACTAGCCCGCCTAATTCACGAGAATTCGTGACAAAACCGCGGAGATGCCACGCGATAGCCCCATTGTCCGTACGGCCCGTTGCCTCATGCAACCCGCAACGGGTCGTACGGCGGTTGCCGTAGAATTCATCGAAGAATACGGGCTAGACGATGAACCTGCGAAATCGATCTAGGCGGGCGGTCAATTCGCGGGGATTGAAGGGCTTGAGAATATAATCGTTGGCACCGGTGCGGAGCGCCTGCCGCACGTCCTACTCGGAGCCGTCCGCGATCAACATGATGACGGGACCTGCTCCTACCTCGGATTCTTCCTGATATGGTTGAGGACATCCAGCCCATTGATAAAGGGCAAGTTGATGTCGAGCAGGATCAAATCGAGATGGTCGTGCATATCCACCAGTCCCTGCGCTTCCATCCCGTCTCTCGCATGCTGGACCACATAGCCGGCCCGCTCCAGCAAGAACTGGAGCAGACTCGCCGTATCCTCCTCATCCTCCGCCATCAGCAACAGCGGTTTGATGGCCTCCTCCGGCGTCGGGCTCGGCGTCTCCGGTGCCGTCATCAACCCTCCTCAGGCGTGACGTATTGCACATCGATCGCCGTCAAATACCGTTCAATCGCGGCAAGGCCCTCGCCGACTGCCGCTCCATGACCGGCCTTCGCCGCTTGATCGAGAGCCGCGGCCAAGGCCGTCAACTCGTCGAATCCATAGCTTCCGCCCGCGCCCTTGATGCCGTGAGCCAGTTTTCTCACGGTTTCGTACTCGCCCATGGAAGCCGCCTCACACATCGAGACCAACTCTTTGCGGCGGTTCTCCATGAATCTCGGAATCATCGGCGCAAAGTCTCGGTCGATGCGCACGATGATGCGCTCATCTTTCGGAGGCGCGCACGGCCAAGATACCAACCGTCGTCTCAACCAGCTCCGACAGGTCGAAGGAAATGGTTTCCAACTCCAAGTACCCCGACTCGCTTTTTGACAGATCGAGAATGTCATTGATCAGGTCCAGCAGGCCAGAGGCCGCGCGGGACAGCCGCCGTACATAGGCTTGCTGGTCCTGAGTCAGCACGCTCTCCGTGAGAAGATCGGCCATGCCGATGATCGCATTCATGGGGGTTCGGATTTCGTGGCTCATGGCGGCCAGGAAGTCGCTCTTGGCCTGCGTGGCCGCCAAAGCCTGATCTCTCACCTCCAACAGTTGCGCGTTCTGCCGCTCCAGCTCCACGGCCGCCTTGGCCAGATCTGCCTCGACACTCTTGGCCTTGTGAATGTCGCTCAACGAGCCCGCCAGGCGCACCGGCTTGCCGGCCTCGTCCCAAATGGCCTGTCCTCTGATCCGAAACCAGCCATAGCCTCCCGACTTCTTTTGCAACCGAACCTCCACATCCAGCGGCACTTCTCCGTGAAGGTGATCGTACACGGCGTTGAGCGCTCGGTCCCGGTCGTCCGGGTGCGCCCAGCTCGTAAAGCTGTCGAACAGAGGGACGACGTCATGGTCCGCATGGCTCAGCAGTTCCTTGAAGCGGGACGAGTAATGGACCTTATTCGTCACCACGTTCCAATCCCAGATGCCATCGCTTGATCCCGTCACGGCCAGATGAAACCGCTCCTCGCTCATCCGCAAGACCTCTTCCGCCTTCACCCGCTCCGTAACGTCCAACGTGGTGCCGACCATTTTCAACGGACGCCCGTCCCGGCCGCGGATCACGGTCCCTCGACAATGGATAAACCGGTCGGCGCCGCCCGCGCCTCCTATGCGACACGTGAGATCGTACGGAGCATCCTCCCTGACCGTCCGCTGAATGGCCGCCTCCACACGATCCCTATCATCCTCATGGAGCACCGCGATGAATACCTCATAGGACGAGACGATGGCCCCCAATTCATACTCGAAAATGCGATATTGCTCCTCCGACCAGAGGACCGTGCCCATCTCGGTCTCCCATTCCCAACTGCCTAAATGCGCCAACCGTTGCGCGTCGTTCAAATTCCGCTGATGATCTAGCAGCTCATGCTGCGCCCGATTGATCGCCTCAACAGCGCGCTTTCGCTCGGTGATGTCGCGACTGGTCCAGAGCAGCCAGACCTCCTGATTTTCGTCCGACAAAAGCGACAGGGAACAGTCGAGCGCGATCGCCTCTTGGGACTTCCGCTCCCCCATGACTTCACCCTGCCCGGTTCGGCGTTGGCAGAGAACCGGGAGCAGGGTTTGTTCAACCATGGCCACCCAGGCCGGTGAAAACAAGGTCTACCAAGGCCTCCCCATCAATTCACCCACGTCAAACCCGTACATAGTCGCAAAGGCTTGGTTGAGATAGGCCAAGCGGCCCTCTCGATCCAGTAACGCGACACCCTCAAGGCTGTGATCGATCGCAAAGCGCAGCCAAGCCTGTGCCGCCACAGCCGATCGTTCGGCGGCGATGCTGCGACTCAATCCCTGATTCCTTAGGCGGAGTTCCATTTGATTCATCACCTGCCGGCCCAACGCCGCCAAGGCCGCCTCTTGCTCGCCAGACAGTTGCCTGGGCGTCAGATCGAGGACACAGAGGGTGCCCAAGGCACAACCATCCCCGGTCACCAGAGGCGTTCCGGCGTAAAATCGGATCCTCGGATCGCCCGTCACCAGCGGATTATCCGCGAAACGCTCGTCCGCCAGCGTATCCGATACGATCAATAGCCCTCGTTCCAGGATCGTATGGGCGCAGAAGGCGACGTCACGTGAGATCTCGCAGGCAGAGAAGCCCTTCTTGGCCTTGAACCACTGTCGATAAGGATCGAGCAGGCTGATCAACGCGATCGGCGTCCCGCAGATTTGAGTGGCCAGTCGTACCAGATCAGCAAAGGCCGGCTCCGGCTTCGTATCGAGGATCCCGCACCGATTCAACGCCTGAAGGCGTTGTTCCTCGTCTTGCGGCATCGGGGCGACCATCAGATGCTCTGGTGATGAAACGGCAACCCGGCAGCCACGCTTACCCACCTATCGAGGGCGACTTGCACGAGGAACAGTTCTCTCTTAGTCTAAGCCTATGCCGATGCGCATCGAGGCCTCGCCGTTCACGCCCCATCCCCTCCTCCGTAACCGGCATGCCATGACCCTCTTTCCTCGGTTCTTCCCGAGACGAGGACTGCTCAAGGCCATGCCGATCGAATCCCGCCTGTTTCAAGTGGCGGAGGACAGTCACGTGCTGGGATTTTGCCACTGGCAGGCCCATCGTTTCACAGCCCCTACCGTGGTCCTGTTGCACGGCCTCGAAGGATGCAGCGAATCCCAATACATGCAGGGGCTCGCCGCCAAGGCCTACCGGGCCGGCATGAACGTCGTCCGGTTGAATCAACGCAATTGCTGTGACACGGAACATTTGACCCCGACGCTCTACAACAGTTCGTTAAGCGCCGACATCCGATCGGTTTTAACGGAACTCGCAGACAAGGACGGGCTGGCACATCTGTGGGCCGTCGGGTGGTCTATGGGCGGCAATCTGGTGCTTAAGATGGCCGGTGAAGCGGGAACGAGCATACGGGCGCTTCGGGGCGTCGTCGGCGTCTGTCCGGTAATCGACCCGGAGGCCTGCGTCCAGGCGTTGGAGCGGCGCGCCAATTGGATCTATGAACGGCATTTCGTCATCCGGTTGAAGGCCAGGCTCAGCCGCAAAGCCGCATTGTTTCCCTCCCGCTACAGTCTCGCACCGCTTGCCCGCATCTCCCGGCTGCGCCAGTTCGATCACCTCTACACCGCCCCAGATGCCGGCTTTTCCAGCGCGGAGGAGTATTATGATCGCGCCGGGGCCAGGCACGTGCTGTCTCGCATCCGCGTCTCGACCCTGATCATCACCGCCTACGACGACCCCTTCGTGCCCTTCACAATTTTCGAGACCGAGGCGGTGAGAGGCAATCCCCGCATCACGGTCGTCGCGCCACAGCACGGCGGCCATTGCGCCTTCGTTCAACGAGCGCATTCGAATGAAGATCCGCACTGGGCTGAAAATCGCATTGTCGAGGCCATCGTTCGTCGATTTCAGGAATCGCACTGAGTCGCCTGCGCGACCACTCAGCGGTGCTTTCGAGCAGGGAGCCGCACCGTGGCCATGACCTTCGACGACGCCCGCCATCTGCTCGCCCGAACCGGATTCGGAGGCACGGCCGATGAGATCCGGCAATGGATCGCCTGGGATCGAATCACGGCCGTTTCACAACTGCTCGACGCCACGACCACCAGAGCCGTTACACCACCTCCGCCTTGGATCGGCCGGCTTCCACCCCCGCCGGCCGAGCGCAAACAGATGGGGCAGGTCGAGAAGAAGGCCTTTCGCGAGGAGCGGAAGGAGGAAGCACAGGAACTCAAAGCCTGGTGGTATCGCGAGCTGCTCGTCACTTCCTCGCCGCTGACCGAGCGGATGACCCTCTTCTGGCACAACCATTTCACATCCAGCTTTCAGAAAGTCAAATGGCCCCCGTTTCTCTACCGTCAGAATGTGCTCCTTCGCGAGCAGGCGTTGGGGTCCTTCCGAGACCTGTTGTCTGCCGTCGCCAGAGACCCGGCGATGCTGCTGTACCTCGATACTCAGCAGAATCACAAAGACCGGCCGAACGAAAATTTCGCCCGCGAGTTGTTTGAGCTGTTTACCTTGGGCGAGGGTCACTACAGCGAGCAGGACATCAAGGAGGCGGCGCGTTGCTTCACAGGCTGGCAGGTGGATCGGCGGACCGGCTCCTTCCGCGTGAATCAGGCCAAGCACGACCAGGGGATCAAGCGTCTGTTCGGTCGTACCGGTACCTTCACGGGAGACGATGTGTTGCGCATGACTTTGGAACAGCCTCAGGTCGCCCGGCACATCACCCAGAAACTCTGGAAGGAGTTCGTCTCCGACCAGCCCGATCCACAGGAGGTTGAGCGCCTCGCCGGTCGCTTCCGCCGTAATGAGTACCGCCTAAAGCCCCTGCTCCAGGCCATCCTGACCTCGCCACAGTTCTGGGCGAAGGAGAACCGCGGCGTCCTCATCAAATCGCCGGCCGAGCTGATGGTCGGCACGATGCGGCTCTTCCAGCTTCCCCTCCCCGATCGAATGGCGCTGGTGCGAGCCGGACGACGCCTCGGACAAGACCTGTTCGATCCACCCAACGTCAAAGGTTGGCCCGGTGGCACCAAGTGGATCACGACCGCGACGCTCCCGGCCCGATGGCACATCCTGCAACAGAGCATTCGCGGGCATGAAGTGGGACACCTCCATGGAGAGAGCACGGGGCTGGATATGGGAGATGGACGAGGCGCAGCGGGCTGGCTGGCTACCGAGCCGGAAGAGGTCCTGCAAGCCACGCTGCTCGCCGCTCCTCCAGTCAATCCCATTCCGCCGGCGCCGACTGCCACGACCGACGTTCCGATCGAGGACCGCCGGCAGGCGGTCCGTCAGTTGGTGCTCGATCCGGCTTATCAATTGAAATGACGCCCTTCGTGGTACGAGGCCACCCATGAATCGACGTGAATTGCTGAAGGCCATGGCCGCGGTTCCGTTGGTGCTGCTGGCTCCTTCCTGGCTTCAACAGATCTGGGCGGCTGCCGGCGCCGAGATCCCCCCAGGTCGAGACACCTGGCAGCGCATTCTGCTGCTGCTTGAACTGCGCGGCGGCAATGACGGATTGAACACGGTGATTCCCTATGGAGACCCTCGCTACTATGATGCGCGTCCGCGACTCGCGATCCCGCGCGAACAGGTCAAGCAACTCAGTACGGAGTTGGGGTTACATCCGGCATTGGAACCGTTGATGCCGCTCTGGGAGGGCAACGAACTCGCGATCGTCACCGGCGTGGGGTATGACCATCCCAACCGATCGCACTTCCGTTCGATTGAAATCTGGGAGACGGGATCGGACAGCGCGCAAACGCTGGACGACGGCTGGTTGGCGAGACTCTTCGCCCGACATCCGCTGCCGGAACGATTTACCGCCGAAGGGATTGTCCTCGGCAGGGGAGAGGCCGGCCCCTTGGCCGGCGGGCACAGCCGGATCGTGACGCTCCAGGACCCTCAAGAGTTTCTCCGGCAAGCGGAGTTGGCCCGGCCGGTGGACCAGCTCACGACCAATCGTGCCCTCGCCCATATTCTCGAAGTCCAACGAGAGATTGCCCGCGCCTCGGGAGATTTGGAACAGCGCTTGAAGCAGGCGCCGCCGCGGTCAGTTCCGTTTCCCGCGACTCGGCTCGGCAAGCAACTGGAGATCGCCGCCACGCTCATGAGCGCACGTGTGCCGGCGGCGGTGATCAAGGTGACGCATGGCAGTTTCGATACCCATGCCGGCCAACTCAACCAGCACCAGCGGTTGCTCCACGAACTGGCCGAAGCCCTCACGGTGTTTCGCGCCAACCTTCGCCAGATGGACCTGTGGGATCGGATGCTCGTGATGACCTATTCGGAGTTCGGTCGGCGCGTGGCCGAGAACGGCAGCCAGGGTACGGACCATGGGACGGCGGCGCCGCACTTCTTCATGGGCGGCCGCGTGAAGGGCGGACTCTACGGATCACAACCGTCGCTCGCGGATTTGCAAGCGGGAGATTTGAAGCCTCGGGCGGATTATCGGCGCCTCTACAACACCGTCATCCAGAACTGGTGGGGCTTGCGCAGCGACCTGTTCGACAACCCAGCCTTTCCTCCTCTCAACTGCATCTCCTGAGTCGAGGCACCCGCCGCATGACCGCCGCCATTTCCTGGACAATGCTCGACGTCGATACAATGATGCGCCATGGTCGAGGCTCTCACCAGGCATCGATTGGTCCTCACCAGTCTGGGGTCGGTCGGACTCTGGTTGCTGGGCCCCGCTCTCACTCGCGCAGAAGAGCTGGCCTGTCTGCTCACGCCGTCGCAGACGGAAGGCCCGTACTACCCGCCGCAGCGACAGCTTGACGCCCTCTTGGATAAAGATAGCGATCTGACCTTCGTAAATGGCAAATCCGGACAGGCCGCCGGCCAACTGCTGTACGTCACCGGCCACCTCCGCGATTCCCACTGCCTTCCCATCGAAGTAGCGCTGATCGAGCTTTGGCAAGCCTCGGCCAACGGCCGCTACCATCATCCACGGGACGCTGGGAATCCCGCCCCGCTCGACCCCTACTTCCAATATTGGGGGAAGTCCGTAACTGACCGAGAGGGGCGCTACTGCTTCAAGACCATTAAGCCGGGCGAATACGAGGCGGCTCGTAGCTGGATCAGACCATCACACATCCACTTCAAAGTCCGCGCGCCCGGCGACCGGGAGCTGACGACACAGATGTACTTTTCCGGCAATCCGCATCAGGAGCGCGATTAAATTCACCGGCGCGTCCCCTCTCCCGAACGCAGCCGGGTGATTGTCCCGATGGAAGGCCCGACCGGAGACGTTGAAGCCACCGCGAAAGTTTGCCGGTTCAATCTGGTCCTGTAGCACCGCAGCACTTCCTTCACTGATCGATCGGATGCGCTCCCGCTGTTGTCTCGTTTCGTTGCCGCGACCATGCCTCTCAGATTCCACCCGTTCACAATCTGAGCGATTCTGCACGGTGCGCTCGTCTCGATTCCTCACATCAATTCCCAATCTGCTGGCAATGAATCCTCCGCAGACTTTCTGAATACGATCCGAAGACCGCGCTCACAGCGCCCACGCCCTCGTCGCGCCGCTCGTATGGCATTCGGTTGACGAAGAGATCCTCGCGGGCAAGCATATTGCGTACAGTCGGTCTCCGAGGTTCTGCGCATTGCACGACATGCGGTGGATGGCACACTCGCCATCGTCCCCGTCACCGCGAGAGCCTCAACACAACTCTCAAGCTGATGATTTCGGTCGATCGTTGGTATCCAGGCTTGCTTGCGGTGTCCGCTGTGCTGAATCCTCAGCGCGCGATGGGCAGCCTGCGGCCTCTCCGCACCGAGCGGCTCAAGACCGTCGTGCCGTGGGGACAGCCCGGAGTCCTGTTGGACGGGTCACAAGATGACGGCTCGCAATCGCGCTTCCACCAAACGTGTGTCGTGCCGAGAGAATGGGGCACCTCGACCACAACAGAGTTTCGACGCGCACCCTTTGTCGATTCTCTTCAACCGTGTCCCTCAACGGTGACTGGTGATAGACCACGATCCACCACGACCGCAGACTCGTTTCGTTCGGCTCATCCCTCGCGTGCTGGCTCGACATTCGTATCGAAGGCGCGGGAATCATGATGGCATCAAGGAAGCCGCCAGATGTCGCCGCACATGGCATCTTGTTTGCTTCTATCACGACCTCATATATGTACTTACACGGTGCACGCCATCGACACTCCCACAGTACCATTGCGCAGGTGACCATTGAACGGAGAGACGCATCGGATGTCGAACATCTACGACAGGAGGGTGTCGGAGGTCTTGATGTATCGGGAAAGGAGGGACCTGATGTCTTGTGTACGTTGCAGCGGGCTACTCGTCCCGCATGACTTCCTGGACCTCTGTGGCGGAGTGGATCGATGGTTTCAAGGATCGCGATGCGTGAACTGCGGATTTCTGGACGATCCGGTCATGCGATTGAACCGATTGCCGCACACACCTCTGACATCGCTGAGCCGCGGAAGGACGCATAGCTCGGGAAAGATCAACGCGATGTGGCCGCGAGTCCAAGCAGGTCCGAGGTCGGGAACACAGCGACATACAGCTTGAGAGCGGCATCTAGAGCAGCGGACGCCGCAAGTCCGGTATACCATGGGCCGACAGATCATCTTCACAGGACCTCAACACAACGTCAGTTTTAGATCACGCAGCCTTCGACTCCTGCTCATCTTGAGCCTCGCAGGACTAGGCGGTTGCGTCGGTTCGTGGCCATTCGCGAGCTCTCACCTCCAGCTCGACGACGCCCAGTTCAGGGATGCCTGGACCACCTACCGCCACTGTCGTTCAAGCTCAGTGCCCGATGAGATCCGGACCGACCTTCAACAACTGAGGCACCTCGCGGAGAGCGAGACCGTGCAGAACCACGCGCCTCGGCATCTGCCTTCCGCAGTCCGGTCTCTTTTTGCAACACTCCCGTCCAGGCTGGCGGTGGACCCCCAAGCGATGGCCGCGGCCTGTGCGCTGCATGGCGCTCGCGCCGCCCAATTCGCAGGACGTCCTGAGGTGAGCGAAGAGCTGCTCAGCACGGTTGCGGGAGCGCCGCACGAGCCAGCCTACGCCTACTACGCGATTGAGGCCGGGCGGAGACTCAAGCGCATGAATGAGGAAGCGTCCGTCATATGGCAGCAAACCCAGGCACCCATTCAAAGCTCCTCGGAGTGATGACACGGCTCAGCGATGTCTCATCCCCGAATCTGGCGGACCGCAACGGAGCGCAGAGGGCCGGTGTTGTTGAAGAGGAGAAGACCATCGTGAGCACAGGTTACAACTTTGACCTGCTGTGCATCGGCAGCGGTCCGGCGGGTCAGCGTGCAGCCATTCAAGCAGCCAAGCTCGGGAAGCGGACGGCCTTGGTGGAAAAGCGCCGCTGTCTGGGAGGGGCCTGCCTCGATACGGGCACCATCCCGAGCAAGACGTTCCGCGAGGCCGTCTGTTCGATCACGAGCCGGAATGGTCAATTCGGCTCCAGTCCAGCATTTCGAACCGGCCTCAACGGGACACACCGCCCGTCCGTGGAAGAGCTGCTTGATCGCGTGGGGAGTGTCACACAGCGCGAATCTCAGGTGGTCGAGCAACAACTGCATCGGAACGGGGTCGAGTTGATTCAAGGAGAGGCGTCGTTCATCAACCCCCATACCATAGCGGTGGCGTCTGAGGCGGGCCTGCGCAGCGTGACCGCCGCCAATATCCTGATTGCCGTGGGTACATCCCCGGCTCCGCCTCCCGGTGTCCCGGTCGATAACGACGTCATTCTCACCAGCGACGATCTCTTACGCACGAGGCGACTTCCCAAAAAGCTCATCGTCGTCGGCGGGGGCATCATCGGAATCGAGTATGCGTCGATGTTTGCGGCTCTCAACGTCGAAGTCGTGCTGGTGGATAAGCGCGACCGGCTGCTTGAGTTCTTGGATCGGGAAACGGTCGACGAGCTCATGCATCAGATGCGAGGCCGTCGAGTCGTTTTCCGCCTGGGCGAAGCCGTCGAACGAATCGAGGTCACGCCTGGAGATCCGCGACAAGCCATGCTCCATCTGGAATCCGGGAAATGTCTCGTGGCCGACCAAGTCCTCTTTTCGGTCGGCCGGATCGGCGCCACCGGCCGACTCAACCTCGCGGCCGCGGGACTCACCACCGATGATCGAGGACGATTGACGGTCGATCAGCAGTTCCGAACGGCGGTACCGCACATTTATGCAGTGGGGGATGTCATCGGCTTTCCGAGCCTAGCCTCCACTTCGTTCTCACAGGGACGACTGGCGGCTTGCTATGCGTTCGGCGTGGAGGCGGGGCCGATCATCGAGCACCTGCCCATCGGCATCTACGCCGTCCCCGAAATCTCCGCAATCGGGGCGCCGGAACATGAGCTGACTCAGAACAAGATCCCCTACGAGACCGGCATTGCGCGATATCGGGAAATTGCCCGAGGACAGATCCTCGGGGATGACACCGGCTTTCTCAAGCTGCTCGTCCACCGCGAGGATCAGCAGCTACTGGGAGTTCATGCCGTCGGAACCGGCGCCACGGAACTGATCCATATCGGTCAGGCCGTTCTGGAGCTGGGTGGTGGACTCCAGTACTTCTTGCGGACCGTATTCAATTATCCGACGTTGGCGGAGTGCTACAAGGTGGCGGCGCTCAATGCCCTCAACAAGCTGTCCGCCTAGCCCGGAGGATGCTCACAATGGCCGTCCTTCTTACCCGTCCGACACCGACGCGTCGAGACGCGCCTCTCCATGGACGTGGCCGCAGCGAGCGACGGGCCGAAGCCTGCTCGGGATACCCATTGCGTTTTCCCATGCAACGGGTCCAACCTGTTGAAGGCCTGAGCAACGCGCTCACCCGCCGGTCGGCCACACGGCTGGCGAACAATTTCAACATTCTACGGAACGCGCGGCCCGAAGGTTGCGGTGCGGGACCGGTACTCATGGTCTCGGGCGACTGCGGCTGAACGCCGCAGCGGAAGGAGGTAGATGATCAGATGAAAGTCCTGGCGGTTCATCCCGGTCCGCTGATGTATACCAAGATTTACCTGCGGTTGGAGCCCTTGGGATTGGAACTGGTCGCGGAAGCGATTCGAGCAGCGGGCCATGACGTGCGCATCATCGACCTTCAGGTTGAGACTCAGCAGGACTATGTCAGACTGATCGAGGAGTGGCGGCCGGATGTCATCGGCTTTTCCTGCAACTACCTGCCGAACGTGCCCGAGGTCATCGACCTCGCCAAGCTGACGAAAGCACGGCTTCCTCGGAGCGCCGTGTTTGTCGGCGGGCATAGCGCCTCTTTCGTCGCTCGTGAACTGCTTGATCATGGTCAGGGCGCGATTGATTGTGTCCTCAAGGGAGAGGGGGAAGCCGGGGTCGTCAATCTCCTGTCGGCGTTCGAAACGGACCGCCACGCGGTCTCGAGCGTACCGGGCTGTGTCACGATGACCGGCGAAGGGCCTCCCCCCCGGTTCGTCGAGAGCTTGGATGATCTCCGCCCGGCCCGCGACCTGGTCCGCCACCGGCGAAAATACTTCATCGGCGTGCTGGACCCTTGCGCGTCGATTGAGTTCACCCGAGGGTGCCCCTGGGATTGCTCCTTCTGCAGCGCCTGGACCTTTTATGGACGCAGCTACCGTGCGGTCAGCACGGAGAAGATCATCGAAGATCTGGCGCGGATCAAGGAGCCGGGCATCTTCATTGTCGACGATGTCGCCTTCATCCAGGCCGAGCACGGAATGGCGATCGGAGAGGCGATCGCCCGCAAGGGGATCCAGAAACGGTATTACCTCGAGACGCGCGGAGACGTCCTCCTCCGGAACCGAGACGTCTTCAAATTCTGGAAGAAGCTCGGGCTTCAATACATGTTCCTGGGCGTCGAAGCCATCGACGAAGAGGGGCTCAAAAGACATCGCAAGCGCATTTCGCTGGGGAAGAATTTTGAAGCGCTGGAATTCGCCCGATCGCTGGGCATCACGGTAGCGATCAATCTGATCGCCGATCCGGAGTGGGATCGCCGGCGGTTCGAGACCATTCGCCAATGGTGCCTGGAGATTCCGGAAATCGTCAATATCAGCGTCAATACCCCCTATCCAGGCACGGAAAGTTGGGTCACGGAATCGCGGAAGATTCAGACGCGGGATTACCGGCTGTTCGACATTCAACATGCGGTCATGCCGACGAAGTTGCCGCTTCCCGAGTTTTACGAAGAGCTGGTCAAGACCCAACGGATTCTCAACAGTAAGCACCTGGGTTGGGCCGCACTCAAGTCCACGGCGAAGATTGCCGCCGGACACGTGCTGCGGGGCCAAACCAACTTCGTCAAGATGCTCTGGAAATTCCACAGTGTCTACAATCCGGCCTTGCAACTCTCCGATCATGCGCAACCGGTCCGATACGAAATGACCCCGCCTCGCCCGCATCCCGACACGGTCACGCCGCCGCTATTGTATATTCACGCGGCGCGCGGCCGAAAAGGACGCAGGATCGACGATGCCACAGAACGGTTCGTGGAGAACACGAGAACCGGACTTGGCGTCTGACTCGCCAGCGAGAGAGGCGGCACACAAGGAGGGGACGATGAGGAAGCGTCGCACGAGCACCAATCTCACGAAGCAACCCACGAGTGATCAATGGACGTCTGCGGGCCCGGACGACAACGGGACATGGCATCTCATCGCCGCCAAGGCCTACGAGTTGTTCGAGGAACGCGGGCGAGTCGATGGGCATGATCTGGACGATTGGCTCGAGGCAGAGGCGCTCGTGGTCGGCCGGCATTCCTGACGATATCGCGGAAGAGATCCGAATGGGCCCGGCCGTTGGACCCGAGAGTCGGCGCCAAGGAACGCATCATCCATAGGAGGACACTCGATGATAGTCTCGCACATGAAAATCATGAATCCCGTTCGTGCTCTTGGACTATTCGGCCAATCCGTGTGGCTGGACTCTATCGATCGGAGCTTGATCGCTTCCGGCCGGCTTCAGCACTTGATCACCGAAGAGGGACTCGGTGGGGTGACTTCCAACCCGACGATCTTTGAAAAGGCCATCACGGGCGACCCTCACTACGCCGAGGATCTCACCACATTCGGGAGAGAGTATGGCCTGGACGCACGGGCTTGCTACGAACGGCTGGCCATCGAAGATATCCAGACCGCGGCCGACCTCTTGCAGCCGGTTTATGCGCGATCCAAGCGACGCGACGGTTACGTCAGTTTGGAGGTTTCTCCCCATCTGGCAGGGGATACCGCGGGCACTTTCGACGAGGCGCGACGATTGTGGGAGGCCGTCGGGCGCGACAATCTGATGATCAAGGTACCGGCCACGCCGGAAGGCATCCCGACCATCGTGCAGTTGCTCGGCCGGGGGATCAATGTCAATGTGACCCTGATTTTCTCCCAAGAAACCTATGCGCGCGTGGCCGAGGCCTGCCTGCTGGGCTTCGAGCAACTGGGAGAGCGGGGCGGCGACGTCGGCAGCGTGGCCAGCGTCGCCAGCGTCTTCGTCAGCCGCGTCGATACGGCGGTGGACGCCGCCCTCGGCGCGCGCCTGAAAACCTCCACGAGGGAAGCAGATCGCGACCGCTTCAGAAGCCTTCAAGGAAAAGTGGCCATAGCGAATGCCAAGCTGATTTACCAGAGCTATCGAACCCTGTTCGCCGGTCCGCGATGGGACGCGCTGGCTGGACGAGGCGCCATGCCCCAACGGGTGCTCTGGGCGAGTACCGGCACGAAGAATCCTCTTTATCGCGATGTGATGTACCTGGAAGAACTCATCGGCCCCGAGACGGTCACCACGGTTCCGCCCTCCACCTTGGAGGCCTTTCGTGATCACGGACGTCCGTCATTCCGGCTGACCGAAGGGATTGAGGAGGCGACCAACACGCTCATCGCGCTCGAGCGAACGGGAATCTCCTTGAAGGAGGTGACCGATCGCTTGTTGGAGGAGGGACTCCAGTCGTTCCAACGCGACTATGACCGCCTACTCGACGCCATCGAGCGCCGGTCGAAGACAGACATGCCTGAGCGATCGGATGACTCCGCGTTCGCGCTACCGGCGTCCTCGCACCATGGCTCAGGTCTTGGCACGAGGAGGTAAGCCATGAAAAGGCGCGCATTCTTGCTCTGGCTGGCGCTGATCCTGGTGCCGACCATGAGCGACGCACGCTGTCGCACGATCGGCGAAAGCGCCGGTCTCGGCAGCGAGTACGGCATGTTCCCGATGGACCCGGCTGTGCGTCTCATCCAGGCCGGCCAGAATCGCGACAGTGTCTTGATGCAATGGGCGGGTTACGGACTTGGGGTCCCGCTCTTCTTCATTTCGGTTCCGTTCGGCATAGCCGGGGCCGTGGTCGGCGCCGCGTCGCATCCCTGGACCAAGTGCATCGAAACGGAAGATGAGCGACGATGGCGGAGCATGAGCCGATCGTAGGAACATCCTGCGAATGCTTCACCCGCCGGAGAGATGGGCCTTCACTTCCTGCACGTAGGTCTTGAAAGGGTTGGGCATCATAAAGGGGTCGCGGCCGCGCAGTTGGAACGCCGACCAGTTGATGATATAGGCGGGATAGAAGCGATCGCGCACCGGTTGATCGTCGGTGTCCGGCGACGGTCCGCAGGCGAGCAAATGGCGCACGACTTCGGATCGGCCGAAGGCGCGGGTATCGCGGGGAGGCCGGTCTTGGGCCAGCTCGACGGCCCGATCGGCCGTGAAACGCGGGACCTTGCCTTCCTCCAACAGGCCGAAGTAGAGCCCGCGGCCGGCGTTCAGGTTGTGATACTCCAAATCCAGGCTCTTGAGCATCGGATCGTCCCACCCGACTCGTTCGGCGTCTCGATACGTTTCGAGCAACCACAGTTTGCTGGCCCAATCGACCCGCCCGACCAGCTTCGTATAGTCGCCTTTCAGATCCTGGAGCACCTGCTCCCACTGGTCCAACACCCAATCGGTCTCCTCGTCTTGACCTTTACAGTGACGCTGCACCGCCTCCCAATACTGTTCCTGAACGTCGAGCGCCGAGAGCGTGCTTCCCGATTCCAACGTCACGAGCCATTCCCTCGCCTGATCCTGCGAGATCTCCTGCAACGACTCGACCGGGTCGGCCAACTGCAACCCGTCAGGCGCATGCCCCTCCTCGATCACCTGTAGGACCAGCGCCGTCGTGCCGAGCTTGAGGGCGCTGGCGTATTCGGCCATATTGGAATCGCCCATGAGTAGATGAATACGCCGATAGGCATTCGGGTCGGCCAGCGGCTCATCACGCGTGTTTACGATCGAACGGTTGCCCTGCACCCATTCAAAAAAATCGTTCATGATGTGATCGGCGCGCTGGGACAATTGAAAATCCACCCGTGGACCATCCCTTCCGCTCAGCAATCGACCCCGCGGCAGGATGATCTGCCCGCGCGGCACCCACATCTCGTCCACCGTGGCAGCGCCCACTCGTCCCGCTCCCGTGAAGATCTGTCGGGTCACCAGAAACGGCAGCAGCCTGGAGAGTCCGCGCCGCGTGAACGGGAACCGCCGCGAGACCAGGTAGTTTTCGTGGCAGCCGAACGTGGCATCCGTCTCGTGGTCGATGTTGTTCTTGATCAGCGACACCGCGTCGGCCAACCCCAAGTCGTCGATGGCTTGCTGGATCACCAGGTCGCCGGCGCGATCAGAGGCCACGACATCCGCCAGCGACCCGCATTCGGGCGAGGCATACTCCATATGCCCCATGTCGAGATAGAGACGGCCGGCGTTGGTGAGGAACCCGCCGTTGCCGGGCGGCTCATCATGCCCGCGATGATGCAGGTCAAGCACGCCGCGCTGCTGCACGTGGAAGATATAGTCTCGAATCCGGTGGGCGTACCAGGTCGGAGAATGTTCGGGACGTTCCTCGTTGACCAGCAACCCATATTCGGTTTCAAGGCCGAAGATCTTGTTGAGCATCGGGGAGCTACGCCGAGGTTCGGGTTGGGACTACGGCCGAAGGGAGGAACGAAAGCTGGATTACGATGTACTCCTAACTTTTCCTTCGGCCCTAACCTTAACTCTTCAGTTCCTTCCACAACAGGCTTGTCACCTCATCCACCTTAACCGTACGGTATTTCGAAGACCCGGTCGTCTGCCGCTCCAACACCGCACACTCCACCGTTCGGTCGGCCATCTGCTCGCGCAGGTACGCAGTGATGGCCGCAGAATCGGTTTCGGGCTCCGCCTTCACTTCCGGCTCACCCGACGTCCGTCCCCGGTTTGAGCTGTCATCCGACCGGCTGTCGCCGTCCGCCAGGCGCTGAGCCAGAGAACCCACCCCCCACGCGTGCAACGCCGTCTCCAGTGCGCGAACCATGGTCAGGCTACCGGAGGCACCGGCCTGTTTCAGGTCTGCCTGCATCCGCTTCTGAATGGAGGCTGTGGCAGCCAAGACCGCACACCCGATGGTCTCTTCAAAGGCTCCATCATAGTTGATCGTCAGAAACGCATCCTTTCCCGGTTTGGCCCCCAGCTCCGCCAGCAGAATCTTGACGATCCACGGCGCCTTGTAGATTTCCTCAAAGGCCTGCTTGATCGAAGGGGCCAGGCCATACTTCATCAGCCGCGCGCCCGTCACGTCCGAAGGAGAGCGGTTGAATCCCTCCAAGTGGGCCATCTCCAGCAGGCCGAATCGAAGTTTCTCCAAATCCGCCGGATGCCCCATGCCGCCGAGGCCGATGCGGTCGTAGATTTCGTACAGCTTGGGCGTGCCCTTGCTGAGCGTCAGCAACAGCACTCCATCTTCATAAGACAAGGCGACGACCGGACTTCCCTGTTTGAATTGCTCGTCGAGATATTGCCGGCGATTGCCGACGGCCTCGACCCATCGGTAGGGTTCTTCATACATGACTGATCACCTTTGGCAGGATGTTGAAAAAGCCCGCCAGCTTTGTTGGGCACCCATTGTCGTCCATTCTTGGTGCAATGGGTCTAACGCAGGAGACTCACCCCTGAAGGGGTTTCTCCGTTCCCCAAGAGCTATTCACATGCGCGAACGGATCACACAAAGTGCGGATTTGAATCGTAACCCGCTAGTGAATTTCTCCAGCGGCGTCAATACGGAGGGGCTTCGCCAGGTGAGCCGCTGGTTCACACGAAGTGTGGTATGTACCGCTTCGTCCCCTCGCTCGCTGCGGCCTCGCTCGTGGAAAAGTGCGTCTCGGCGCACCGGGATTGGGCGGGTGAACATGACGGCCTCTTTGAACATCCTGCGGTCGTTTCTGTCAGCTCAATGATATCGAGCGTTCTGAATTCTCAGGGTGTCAAGCTAGGCTCTTTTCACCGTTACCCAAGACGGGCGACCTTGGTTACAAACCACCCACGCAAATCTTGGTCCGACAGGGTCTCCACACCCTTCTCCGTGATCAGCTTCACGACCGGATAGAGATTGGCTTCTCGATTCACCCCCCCGGTCGCGGAATCGAATTCCGCGGCGCTCGTCAACAGGCGGAGCGCTTGAGTCGCTGCCTGATCCCTCGTCTGTTCACGCAGCGGCCGTTCACCCCACGTGTTGAGATAATGCAGAATGCCGCGGATGGTCGGGGAGCCGGAGCCGGACACGGCATATTCCACTCCTTCGAACTCCGCGCCCAAGATGTCGTAGAAATAGATTTTTGCCTGTCCGGTCTCATGGTCATACCCTGCGAACAATGGCGCGACGGCCCCGGTGCCGGAGAGGGCTGCCGCAACATTGTCCTTCAGCAACTTGGACACCGCGCGCAGCTTGCCTTCGAAGCTCAAATCCTGAAGCTGGCTCCTCCGGTAATACTTGAAGGAATGTTCCAACACACGGACCATCTCATAGGCCGTCGCCGGCACACCGGCGATCGCCATCACGCTGTGCCGGTCGATCTCCAGCACCTTATCGGTGCGATCGTACATGACCATGTTACCGGCGGTGGCCCGCCGATCCCCGGCTACGAGCACACCGTCTCCATATTTCATCGCGAGGATCGTCGTTGCCTGTGCAAACTCTCGGCCGGCCCTGACATCGGACACAGCCGGCGTTCCGAACTGATACCCTCGCTCCTTGAGCAGTTGAAGAAAGTCGCCTTGCATGCCCATAGTGATCTCCAGGTGCTGAGTGCTGAGTGCTGAGTGCTGAACGCTGCGCCGTCCCTTATTCGCCTGTCCGTTGGCGGTAGCGCTCGGCCTGTTTGGGATCGACCTTCTTCATGCGCTTCATCAGATTGTCTTTCTCCGGCGAACCGGTTTCCGGTCGCTTGGGTCCTCCTTCATCGTCTGAGGGACTGACCGGCTTCGGCATCGGTTCAAACGGCCTCCGTTCGAGAGACGCGAACGGGGTCTGCGTGGGCGAGGCTGCTGCCGGATCTGCAAGACCGGCACCCATCAGCATGGACGGATGGTTCATGACGATCTATCCTTTCGCCTGTCGTTGATCCCACTGTTCAAGCAAGTCTGCGGGCGAATCCGCTGTCTCCATCAACCCATGCAACGATTGGACCGACTCCGGATCGAAGAGATCGCCCAGGTCGAGCACGGACGGGAACAGCCCGCCACGAAACTGAATCCGCTCCCACTGCACCGCCTGGATCTGATCCGGGAATCGTTGCACACAGAGTCCGCGCAGGCCGCCGCGGGTGTCCGCCGGTCCATCCTTCATCGCGCGCTGGATCTCCGCTTCCGACACGAGCCGAGTCGTGCGGCCCTCCTGCTCCAATCCAAGAAACAACCCCCGCTGCGGGTCCACATTGTGGTACTCCAGATCCAGACTCGCCAGCCAGGGGTCATCCCACCCGATCCGTTCTTCCTGAGCGAACGACTCCAACAGCCACCGTTTGGTGATCCAGTCCAGCTTCCCGACGAGACGCGCCCGATCGCGCCGCAACCATGCCAGCGTGTCGTGCCATTCTCGCAGAATCCAGTCGGTCTCTTCATCCGCTCCGGCAAGCACCTGGTGCGCCGCATCGAAATAGATTTCCTGAAGCTCCAAGCCGTTCAAGGTCCGCCCATCCGTCAAGGGAACGCGGGTTGTCATGTCGGGGTCACGCGAGAGCTGTTTCACCGCCTCCACCGGCCGGCTCAGCTCCAGCCTTGGCGCCTCGCCGCGTTCGATCAGATCCAGCACCAGTCTGGTCGTGCCCACCTTGAGCGCGGTGGCATAGTCACACATATTCGCGTCCCCGATGATCAAGTGCAGCCGCCGGTACTTGTGCCGGTCGGCATGCGGCTCATCGCGGGTGTTGAGCAGAGGACGGTTGTGCATCGTATCCACGCTCAACTCGGTTTCCATGAAATCGGCGCGCTGGGAAATTTGATAGCGGCCTGGCAGGGCGCGGCCCTCCTGGGCTTCGATCACGACCTTTCCGGCTCCCGCAATAATCTGTCGGCTGACCAGAAACGGCAGCAGCCCGGTCACGAGCGAGGTGAACGGCACGGACCGAGGGACAAGATAGTTGTCGTGGCAGCCGTAACTATGGCCGTGGAAATCCGTATTGTTCTTGTACAGCCGGACGTACGGCCCTCCCAGGGCTTGATTCCTACGGACCGCCGCCGCTTGGACGATGCGCTCTCCGGCCCGATCCTGCGCGACGAGGCTGAGCAGCGTCCGGCACTCCGGCGTCGAATATTCCGGGTGCGTATGGTCGTTGTAGAAGCGCGCACCGTTCGGCAAGACCAGATCGCTCTTCATCTCATGGAACGAGAAGGGGCGATGGGTATCCTGTTCGGCGAACTCTTCCTCCTCCTTGTCCTGCTGAAGGCCGGGGACTCGAAAGCCCCGGGCATCTTCATGGGGATCTTCACCGCCGTAATCCCATCGCCGCTCAAACGAAGCGAGGAGATGTGCCCGCACCAGTTCCATTGACTCCGTCACGGGATCGACCATGTCCAGGTCGTCACGCGTGATTCCATATTCCGTTTCAATGCCAAACAGTCTTCTCACACCTTCTCCACCGACATTAGAGCGATCGTGGTGCATGGAGGCTCTCCACTGCGTGCGTCCAACGAGGCCCTCCCGAGGGCGCGCGTTGCGCGAGCAAGAGAGTCCCATGGACCACGATCATATGATCTGGTTGACGAGACGCTCCTCCGACGGCCGTCCCCGCCGATAGGACGAAATGCCGATCACCTGATCCGGCTGGTGATCGAGCAGCTTGAGCCATTCCTCGGCCGAGTCATCCGGCGGCAGCACTTCTCCTTCTCGGAATTCTGACCGCACCGCAGTCGACACATCCTCCTCGGTGAGACCGCCCACGACTCCGTCGGTTGAGGCCATCGACCGATCGATCGCCCGCTCCTTGGCCCGCTGGACGATGGAGGCCAGAATCGCCCCGCTCAGCAGATCGCTGCGATAGAGGGTCCTCGTCTGCCCGTTGCGCAATCTCACCGCCAATACGCGATGCTCGTCCACGCGTCCGAAGATCGCATGGAGCGCCGAATCGACCAGCGCCTCACGGACCGCCTGGGCATCATGGTCATGGCGGGCCAGCAACGATTCCGCATACGGCAGGTCGGCTGTGAGATACACTCTGAGGATCTCGGCCGCCGCCGTTCGGTCCGGACGCTCGACCTTGATCTTCCGATCGATGCGTCCGGGACGGAGCACGGCCGGGTCGATCAGATCCGGTCGGTTGGAGGCCAGGATGATCACCACATCGCGCAGCGACTCGATCCCGTCCATCTCGGTGCAAAACATGGGGACCAGCGTGTTGGTGATGTTGAATGATCTCATCGCACGCCTCGTGCCCAGGATGGACTCCGCTTCATCAATAAAGATGAACGGCAGCGCGCCTTCCTTCCGTCTCGCCCGGGCTTGAGCGAAGATCTCGCGCACGATCCGCTCGGATTCGCCCAACCACATGTTGAGAATCTCCGGCCCCTTGACGTGGAGGAAGACGCCTCGCGTGATCGGAACGGTTTCATCCGCAGACGGGCGGGTCTCCGCCGCCAGCTTAGAGAGGCTCGCGGCTGCCGCCTGCCCGATCATGGTCTTGCCGCAACCGGGTGGCCCATAGAGCAAAAACCCTTTGGGCTGGGTGAACCGGTACTTGGCGAAGGCCTCGGCATGGATCAACGGATATTCGATCGCCTTGCGGATCGCGGTGATCGCCTGTGCCTGTCCGCCGATCTGGTCCCAGGTCACGGACGGCACCTCGTCCAGCAGGTGCCGCATCGCCTTCCGGTCCTCGATGCGCTCGATCGCGATCCGATGAGTTGGATCCACCCGGACTTCATCCCCCGCCCTCAACTCCACGCCGACCAAATCACCCGATCGCTGAAGGATCAAGGTCTGGCGGCCCGGTTCCGCCTCGAAACGAATCCGCCCGTCCGGCAGTGCCTCCGCCACGCGAAGCACCGGTCCGTTACGGTCGTAGCCGAGCGTCTTGATCAGGGCGTAGGCTTCGTTGACCAGGATCTGTGTGCCGATCTTCAGATCGTCCTGACTCACCCGCGGATCGACGGTGGTGTAGTACTCCGCCCCTCCGACCGCGATCCGGGCCAGCCCCTCTCCCGGCAGATCCAGCAAAATGCCGATGCGATTGGCCGGCGCGGTGAGTTTCTCCACCACCGCCTGAAGTTTCCGCAGCTCTACGTCCTTTTCTTGCAGATGCACGGCCCCCTGCAGCACCGCATGGCGCAGTTTCAGAAGCAGCCGCTGCCGCGGGTCGCCGTCGGGAAAGGCTTCGAGACATTCGTCCAAGAGCGCAACCAGATCCGTCTGCTCCGATCGTGGACGGCCGGCCGATCCGGTTCCCTGATTCCTCTCCTGCGAGTGGCCTGCTTCCGGATTTCTCTCGATGTGGTCGCTCATATGCCTATGACCTCGTGCATTGATCTTACCGACCCGGCCATGCAGATATCAATTCACCGCCTGGAGCGTCACGGCAACCGGCTGGCGCCGATTGCCCCGTAGGATCTCCAGGGTCACGCGATCGCCGACCTTGTATTGATCCAGCACCGCCATCAGATCGTCCACAACTTCGACGGACTTGCCGTCCACCGCGACGATGATGTCGCCGAGTTCCACGCGACCGTTCACCATCTCCCGCGATCCGCGGAGTCCCGCCAGCTCGGCCCCGCTTCCGCGCGCGACCTTGCCGATGATCAGGCCCTTGATGCCCCAGCGCTTGGCAATTGCGTCCGGGACCAGCGACACGCCGAGTCCGGGCCGGATCAACTTGCCGTGCTTGATCAGCTCGGGAACGATCCGGTTCACCATGTCCACCGGCACCGCGAAGCCGATGCCGGCATAGGCGCCGCTTGGGCTGACGATCTGGGTATTGATCCCGATCAGCCGGCCGGAGCTGTCCAAGAGAGGTCCCCCCGAATTGCCCGGATTGATGGCAGCGTCCGTTTGGATGACTCCCTCGATCGTCCGATCGGTCAAGGATCTGATCGTGCGGCCGAGCGCACTAACCACGCCCGTGGTGAGGGTGTGGTCCAACCCAAAGGGATTCCCGATCGCAAGAACCGTTTGCCCGACCTTCAGCTCCTGCGACCCGCCGATCGGCAGCGGGAGCAATTGATCGGCCGACGCCTGGATCTGTAAGACCGCCAGGTCGTGATCCGGGTCAAGCCCGACGATACGGGCCCGGTAGGTCGTCCGATCCGCCAAGGTGACGTCGATGGCGTCGGCGCCGTAGACGACATGAAAATTCGTGACGAGGTGCCCTTCCTTGTTCCAGATAAATCCGGAGCCGGCCCCTTGTGGAACCTCCATCACGTTCAGCGACCAGGGATCGCGCCGGATCGTCGTGTTCGCGATGAACACCACGGACCTCGCGGCCCTCTCGAACACGGAAATCGTGGCTTTTTCGTCGACGCCGAGTTCGGCGGCGGGCGCCACCGGGCGTGGATGGACCTCTGGGCCTCGATAGGACGGCCCCAGCGGACGGCCCCAATCGTCGGCTGCCGCGCCGGAGGAGACGAGGCCGGGCCGTTCCGACAGGTCCAACAGGCTCAGCACGCCCAACACCCAGAGCAGGAGAGCGAGGCGGACGAAGGGCCGGCGGCCGGTGGTTCGGTCATTCACCGATGATTTGAACAACCAGTTCACGCGCACGCCCCCGCGTGTCGAAGTCAAGCAGGACGATCTGTTGCCAAGTTCCGAGAGTCAACTCGCCTCCGCAAAACGGGATCGTCACCGAGGGGCCCTGCAATTGCCCCCGCTGGTGGCTGTGGGCGTTATCCTCCCCATGATTTCTGATATTGTGCTGCCAGTCTGGATCGGCGGGAATCAGCCGGTCCCAAACCTGAGCGGTATCGGCCCTGATGCCGGGCTCGTCTTCGATGATAAGGACCGAGGCGGTCGTATGTTTCACGAACACCGTCACGATGCCATCGCGAAGGCCGGACTGAGCGACGGCGTCCGTCACAGACTTGGTGAGATTTTCGATGTGACCCGGCCCGGAGGTCCGAATTCGGAGAACCGTCGTCGTTACGGCCATGTAATGCCCTCCCGCGCCGACCGACGCAGAAAGCGCCGTTCGCGCGCGGTCACCCCGCTGCCGCGGGCGGACGCGAGCAGATGGTCGAAGGATCCGGCCGCGGCCAATTGCTTCAGCGCGGACAACACCGGCGCCGAGAGGATGCCTTCGGCTTCGAGCTGTTCCAAATAGCGGACGGCCGCTTCCAGCGATTCGGAATGACGTCCATAGTAGTCGCGGCCTCTCTGCCGATTGCTGTAGGCTTCAAATTGCTCGCAGGCGACCAGTACCTCCGCCAGTTGCTTGACCCAACGCGGCACTCCGTTCAACCGTTCGGGATAGTAATAGTAGAGCATGATCCGATGCATCCAGGACTCCCACCGCACGCCGAGCCGAACCAGGAACGGCCGTACCGCCCGCAGCCGTCGAGAAAGCCTCCGCCCATAGCCCAGCCGCATCTCGACCTGTTCGCGAGCCCAGGCATCCATCGAGATTCCGTCACGTTCGAGGCGACGCCCAAAGCGCGAGATGAAGGCCTCCGTCTCGGACCCGTAGGCCGTGATCGGATAGCGGGCCCGCCATTCACGGGGCCTGGTCGGGATCCCGCGCCGCTGCGCCCAGGACCAGATCCGGCCGAACAGGTTTCGGTCAAGCCCCGCTCGTCCGAGATCGTGCAGCAGGCAGGCGATCTGGTATTGCCGGACTGTGGCTCTCCCATAACCGAGCGACAGAGCCACCGCCCCGCACAACCGAGCCGTGCGCAACGCATGGGGCCGATCATAGCCTCGGATGACTCTCCCGCGCCGCCGCGGGTCCGGATACTCGTAACAGCGGAGAAGCTGAGCGGCAAACGAATGGGGCAAGAGCAGCGGGGCGTAACCGTTCCCCATAACCGTCGGTGCGCGATCGGAACCGGAGGCGACAGCCAGTCAAGCAGTTGACTGGAACTCGGTTGAGCGACGTAGAACGGACCGGGGAGTGAGAATATCTGTGCGTGAAAGACACTGTCAAGGCACGGCGCGGAAGAAGTGCTCGCGACCCCACGGCTTGTCTGTTATGCTTCCTGCGACATGCTCGCCTGCCACAGTCACCGTCCAAACCGGTCTTCGGCGGTTGCCCTCGCCCTTCTATCCTGGCTCACGCCGGCCTGGCTCATATTGGCCTGGCTCACGCCGGTCTTCGAAACGGGGGCGGGGTCGTTTGACTCCCTGACCGACTTGACCGGCAAGGCCGTCGCGGTCGTGACGTTTAAATCGCGGGACAATTTCTCGAACGAGTACCGCTATGACGTGACCATCAGAAACGTGGGAGTGGAGCCCCTGGTCGGCGATTCCATTGTCCTCGTCCTAGACAGGATCACCAATGTGGGCGGCGAAGAGCGCGAGCCGCTCAAGAATGAAACGTTGCTGAACCGCATGGACATTCTCGACGCGGACGGCTACACGGATGAAGGGAAGCCATTTTTTTACGCCTCACCCGACGGCCAGCGGGACCTCCTACCCCAGAGCGATACCGTGCCGGTAGGGATCCGGCTTCGTAACCGGGACTATGTGGCTGTCTTCACCCTCTCCTTCCGTATCTTCGGCCAGCGCCGGGAGCGAGAGAAGGAGAAGCCGGCCGTGAAGGCGGCGGAACCGACGCCGAAGCAGGCCGGCAAGCCGTCGCTGGATAAACTCATTCAACTGATGATCAGGAAGGGTCTGCTGACGGAGGAGGAAAGCCGGAGCCTTCACCAAGGCCCTGTCTCTCCGCCGTGAGCCCTTCCAATGAACCAGCCTGACTGTCCCGCCTGCCTGGGCTCCTGGCCGGCTCCGCATCTGCGCATCGCGGACTGCGGCCTGACCGTCGCTTACCTCCATGAGGACCAGTTTTTCGAGGGTTGGACGGTGCTCGTCCTCAAGCGTCATGCGACCGAACTGTTTCTCCTGACCGAGCAGGAACGGAGCCGCCTCATCGAAGAGGTCTCCGCAGTGAGCGAGGTGCTATCGAAGCAGTACCGAGCCAACAAGGTCAACTACGAGTTGCTAGGCAACCAACTTCCCCACATCCACTGGCATCTCATCCCACGTGGTCCCCATGACCCGGCACCTCGGGAACCGGTCTGGCGAGTGGCGCATCAGCCGGTCTTGCTGACCGAACAGACGGCGTCAGAGGTCACTGGACACCTTCGCGACCTCATCCGCCGCCAAGCCGGGGGACGGTTCTTTGCTGGCTCGTAGCCGAATCGGCGGAGGTCATTTGTCATTGGTCAGGAATGATCGGTCGGTGGGCATCAGTCATTGGTTCATGACGAGTGACTGATGGCGAAGGACGGGCGCTCGACGCTGTCAGCCGATGGTTCGGAGCACGTTCATCACCGCCATCCCCCATCCCACAGGCCCGGATCCTTGGGCATAGACAAGATTCGGCGCCTCGACAGCCGCATCGTAGGAGCCATCCGGCCGCCGCACAAGGATCGGAAAGTCCACCTGTCGCAAGAGAGGGGCATCACTCAAACTGTCGCCGATGCCGACCGTCACCACATCCTGCCGCCGGAGACCGGACAGCCCCTCTCGTAGATACCAATCGAGCAGAAACCCGCATGCCGCGCCCTTGTCGTTATCTCCGGTGAGATGGAAAAACCGTCCCCCGCGGGTCCACTGTAATCCTCGGCCTCTGATGGCCTTCAGGACATGCGGCGCCGAATTGGTGGGGCCTTCGATCAAGAACGGTTCATCATATTCCCGTTGCTTCGCCAGCTTGGCCTCCTCGGAGCTCAAGCCCGTTCGATCGGCGATCTCCTCGACTTCCATATCCCCGAACCCGCGCACCTCGACCCCGGCCTCCTCCGAAATGGTGTGCAGCGCCTGCCTCAATGCGCCATAGGGCGTCCCGAACTCGACGGCGCGATAGCGGACCGGCGTGCGATCCACCGAGGCTACTGTCGCGGCCGAACGCTCCGGAAGATACACCGCCCCCCCGTTTTCGATCACGAAGGGCTCCTCCAGTTCCAAGCGGCCGCGCACCTGATCGAGTTCCATCCTGGTTCTGCTCGATACCAACACGATCGGCACGGCCAGGGCCCGCAGCAAGTCCAGGGCGGGTCTTGCCGGCTCCCAGGAGTAGGTCACGCTGTCCAGTAAACTGCCGTCGAGGTTGGTAAACACCATGAGCCGTCGCATGGGCCGACCTCCTAGTGTCCCTCAGATCCCAGTGATGATCCGTTCGCTCTGAGCCTGCCGAAGAGCGGAGGATTGTGAGCAGTTCCGTTCATGCGGTTCGACCGAGCTCACCGCAGGGTTCGACAAGCCTGTCCTGAGCCAGTCGAAGGGCTCACCACGAACGGCGAACCGTCCTTTATTCAAGGGCAGATCCGTTCGTCCGTGATCAGTGGCGCAGGTCATCAGGTATGCGCCATCGCGTTCGACCGTAGAATTGCGCTTCCAACCACTGTTTGGCCAAATCTTGCGCGCCGAGCCCGCAGGCCAGTGTGGCCGCAAGGACAATCCCGCCGAAGGTGATGGCAAAGCCCACCACGACGATATGTTCGGCGATACCCAACTGCTCCAGCGCCATGGCCGCAGCGGCCAGCAGCAGTCCCCATCGGGCGCAGGCCGCCAGGAGTTTCGCCGGTGACAGACCCGCGTTGACCGACGCGATCAAAACCGCCCGCGCGATGAAGTTCGAGAGCACATACCCCGCCAGCATGATCACGCACGCGGTGAGCAGGTAGGGAATGTACGAGAGGAGCGCCTGGCTCACATGGTTGATGGCTTCGACATGGAGCGCCCCGATCGCCGCCAAGCTCGCGAATCCCAGAACGATCCAATAGCTCGTCTGGCCGAGGAGCCGCGAGGGAGTGACCTTCACTCCGCCACGGAGCAGCGCCATCGTGAAGCCGAGGCGGTCGCTCAGCCGGTCGACACCCAGCAGGTGGACCGTGCGCTCGATCAGGACTCGCGAGCCCCAAGCGGCCAACATGCCCCCGATCAAGATGAGCGACATGGCCAGCACATTCGGCAGGATCGCCATCATGCGCTGCGCGATCATCTCAAGCGGTTCCAGCAGCACGGACGTGGGGAGCGTCGCGAGATCGAGGTTCAGGGAGATATTCATAGACATGGTGATCCTGGCTTTCGCCCCGCTCAAACCGGGTCGAGCGGCCGCCTATGACACGGCGGTCATGGCCGCGGTCGGGTCCCACTGGTGGTCGTTCTCGACCACCTCGATCAGCCGGCTGAACACGTCCGGAACAGCCGCCGCGACCCGACTCCAATTCGAGATCATCGGCACCCCGAGCGGATCATTCTGAAAGGATTCTGTAGCCAGCTTCATGCCATGAAGAAAAACCTCGACCGCTTTCCGCTCTTCGTGCCGATCGAACCGTAAACTATTGATGGCTGCGTCATGCTCGTATCGCCCAATGGCTTCCTGGGCCCCCTGCAAGTATGTGGCCTGTAGGGTTTTCAAGACACCGTCGGACAAGACCAGCCCTTCGCTGGCAAGATTCCGAAACAGCGCCTTCGTGATGTCCACGCACATCTTCAGCAGGCCGGCGTTGGGATCGCCGCCCGACAGGTCCTGATGCTTGTGCTCATAGGTATCGGCGATATCCACCTGGCAGACCCGACGCAGCGCACAATTTCGATGGATCTCCGACAGCACGCCGACCTCCAGCCCCCAATCGCCGGGAATCCTGTTGATCCAGGCCAGATCCTTCACCATGGCAAACTCGCCGGCAAGGGGGTATCGGAAACTGTCTAAGAAAGTCAGGAGCGGCTGCGCTCCGGCCAGCTTTTGCAGGCTCCGAAGCAGCGGAGTGAAGAAAAGCCGCGTCACACGGCCGTGCAGCCGGTCGGTGATGCGGCTGTAGTAGCCTTTGCAGAACTCATAGCCCATATTGGGGTTGGCGATCGGATAGCAGAGCCGAGCGAGATACTCGCGACTGTAACTGAGAATGTCGCAGTCGTGTAACGCCAGGACCCGGCTCTGCCCTCTGGCCAGCACATAACCAAAGGCCATCCAGCAGCCCCGCCCCTTGCCCGGCATTCCAATGTCGATGGCGCACGATTCGAGCCGGTGCAGAAGGTCTTGAATACCGGGACCGTCGTTCCAGATCAGGCGAACCCGCTGCGGCAGGACCGAAAAATATTCCTTGGCATGTCGGAATTCGAGCGGCGAGGCTCGATCCAAGGAGACGACGATCTCATTCAGGTAGGGAACGTTCCGGAGGGTCGCCACGATCTGCCTGAGCGCCGGTCGTGACAGTTCGGCGAACAGGGAAGGGAGCACCAGCGCGATCGGATTGGTTTCGGCATACGCCCGCAGATCCGCCTCAAGCTGGTGCAGATTATCCGGACCGAGCCGGTGCAACACGGCCACGACGCCGTTTTGGAAGAAGTCCGACACGAGGGGGACCTTTCAACCCGTGCAATCGTGCGATCTGTCAGGATGACGGCGCCGCGGCCCTGAGGAGTCGGCATACCACGACGACTCGGTTCCGATGCTCTCCGAACGTCAGGGGCGTCGATCTGCCGCGCGCCGCCTTCCTCGTCGCTCGTAGGCCGAGAGCCGACCTTATCGGGCGGGAAGGCGGGTGCGGCTCTTGGTGACCGCCTTGATGATTTTGACGGTCTTAATTGATTCGAGGAACCGGTCGGCCGGCTGCTGCGTCGGTTGAGCCAACTCAACCGTATACCATCCGGAATCCAGATCGCCCTTGCGCGCCTGGATCTCCTGGAGCCACCGATCGATGCTCTCTTCGGACGTCCCGTCATGGAACGAGACAAAAAACTTCAACGGCGACCCGTCTGGACGGGCCTCGGCCATCTGCGTTTGAACCGGTGCCGATTCCGCTCGGTCCCTCTCTTTGGCCAGCATGGGACCGGACTCCCCCGCATCCCTGACGCGCGAGGATATATCCATTCCCGCCGTTCTCAGCCGGTTCACTAAATCCTGGTTCTTTTTTTCCAGCGAACTCACTTGCTTGGCGAGATGCTCGTTGGCCAACGACAGACTGTGGAACCCGTCGCGCAATTCCTCCCGGTCGGTCTGCACCTGGCTCATCATGACCTTGGCCATTCGCTCGACTTCCTGGTTGGCCTGCCTCGCCACCCGCTCCTGGTGCTCCTCCATATGTTGGACCGAGACCACTTGTGTTCCCATCACGCGCTGCTGTTGAGCCAGTTCATCCATCGCGCGCTGCATGGTCGAAATGGCCTTTTGGTTTCCCTCGGCGACGGATACCGACGAGGCCTGTGCCTGCAAGACTTGGTTCACCTTCGCTTCCAGGCGTGTGATCGCCTCTTGGGCTTGGGCTTGGACGGCGGAGGCCAGCTCGTGCTGCGCCTGCTGAACCGCCCCGATGGTCTGCTCCGTTTGCCGCATGCGGTCGAACAACCGATCGCCGATCAAGAAGGTCACCGCCGCCAGCAGCACGACCTGCGCCAACAACATCGCTCGCAGACCGAAGGCCGGCGCACCGGGAACCCGGCCGGCCGGCGAGAATGCGCCGCTCGCCGCGCGCCCGAGCCGACTCCACCAGGAGGGCGCGACCGCATAGGCCACACGCAACGAGCCGCCGTCGAGCCGGTTATGAATCGTGACGTCCAGGCTGTAGCCCGGCCATTCGAGTCGCTGGGCCTTGAGGCCGAGTTCCGGCGCGGAGAGTCCGCCGAGCAACATCCCGGTTTCCGTACGCACCTCGAAGGAGTGGATGCTCCGTTCCCGACTGGCAAACACAAATGTCGGGTCGCTGCTACGGCAATTCAGGCAGCCGACGCATTCTTGGTTCACAAATACCTGAAGCGCATCGGGGCGTTCCTCACGACGGCGCTTCGGCAGTTCCTGAAGCGACTCAAGCAGTCGTTGTCGATACGCGTTGAGATCTGCGTCCTGTTCCATGATGACCATGTCCTCCCCGTGTTCCCATCAGCACTCCGATTACACCGGTCTTGTGTAACGGACGTATCTGTAGATCCATCGCAATCTGTCTCGTGCTGTCCACGGTGTCATACCGCATTCGCCCCACTTCCGCCAAACATTCGTGACAAAACGCCAGATGCCAGACGCGATAATCGTGCCCAAAATCCTGCCGGAACAGTTCCTGCCAGCGTTCCCGTGAGAGACAGGGATAATGGTCGGGTTCACTCTTCCGGTAATGGGCCTGGAGAATCCTGAGCAATCGGCGGACCTCCAGATTAAAAGCCTCCTGATCGCGTTGCTTGATCTCCTCGATTTCCGCCAAGTCGTTTTCGCTTAATCCGACTTCTTCCAGCGTCCGATGCCACCCCGTTTGCCGCCATCGCTCAAAATTCTTGTACACACGCTGGCTCTCGGCCGCCCCAAAGCCAAGCAGCCGAACGACCTGTCCCTGACGCAGCCCGTACACATGATAAAACAGCGCCATCAGGGCATCTCGGCTGACCACAGCCCGAGAGGCCAGCCCGTCCAGCAGCCGGCCCAACGGCGACAACAGGTCAGGGTGGTAGCACAGCGGCTGCGGCTGGCTAAAATATTTCGCGATCTGGCTCTCCAGCAAGAACAGCGGCCGGCAGGGTACTTCCGCCCGTCCGCACACAACAAATCGTTCGACTAATTCATAGCCCCAGCGGAGAGCCAATTTTTCATGAGTCGTGTCATTCACCCACTGACCGGTTTCTTTGAGAAATCGCTTGGTATGCTGGGTGGCCAGGTCCAGCAACTCGGGTAAGGCGTCGATCATGACGCGATCGAAGTCTTCGGAAGAGGTGATCAGGAGGCTGAGTCCCGAATTCGCTTCCTGCACGGGATTCATATGTCCCTTGTCCTTCGCTTGAAGCGAGGCGCGCGTTCATCCCCGGGGACCATGCCCCTGTCACGGGGAGAACCAAGAGCTGAATACAAACCGTCACACCCTCGGCACGAGCCGACAAGCTACAGAAGAATCCGACCGACCTTCCGACCTACGGACGACCTACGGACCTGCCAGCCGACCTATTCTGAAGTGTTCTTTCGCGACAAAGCAACTGGATTTTTTGTGACCCTTGACCGGAGATTTGTCTATTGGAGGAGCCCTCTTCCTTTTGGTACTCGTGAGCGTGCGAGAGGGAGGATGGATCGGGCGCACCAGAGACCAAAGAACAGTTTCGAGTGGAGCGTATCCTGAGTCCTACCTCAATCATCATTCACTTCACATTCACTAGTAGGGAGGTTTTGTCATGAAGAAGTTTGCTGGATTGCTGGCCTTTGCGGCGTTGCTGAGCTTCACCACCGGCGCTTTCGCGTTCTACGGCGAGAAGAAGGACGAGGGTGGCAAGCTGTTCGACGAGAAGAAGCCCGAGGGCGGCAAGCTGTTTGATGATAAGAAGCACGAAGGCGGCAAGCTCTCCGGTGAGAAGAAGGACGAGGGCGGCAAGCTCTCCGGTGAGAAGAAGGACGAGGGCGGCAAGCTCTCCGGTGAGAAGAAGGACGAGGGCGGCAAGTAATCGTAGACCAAGACTGGCCGTCGGCTAGACCAAGACGGCCTGTTCGTTGGGAAGGGGGCACGGTGTCAAGGCCGTGCTCCCTTTTTCTTGTGCACCAGTACCCGCTTGGCACGACTGCTGTTGCACCTCTATCGTGACTGCTGGACCGAGCTTGACGCCGTCGCCTATCCGAGTCAGGTGAATCCCTGCAGACACAGACCTGTGCTGTGAAGTAGACAGGCTATCTCCCACCTCCTCTCTCGCCTCCCCAATTTGAATAGCGATGAGCCTCGGCATGGTGATTGCTTCGCCTCAGATTTCAGTTTGCATATTCGTCGGCATTGTCGGCCGCGGGCACGACGTCTACTACTAGCGGCGCCCTCGGACCTGATCGATCCTGCCGATGCCAGGCAGGGGACCAGGTCGCATTGCCGCGATAACCGCCGAGGCAATCGATATGAGCCACGCTTGGCCCGCATTATTCATGACGATTCGGCTTGCCACAGTAAGCCTCCTCGTAGCCGCGCCCATCCACACGAGCGTCGCGTCATGGGCCGGCGAGGCTGAGAGCGAACATGGAAGCGTACCTCCAAGTCTCTCCACACTCCAACGCGGGACTCCTGGCCCTATGGACTCGCCTCCCCTTCCCGACCCGACCGCCAGGATGTTGCGCGAACCGCCGACCATCAGCGGAGAGATCCAGGTTGGCGACCAAACGTTGATTCCTTATCTCGGCGCCGGATTCGGCGGCGGATACGCGACCGAACAGGATCGGATGCTCAGCCAGGACCCTACGCTGCAGCAGAAAAGCATACTGGGCAACACGACCGGCGGGTACCTGCCCAACGAATTTCACATGGGCCTCCGCATCCCCTTCTAGCAGACTGTGGAAAAACCATCCGGTCACCCGTCGAGGCCCCCAGGACGCATGGAGCGGTCATTGAAGGTACCGGTACCTTCCGATCGTGCTGAACCTGTCGAAACACACAACTCGAGTTCTTCTGCAACCGGCTAGTCGCTCCTCATCTCGAATTTCTTCTCGCCATCAGGTAGATTCTCGTTCCGCGTCACATGCCATCGATCCCTGAACCTGCTCCGTTGTAGACCGGCGATGTACTCTGCCTCGTGGATCAATCGGTCCGTGCTTGGGATCGTCCTGGCGACGTTCTTTTCCGATGTCAGCCATGAGATGTGCACGGCGGTCCTTCCACTCTATCTGGCTACGCTAGGGCTGGGGCCTGCCGCGCTCGGCCTGATGGAAGGCTTCGCCGATTTCCTGGTGAGCCTCTCCAAGCTGGCCGGCGGGTTCGTCGGCCATCACACAGATCACAAACGGTCCCTGGCCTCGCTGGGTTATCTCACCACCGCCCTCGCCACCTGGGCGATCGGGTTCGCCGAGAGCCTCATGGCCTTGGTCGGCTTTCGCAGTTTGGCCTGGGTCGGCCGCGGCTTTCGCGGACCGCTCCGGGACGACCTGCTCGCCGATGCCGTCGAGCCGACTCATTATGGACGGGCTTATGGGCTGGAACGGGCCGGCGACATGCTCGGGGCAGTGCTCGGACCATTGATCGCCACGCTGTTGATTTGGGGAGGGATTGAATTTCGCACCGTCATCCTCTGGACAGTCATCCCCGGACTGCTGGCCGCGGCATCGCTCTTCTTTCTCACGAAGGAGCGCCGCCACGAACACTTGGCTACCGCCCACCAGTCCGGTCACCGACAGGGACTGTCGGCCTTTCCCCGCTCGTTCTGGCTCCTGCTCGTAGGAGTGTCTCTGTTCGGCCTCGGAGACTTCTCCCGGACGTTCCTGATTTGGGTCGCGGCCCAGCACTTTGACGGCTCGGTAACGCCGGAGGCCGCGGCGCTCTCGGGAGGAACGCTCTCAACCGCCGTCCTGCTTTATGCCCTACACAATCTGGTGAGCGCCGCTGTCGCCTATCCGGTCGGGCATCTGGGAGACCGGGGGTCGAAGCTCCATATACTACTTTGGGGCTACGGGCTTGGTGTCGTGACGAACCTCCTGCTGGCCTTTGCCGGAGGTTCGACGGGAGGCATTCTGGCTGTGATACTGCTATCGGGCTGCTACATCGCGGTGGAAGAAACGTTGGAGAAGGCCGTGGCCGCCGAGCTGTTGCCGCGGGCCATGCGGAGCCTCGGTTTCGGCCTGTTGGCCTGCGCCAACGCTGCCGGCGACATGTTGTCGAGTCTCTCGGTCGGCTACCTGCTCGAATCGCAACAGGCCTCCGTCGCGTTTGGAGCAGCGGCGGCGGTTGGAGCGATGGGCCTCCTGTGGCTGCTGACCATGCGAGCGAGGATCACACGCGCAGCAGCGCAGTCCGGTTAACCCAGTCCGTCTTTCGTCACCCGTCATTCGTCATCCGTCATCCGCAACAGTATCGAAACGCTGCACGGTGTTCCCTCTCTGTCATCGAATGACGGCTGACGCCGGACGATTGACCGTTGACGACTCACTGCCTCCCGCTTCATCCCTCCTCGCTCAAGCCATCGATCCGTCTCACCGGCTTGCCTCCTTGTGCTCCCTCCGGCAACAGGTGCGTCGGCACAAAGGCCGCCCCCGCGATCACGGTGGGAACGACCGCGCTGGCAATCACCGCCGCTACCAGGAAGGAATACTGTTCCTGTGTCACAATGCCGTGCGCCAGGCCATAGATCGCTGAGATCGTCCCGAACGTCAGGCCGGTGGACATCAACAGGGTGTAATACCACCGTTCGTTGCGTTCCCGCCGGTACAGTTGAATCGCCGGGTAGAGGCCGACGATCTTCGAGACCATCTTCGCCGCCACCAGCGCCGTAAAGATCGACGGCGCAGCCAGCAGCGCCGGTAGCGACACCAGCGTTCCGGCTCTGATGAAATAGAAGGGTGTGAGAAACCCGACCGTCAACGTCCGGAGCCGTCTGATCCAATGGGTATCACGAGCGGCACTGCCGGCGAGCGCCATTCCCGCCAGATAGGCGGGGAGTACAGCTTCGCTCCCCGACCAAAGGGCCAAGGCGCCCAAGCCAAAAAGGACGACCAGCACCCATTTCGTCCGGATCGCCGCCGTTCGGTTACCATAATGATGGGTCAGCCAGGTCGTCAGCCTGGGCAGGGTTGAGATCGCCACAAGGCTCCCAGCGATGAAGAGCAATGTCTTGTAGGTGAAGGGCGCAAAGAGGATACCGAGCGCGATAACCGTCCCGAGATCGTTCACGAAGCAGGCTCCAAGCAGACCCTTCCCGAATTCCGTCCGGTTGAACCCGGTTTCCAACAGCACGGCATAGACCACGGCCATGGAGGTCGTAGAGAGCGCCACACCGCAGAGCCAACTGGCCCGAATATCCCAGCCGAGGACATAGAAGGCGACGGCGGCGCAACCCACAAACGGCGCCAGAAAGCCGACCAACCCCACCACGCTCACTTCCTGTAACTTGGTCCGCATGACGTCAGGATCGAGTTCAGCCCCAGCCAGAAACGTGAGCACGACCGCGCCGGAGGAGGCGAGGAATCGTACCCAGTCCGAGTTGGTGTCCAACACATCCTCGAGATGAAACCAGCCGGCGACAGCGGCAACCGTCACGCCGAGACAGATCTCAACCAGCGCGATGGAGAGGCGAAGGTGGGCGGCGATCAGCGCGGAAACAACGGCAAGGGCAAGCCAGAGCGCAGCGGTCGCAAAGATGGGGTCCATGCGGGAGTCCTCCGTTCCGGCCGAAGAAACGACAAAACCGCCTGGCGGCGGGGATCACGACATTCGTGACCACTCCACGGCTACAGCCATCTGTAGCGTAGGAGTCATCAGCCCGGCCATCGGCGGTTTGATCTGGGGGACTCCATCCCCAACTGCGTTGTGTTTCTGAGCGTATCAGGGATCGGATGCGAGCGGCAAGGTGTGGCTGAATCATTCCCGATAGACGAAGCATGATGTCACGGTAACCTGTACTGCAGGCGCCGTAAGCGCAAAGACATGAATCATACGGGGACAAACGCCTCGGTTTCTCGCGCAGCGAGTCCGGCACCTTGACGTCATGCGCGTGTCATACATAGGCTACAGGAGCATCTACGAGGAGGTCACGATGGCGGTCTTGACGTTGAGACTCGATGAACAGATGGATCGGAAACTGTAGAAGCTCGCGAAGGAGAGCGACCGCCCGAAGAGCTACTTCATCAAGAAGGCATTGGATCTCTACCTTCAGGAGTATGAGGATTATCAGATCGCCTTGGCTCGCCGCCCCGATAGAGACGACGAGATTCTCACCCTGGCGCAGGTACGCCTCCGAGGCGTCTTATCTCCGGAACGTTGATCACGTGGACGTGGTTGGGCGGATGGTCCATGGCCCACAGGATCGCACAAAGCATCTGCTCGATCGTCACGAGGCCCAGACGGGCTGCCGATTCCCTGGTGGTCGGAAGCCGCTTGCAGAGCCAATAGGCCGGTTTCAGCAGCGCCGGCCACCAGTGGCCCGGTCCCAGGATATACCAGGGTCGGAGTATCGTCGCGCACTGTGCGCTCTCGCGCAGGGCCGCTTCGCACTCGAGCCGCACGGCAATGTAGTCGTTCATGATCGGCGCCGGATGGGCCACGCTGACGTAGATGAAGTGGTCGACGCCGACCTGCCTGGCCGCATCGATCGACGCCAACCCGGACCGCCGGTCGACGGCGCGAAACTGTTCGCCTTTCCACGGAGCCGGTTTCGGCGTGCCGACCAATTGCACGAACGTGTCCGCCCTTCGCACATGGTCAACGAAGGTCCGCGCATCGAGCGGATCGCCGATCACCGGCTCACAACCGGCGGGCAGTCGCCGGCGCGACGACTCCCGCACGAGCGTGCGAACTCCGTACCCACGTTGGGCCAGGAGCGGGATCAGGCGGCTGCCCAGATAGCCGGTCCCGCCGGTGAGGAAGACCTGTTTTAACCGGTTCAGGGATTCCATTGGTCACGCGACGCTCGTAAGCGCTGTGTCACGCTTGATGCGGACCCCTCGAATGACTCGCCGATGATTGCGGAGCGCAGAAACTGCGCCAAATCTCCGCTCCGATACGCCTCAGCCCGGCTCTCTTCGACAAGCCGTTTCGCCGCCGTGACCAACGCCTCCCGATCCTCCGCATCGATCTTCAGAGTAGTCGCGATGCTCGTAACCTTCGCACCGAGCGGATCGCTGTCCGGCAACTGACGGAGCGCGAGGTGCCAGATCCGACAGGAGCCCTGCCTGTTCTCCGTTCCCACGGCAAACCCGCCGAACCGAGCCCGATCTTGGCGGTCGGCCGGAAGGCCGACTCGCTCCAGCACTTCCCGTCGATTGCTCTTGAGCAACACGGTTGCGGCGGGCAATGGCTGGCCGTCATCCCGACTGAAGCGAGGCGAGGCATCCACGGAGATGAATAGACAACCGTTGGGGAATTGGTTCTCCAGCGGTTCCCGTTCCGCGGCCCTGTTCAACACCGTGAGCAGGGTCTTGATGCCGAGATTGTCGACCGCCCCTCCGTCGTACAACAACGCCGGGGTGCGGGCCTGCCCTCCGCCGGTCGATGCCCCATTGTGCAAAGCCAGCGGCTCCAGCACACCGGGATAGGCCGCCGACATGTAGACGGCGCGCGCGATGCTGAACGGTGCCAACGACAAGCCCAGGCTCGCGAAGCTCTCGTCGGCGATGATGAACGGCTCGCCGTTCAAGGCGTTCGCGGCATTGAGGAGCAGTTTCGGCCTTGCCGGATTCAGGTCAGCATAGGTCGCACGCTGGAACAATTCCTCGTCGAGCATCTCGATCACGGTATCTGATTTTGTCTTGTCCGTGAACCAGTATCGCAGGACGTTGGCGGGCGACCACCATCGTCTCCACGCTTTGCTCTGGAAATCCCGGCTCATCCGATCCAAGAAGCCCTTGGCAAAATCTACGGATCGATAACCGTCCAGCGCATAGTAGGCCGCCGGCAGCGCTCCACCGGAGACCGCGGACATGACATCGACCTGTTGGAGCAGTCCGAGCCGTTCCAGCTCTTTGAGTACCGCTGCACCAAACACGGCAGCACGGCTGCCTCCGCCGGACATGGCTAGTCCAATGAACCGACCATCGCTTCGTTCCTTGTCGCCGATCTCGACACTCGCCGCTAGAGTGGGCGAAGCCCCGGCCACCTCGGCGTAGCCGGGGGCAAGCGGTCTCGCCGACGCACAACCGCCGACAGCAAGTACGAGCAGAAGTATCAGACGAATGGAGTGGAAGAGAATCATGCGCAGCGAGAGAAGGAACACACGATGCACCCTCTGGCCGGCCTGAATGATCTTCATACAACCATGTACGAGACGGGACGGCAATCGGATGTCCGGCCGGACAAATCCGTCATCTGTACGGTCACGCCCGGCAACTTCCGGCATTAGCTATGAGACTCCATGACGCTTCTCGTCCTAGTGGTCGCCGCGCCTCTGAGGCCGCGCCGCACGCCTGTCCCGGGGAGCAGAGCGAGGGAGGCCCGGTCGCATTGCCGGAGGATCGGGGCCCCACCGAGGGCACGGCAGGAAGGAAAGCGGGACCTGACCGATGCCCCACGGTCGCCAGACCGTAGCGGAGCGAATTCCAGAAGGGGTCCGCCTGCGGAGCCCCGGACGGGTCGATCCGGGAGGCGCGAGAGCGAGCGTCCCCTCGCCCGCGCCGAGGGTGTGGGTCTTACAAGCAATCCACACGATTTGCGGAAGAGCCTAATTTTGAAACTTGGGCGGACCTGAGAAGTGGCGAGGACTGGAACCAAGGAGCAGGAATGCTATCCTACGCGGCTGCGTACGTTCTCACGTCAACCTGAACGCCCGCACGAACGGCTTCTTCGGCTGTCTTCAGGAGGCGAGCCGTGACGGTCTCCTCCACATACTCTTCTCCGCAGTTCCTGCAAACCCTTGCCGGGACTTTCTTGATGACAACTGTGGCCGTCTCCCGATCCAGCGTCACCGTCGCCGTACCGGGTTGCGTCTCGCCAACCTTGCAAATCACGCATTTCATTGAGACTTCCTCCTCTTGAATCCCGCTTCCCACTCGGCGGTATCGGGCTCATACACGGTCACAATGATCGTCTCTTGTGCACTGACATGATCGGCCGCCACCACATGGATGGGGCGGGTCCGCTCCCACCCCACTATCAGCCTGCTGGGGTAGGGCTTGTCCGTTGGATAGGTTTCTGCGTTGGATAGGTTTCGATGGTCTCCCCCGTCGCAACCACCCGCCTCACTTCTGCTTCACTGATCCGCCGTTGAAACATCCGCTGGATGGCATGGACACGAAAGACCAGGCGAAATTGACTCATCCTCTCGCGTCCTCGGGGCTATCTCCCATCTCTCACCGTTGACACCGCGAGTCTAGCGTAGTCTCAAAGAGAAAGTCACCCGACTCCACGGGGATGGAACCGTTCCCGGGGAAAAAGCAGATGAAGTACAAAAAGTCTGTGGTTGGATGCCGGGAAGAATACTTCGGGTCGAGCACGCTGATGCAAGACGAGCATCCAAACACTGGAGGTGTTTCGCGGTGGGTGGACGATGAAGCGACAAATAGGCTCGCGGTACAACCGAAGGTTGGTTCCAAGGAAACAATCACTGGAGGTGTTCTCCAGCGGCGTCAATGGGGAGAGGCTACGCCTGGTGAGCCGCTGGTTCAACCGAAGGTTGGTATGGAGCCGGCGACTGGGATCGAACCAGCGACCTGCGGTTTACGAAACCGCTGCTCTACCAACTGAGCTACGCCGGCAACTTCACAGGGAAGCAAATGCGGAGAGAGGCATGATAGCGGCCCCGCTACTCGGTGTCAACGAACGGGCCGCTCACTTGAGGCGCGTAATCACCACTTGCGCGATCGCGGCGTCTGCCGTCGTCGGACGGCAGATGGGTTCCTGCTGATTCCCGAACTCCGTGCGGGCCGCGTCCTTCACCTGCTCCTTCACATACCGGCACAAGTCGCCGAGCGACACACGCCCGGTTTTCTTCGGATCTGCCTCTCCTGCCAACCCCTTCAGGAGATGATAGGTGAAGAGCCCATGCCGACCGAGCGGATAATCGTGCGCCTCCTGGAGCGCGTGGTTCCCAATCACCTGGACGATCTTGCCGGGATGGATCGCGAGATCAGGCGTCTCCCAACGAGGCAACGCCGGATTCTGCGTCAGGTCGCCGCTTGAGGGTTCGAGGGACACCTCCAAGAACAACAACGCCCGCTCGATCGGGAGCCTCGCTAACGCCGCGTGCAGGCGCCGCAACGGATAATGCCGTTCCGTCGAAGACGGCAGGGCATCGTACGGTGCCAGGTCCACCGCCCCGGTTGACGGATGGACCGAGGCCTTACCTGACAGGTAGATATAGACGAGCGACCCCGGTTTGACCTGTTGTGGCAGCCAGGTCTCGAACGTATCCACGAAATCGTCACGCAGCGCCCGCCGGCCGGTCAGCAGCTTGAGTCGAGATGCCGGCACCCCGACCACCGTGCGCCAATAGGCGGCGGTGATCTCGGCATCGTGGACGGCGTAACGACCGCCGGCCTGGCCTTGGTCACGGTAATTCCCGATACCGATGGCGACGCCAACCGCGTGGGGCTGCTCGGCTCCGCGCGACCGGATGGGGATTTGGTCCACGTCCACCGAGAGCACTTCGACCTGGTCCGCCGACCCCGGCCGAATCGCCACCACGAAGGTCTTAGCCGGCGGCAGTTGTACCGATGAGTCGCCGGTTGCCAACTCAACCGTCAACTCTCCCTGCTGGACTTGATCCACCGATGGGGCTGTGGCTGTCGCGACCAGTCGCGTACGCACCCCGGCAGGCAATGTCGCCACATGCGGGGACCCGGTGAATTGTTCGGCGATTCCTCCCTTCCCGCTGCAGCGGATCTCGATGTCCGAGACGGACCCGGGTCCAAGGTTGGTGATTTCGACCTCCAGCGTCATCCGTTCACCCTGTTCCAGCACGTGATTGCGATTTTCGTCACGCAACATCGCCCGAAAGGCGAGGGTGGCGGAGGGCCCGTCCGAGGCCGACTCAAGGCCGCTCCCATTCGTCTCCGGCACCTCCTGGGCGCGAGGAACGGCCTGCGTCTCTCCCGCATCTGGCGCACGCTCACGAGGCGAAGCGGACTGACACCCGGCCAGCATCCAGGCGGCGAATATGATGATGACGAGTCTTGGGCCAACCATGAATCTTGCTTGGAACTCTGCGAAGGCGGGACCGGGCCTGTTCGCGACAACTGACTCCTCGCTAGTATACTCAATCAACGCGCGAAGACAAAATAGGACGCTGGCTCGGTACCGCTGGAGTTCACGGCGGACCACGTTGACTCACCCGCCGCCGGTTCGATAAGGTCGATCTGTGGCGGTTCCGCCTTCGACTCCAGCGAAGTCATCTGCCGACGCACCGAGGCCGACTCCCGGCGAGCCGCTCGTCGGCAGCCCTCGACCGGCCTCCCGTCTGGTGCACCTGACCAATCTGATTCGGCTTCGCTCCCAGACCGGCACATGGCTCCTCGCGCTTCCCTCCCTCTGGTCCCTCAGTCTTGCGTCGCACGGCCGTCCGGAGCTTGAACTCGTCTGCCTGTTCCTGGCGGGAGCCTTCATTATGCGAAGCGCAGGGGTGGTACTCAACGACCTGGCTGACCGACATGTTGACGGCCGCGTGACCCGCACGAAATTCCGTCCCTTGGCCGCTGGAACCCTTACGGTGCGTGACGCCTGGCTCGCAGTCCTGGTCCTGCTCGGCATGGCGCTCCTTCTGCTTTCTCGTCTACCCCCCTTGACCTGGTGGTTGAGCCCGTTCGCGGTGGCACTCGCCGCCGCCTATCCCTATGCCAAGCGGTTTGTCTCACTCCCTCAGGCCGCGTTGGGAATGGCGTTCGGTTGGGCTGTGGTCATGGCCTGGGCCGCTGCTCGGCAGAGACTTGAATGGCCGGTCTGGATTCTGTTCGGCAGCACGGTCTGTTGGGCGATCGCGTATGACACGGTCTACGCGTTGCAGGACCGGATCGACGATCAAGAAGTTGGAATCAAGTCCTCGGCCCTGCTCTTCGGGGAGGGGGCTTGGCTGGCTATTTTGGCGTTCGAAGGAGCGATGTTGGGACTCTTGGCACTGGCCGGCTGGGGCGTGCAGATTGGCGGAACATTCTACGCCGTCCTCGTCTGCGTCGGCATCGGCATGTCGATCCAAGCCTGGAAGGTCCGAAAGCCGATTGAGCCAACCCTGGCGTTTCGATATTTTCGCCAGCACGTATGGTTCGGGATGGCGATTCTGGGCGGGATTCTTACGGGCTTCTAACCGGTTCAGGAAAAACTCGAGTTGTGTGCTTCGACATGGTCAGCACGAGGGGCTGACCCGCTGAGACGATGGCCCACTTGGACATCTGTGAGATCAGCTCGTAGGCTTGTCGCCTGTCGCTTCCTGCCTCGGCGCCCGCAATGTGCTGAGGTACAGGCTGAGGGCCTTGGCATCTTGATCGCTGATGCCGAGGTTTGGCATTCGGCTGTCCGGCTTCATAGCCTGCGGATACTTGATCCAGCGATAAACCCAGAACGGATTGAGTCGGAACCCGGCTCGATCCAGCGCCGGCCCGACCTTCCCCCCCTCCTGATCCACCGCATGACAGGCGTTGCAACCGTATTTGTTTGAGTAGAGGCGTTTTCCCAATTCAGCCGATTTTGCGGCGACATCGGGCTTCATGGTCAACTCCGGCCTGGCTACTTGTGCAAATTTGGGGCGCTTACCAAACCGCTCTTCGACGTTCTTGGCTTCGTCCAGCACCTTCTTGGCGGTGGACAGGGCGGCGGCTTCCTTGGCGTAGGCGTCATCGTCCACCTCTTTACCCTTCTGCTCCGCCTCGTCGTTGGCTTTCTTTTCCGCCGCTTCGTAGGCCGTCTTGGTTTCATCGAATTTGGCTTGGGCACCCTGCAAGGCGTCCTTGATTTCCTTCTTGCGCTCTTCCACGTTGTAGGTGAGCTTCATCCCGTGCAAGGTGCGGACGTACGCGACGATCGACCAGATTTCATCTTCTGACAGGGTGTACTTGAACGTCGGCATGGTCGGCACGGCGAATTCATCGTCTCCGATCTTGTCCCCGCCCTCCGGGCTCGTATCCTTCATGTCCCGCGAGATCGTGCCGAAGATTTCTTCGTCCTTGAACGTGGACATTTCAGACTTGTTCGAGAGGTCTTTCGGCTTGGGATCCGGCATGGATGCCCAATTGTAGCCTTCATTCTGCCTGCCGCTTTCGCCGTGACAGTGGGAGCAGTAGTGGCTGTAGAGTTCCCGGCCCTTTGACACCTGTTCGCTCTGAAACAATGCGCAGCCGACAAGACTGCTCGCCGCAACGACGCCGAGTACGGCCCCGCCCACGGCCACCTTTCGCCAACGTGCCTGTGCGATCATGCCGACGCCCCCTTCTTGAGCTTTCGGATCAGAACGAACTGGAAAGCGGCGGCAATACCCATTGCCATAAGCGCGTACAGATAAGCGGAATAGTCCGCCGGCGGCTCGGCTCGAAAATACCACCAGGAGGACACAGCCTTCTGCGACCCCTTCTCCTTCACTTCGCCGCTTTCCGTCTTCTGGCCGTCCCAGACCGCAAACGCAATATTGATGAACTCACCCGGCTTGATCTGCGTGTCCTCTTCCAGGTTGCCGGTGGACAAGGACCGCGAGAAGACGACCCGCCACTTGCCATTGTCGTAGGCTCCCTTGGCCTTCACGTCCTGGTCGGCCTGCGGCTTCAAAGTTCCGAAGCCTTTGGCCGTCATATCCACCGCCTTACCGTCCTTATTTTTCCAGTACCAGATGTTCACCGGACCACCCTCGACTTGCAACATGGGCTGCCCGTGGGCGAAGTGCGCCTTTTTATCGCCGACCATGAACTCCAACGCCGCCGCATCATCGGGGTCCTGCGTGGGATCTTCGTATTCAAGCATGATGGCGATGTTCGTCCCGTCGTGCAGGCTCCGCACTTTCACGCTGTTCACCGTCACCGCCTGAATGCGCTCCTTCCAATGCACCTGAGGAGACATCGGAAACTCGGACGGCGGCGCTTGATTCCAGGCTGCGGCCGCCGGATCATCCGCCGGCAAGCTGCCCTTCACCATATTGGCTCGGACGGCGACGCTCTCCTGGGCCACGGCAGCGGTTGCCATGAGCATCAGGCCGAGTAGACCTCCGCCTATGATTGTCACCGGTCGTCCCCAGGATGCTCTGCATTGCGACATAGCGGCCTCTTTCAACCAGTCTACAGTGGTCCGACGGGCGGTCACTCCCACGTTCTCGGCTTTTGATGCGCGCCGTCGTACTCGCCCATAATAATCTTCCAAATCCATTCATCGGGCAGTTCAACTTCCCAGCGCGGCATCGCCGATTTCCAGGGCATGCCCTCGATCGGTAACCCCACCCCGCCTTTCTTGATCCGCCAGAAAAGGTAGCTCTCCTGAAGCATCGCGATGGTCGTCGGATCGGCGAAATTCGCCGGGGGCGGGCTGAATCCCTTGGCGGCCACGCCCTTCCCGTCAAAATTGCCGCCGTGGCAGGGAGAACAGAACGCGGCGTAGAGGCCCTTGCCTGTCATGATGTTCTCCGGCGTGTTGGGAACCGGATTCGCCAGACCCGTGTACTCCCCCGGCGGCGCCGGGTGAATGGTGCGGTTTTCAGCGGGCGGCTGATCACTCGGCGCCGTGCTCCCGTAGGTTTGCCACCCCATCAAGAGGGGAAAGAGGATCAACACCGCCAGCCTGGCTCCCTGCAATGCCCCGAGATTGTCGCCGGTGATAAAGCGAGAGATCGGCCCCCAAAAGGCATCCTTAGAAGCGCCGCTCAAGGTGCCGAAAATGACAATCCCAGACAGCGTCAGGACCAGATAGAGAAAAATCAAACTGTTGGGGAGTGGCGCCGTAAACAGCGGCATACCCAACTTCAGGAATGCCCAGATGGCGACCATCAAGATTAACGCTTTGGTGAGAACTCCGCCCTTCATGTGTGCGTCCTCCCGTGCTCCCTCCGCTCGCTATTTGCGGCTCATCGCCTGCGCGAGTTGAGGAGCTTCAGCCTTTTGTGTCGGCTGGCTGCTCGGCTGAGGGCTCGTCGTGTCGAGATCGGCCGTAGTCACCGTGATCGGCTCGCCGCTCATCTGTTGCAAGAAGGCGATGACCGACAGGATTTCATTCTTCGAAAGCCCGATCGGGTTTTTGTTGATGTAGGGCATTCGCGCCGGATATTCCTTCGGCGGGCCCTCGTGGCGATAGTCGAGGTAAATATAGGCCTGCGGCTGCGTCAGGCTTTCAAACATGAATTCCTTGGACAGTTTCGCGCCGATGCCTTTGAGGTCCGGACATCGCGCAGATTCACTGGGACCGATCGAATGGCACAAGGCGCATTGGCCCTTGCTGAAAAAAATCTTCTGCCCGATCGCGGCCATATCGGTCGGCGTCTTGATTGTCGCCAGGTCGATCTTCTCCTCGGCGGGCGGCAGCGACGCCATCTGCGGCACGGCCAGCGCCACCAGGGCGAAGAGTCCGAGCACGATCATGACGAAGCCCATGACCCGGACGAACCGGGCGGGGATGAAAAGGAGAATGACGATCCCGCTTCCGACTATAGCCAACCCGATCAACTGAAGCAGCGCGACTTCACTCATGGTCGAACGTCCCTTTCAAGCTGTCTTCACTTCTCCTGCGGCGGCGAACCGACGTAATCCAGGGCCGGCGCTCCGCCTGCCATCGCCGGAATGGCGCCCGGTACCATTTTGCCCTTGGGTTCTTCGTGGCCGCCTTTTGCCTTGGCCTTGTCTCCCATGGTCGCCACCCAGAAGATGAAGGACACGAGCAGACAGAACAAGAACGTGTTCAACGCCATGAAGGCCGCGGCATAGCCCAAGGCCGGCGAATAGGCATATTGCGAGGAGTCACGCATGACGCCGTAGACATGCCAATGGACTCGCGACGACGATCGGGCATAGCCCATGAGCGTCATGAGCAGGATCACCATCACCGCGTTGAGCACCAGCGCGTAGCCGGCCCGAGGCGGCATCTGCCCCCAGACCATCTCTGTCGTCGTGCGGGCACTCTTGAGGAGCAGCGCGGTCAGCGGCGTGATCGTGAGCATCACGAACAGTACGATACCGACCTGCGAAGTCGAGAAATAGTTGATGCGGACGATCGCCGGCACGAAATAGCCCCAAACGCCCAGGATGATGACGGCGATCCCGGCGAGGACCAACACCGCGCCCATCACCGCCTTGGCCATCTTCGCCCAGGTGGCGGTGTCTTCCTTACCCGCGCGCCAGTACATGATGAAACTCATGAAGGTGACGAGAATCATCAGGTTTGACACCGTCATCTTGGCCGACATGACGCCGAAGACGCCGAGCAACGGGTGGTGCGTCCCTCCCATCTTTCTGGCTTCCTCCAGGCTCGCCACCAGCGAGTGCGGGGTCATCCAGACGCCGAGACAGAGTAAGAGGATGATGAGCATGGCCATGATCGGCTTGCGATATTGCAACTCCGATCCTTGAATGCGATGCGTGATGCCCATCCAGAAGTAATAGTTTGAGCCGAGGAATAGGACGCCGATCAACATGGCCTGCAGGATAAAGAGCCAGGACAGGAACCCGCCCATCAACGTGATCCCCATCTGCTGGTTGTATTGATAGATTTCGCGCATCAGCCAATAGCCGGCGAAAGGCAGCGGCAGCAGGCCGAACACACCGATGAAGTTCCCGACGTACCCCATCCAGTCGTAGTGATTGCGCTCGTCCGGAGTCTTCGCCGAGAGGTACCGAACCCCGGCATAGGCGCCGCAGATGTAGCCGCCGAGCACGACGTTGGCGATCAGACGGTGGATGTTCACGGGCCACCAGGTCGGATTCCAGGTCGCAGCCCAGGCCCTCGCAAGATCCGACCCTTCGGAAATCACCACCGGACTAGCCTGGAACGTGGCCCAGGAATTCGGCACGACCATGATGAAGAAGGCGAAGACGTTCAGCAGGAATCCCAAGAAGACATGGAAGGCCTTGGCGCGGCCCTCCGACATGGCATCCCATCCATACCAATAGAGATACAGCGTCGCCGTTTCGACCAGGAACAGCATGCAGTAGACGACGAAGGAGGGGAAGAAGATATCAGTCAGGTAATTCATCAGCTTCGGATAGAAGGCGATGAGCATGAACAGGAGGATGCCGCCGAAGAGGGCCGTGGTCGCGTAGGAGGACGTCAGCAGTTTCGTAAATTCTTTCGCGAGCTTGTCGTAGCGCTTGTCCCCACCCTTCCAACCGACGATCTCGCAGACCCACGCAAAAATCGGGACACCGAGTACGAACCCAGCCAGTAAGAGGTGCAATTGTGCAATGATCCAAATGACGTTGCGGCTGCCGATACCCGGAATATCTCGATAGGCGACCTGTGTAGATGCCGACCCGCCCTCTTGAGCCAGGCCGAGAGCCGGAAACAGTAGGAGCGCGCCGAGCAGCACCAAGGCCGTACCAAACCACCCCGTCGGGCGCGTGGTGCGTACCGCCTGCTTGAGATCGTCGAGATATCGGTTCATGGCTGTGATCTCCCTTGCATGGCCGACGCCTTATGGCTTGGCCGCTTGCGGCGCGGCAGACTGAGCCGAACCCTTCGCCCCGTCGGATTTCGTGCTCGCCTTTTCCTTTGCCGGCGGCTTTGGCTTTCCTTTTTGCTTTTCCGCTTCCAATTCCGCCTGTCTGGCTTCCAGCGCGACGACCTGGGATTCCACCTGCGCCAGCACCTTCTCACCCTTGGCAAGCCGGTCGGCCGGTTTGACATGGGGTGCGGCCTTTACGTCCGGCTTCTTATAATCCTGATGGGGATGCGGCGTCGTCACCGGCAGGGCTCCCCAGAACAGGACAACCAGCAGGACGCCTGCGGCGGTCACCGAGGTCAGCATCAAGGTTTGATCGGCTGGGATGCGCATAAGGTCCCATCGGGTCACGAGATGCTGATAGGACTCACTCAAGGGCACTGCCTTGGCGGCTTCCCGCTGAATGATGGCACCGGCGATTCTCAATCCGACGCCCAGGAGGATCACCAACGCGACCGTGGAGATCGTTCCCCAGATCATCAACTCGACCCCGATCCGCTCCGCAACCGCCAGACCCTTCATCATCTCCAGTTCCAAGAACCAGTGCGCGAGGTCTTTTCCGATCCCGGTCACGAGCCCTTCAACCAGCCACAGGAGGGTCACATAGAAGCCGCCGGCCAGGACGAGAAGGCCCCAGAGCCGGATACCGAACGAACCTTGCGGTTCGACCCTCAACCGCTCGATGAAGACCGTGCGGGCTGCCAATCCGACCGCCCACATGTCGATGGGGATGCAGAGAAGAAAAAGGATGCCGAGGCCCGCGCCTTCTCCCAAATGTAGGTCGGCCAAGCCTTGCAATGCCGGCACGGAAAGCAGGGACACCGGCGTAGTCAGCAGAAACAGGAACGCGACGCCCATCATGTGTTCCAGATGCAGGCTGCCCATGGCCATCATAAGCAGAGCCAAGCCCAGCTTGGCCGGCAGTCCGGTCCAACAGGCCGACCAAAGAACGTGAAGAGCAAGCTTCATGGAGGACATGGATCGGTGCTCTGGTTATTCGAGAAATTCGCGATTGATAATGGCCGACACCGTGAAGACCAGGATGCTGCCCATCACGAGGAGCCACCCGATGAGCGAGAGCGGCCGCTTGAAGATATTGCGCTCTGGACTACGATCGATGAACGGCAATGCGGCCAGGAAGAGCATGAAGAGACCCGGCAGCCCCGTGGCGCCAAGGAACTGGCCGAATTCCCCTGCGAAGATCTTCAAACGCAACATCTGAAACAGAAATAGAAAATACCATTCCGGCTCGGGATGGTATTCACCGGGATCCGGTGTGGCCTCTTCGAGCAGGACGATCGGCTCCCAGAACGCCAGGCAGGCAGTGGTGAAGAACACGGCCACCATGGCGACAATGTCCTTCCAGATCTGCCGGGGAAAGAAGTAGTCCGTCTTAGCCTTCAACTCCTCGGGGCTGCCGCGGAACGGGCCGGCCGGCCCCGCCTTTCTAAACAGAAACAGATGCAGCCCCGCCAAGCCCATCAGGAGCGCCGGGAGGATCATGACATGGATGACGAAGAAACGGCTCAAGGTCATTTGGCCTGGCGTCGGCCCCCCCTTGAGAAAGCGGGCCATAAAGTCGCCGACGATCGGCGTCTTATCCATGATCTCCACACCAACCGTGGTCGCCCAATAGGCTCGCTGGTCCCAGGGCAGCAAATAGCCCGTGAACCCAAACCCCATGACGAGCCCGAAGAGGGCCAAACCCACCAACCAGATCATTTCTCTCGGCTGCTTGTAGGCCCCCCATAGAAAGACTTGTGACATATGCGCAAAGACGCAGACCACCATCGCCGTCGAACCCCAGAAGTGGTAACTCAAGAGGAACCAGCCATAATCCACTTCGTGGATAATGTACTGTGTGCTGGCGTAGGCATGGTCCGCTGTCGGCACGTAATAGAACATCAGAAGGACGCCGGTGACGGCCTGCATGATAAAGATGAAGAGCAACACCGACCCGAACACGTAGGCCCAGCGCGAGCCGCCCGGCACCGGTTCGTTCAGCATCTTGGCCTGCAGCTTCTGCAGACCAATCCGCTCGTCGACGAATTGGACGACTTTTTCGATCGGTGACGGCTGTGTCGTGGTGGATGGTGTGTCCATTGAGATCCGTCGCGGCTAGATAATACGGGTTTGAGTCTTGGTGCCGGCCTTGAATTCCATGTCGATGATTTTGATGTCGCCGCTCGGGGTTACTTGAATGGGCAGCGGATCGAGAGAGCGAGGCGCCGGCCCATCGAGCACTTTGCCTGATGCGTCATAGATACTCAGGTGGCATGGACAAAGAAACACTTCTCCCAACACCTTGTGCTTCCGCCACTTGTAGCCGCATCCGAGATGGGGACACTTGCCCGAGAAGGCCACATAGGGCACATCTTTTTTGTTCGTCCAGACGAGCTTCCCCGTCGCGTCCTTAAAATCCATGTCCTTGCCCTGATAGATCTTGTCCAACACCTCGGGAGTCGCCTTCAGGACCCAGGCATTCTTGTCGATTTCCTGCTCGGGCATGTAGGCTTCTTTGACCATGCGCTTGAATTTAAACTGAACGCCCGAATCATCTTTTTTGATCTTGTTCGCGTTGCCGATGCTAATCCAGCCGTTGTCGAACGGCTGATACATAGGCTTCATCAGATAGCGCAAGACCGGCCATGCCAACGGCAGGCCGATGAACAGACCGATGACATGGGTGAACTTGGCGAAAAAATTCCGGCGCGGAACGTTCCGCTCTAATTCCGGAAGGGGAACCAACACCTCCCCCGACTCGACATGGAGGCGATCTTCGAGGTGTGCGATCTCGATGTCGTGAATGCTGACGTAGCCGTCGCGCACAAAGCCTGGCAGCCCCTCGACTTCCCCCGAGGACAGCCGGAGTTGTACCACGTCGTCAGCGACCGATTGAATGTGGCCGGACTCGATCTGCTTCTCCGGCCCGCCGCGACCGTTCGTCGACACCACGAGGTGGCTGATATCGTGGGAGAGCGGATCCACGATAATACGGGTTACCTCGCCGATTTCCCGATCCGTTCCGTGGACTTTCGATCTGAGCTTGGGCTGTTGCATCGTCTTATTTCTTCTTGATCGGCTTGGGTGTCGTCACCGAGGCATTCTTCATCGTCCCGAGCCAGGCTGCCAGCACATCCACGTCCTTCTCTTCCATCAACTCCTTGTACTTGTCTGGCATCTTCTTCTTCTCGTATTCTTTTTCAAAACCCTCCGCCATGAAGCTTTGCGGATCGAGAATTTTGTCTTTGATTTCCGCGACGGTCATGAAGGTGCCGATATTATCCAACTCCGGCCCGCGCTTTTTCCCGCCTTCCCCCTTCAACTTGTGACAGTTGTAGCATTCCTGCAGTTGCCACTGTTCGAAACCCAACCGCTCCAACTCCTTCGGGTCGTTGATAGCACCGCCGCCCGACGGCTTCGGAGTCTCAATCGCGCCGACGCCAGCAGCTGCGGCGCCTTCTTGAATCACGTCCTTGCCGAGGTTCTTGATCCGCTCCTGCAAGGCCGCCGCCTTCTCGTCCAGCGCCTTAACCTTGGCGATCAGGTCCTCTGTCTTGCCCTGTTCCGTCAACTTGCGCTTGGGAGCGAGAATCTTTTCGATCTTGCCCTTTTCATCTTCCGGATCATACTGTGGCAGGAACGACGCACCGCCGATATAGAAGACCGACAAGACCAGATAGAAGACGATCAACACGACGATGGCCTTACCCCCTGAGATCGGCTTGAGGGAAGGGGCGTCAAGGAGCATGTAGACCAGCATGCCCAACATCGCGTAGGCAAAGAACATGTACTGGAATATGTCTGGGAAGCCGAGAATCTTGGCGGTCACGAACAGCCCTACTCCCACCCCAATCCCGCCGATCGCTTTTCGAATCACGTTCGGTCTCCTTCCCTGTAATTCCGAAACTCCGCTCGCAAGATGGCCCGAGGCTTATTTTGCTCCTGCCGGAACCGGTTTGGCCTCGTGTGCATGGCCTTTGGCTTCGGAGGCCCGCAGGGTCACGATGATGGCGAAACTGACAACGATGTAGAATATGAGTGTGATCGCCGTAATCCACCAGGCGGAATAGGCCAGCGTCGGAGTAAAGGACTCCGGAGTGAAGTCGGGCACCAGATTGTAGGTGTGGAAATATTTTCGGAGCAGCGAGCGTACGGCCCCCATGAGCCCCATAGTCCAAATCGCACTGAAGGCCAGGAAGATCAAGACGAACTGCGAGGCGAAATCAATCTTGCCCCATACGATCGTCCCCTGCCGGATTGCCCGGTTGTACATGATGTAATTGAGCACCGTCACGAATACCAGCGTGAAGGCGGCCGCATTCTTCGCCGGCATCAGGGCGAGAAAATTCCATTCCGATGGGAGTTCCAATTCCGCCACCAACTTGGCGCCCGTTGGAACGAACCCATGCGGCGTCATCCAGATGGCGTTGCCGACGACGATCATCAGGAAGCCCAACTTGATAAATGTCCGCGAGGACACAGTCATCGGGATGAACTTTCCCAGGATGGCCGGGAGCAGCACCAGCGGGGCTAGAAACGCCAGAGAAGTCGGGTCGGGAGCGGGATAGACCGTCCACGCCCAAGTCATGACGAACGGCGTGGCGATCATCGCGATCAGTGTGAACAGCGACATCCGCACGCGCTCGACCCCCTCGATGCGCTTCATGCTCAGCCAGATGTAATAGTTGCTCGCCAAGAAAATCAGCCCGACCATGGCTCCCTGCATCTCGAAAAACATCGAGAGTTGATCGGCCATCATGTAGGGGCAAATGGAGGCGTCGTAGTCGCAGAGTTCATACGCCAACAAGTACCCCATGAACGGAAGGAACAGCAGCGCCCCCACGCCGATCAGATTCCCAACAAATCCCATCCAATCGTAATAGGCTCGATCCTCTTCCTTCTTCGACCCCAAGAATTGATACGCTGCGATGAGGCCGGCGATAAACCCACCGAAGGTCACGTTGCCAACCAGACGGTGGAGGTTCATCGGCATCCAACTGTAGTTGTAGACCTTATCCCACAACGTGGCGTTTTGGATGAACTCGACAATGGAGGCGCCCTCCGCCTTGGCCGGCGTGTTCATAAAGGCGGTCGGGCCGTCGATGACGAAGAGCGTCACTGCTCCGATCAGATTCAACAGCACCCCCAAGGCGATGTGTCGGGCTTTCTTGTCACCCTTCATCGCATCCCATGTGTAGAAGTAGAGATAGAGGACGATCGTTTCGCTGATGAAGAGTAGCGGATAGATCACCGCAAAGATGAGGAAGAAGTGATTGATGAGCCAGGTGGTGAACTGAGGATAGGTCGCCAGCAGAACAAAAATGAAGAGGCCGCCCGTGAGCGCGGTCATGCTGTACAGAATCACGGTGACCTTCGTCACCTCCTTGGCCAGCCGGTCATACCGGGGATCCTGCTTTCGGTACCCCAACCACTCGGAGATCACCACGAAAATCGGCGCCCCCAGGATGAAGGCGGCGAAGAGAATGTGCAGTTGGGCGACGATCCACACCGCCGTTCGGTTTCCCGTGTATGGAAACTCCGCAGCCGGGGGATTAGGCACTTGGGCATACGCCGCCGAGCCCCAGACCGTCAGCAGACCGATCGCGATCAGCAGATTTCGGTGCCAGCCTTTCATGATGTCTCGTCGCCCCTCCACTCGTCTGTTGGGAAATGTCTACTTGCTTGCTACCTGCCCGGCTGAGACCCATGCATTCGTCTTGGTGTCCCAGCTCTTACCAGCCAGGCCGAACGTGCGCTCGAAGGCGACGAGTTTCCAGCGATCCTCTTCCGAGAGCTTGCTCTTCCAGGCCTTCATCTTGGTATTGGGCACCCCTTCCGAAATGCGCCAGAACCAGACCGCGTCGGAGTAGAGCTTCATCCGCTCCCCGACACGGAAATCTCTGGCTCCGGCCTTCACCGGCTTGCCGTCTTTTCCATGACAACTGGAACAATTCACATCCGGATTCTTGGCGCCGATGTAGATCTCTTTGCCCTCTTCCACAATCTTGGGGTCGGTCCACCATCCTTCGGGCATATGCTTATCCGCATACTCGGCCGGCGCGGGTGGCGGCGGGACAATCGGACCCTCTCCTCCTTCTCCTCCACAAGCGGCGAGCGCGATCCCCATGCCCGCGACTCCAAATGCCCACGTCATCCTGGCCCAGCGTGCTTGTCTCATAGTGACTTGTTCACTCCTTTCTGTCCTGTGGGCCGTGCCACTGCCACAGGAGTATAAAGACTTCGATAGCAGATTGTGGATCCTAAGGAATCAGCCCCGGCCCTTCATCCGGACATGAAAAAACGCTTCCGCCCGGGTCGACCACGTCGGCACAAGCAAAAGCGCTATTTCCTGTGAAACCGGCCGAGGGTCACTCGCTCACCCATCCTCACCTAGCTTCATAAACCGATCCGGCAAGGACACTCTGACGACCCGCGGACCAGCATCTGTTTATTGAACTTATCGTCGCGGCTTCTTCTGTCGGTTCCGATTCGACTGTGCGCGCCGCGTGCCTCGCATGACTCGAATTCCGGTCAATGCCGCGACCCCAACCAGACTGCCGGCCACAGTCACGTAGACCCACTGCGGCAGCCCGTCCTCCGTGCTTTGACATCCAGACCCAAAATCGACGCGAACCTTCCGTTCGGATTCCAGATCTTTCGGATCGAATTGAACTTTCGTCCGCTGCTCCTCTCCACTCGCTTGAATGACAAGGACGTCGCCCAGATTGTCGTTGTGAAGGTGCAGCGTCGACTTGTAATACCCTCGTTCGTCTGTTTCGACCGCCTGCCCGAGAGAGATGCGAGGGTCCTTGACGACCACCTCGCTCTTCCCGATCGGACGCCCGTCGTCCCCGCAGACAAAACCTTCGACGGTAAACCGGTGATCGGCTTCGTGCGTGGCCGTCACAACCGGCGTCCATCCAACCTCCATCACGATGAGAACACCTGCTGCTCCCAAAACCTGCCGCACGACCATGGAAAGCGCGCTTGCAGAATCCCGCTTCCAGAGCGGCAGAGAGCGAACTTGAAACATCATCGCGATGCCAGGTGCCGGCCCCTTAGAGGGCGAGACATTTAACACAGGCACCACTTATTGTCAACAGAAACACCGGTGCCAATGGCCTCTTGATCCGCTTCGCCACAGGAAATTCTGAAAACACGAGCGCGGTACCAACACGAAATGTTTTTCGTGGCGGGAGGATCACACCTCAAAGCAACACCGGCACGCGCAATGAGAGACGGTCCGCATCAAACGGACGATCGAAAACCGCGCCGGCTGATCGCAGAGAGGTCAGCAATGTCGGATGGGAGTCAGAACCAAAAGGAACAACTGGCGGAAGCTTTGGATGGGTCAGACGAGCGCAACGATGAATCTCGTCGCAGCAGGAACGCGGCCTAGAGGTGCCCCCTCGCCCTGGCCTCCTCTTCCAGTCGAGCGGCATCCACCTGTCGCTGGGCTTCCTTCTTGGCGGCCCAGGCTTCCCAGGATTTGCCGTTGGCCGTATCTTCCCCGCTCAACTCGATCTCTTCGATCTGATTGCAGAGAATCGTTCGGGCAGGACACTGCACTCCTCGTTCGACCGGAAAGATCTCGACGTAGGAGGCTCCGGAATCGGTTCCGACGTGCACTCTGTTAAAAAGATACCCCTCGACCGTTTCGCCGCCATGAAGCCAAAGCCTCACATCGCCGCGATAGTCGAAGGCCAATTCAATCGCCTCGGCCAGTTCCTCCGCCGTAGTCGGCTTGAATCGCCGGGTCTGCGACGACGTCTGCTCAGGCTCGTGATACTTCGTGTCCGTCATGCCGAGGCCGTCGAGGCTGAAGGAGCGAGGGGCCTGAACCGTTTCGGTTCGGCACGACGATCGCACGAACGGTTCGCGCCAGACCGGTCCACGACCCGAAGGTGTCGTTCACGGCGGAAGCTTCATACCCGCAGTGAACCATGCAGTCGGCGCACTTCTCATTCCGTCCCGTTCCGTATCGGTCCCAGTCGGTGCCGTCCATCAGCTCGCGGAACGTCTTCACATACCCGTCTTGGAGCAAATAGCAGGGCCGCTGCCAGCCGAACACGTTGTAGGTGGGATTCCCCCAAGGCGTACACTGGTACTCGACTTGCCCCATTAAAAATTCCAGGAACAAGGGCGATTGATTGAAGCGCCAGGAGCGTTTTCGGTCCCGCAGCAGCTCTCCGAAGAGTTCCTGCGTCCGTTGCCGCTTCAGAAAGTGCTGTTGGTCAGGAGCCTTTTGATAACTGTACCCCGGAGAAATCATCATCCCCTCGACGCCCAACGCCATCATTTCATCGAAGAATGCCCGAACCCGCTCCGGGTTGGCATCATCGAACAGGGTGGTATTGGAGGTCACCCGGAAACCGCGCTTCAAGGCGGCCCGGATGGCCCGTACCGCGACATCATAGACACCATCCCGGCAGACCGCATGGTCATGTTCCTCTTTAAGACCATCCATGTGGATACTGAACGTGAGATACTTGCTGGGTGTATAGTCGTTCAGCTTCCGCTCCAGCAGCAAGGCGTTGGTACATAGGTAGACATATCGCTGTTGTTCGACCAACCCTTGGACGATTTCGGCCATCTCGGGATGAATCAGCGGCTCCCCTCCCGGAATGCTGACCATTGGTGCACCGCACTCCTCCGCCGCCGCCCAGCATTGCTGAGGGGTCAGGCGCATATCCAAGACGTGGTCCGGATACTGGATCTTGCCGCACCCGGCACAGGCCAGGTTGCATCGAAACAGCGGCTCCAACATCAGCACCAGGGGATAGCGCTTCATTCCCTTGGCCTTCTGGGTGAGCACGTACTTCGCAACTGTATAGGCTTGGGAAAGCGGTACAGCCATCCCTTTCTCCTTCCTCACCGGTCTTGACGGATGTCGGCCTAGAACCAGGCCAAGTATGTGGACTAACCGTTCGCATCTTACCATCGGCCTTTCTAGTGCGTCAATTTAGACTGCGGGTGTGCTACGAAACGCGTCGCGCATGCGTGGCAATAATGAGGCTCATCGGGAAATCGTGTGGGGCACTGACTTCGCTTGCGCTATGCTCGGACCTTCGCAAGAAGGACTCGATCGATGCGCGACTTCGAACTGTATCAAGCGGTGCTGGGGCTCAACTCCCCCTGGACCGTAGTCAACGTGGAGCTGGATGTGACAGGGTAGCAGGTGACCGTAACCGTCGAGGCTGGAGCAGGGCTCCATCCCTGCCCGGAGTGTCAGGAGCCGGTCTCGGGCTATGATCGCAAGCACCGAAAGTGGCGGCATCTGGATACCGGTCAGTTTACGACGCGGATTCAGGCAGACCTCCTCCGCGTGAGCTGTCCGATCCACGGAGTCAAGCAGATCGCGGTGCCCTGGGCGGAGCCGGGCAGTCAGTTCACCGTGTGGTTCGAGCGGCTGGCCATAGACTTGCTCCGGGAATGCGCGGTGAAGGGCGCCGCGGGGCTGCTGCGCATCATGTGGGACGAAGCCCGGGGCATCAAAACGCGGGACGTCGCGCAGGGGCTGAGCCGTCGCACCCGGAAGGGCGTCCCACACCACGGCGTCGATAGGAAAGCCATTGTGAAGGGGCATCGGCACCTCGCCGTCGTCGCCGATCGAGCAGTCGCGTCCTCTATCTGGCAGACGACCGGAAGCAAGCGAGTCTGGATGGGTTCTGGGCCACGCTGACGCCCGCCCAGCGGGAAGGGATCGAGGCGATTGACATAGACATGTGGGAGCCCTCTATCCAGTCGACTCAGGCCCACATCGAGGTGGCCGTCGCCAAAATCGTCTTCGATAAGTTCCATGTGGCCAAACATCTATATGCGGCCGTCGACCGGATCCGCCGCACGGAGCATCGGACCTTGAAGCAGGCGGGCGAGGACTGCCCGACAGGAACCCAGTGCCTCTGGCTCATGCGTCCCACGGACATGGCGGCCCGAGCGGGGCGTCCCATTCCGCACAGTGCAGTAGACGGACCTCAAGGCGGCACGGACCTGGGCTCTCAAGGAGCGCTTCCGGCAGTTCTGAGACTACACCTACTGTGGTGTTGCCGGAAGTGCTTCTCCTGCTGGTTCTGGCGGGCCATACACAGCCGGCTGCGGCCAATGGCCGCGGTGGCCAAGTTGATCCGGTGGCATCTCCCGAACGTGCTGACCTAAGGAAGGTCTGAATAATTCCCAATTTCGATTGGTAGGTGTACAAAAGACGGGAAATCTGGCGGATCGCGGCCTAGGATTTTGAATTGATCAGACCTTCCCTAATTGCAGCATGAGATTACCAACGCCGGCCTCGAAGCGGTCAACGCCACGCTCTAATGGGTCAAGAACACCGCGCATAGCTTCGGCCATGTCGAGCACTTCAAGATCGCGATCTACTTCCATTGTGGAGGGTTGGATCTCTATCCAACCTACACGAAAGTCTGAAGAGCCAGTGCTGAAAGAATCCGGGAGCCTGTCCAACATTGCTGTTCGTGACCAGGCGGAGGAGGTGTGATCAGATACGAGGCCGCAGGACCGGAAAAACCGGATCCGTAAACCTGGAATCAGAACCCATTGCAGTCCCGGAGCAATGGGTGCCCCGGAGTGCTCTCGGCCGAGAACGACGCGGATGGCCGCAAGCTTGTTCGCCGCGGTAGATGCGGTAGATAAGGTCAATGTCGGACAGTCCCTAGCTCCTCCTCTTTCGAAATCGAGGCTTACACCAGACTCCGATTTTGTCCTCGAAGCCCATTTCGGAACAGCTTCTGTTCACAGGGAAAATCGAAATCTGTGCATAACTCATCGTGGTTGCAGCGGTCAGAAAACTCGCACTGGAAGCGGCTTTAGAGCCAGGTGGGTTGTTACCTCGTCTTAACAGGAGATTGTGTGAAGAAGGTCAGAAAACAAAGTCAACCCACAATATGTTGCGGTCCTATAGAGCTGCATCGCAATGCCCAAAAAATGGGCAAGTCGCTCATTGCCGCGTGTTCTGCTGCGAGAACACCTTTGTTTTGTGACTTGTACACAAGTTTATCCACAGAGTTTGGGGAAACGCTCTCGTACAAGACTGAACACGCAAAATGTAGAGAAATTAGGCCCTTTCGAGCAGGTCATTTTGTACCCATACACCCCTTAACGAAGTCCTGCAACTCGATACGTCGTGCCATTCCCCTCGGAAGCACCATGGTCCTCCACCGCCTTCAACGTTAAAGTGACTATCACGCGGTTCCCATACCTCACCTCACCTTTCAGCATGAGGAGGAAACCATGCTTACACCCGGATCGTTACCGCATGCACAGCAGACCAACGATACGAGATCGCGGGTATGGACGAGACATTGCCCCGCCTGTTGCCACTTCCTTCGAAAACCCGATCCGCAATCGCCCTGGAAGTGTGATTGTGGGTGGAAAGGGAGCCAATCGTGGTACACTATCAGTGGAGGTTGATATGGCGACCGGAATCTTTTCTCCCCATGATCTGAAGGGTGTCCTGATCCTCTTCCTGTGTTTTGCCATGTTGGCGCTCATCTGTGGCCTTGCGGCATTGTCCACCATGATGCGGCCGGCAAAGTGGAATGAGCGCCTCGATAGTCGGTAGAGGATAGTTCTGCAAGCTAGGCCCGCATGTAGGTCGGTCGGTTGTTTGCAAGCCCGTTCTTCCTCGCGAATCCCTTATTCATTCTCTATCAGCCAGATCCCAGTTCGTCAGCAGTCGTTCGCTGATCAGGTATCGCGGGATCGGCCTCAGGGCATCGTCCGGCATTACCGACTTCATCAGCTTGAACTTGAATCGGGCAAGGGTCGGCTGGAATGCAGAACTGCCGTATCGACGGCAGCGAGGATCAAATCCTCGATCCTCTGGAGCTGTGGCTTCCGCAGCACCATGGTTGTAGACCCTCCCACCGGCGGCCGCGAGATCACGTCAAATAGGCGTTACACCCAACGAAAATAAACAGGATCGTGTCCTCCCAGGCGGGCAGAAATGGTGCAAGGCTCTGCCTGGATGGCCGCGAGTGCGCACAAAGCAAGAATTCAATCCACTGGAGGGTTTTATGCGGCGGCAATCGTTGCGATTCAGCGATGAAGCTGGCAGGTCAATCGAAGACTAAGCCACTGAACGTGTCTATCGGGCGGCGCAATGAAGAGAGTCTACGCCTGGTGAGCCGCTGGAACGTATGCGGTTCGGATTTGACACGAAACCCACCGGTGGATTTCTTCAGCAGCGTCAATTGGGAGGAGCTACGACCGATAAGCCGCCGGTTTATACGAAGTGTGGTATGGAGGCGCCGAGCGGGTTCGAACCGCTGCATCGCAGTTTTGCAGACTGCTCCCTTAGCCACTTGGGTACGGCGCCCCACGAAGAAAAAACGGTGTATTATACGGGCGCAAATCGTTGAACTCAATCGCTGGATGCGACGGGAGTGGATTAGCGCGATGGAAGCACGGGAATTTCACGGCGAGGTGATGGGCTTGATTCCGAGGCGGCAAGTGACTGATGCCACGAGGCTTGGTTTCTTTCGTGGCCGGAATCGTCGGATGAAGCAAGTTGGTCATTCCTTTGCTCTTGCCCTTCCGATTCCTTTTCCTTGGCCATCATTTCGACTTCCGCGATCAAGGTGTCCATCAGGTCGGCCATGGGCACTTTTCGATCCAGCTTGCCTTTTTTGAAGAGAATTCCCACCCCTTCTCCTCCGGCAATGCCAATATCCGCCTCCTTGCCTTCGCCGATGCCGTTGACGACGCAGCCGAGCACCGACACATTCAGCGGGGTCTTGATGTGACCCAGGCGTTTTTCAAGTTCATTGGCCATGCGCACCACGTCGATCTCCACCCGACCGCAAGTCGGGCACGCAATCACGTTGATGCCGCGGTGGCGAAGCTCCAGCGACTTCAGGATCTCGAACCCGACGCGGACTTCTTCAACCGGATCGGCGGCGAGCGAAACCCGCAAGGTATCCCCGATACCGTTCATCAGCAGCCACCCCAGTCCGATGGATGATTTAACCGCTCCGGTCAACACGGTCCCGGCCTCGGTGATACCGATGTGCAACGGGTAATCAGATTGGTGAGCGAAGATCCAATAGGCATCTACCGCCATATGGACATCCGACGCCTTCAGCGACACTTTCATATTCGTGAAGCCGACATCCTCCAGTGCGTGCACGGCGTTCAACCCGGACTCAGCCAGAGCTTCCGCGGTGGGATATCCGTACTTGTCGAGCAGGTGACGCTCCAGCGAGCCGGCGTTGACGCCGATCCGAAGTGGAATGTTTCGATCACTGACGGCCTTCACGACCTCGGTGACCTTCCACCAGGCTCCGATGTTGCCCGGGTTGATCCGAACGCAATCCACCACCTCCGCAGCCTTGAGCGCCAGCCGGTAGTCAAAATGTATGTCCGCGATGATCGGGATATGGATTTGCGATTTGATCTTCGGAAGAGCGGCCGCCGCTTCCATGTCCGGAACCGCCACGCGGACCAGCTCGCAGCCGGCCTGTTCCAGTTGGTGAATCTGCTCGACCGTGGCTCGGACATCACTCGGATGGGGAATCGTCATGGACTGGACGGAGATCGCGGCCTCTCCGCCAATCTTGACGCTTCCGACCGCAATCTGCCTGGTCTTTCGGCGACGGATGAACATCCGGGTCAGCTCCCCTGGTCGTCCCCTTCCGGGTGATACTGACTCTCCCCCCGTAGAGAGAAGGTCTCTCGCCGAACATTCCGACTGCGGACCTTACCTGCTCCGGCGGAGATCTGCTCAAAAAATCCCTTTACGGTTTGGTAAATGCCTTCCGCCGTCAGACCATACTTTTCCCGAAGCAGGTCCTGCGGCCCCTGTTCGATATACCAATCGGGCAGTCCGATCAATTTGGTGGGAATGGCGATGCCCTGCTCCGATAACGACTCCAACACCGCGGCGCCAAATCCGCCCATGCGGGCTCCCTCTTCCACTGTGACCAGACAGCGCGCCTTTCCCGCGACCTCCGCGAGCAACTCGTCGTCCAGCGGCTTCACAAAGCGCCCATTGATCACCGCAACCGACAGGCCGTCCTCCTCCAACCGTTCCGCCGCCCTGACCGCCTGCCCCACCGTGACGCCGATCGCGGCAATCGCGACATCCGTTCCTTCGCGCAAGAGTTCCCCCTTGCCAATTTCGAGGATCGCCGGCTGCTGATCCATCGGCACGCCGAGAGAGGTCCCCCGTGGATAACGAACCGAGGACGGCCCATCATACGACAGAGCGGTCTTGACCATGTGCTGCAATTCGTTCTCGTCCTTGGGGGCCATGACGACCATATTCGGCACGTGGCGCAGGTAGGCGAAATCAAACGCGCCGTGGTGCGTGGTGCCGTCTTCCGCCACCAATCCGCCGCGATCGATACAAAACACCACCGGAAGGTTCTGCGTCGCCACGTCATGGACCACCTGGTCATACGACCGCTGGAGGAAGGTCGAATAAATCGTCACCACCGGCCTCATTCCCTCCGCAGCGAGGCCTGCCGCAAAAGTGACGGCATGTTGCTCGGCGATGCCGACGTCGTACAGCCGATCGGGGAATTCCTTCTCGAACGAGGCCAGCCCCGTCCCCTCACACATGGCGGCGGTGATCGCGACGATCCGGCGATCCTCCCTGGCCAGCTTGATCAGGGTATTGACCGCATGCGCCGTGTAGCTCGGACGCGGTGCCTTCCTGGCCATCTCCCCGGTCTCCAGGACGAAGGGAGGGCACGCGTGAAACCACACCGGGTTGTCAACGGCAGGCTGGTAGCCCAACCCCTTCTTCGTAATGACGTGAAGGAGCACCGGTCCTTTCATCTTCAGGACGTTCTCCAACGTCGGCAGGAGATGCTCGAAATTATGGCCATCGATCGGCCCCACATACTGAAACCCGAGTTCCTCGAACAGGAGGCCAGGCAAGATCATGCCTTTCGCCAACTCTTCGGCGCGGCGCGCCATCTTCTGCATGTCCGGACCGATGTGGGGGATGGCGCCGAGTAACTGAGCCGTTTCTTCACGCACCTTGGTGAAAAATTCGCCGGTGAAGGTGCGATTGAGATAGGACGAGATCGCCCCGACGTTTTTGGAAATCGACATCTGGTTGTCGTTCAATACGACAATGAAATCACGATTGGTCCCACCGGCGTGGTGCAGTCCCTCCAAGGTCATACCTGCCGTCATCGCCCCGTCACCGACGACACAAACGACCTTGTGTTTCAATCTCTGCTGGTCCCTCGCTTCGACCATGCCATAGGCCGCGGAAACTCCTGTGCCCGCATGCCCGGCATTGAACGTGTCGTAGGCGCTTTCCTCCCTCTTGCAGAAGCCGCTCAAGCCTCCGTATTGCCGCAACGTATGGAACTGCTCGCGGCGACCGGTGAGGAGCTTATGCGTATAGGCCTGGTTGCTGGTATCCCACACGATCCTGTCCTGAGGAGTATTCAGCAGGTAATGCAGCGCTACACTCAATTCGACGACTCCCAAGTTGGAAGCCAAATGGCCGCCCACACTGGAGACGACCGAGACAATCTGCTCGCGTATCTCCTGGCACAGCAAGGGGAATTCTTTCGGAGACAGCTTTTTCAGATCACCGGGACTGTGTATCGATTTGAGCAGGGACATCGCTTACGCTCCTTGTTAGGTCTTACCGCAGACGCCGTCTCGCGGCTACAATTTCGCGATCGAGTAGGTCGGAATGGAAAGTGCCGGCAGAAGAGTGATGGCAAGCCTCTAGATCACCGAAGATACTTGCACATCCAACGTCCAGAGTCAAGCATCGACGGCTCCCGGCCTTGGAGCCAACTCCGCCGCCTGCTAGAAATAAAAATGCACTCCGATACCCAGCCATTGTGTCTTCTGCGTAAAAAATTGACCATCCGGGAACGGCCCGCCGTAATACTCAATCAACAGTTGAAGCGTCCGTCCATCGAGGCGAAGATTCTCAAACTGCACGCCGGCCATCGCTGAATACCCCGGGCTCCAATCGGTCCGTCCAAACAGTTGTACGTCCGCATACGCGACCGGCCTCAATCGACCATGCCAGTAGCTCGTCGGACTCGTGAGTTCCGCACCGAACTGGACGGTGCCGTTGCTCAGCCCATCCGGGGATTGTCGCAGCAGGATCCCTCCGCCTCCGTAGATCCGCATCCAGTCCCGGGCGTCGTAGGACAGCTTGAGATCAAGGCGGTCGTAGTTGACTTCCACCCGCTGGGTCCCGGAATTCTTTAGATACTCATCGCCAATGTGCGAGCTTTGATGGTTCAATCGAAACAACGTCGACCACTTGCCGCTCCGGTACGCATAGAACAGCGACAACGTATAGTCATTGTTGAGTAGATCGTTGGACCCGGAGGAAGAACTGAGATCGAAGAGGCTGTACATCCCGGCTTGAAACCCGACTTCCCACTGGCCTCCAGCAGAGGTCGCGCCCCGATACACCGAGATCGTCCCGCCGACATTGACCGCAGCGCCGTTCTTGAACTGGCTGTCGTCCATGAACCGGCGGTACGCGACGGAGAAGCGCGGCCATCGAGGGTCAGCATGGAGCTGGTCAAAGAGTAACCCACGCGGAAACCACCGCGAAGGAGGTTCGCCGACGCTCGCCCCAGGAGAGGGAGCCGTACCCGAAGGGATCGTCGCTGACCCTTCCGATTCCGTCTCGATCTCAACCCTTGCCACTCCGGGAATGCGCTCGAGGGCTGCCCGAAGTTGGTCGGCACGCAACCCTCCGAGATCGCGTGCTCGGACGATCAGCACGCCGTCGGTCACGGTCACCGTCGCTGTCCTCAGCCGGAATTCCTGTTCGAGTACTCCTGTCGCATAGCCTGCGATAAAGGCGTCGTCCGCCGCCTCCGCAACTCCCACCGAACACAGCACCAGCACGACCACCCAGACCCACGCCGGCATATGTCTACTGAGACGCCTCCAAACTTCACCCGCTTTCGCTTCGGAACGAACGTTCCCTCTCCGTTCATTTGGCACCGGCGCCTGTCCACAGAGCATGCGTCTCCTTATCGTCCCTGGCTCGTTCCCATGTGAGTCTGGAATGTGTGGTTAATACGGAAAGTCAAGCCCGGCAAACACGGCTCCCCCCTCGGGGCTATACCCGTAATCGACGCGGCCCACGACATTGGGACGGACGATGCCGCGAAATCCGATGCCCGGCGTGACCTCGTAGTCCCGATTGATGCGTTGGCTGAAAGAATTGAACACCTTGCCGGTATCAACAAACGGGGCGATCTCGAAATCCGCCGCGACGTTCGCCATCCGGGTGCGCAGCACATGGATACGCTGCTCCACGCTCAGAGCCACCAGATGTTTGTCGATGAACCGATCGACTCCGTATCCGCGCAGATTGAACTGTCCTCCCAAGGAACTCTGCTCATAGAAGGGCACCTGGTCGCCGAACGTCATCTGTAGATTGGCCCGCACGACCAGGATGAGGTGCTTGGACGGGCTGGGAAAGAGCTTTTTGATCTCGATCTCATAGCGCTCGTAGAAGGGATCGCCCGGCAAGCGATAATTCTGATTGAGCTCCGCGTAGGCGGTGATTTGCGTCCCGTCGGTCGGGGTTACGAGATTGTCGCGGGTGTCGTAGTGAAAGGTGAGCCGGTTACCGAAGATCGTGGCGCCTTGCACCCCATCCACGGTAGGAAAGACGGCTCCGGTGAACGGCAGATCCGTCGCACCCTGCTGAAGCCGCACATCGCGAAACCGCTGGCCGAAGGCCAGTTGGGTGACCTCATTAAAATAGATTCCGAACTTCCACTCGGCGCGGATCTCGCGATCGGTATAGTTGGTTTGATCCGCCTCGACGGTCTGCTGGCCGATGCCGAAAAACCGAGCCGTCGCATTCTTGAAGAAGGCGCCCCCGACCGTGAACGCATAGCGCCCGTTGGCAAAGGCAGGGTCCGTATAGCTCAGTTGGAGCCGGCGCTCGATCCGTTCGGCCATCGAGCCGATGAAGCGGAGTTGGCGGCCACCGGAGTCATAACGAAACAAATTCACCGCGGCCCTGGTCCCGACGATGGAGTTGTGAATGAGGAGCGGCGCAACGATGTATTTGAGATCGCCGCTCGGTTCGGTGATAAGGATGGGAACGATCAATCCGGCGTCGTTGCCGTCGTTCTTGGAGGTGCCGACGGCCGGAACCGGAAAGTACTTAACCTCCGCCAACAGTGGGACCGGAAGGAACAGCACACCCGCCGCCCAGATCCCGACGACCAGGGTCCAGAAAAGACGACGAGCAGTCATGACGACTAGGGGGTCTTGGAGGTGGCGGCCAGCCTGTCGGACTTCTTGCGAAGCTGCTCGACCAAGTCCTGGTACGACCCATTCTTGAGAATCTTGCTGAACTGGCCCCGATAGTTGCTGACCAGGGAAACCCCGTCGATCACGATATCATAGACGCGCCAGTCCTCAGCCCGTTTGATCAAGCGATAGTCCAAAGGAACCTCGGCTTGGCCCAACATGACTCTGGTGCGCACCTCACCGTACTCGTTCTCCACTCGCTCGCCCACGTAATTGATGGGGTCACCCGAATACGATTCCACACGGTCCGCATATGAATTGACCAGCAAGCTTCGAAATAGTTCGACGAACTCCTGTCGCTCCGTCTCGGACAGCTTGGCCCATTGAGCGCCCAGCGCCCGGCGAGACATCTCTTCGTAGCTGAACCTCGACGACACGACCGCCTCAAGCTTTTGACGGCGTTCTTTGCTCTTATCCTGCCCCTGAAGGTCCTTATCCGCCAGAATTCGCAGAGCATCGTCGATGCTGCCCTTTATCGCCTCCATCGGCCCGGACGCAAGCGCCCACGTGTGGTGCGCGCAGGCCACCCAGTCGAGGCCGATCGCCAGGCTGACCGCCAAGGCGAGTATCCCGACCACGCACAAGCTGTGACCCCTCGACCGTCTCCTCGAACCAGTGCGCATCTTCCGCTCCTTCCGCCAGCAGGCCCCGGCCCTATTTGTTCTTGTCGCCGACGTTCCCATGCACATATTGACTCACAAGCTCTTCGAGGTCCAGTCCGGATTCGGTCTCGCGAATCTTTTCGCCCGGCTTCAGCGGATCTCCGCCGCCGCCCGGCGAAACCGACACGAACTTTTCCCCGATGATACCGCGTGTCTTGATCGATGCGATCGTATCATCATACAGCCTCACCCCGTCTTTGACCTGCAAGGTGACCACCGCCCGATCATCCGTCAGGCCGATGTCCTTGATGCGGCCGATCTCCACTCCTGCGATTTCCACCGTGGCCCCCGGCTTGAGTCCCGAGGCGGAATGGAACTCGGCCTGGACCGTATAGTGCCCGCCGCCGATCAACTCCAGCTTCCCCAATTTAATGGATAGATACCCCAGGCACAACAGACCGGCGAGCACGAAGAGTCCGACGACGAATTCCAATCGCTCGTTGTTCATGCGCATCCCCCCTCAGCCCGTCGTCGAAACCGGATGGATCGGATAGAGTCCGCCTACCGAAATGAACTCGCGGACCATCGGATTCTTCGTCTGCATAAATTCACGGGACGGAGCCATCTCGGCTATGACACCGCCATGGATCATCGCCACATAATCCGAGAACGCGAAGACCTCGGGGATTTCGTGACTGACCATGACGGCCGTGAATCCGAACGTGCGCTGCATGTCGCACATCAATTCGTGAATGGTCTTGGCCATCAGAGGGTCGAGCCCCGTCGTCGGCTCGTCGAACAATATGATCTCCGGCTCCATGACCAGCGCGCGCGCGAGACCGGCACGTTTTTTCATCCCGCCGCTGAGTTCAGCAGGAAACTTGTGCCCCATGCCCTTGAGCCCCACCTGGTCTAGTTTTTCGGCGACTCGTCGGTCGACCTCCGAGGCGGGCAGCCGCAACTTCTCCCGCAACGGGAACGCCACATTGTCGAAGACCGTGAGCGAATCGAACAATGCGGCCCCCTGGAACAGCATTGCGAAACGTTTGCGCACCTCGTTCAACGGCTGGGCGCGCAACCTGCCGATGTCCACCCCGTCCACCCACACCTCCCCGCGATCGGGCTGGAGCAGTCCGATCATGTGTTTCAACAACACGCTCTTGCCTTCTCCGCTTCGGCCGATGATCGTCGTCATCTTGCCTTGGGGGATCTCGATCGAGACACCGCGCAACACATGCTGTTGTCCAAGAGTCTTATGGACATTGTGCAGGCGGATGATCGGTTCCGGCGGCATCGCACATTCCTCAGAGCAATACCGACGTTAAGAAATAATCCCACACGAGAATCAACACCGAGGACAGGACCACCGCTTCGGTCGTGGCCGTGCCGAGGCCCTCTGCGCTCATCCGCGTGTAATACCCTTTGTAGCAACAGACCCAACTGACGATTAGCCCGAAGCTGATCGACTTGAGGATGCCCCCGTACACATCTTTCCACTCCACCGCCGACTCGATCGAGCTCCAATAGGACCCCGAGTTCACGCCCAGCAACTCGACGCCCACCAGATGCCCGCCCCAGATTCCCACCACGTCAAAGATCGCCACGAGCAGCGGCACGCCGATCAGGCTCGCCACCACCTTCGGCGCGACCAGGTACTGCAAGGGATTCACCGCCATCGTATCCAAGGCATCGATCTGCTCGGTGATCCGCATGATCCCGATTTCCGCGGTCATGGCGGAGCCGGCCCGCGCGGTGACCATCAGCGCCGCCAGGACCGGCCCGAGTTCCCGGATCATGCTGAGCGCCACGGCCGATCCCAACAAGGCCTCCGAGCCGAACTTCCTGAGCGTGTAATAGCCCTGAAGCGCCAGCACCATGCCGGTGAAGCCCGCCGTCAACACGACCACGAACGAGGATTTGAAGCCGATGAAATGGAGTTGCTTGATGATCAGCCTGAGCCGAAAGGGCGGGCGGAACTGCCAGGCTGCCGCACTGAGGATGAACAACAGCATCCGGCCCATCTCGGCCAGAATCCCCAGGCCGGCCCGTCCTAATCGACGAATTGTCCGCGGCATCACGGTCGTCATGACATAGGCCAAAATATTCTTATACCAAGATCGGAAGGAACCGTTCAAAAAACCCGGTCAATTGCACAGCCGCCTCGCGACTCTGCCGATGGAGGCGAAGCAACCGGCTCCAACGCTCGGGGCGGACCAGGAGCGACGCCACCTCTCCGCATTTGTGCAGACAGGATGTGCCGGGGTCGATCCACCGATTGAAATCCATCGGCAGGGTGTCATCGAGGAGATCGGACGCCGCACGCACGATCACGAATGGCACTCCGTAGGCCTGCGCCGCCTCCGCCAAGGCCGCGCTCTCCATATCGACCGCCATTGCGCCGAACAATTCCGCCACAGCCCGTTTCTGAGCTGACGTCCACAATACGCGATCGCTGCTGAGATAGGGCCCGATACGTCCCTCGAATCGGTACTGCGCAAGGACCGCGGCGGCATGAGCCAGCAACGTCCCATTGGACGCAATGTCGGACCATGGTCCTGATGCGCCGCCAGCGCGAGGCAACGCCCGCACACGGTTGCCGATGAGCAAGGCTCCAGGACGGTCCTGGACCAGATCGCAGGCGAATCCAGCCGACACAACGGCGTCCCAGTGAGCTTCGGCCAGCAATTGGCTGGCCACCGCTCCAGCCACCGACGGCCCAATGCCGGACTGGACCAGATAGACCCAGAGCCCGCCGCAATGGCTCAAGAGGCAGGGAATGGTCCCCAAACGCGTCCGCTCGCAACTGCCGAGCGCAGCTTGAATGGCTTTGGTTTCCCAGCTCGTCGCCGCGAAGATGCCGACGCGGTGCACGTGTCAGGCGAGGAGGATCAGACGAGCCGCAGCAGGGCCGCAGGGGGTCATGGAATCAGACCCGATACTCGCCGGAGGTTCGCGCGGCCTGCTGGAGCTCATCAGCTCGAGCACAGCCCCGGGCTTTGATGTTGCGGTACATCGCCAGCGCCCAGAAGGGAAAATACTGGCAGTACCAGTGGTAGCGCAGATAGAAGACGCGCGGAAATCCGGTGCCGGTATGGCGCACCTCCTCCCACGAGCCGTCTCTTGATTGATGACGAACCAAGTAATTGATTCCCCGCACGACGCTGAACGATTCCGCCTCTCCGGCGCAGAGCAAGGCCAGCAGAGCCCAGGCGGTCTGCGAAGGAGTGCTGTCGCCCCGGCCATGGTGCGCGCCGTCGGCATAGGAGAGGCAGGCCTCGCCCCACCCGCCGTCGGGATTCTGGTGCGTTTCGAGCCAAGCCACGGCGCGTCGGATGTACGGCAGCGACAGGTCTTCCCCGATCGCCTTCAACCCGGCGAGCACGGACCAGGTTCCATAGATGTAGTTCACGCCCCAGCGGCCGTACCAACTGCCATCCGGTTCCTGCTCCCGCTTGAGAAACCGGAGCGCCGATGCCACAGCCGGGTGAGATTGGTCGTACCCAAGCGCCCCGAGCATCTCAAGGCAGCGGCCAGTGAGGTCCGCTGTGCTGGGATCGAGCAACGCCCGATGGTCGGCAAAGGGAATGTAATTGAAGACCAGGCGATTATTGTCCTTGTCGTAGGCCCCCCAACCGCCGTCCGACCCCTGCATGGCCATGACCCACCGGAATCCCCGCTCGATGGCGGCACGCTTGACCTCTTCGTTTGCACCCTTAGCCTTGGCCAGCGCCATGAGGACCACCGCCGAATCGTCCACGTCCGGATAGTGCTCATTTTCAAATTGGAAATACCATCCGCCCGGCTTGGCGTGAGGCGCAGACACCTGCCAATCCCCGACGGTGCGCGTCTGCTTGGCCAACAGCCAGTTGGCCGCCTTGATCATCGCGGGATGATCCGGCGGAATTCCCGCTTCGACCAGAGCGTTCATCAACAGGGAGGTGTCCCAGATCGGGGAGAAACAGGGCTGCAGGTGCAGCGTCTCCACCGGCTGTCCCTGGTCGATGGCAGTGCCTTGGACCTCCAGCGCTTCGATTTCCTTCAACGCTTTCACGACCAGCGGATGGTGCACGTCATAGCCCAAACAACGGAGCGCAAAAATGGAATTGGCCATGGCCGGATAGATGGCACCCAATCCGCCGGCCCCGTTGAGCCGCTCCAACATCCACTTGGCGGCACGGTCGAGCCCGTATTGGCGGACGGATTCGACCGGACGCCCGTCGTACCACTTCAACAACCCATCCAACGTAATGAAGACATTCCGCCAGGAAAACCAGCGAGCATCTTTTCTGAACGGGGGAAACTGGCGGAAATCGAGTTGGCTTTTCGGCGTGACGTAGAGTTCGTCGATGCCTTCCTCCTTGAGAATCCTGCAGAGGGGCCGATGAGCGAACACGATCAGGAGCGGGATCAGAACCGCTCGGGACCAGTAGGAGATGGCGTAGATGCTGAAATAAAAATCCTTGGGCAGCAGCATAATCTCCGGCGGCATGCTGGGCACGCCCCGCCAATCGTATTGTCCGAACAGTGCCAGCGTAATCTTCGTGAATACGTTGGCCGAAACAACTCCGCCCATAGACAGAATCCGCTCCCGCGCCTTGACCATGAAGGGCTCGGTCGCCGACACCCCGGCCAATTTCAAGGCAAAATAGGCCTTCACGGAGGCGCTGATCTCGGCCGGCCCGCCGTAGTAAATGGCCCAGCCCCCGTCGGCCAACTGCGCGTGTTTGAGATAGCTCACAACTTTGCGTTCGCGCTCGGGATCGGAGAGCCCGAGAAAGCGACGCAGCATCACGTATTCGGAGATCAGAGTGGCATCCGCTTCCAGCTCTGCGACCCAGAAGCCCTCGCGGGGATCCTGTCGGGATAGCAACCAAGCCTGGCTCCTGCGCAACGCCTCATCAATAGAATCGGGCTGACTGAGGGTGGTACCAGTCACTCGGCGGGGATGGGTTTCCGTCGCAGCGCCCAGCCGCTCATTCCTGGCAATCAGGCGAAGCAGAGGCAGGCGAGGCCGGGCCGACCCGGTCCGCAAGCGAGCGGGCACGGCACCGAGCAAGCTCCCGGACAAGCGGGAGAACAAATTCTTTAACTTCGTCATATCAGTCGTACTGGGCATCATAGACCAGAACAGCCCCCTTGCCTCTCGAAGGCTTCCATGGAATCACCCTCTGCCTGGCGGTGGGATGAAGGAAAGCTCCGAAATTATAAGGGCATATAAACAAACGGCTCCCGCCAAGTCAAGGGAGAAGGCGAACAACAGTCCACCGGCGGCAGGAGACCGACCGATCAGGGAGGACGCCAAAGGCTATGCAAGTTGTAAATCGGTCAAGCGAACCGAGACGAGTTTCGACACCCCCGGCTCTTCCATGGTCACGCCGAACAAGGAATCGGCGATGGACATGGTGCGTCTGTTATGGGTGATGACGATGAACTGCGCGCTGGCCGCCAGCTCACACAACACACGAGTGAAGCGGCCGATGTTCTCCTCATCCAGCGGCGCGTCGATTTCGTCTAGAATGCAGAACGGGGTGGGACGGATCAGAAAGCTCGCGAACAATAGGGCCATGGCGGTGAGGGTTTTTTCGCCGCCGGAGAGCATGGTGATACTCTTTAACCGTTTGCCGGGCGGCTGCGCCACGATATCGATACCGGGCTCGGCCGGCCCATCGCTCTCGCCTTCCGCCTCCGGCTCGGGCTCGACGGACACGAGTTCGGCCCTTCCTCCCGGGAATACTTTCTGAAACAGCTCGCCGAACTTCTGTTGCAATTGCGCAAAGGTGTCCTGGAACAGTTCTTTGGTCGTCCGATTGATCCGTTGGATGATTTCCTTGAGCGACTTGATCGATTTCGTCAGGTCCTCTTCCTGGCTGCTCAGGAACTGATAGCGTTCCTCAAGTTGGCGATGCTCTTCAATCGCCGCCAGATTGACGCCCCCGATCTTCGCAAGGCGGTCGCGAATCTTCTGGAGCCGATCCCGCAAGGTCTGGCGCTCCTCTTCACTGACCATCTGGGCCTCGATGTCAACCGGCGCGCCATCGGCCGCCTGATCCCGGAAGACGGTTCTCGGCAACTCGACCTGATAGGTTCCGGTGAGGGTTCCTTCGACCACCTCCAATTGCATTTGCACCTGAGCTCGTTTGACTTCGACCTCGAGCCGCCGCTGCCGAACGGACTCCAGGCGTCCTCGAAGTTCGGCCACGGTCCGCTCCACATCCTTAAGCAGTTCCGTTCGTTGGGCCAACGCCTCCTGGGCAGCCATCGACCGAGCCTGGATCTGATCTGCCTGCCGACCCAATTCCTGACAGACCTCCTGGTGGCGATCTCGCTCGGACAGGCTGATCTGCAAGGAGGCCATCAATTCCTCTCGCGCCTGGGCCAACTGCTCAAGCCTCACCCGGCACGCTTCCAGATGCCGTCGGAGGCGCTCCCGGTCCGCGGCCAAGTGCTCGCGGCGGGCCCGTAGGGTGCCCACGGCCAGCCTGGCCTCGGTGGCCCGCTCCTGTGTTCCCTCCATCTCCTGCTGCCACTGTTCCTGCCGCTGCCGTAGCTCCGTCACCAGTCCAGCCGCTTCATCACGCTGCACCACGGCCTCCCGGCACTCCTGCTGCTTGGCGGCGATCTGTTCTGCCAGACTTTGCGCGTCGGTTTCCAACCCCCGCCGCTCCTCGCCGATCCGATCCATCCGCCCGGTCAGCTCAACCAGACTCTGCTCCGAGCCGCTGTGGTCCTTTGAAAGCGCCACGGCCTTCAGTTCGATCTCCCGGAGATCGCGTTGAAGGGCCTGAGTCCTGTCCCGCAGTTGTTCGAGGTGCTGATGCAGGTGCTCGCGGGTAGTCCGGAGTGTCTCGATGCCGGCAAGCAGGGTGCCTCGATGCTCTTCCAACTGCTGCACCTCGCGCCGCCGCTGGAGCACGCCTCCCGACACCTGAGCCGACCCTCCAGAGATGACGCCATAGGGCTCCAACACCTCACCAGCCAAGGTAACGAGCGTGGGGCCGGTTGTGCTCGTCCAGTCTCCCTGTTCCCAGAGTCGGACGGCCTGGTCCACATCGCTCACGATCAGAGCTCGCGCGAACAACGAGGCCAACGCCGGTTGGAAATCGCCTTGGACCTGGACGACGTCTGATGCCCGACCGAGCACGCCGGGCTGGCCGGAGAGCGTCGGCCACCATCCGGGAGTGTCAACGGACTCGGCTCGGTTTTCCGAGCGGAAGCTGAGAGGCAGGAAGGCACCCCGTCCAAGATCCTTCTGTTTCAGAAAGGCGATCGCCTCGGACGCATGGCGCGGACTATCCACAAACCAGGCGCGCACCCGCTCACCCAACAGCGCTTCAATGGCGCGATCGTAGCCGTTGACCACGACCAGACATTCGGCGATCGCATCACGAATCCCCTCGCACGTGCGCACAGAGGTCGTCGCCTCCTCGCCTTCACGTCCATAGCCCATTTCCTCCCGCACCACGGCCTGCAACGTTCGCAGCCGCGACTCGGTCGCGGCCAACTGCTCCAAATCACGCGCGCGGCGCTGATCCGTCGCCGTCAACTGTTCACCCGCCTGCGTCAACTCGCGGCCTGTCGCCTCCTGCTCGGACCGGATCGCCGCCTGCCGCTCTCCGGTCACCTCACGATCCTTGATCAACAAGCTGAGTTGATCGTGCAGGTGTTGCCGTTGCCGACTCAGCTCATCCGCTTCACGGACGAGACGGGCGATGCGCTCCCGGTTTTCTTGGAGACGGGCTTCCAGCCTGGAGATTGCGCTTTCCCCCGTTACGACAAGGGACGACGCGACCAGCAAATTCTGGTTGGCCTGCCGCTGTTCTCCGTCCAAATCGTCCTGCCGGCCGCGCAATCCCCTGAGTTGTCGGTCCAGCTCGTCGGCCTGAGCGATCCTCTCTGCCAACTCGGTCTCGAGTACTCCAAACTGCCCGGTCAAGGCTTCCAGCTCATGCTCGGCCCGTGCTCGGTCCTCCTCACAATGGACGGAGTCAGCCACCGCCTGGGCCTGCTGATGTTCGAGCAATTCTGCTCGATTTCGTTCGACCTGGACCTGGCCGAGAGCCTGTGCCCGTTGCGTCTCGACCGCCGCCAATTCCTGCTGAACCTCTTGGAGCAGCTCATGGTCCCGTTGCATGGCCAGCTTCAACTCTTCCGCTTGTGCATCGAGACGGCCTTGCTCCGCCGACGATTCGGCTTCTCGACAAGCCAATTCCTGCCCCTCCAGATCCACCGCCTCCCGGCTCGCCACCAGCCTGCGATAGTCGTCGGAGAGCAGCCGGATCTCGATCGTCCGTCCTTCTGTTTGCAGCGAATCGTAGGTGCGGGCTTGCTGCGCCTGACGTTCAAGCCAATTGAGCTGCTTTTTGACCTCCCCGATCACGTCCCGAACCCGCACCAAGTTTTGTTGCGTGGCCTCAAGCTTGCGCAGGGCCTCGGCCTTCTGTTTCTTGTAGCGCACGATACCGGCCGTCTCTTCAATCAGCTCACGTCGTCCCTGCGGACTGGCGTTGAGAATCTGATCAAGTTGGCCCTGCGCGATCACCGTATGGCCCTTGGTGCCGGCTCTCGTATCCAACATCACCGACCGAACATCCTTCAGCCGGCAAAGCGTCTTGTTCAGCAGGTATTCGCTGTCGCCGTTCCGAAACAGTCGGCGGGTGACCATGACCTCGGAATAGTCGCTCAGGAGGCTCGAAGCATCGCCCATGCCCTGCAAATCGCCTGGTTGGATACCGGCGATCACCAACGTGACCTCCGCCATACCCATCGGCTTACGGATTTCGGTGCCGTTGAAGATGACGTCTTCCATCCGCTCGCTGCGCAGCGTCTTCGTGCTCTGCTCGCCCAGCACCCAGAGGATGGCGTCCACGACGTTGCTCTTGCCGCTGCCGTTCGGACCGACGACGGCCGTGACGCCCCTCGGAAATTCGATCTTGGCCTCTGCGAAGGACTTGAACCCCACCATCTCCAGGGACTTCAGAAACATGCGGGCCCCTCCTCCTCTATGAAATGGGTGACGGACATCAGGGCAGGCACGAACAATGAGCGGCTTGTAACACACCCGTAGGGACAAATCAAAGAAAAACACCGTATACTGGGGATTCAAGAACCGTGACCCCCAGATATAGGGCTGGTTGGTCCGGCAGTCCACACCTCCGAACGGACCTGTCGGAGGGCACCAAGCGCGGCGATTGAAACTACGAATGAACCCGGATGCGTGGGGTTCTGATTGAAAACCGGCCGATCAGGTGGACGAGTTGCGTCGAGCGCCGACCGGTTCGATGGACACGAGTTCACGGGGCAGTTGGAACTCCACGTCTTCCTCAATCACGGTCAGGTCTTCCACGTCGGCGGGCCCGTATCGTTTGAGGAAGTCTACGACCTCGCTAACGAGCACTTCCGGCGCAGATGCGCCGGCCGTAATGCCGACCGCCTGCACACCATTCAACCACTCCGGGTTGATGTCCCGCCAGGAGTCGATCAGGTAGGAGGTAATTCCGCAATCCTCCCCTAACTCTCGAAGTCGGTTGGAGTTGGAGCTGTTCGGAGAACCGATAACCAGGATCAGGTCAACGAGCTTCGACAGGGCCTTGACCGCATTCTGGCGATTTTGCGTGGCGTAGCAGATGTCTTCCTGATGCGGACCCTTGATGCCGGGGAAGCGGCGGTTCAAGGCGGCCACAATATCCCGACATTCATCGACGCTTAAGGTCGTCTGGGTGACATAGGACAGATGCACGGAATTATCCACCTGCAACCGCTCCACGTCGTCGACAGACGACACCAGATGGAACTTGTCCGGAATCTGGCCGAGCGTCCCAATGACCTCCGGGTGGCCGGCGTGCCCGATGAGAATGAGTTCGTAGCCTTGCGTGTAGTCGCGGTTGACTTCGTTGTGAACCTTGATAACAAGCGGGCAGGTGGCGTCGATCACTTTCAGATCGCGTCGATTCGCTTCCCGCCAGACTTCTTTGGCCACGCCGTGTGCGCTGAAAATGACGATCGCCTCATCCGGCACTTCGTTCAGCTCCTCTACGAACACCGCACCCTTTTGTCGTAAGGAGTTGACCACGTGGCGGCTATGGACGATTTCATGGCGGACGTAAATGGGTGCTCCGTATTTCTTCAACGTCAAATCTACGATATCGATCGCTCGGTCGACTCCTGCGCAGAATCCGCGCGGGTTGGCCAGGTAAATCTTCATGACACTCGTCTCCTTCGGGCCGGAACCGATGCCGGGCATTGCGCCCTCCTCTTCCGGTACGTCAGCGCCCACGATACGCCACACATCTCGGAGGCGTCAACCCAATTGACGGCGGAGACTGGCCGAGGACGGCGAAGCTTGACAGTCGGTCGGCCTCGTCTTACGCTGGGCATGGATCGACAATGACCACCAACAAGAAGATCCTCATCGTCGAGGATGACACGGATATCCTCGAACTCGTCAAGCTCTACCTCGGTAAAGAAGGGTTTCGAACCTCCACCGCTTCGACAGGCACGGACGCCCTGAAGCAGGTCAAATCAGACAAACCGGACTTGATCGTGCTGGACCTGATGCTGCCCGAGATCGACGGCCTTGACGTCTGCAAACGGCTGCGCAGCGCTCCGGACACGGCCTCCATCCCGATCATCATGCTGACCGCCAAAGCGGAAGAAGCGGATACGATTGTGGGGCTCGAATTGGGCGCGGATGATTACGTCACCAAGCCGTTCAGCCCAAAATCTCTCGTGGCGCGCGTCAAGGCTCTGTTTCGACGTCTGGACCGCCAACAGCAAGGGCTGCTTTCGGTGCACACCTACGGCCACGTGGTCATGGATCTGTCGCGCCATGAAGTACGAGTCCTCGATCGCGAGGTGATCCTGACGGCGAAGGAGTTCGGACTGCTGGAATACCTGCTGCGCAACGTCGGGCGGGTCATGACCCGTGACACCCTGCTGAACTCAGTCTGGGGGTACGACTACTACGGGACCACACGCACCGTGGATGTGCATGTCCGCCGGCTCAAACAAAAGATCCCCATGCTCAACGACGCTATTGTGGCGGTCAAGTCGCTGGGCTACAAGCTCAAGGAATACGACGCGCCGGCATGAACCTCCCATTTCAATGGAAGGTCGCCGTTGGAATTCTCGCGACGGTTCTGATCGGTCTCTCTCTTTCCACGTGGTTGACTCTCCGCATCGTTCGACGCGGATGGCCCGACGCCCTCCCCGCCGATGTTCAAACAGACCTTCTGTTGGCGTTCGGGACGGCGTTGTTGGTCGCCATGGGCGTGAGCATCGGCATTGCGCGCCGCCTTACTCGCCCGCTGACCGAAATGACCGAACTGGCCAAGCACCTGGCGACCGGCGGATTGGGCCACCGCATCCGGTCCGCCCCACCGGACGAGGTCGGGCAACTTGGCGACGTGTTGAATCAAATCACCGATCAGTTGCAGGCCAAGATTCACGAAATCTCGGAGGATCGCGCCCAACTGTTGGCCATGCTGACCGCCATGGTCGAGGGCGTGCTGGTCCTGGACTCCAAAGGACAGGTCTTGCTCATCAATCCGGCCCTCGAGCGCATGTTCGGGCTCCATTCGCAGCCAGCGCGCGGTCGCCCCTATTGGGAACTGATCCAGCACCACGATCTGAACGACCTGACGGCGCGTGTCCTGCAACAGCGCACCGGACAAACCGGCGAGTTGTCCCTCGCGTTGAGCGGGCGCACGCTCCGGGTGGAGGTGTCGGTGGCAGGAGGCCGGCTGGAGCATGATGCCTGCGTCGTGCTGGTCTTTCACGACATCACGGACCTCCGTCGTCTGGAAACAGTTCGGAAAGATTTCGTCGCCAATGTCTCACACGAGTTGAGGACTCCCCTGACATCCATCAAGGGTTATGTCGAGGCGCTCCTGGATGGGGCTAAGGACGACCCCGACACCATGACCAAGTTCCTCGATATCATCCTGCGGCAGAGCAATCGTCTGAATCTGATCCTCGACGATCTGCTGCAACTGTCCCAAATCGAATCGGGCGTGGCGCTTTTCAAACGGGAACATGTGTTGCCGGGCAACGTGGTGGAGCGTTCACTCGCGACCATTCAACCATTGGCGGACAAGAAGGCGCATCGGCTGCACCTCCAGCTTGTGGACGGGCTTCCCGGCGTGATCGGGGACGAAGATCGCCTAGTCCAGGTACTCACGAACTTACTGGACAATGCGGTGAAATATACCCCGGACGGCGGCACCATCACCGTTCGGCTTCAGGCGCTGGAGCCCTCTCCTGGCGGCCAGGGCGGCTCGATCGAGATCAGCGTGGCGGACACCGGCATCGGTATCCCCGAGGGCGACCGCCCGCGGATCTTCGAGCGGTTTTACCGGGTGGATAAGGCGCGTTCGCGTGAGCTGGGAGGGACCGGGTTGGGACTCGCGATCGTCAAACATATCGTGGAGCAGCACGACGGTCAGGTTTGGCTGGAAGGCAACCAGCCTACAGGCAGCCGATTTGTCGTCCGCCTCCCGGCGGCGCGACCCGGACAGATCGCCGCCGCTCAGACGAATCTCGCGAGCAGCGCATAAAGACCGGCCGCCAATAAGGCAGCGCCGGGCAACGTACAGATCCACGCGAAGATGATCCTGGCAGTGACGCCCCAGCGGACGGCGGACAACCGCTTCACGGCCCCGACGCCCATGACGGTCGTCGTGATGGTATGAGTGGTGCTGACTGGCAGACCGAAATGCGCGGTGCCCAGCAACACCATCGCGGCCCCCGTTTCCGCCGCGAATCCATGCACCGGCTCCAGTTTCACAATCCGCATCCCCAATGTGCGCACAATTCGCCAGCCTCCGGCGGCCGTGCCAAGTCCCATGGCCAGCGCGCAGGCCCCGATCACCCAGTTCGGCACTTCGGTCGTGGGGATCACGCCGCCGGACACCAACGCCAGTGTGATGATGCCCATGGCCTTCTGCGCATCGTTGGCACCATGGCTGAACGCCATGAAACTGGCCGAGACGATCTGAAGCCGCCGGAAAAGGCCGGTGGCCCACCCGCGGGATGCGCGGAAGAAGATCCAACTGATCGCCACCATCAGACTCAGCCCGATGGCAAACCCCAAGAACGGCGAGAGCACCATCGCCTCCATCACGGCCCGGAGCCCTGAAAATTTCACGACCGCCCATCCGCCATGCGCGACCGAGGCCCCGACAAGTCCGCCGATCAGCGCATGAGACGAGCTGGTCGGCAGGCCCATCAGCAAGGTAATCAAGTTCCACACAATGGCTCCCCCCAACGCCCCCGCCACCACCGCCTGGGTAACGGAGGTCGGTTCCACGAGGCCCGACCCAATCGTCTTGGCCACGGCCGTTGACATGTAGGCTCCGGCGATATTCAGGATCCCCGCTGCCGTCACGGCCACGATCGGGCTCACGGCCCGCGTGGAGACGACCGTGGCGATCGCGTTGGCACTGTCGTGCCACCCGTTCGAAAAATCGAACAGCAAGGCCAGCACGATGACCAACAGCAACAGCCCGCTCACTTCCAGCATCGCGAGAATCTCACCGGAGGGGACGGCCGCCCACAACACGGCCTCGATGGAGGAGTCGATTGGAATGGGTCGAACGCATGAGGATCATCTTAATGGTGCTTCAACACGATCCGCTCGAGAATATTCATGACGTCTTCACAGCGATCCGCCCCGTTTTCGAAATCCTGATAGATCTCTTTCCACTTGATCACCATGATCGGGTCGGACTCCTTTTCGAACAACATCGAGAGGGCATCGCGGGACAGCCGGTCGGCCTCGTTTTCCAATGTATTCACTTTGAGACTATATTCCCGCATCTCTCCATCGCGTCTGCCCAACAGGTCCACCGCTGAGGCGACGGAAACGCTCGCCTGATAGAGGATATCGGCCAGCCGGACGGCCATGGGCGTCGGCTTAGAGACTTTATAAATGACAAAACAGTCTGCGATTTCCTCGGCCACATCCAGAATGTCGTCCAGCGCGCTGGCCAGATCATGAATGTCTTCACGGTCGATCGGAGTGATGAACGTCTGGTTCAGCTTCTTCGCGATCTCGTGGGTGATTTCGTCACCGATATGCTCAACTTCCTTGATCCGCTTGGCCTGCCCGGCCGGATCGTGGAAATTTTCCATCATCTCCTTCAAGAGACGGCTGCCTTCGATAACGTTGTGCCCCGCCTTGCGGAACAGGTCGAAGAACGCTTCTTCGCGTGGAATTAGTCCAAACATCGGTCCCTGTCTGATCCTTTCGGCGTTCGGCCTACCAGCGGATCAAGGCGGTCGCCCAAGTCAGGCCCCCGCCAAAGGCTCCCAACAACAACGGGTCACCGGGGGAGACACCGCCGCCTCGAACGGTGCAGTCGAGAGCCATCGGCAGCGACGCAGAGGAGGTGTTGCCATAGCGCTCAATGATCGATGTCGTCTGATCGGGCGACAGGCCCAACCGCCGCCCCAGCGCCTCCAAAATACGCCCATTGGCCTGATGAAACACCGCCCGCCGGACATCCGGTACGGTCAGTCCAAATTCCTCCAGCAGTTCCTGCACCGCGGCGGCAAGACGACGAACCGCCAACCGGAACACCGGCGTCCCCTCCAGTTGAATCGCATGGCGCCTCTCACGCACCGTGTCGGACGAAGATGGTTGCCGCGACCCTCCGGCCGGCAAGCGGATCAATCGATGGTGCGCGCCGTCCGCGTAGAGTCGGATCCCGAGGATACCTCTTCGTGGCAAGTGCGTGGTCTCATCAGCAACGAGCACCGCCGCTCCGGCGCCATCCGCGAAGAGCACCGCCGTGACGGCATCCTGTTTGTCGAGAAAGACGGATTTGACCTCGGCCGCGACCACCAGGCAGGTCTTCGCCTGCCCAGAACGAATCAGCACATCCCCGACGGAAAGGCCGTACAGAAAGCCGGAACAGGACGCCGCAACATCGAACGCGGCGACACACCTGGCCCCAAGCGCCCGTTGCACATAACAGGCGGTTGACGGAAATACCGTGTCGGGAGACGTGGTCGATACAATGACGGCATCGAGAGCGGACGGGTGGCAGCCGGCCGTTTCCAGCGCCATCTGCGAGGCCCCCACCGCCAAATCCGACGCGGATTCGTGACCGGAGACCCACCGCCGCGATGTGATTCCGGTCAGCCGGTGAATGTGCTCCGGTGAGGCACCCAATGCCGAGCCGATCTCGTGGTTATCGACCACTCGTTCGGGAGCGGCCATTCCTGTTCCGACGATGCGGCTCGTAAGCATCCTTGTGCGTTCGCTGGTAGTTCGGGTGGACTCTGTGGGTGAGCTTGGGGATTATAGGGGCCCCTCTTTCGATCGTCAATGCAGACTCCCACTCTGGTTCGGTCCCACATGCCAATCAGGTACGCCGGCGATCCGGGTCGGGCGAATGATTGTTAAATGAGTGTTAAATAGGTGTTTTCTGTTGCGAAAACTCCTTGTCCTTTGATACAACCGGCTCGGCCTGCTATTCGCCCATTATGATGAAGCTGCCATCCTTGACCGTCGGTCACCTCTGTTCCCTGCTCGGGGCCGCCTTATTGGTGCTGTCCGGTTGTTCCAGCAAACCCACGTCGACTCATGCGCAAGGCAAGGCATTGAGCAGTACAGACGAGCAGATCTTCATCGGCGATACGATCGAAAAAAACTATGACCCGCATGTGATCATCAAACGGGCTGAAGCTTTCTTTGACAAGGACGAGTACGCCGAAGCGGCCATTGAACTGACACATTTCATGGAGCTGCATCGATCCCATGCCTTGGCGCCCTACGCCCAATATCGGCTTGGAGAGGCAAATTTAAAGCAGGCCCGAACGATCGATCGAGACCCGGAGCCCGTGCAAATGGCCATGGCGGCGTTCGAGAAGCTCCGGACCGACTATCCGGCCAGCGCCTATGAGGCGCAGGCCGTCGCGCGGATTCACGATTGCAAGGATTGGCTCGCGCAGACTCACATGTTCGTCGGGAAATTCTATTATCGCCGCGAGGCCTATCTGGCAGCCGCCCATCGGTTTGAAGCGATCCTGAAGGACTATCCGGAAATGAATGTGGCGCCTGACGCCCTTTATTACCTGGCACTCTCCTATAAGGAACTTGGGGCCACCGATTGGGCGAGGGAACAACTGGCCTTACTGTCTGAACGCTTCCCGACCAGCCCGATCCGCGCCCAAGGTGACAAATTATTGGCCAAGCTGGGAGGCCCGCCCCCGGTGGCCGTTGCCAAGACCGACGTGGATCAACCCGAGCCCTCTCAGGCCGAACCTGCTCCTCCTGGGCTTTCACTGGCTGCCCTGGTGTTGCCGGGATCCGGCTCGGACCGCACCACAATCCCACAGATCGCCGCTCCGTCCCTCCCTGCTTCCGCCTCCGCGCTACAACCCAACCTCACATTCTGCCGCCTCGGCGCTTGGTGTTAACGACAGCCATTCATTCCGCGTTCGCCAGATTCCAATCGACGGGACCCCGGATCGGGTTATGGCCTGACTCGGAAGGGGTCACGAAACCAATGGGAGAGCGAGACCTTGACTGAGCGCTTCGCCAATTCGAGGAAGGTTTGGTAGGTTTCCTGCCCCTGAAGCACCCGATAGTAGAGCTGCACCAACTCTTGATACCGATGGGCCAACCGGTAACAGAGCCGAGGAAAGGAGTACAGGATGGATGCCATCCTGGACGCGACCTGAAATTCCGGATAAATCTCCCGATGCACGACCCGCCTGTACCCTTCCAGATCCTGCGACAGGCCTCGCACGAACTCCAGAGCGCTGCGAGCAGCCAATTGCCCTGACTTCACCGCGTAATAGATCCCTTCTCCGAACAGAGGATCGACCAGATGAGCGGCATCTCCGATCAACATAGTCCGGCCGTTCACCAGTTCTCTACCATCTGGCCTTGATTCATCGCGCGAACAGAGATTAAACAGCGGGAGCGGATGACCGTGAGGAGGAGGAATCCTCCAGCCCCTACTCCTGAGCCCTTCTTCTCGTTGCACGAAGCCGCTGAAGACTTGTCTCGGGCTTGCCGACGGACCACGAAACTCGGCAATGCCGACAGAGAGTCGCTTGTCCTTAGGGAAAATCCACCCGTACCCGGAGCCTGGCGGTCCCAACGTGATTCCCACCAGGTGCTCGCGTGGATAGACCGGCGAGTGCCCAATATCGATTTCACTCTCTAGCGTCGGTATGCAGCGGCGTGTTCTTCGCGAAAACAACTGTTGCGCAACAACGCTATTGGCCCCGTCCGCTCCGATGAGCACCTTGGCGCCATATCGGCCGTGCTCGGTCTCGATTTCCAGACCATCAGGCACGGGTGTGAAGCGCTTCGCGGACTCTCCCTGGAGGATCTCAGTTCCGGCCCCTCGAGCCCGCTCGACCAAACAATGATCGAATCGGTCTCGCATGACCATGTAGGCAATGGGCGATGACGACTCGATCGTGAAGGAGTCCGCATTCGCATAGGCAAAGCGAACGCCGTAGATGATATGCTCGATGACGTTCTCGAAGACGCCGCCGAGCAACTGATCGATGCGGGCGGAGAGCCCGCCCCCGCAGACCTTGTACCGAGGGTGCACCTCCTTGTCGAAGGCGAGGACTGCGAGACCGGATCGACTGCATTCGTAGGCGGCGGCGGCTCCGGCGGGACCGAGGCCGACGACCACCACGTCGAAAGACCGCACCGCTGGCAGCAGAGTCATGACTCGGACGCTACTGGCCGAGATACCACCCGATTCCGTATCGTTCAAGAAAGCTCGTGATGAGCGTCAGTGAGTTGGCATAGAGCAGGACCCCCACCACGACCAGAAGGACCCCGCTCACAGTCGAAACGCCCCGCAAGTACCCGCGGAATTCCTTGAAGTACACAAGAAACCGATCCACGCCGAGCGCCGTGATGAACAGGGGCAGCCCCAACCCAAGCGAGTAGAAGGCCAGCAGCAGAACCCCCTGGGAAAGTGCGTCGGTGGTACTGGCATAGAGAAGGATGGTCCCTAGGACTGGTCCGACGCAGGGTGTCCAGCCGGCGGCAAAGGCCACACCGATCAGAAACGAACCCAAATAGCCGGCCGGTCTGGTCCGGAAGTGCAGCCGTCGCTCGGTTCGGAACAGGCTCAGGTTCAAGAGACCGAGCAAATAAAGTCCGAACACGATGATCAGGATTCCTCCGAGCTTTCGGAGATGCTCCTGATAGGTCATCATGGCCTGTCCGATCAAGCTGGCCGAAGCGCCGAAGGCGATGAAGACGCTGGAAAACCCGGCAATAAAGATCAACGCGTTGACGATGATATCCCGCCTGTATCGGACCCGTTCCTCGGCGTCCGCGAGCTGCTCCACAGACAGGCCGGTGATATAGCTGATGTAGGACGGCACCAAGGGGAGCACACAGGGAGACACGAAGGACAGGAGCCCCGCAGTGAAGGCGGCAAACCACGAAATGTGTTGGACGCTATCCGTCACGTCGGGACTCCCCCACGAAATTCCGAATTAACCGCACGGCTTCCGGCGAGGCCCAGTCGCGGGCTCCGAAAATGCGCTGCCGGAGAATTCCCTGACGGTCTACGAGAAACGTCATCGGCAAGCTCCTCGCGCCGTAGATGAGCCCGACTTGGTAGTCGGCATCGTGCAGAATCGGAAACGACAGGCCCAGTTCCTGGCGGAAGGGTTTGGTCACGGCGACACCCTGAGGGTCTGTGGAGACAGCCAGGATCTCAAAATCCCTCCTGCCGAAGGTTCGATAAAGGGATTCCATCGCCGGCATTTCGACCCGGCAGGGGCCGCACCAGGTTGCCCAAAAATTCACCATGACGACAGTGTCTCGATAGCTCTCCAGCGAAACGCTATTTCCGGCCAGGTCTCTCAATCTGAATTGAGGTGCGGGCTGGCCGATGGTCACCGCCATCGGCTGTGGCCGGACAAGGCTTGATTCCCCGGCGGAAGCGTCCGGCAACGACGCCGCGTCCCGGCCGTCACACCCCGACAGGACCGCCATTCCCGTCACGAGAACGATACTTCGACAGATCGGACACATGGTCGGACGGTCTGGCGTTCAGGCGCCGGTTGAAGATGTGGTGATCGCCTGAGCCGCCTTGACGGCTCTGAGCAACTGCGTCAACACTTGAAGGTTGTCCTGCCTCGTCCAATCCCGGGGACCGATGATCTTCTCACGCAGGATCCCGTCCTGGTCGATGATGTAGGTTTCCGGAACCCCCATCAGCTTGTAGCGTTTGTCGGTTTGGCCCCAGGAATCCACCAACACGGGAAACGTCAGATTCATGTTCTTCACAAACGGCGGGATATCTTTCTTGGTCGTGACGCGGTCGATGCTCACGGCCAGCATCACTAAGCCGTCCTTCTCGAAGTTCTTATACAAGACTTCCATCGAGGGCATTTCCTCCTGGCAGGGCTTGCACCAGGTCGCCCAGAAGTTCAGAAACACCACCTTGCCTCGATAGTCGGACAGACGGACGGTTTTCTCGGCCAGATCGGGCAGCGCAAAGTCCGGCGCCGGCTTGCCGACCGTGAGCGGCTCGTACTTGGCACTTTGCATCCAGACGACCCCGAACACCACAGCCAGGACAGCCGCCGCAGTCAAAACGATGCCCACCCGAGAACGGGCCGGAGCGGGAGCCTGGCTTCCCTGGGACGGTACTGACGAGATCGTCGGAGCCATGGTGTCGTCTCGATCACGCATAGGCATGCAGGCCCGAAAGAAGGAAATTCACGCCCCAGAAGCAGAAGACCACCATGAGAAATCCGAAGATTGCGTAGATGGCGGCTCGGTGCCCTTCCCATCCCCGCGTCATGCGCGCGTGGATGTAAGCTCCGTATATCAACCACACGATGAGCGACCAGGTTTCTTTCGGATCCCAGCTCCAATAGCCGCCCCAGGCATAGTTCGCCCACATGGCCCCAAGAATGATGCCGAAGGCCAGCAGAGGAAATCCGATCATGATCGCCTTGTAGCCCAACTCATCGATGGTTTCTAGGTCCGGGAAGGCGGCATAGATCCCCCCGCTCTTGCCCTTCCGCTCAGCCCGTTCCTTGAGCAGGTACATCACGCCTAGACCGCCGGCCATCGCAAAGGCCGCATAGCTCGTGAGGGTGACGGACACGTGGATGTAAATCCAATAGCTGTTGAGGGCCGGGACCAACGGCTCGGCGGTTTGATAGCGATAGGGCAACAGCGATGCGGCTCCCATGGCGATGAACCCGATCCCGACAACGAATGCACCGATCGCCTTGATGCGATACCGCATTTCCAGCAGGACATAGCCCAAAATGATCGCCCAGGATACATAGGCCATGGCTTCGAACTGATTCGACCAGGGGGCGAAGGTACCGGAGAGCTGCATCCGCTCGTACGCCCGCATGAACAGGGCGCTGCTGTTCACCACCCACCCAAAGACAGTGACCAGCGTGGCGACTTGTCCGAGTTGACTGGCCCAACCGTCGTCGCGGTCCTCATATGCCTCCACCGGATGGCCTGCCGGCGCAAACTGCATCACGGGACGCCGGACGAAGAGATACGCGATGTAAAGCGTCAACGCCGCCAAATACAGCCAGAAGGTCATATCGAACAGGAATAAGGACTTGAGCATGATGGCACCCTCCTCGAAAGCTTTCCGCGCTGATCCCGAGGGAATCCTAAGCAGACTTGGTTTCCGCGTGATGAATCAGGCGCTTGAATTCCCGCTGGAAATCGATCTGATTCTTATGTGTGTTCCCGCCGATATGCAGGACGACGCCGTCGTCGTGCGGCACGATCTTCGCCCACAATCGTCGATGATAAATGAACGATGACAACGTAATTCCGACCACGATCATCGTCGAGCCGATCCACACAATGTTCACACCGGGATCACGCGTAATCTGCAACCCCGTGAATTTCTTCGGCTGATACCCGACGAGCTCGAAACTGTATTTCGACCCTTGGATCTCGAACAGGTCCGGATAATGATAGAACACCCACGGCGTGGCCTCCAACGTCCCCCGTTCGTTCAGTGCCAATCGTAAGGCGGGGTTGGCATGTTCCACCGTCTTGGAGTAGACCTTCTTCTCGGACGAATTGAACGCAAAATCAGCGACGAAATCGGTCGCCGTGAGCTTCAGGCCGAGATTTTCGATCACCTTCTCCTTTTGCCAGTCCAGGTCGACCGTCGCGAGCACCTTGTCGGTTTCCTTCTCCTTGATGTTGAGCCGCGCAACTTCGATACGATCCCACGCGTCACCATAGCTCGACTGATAAAACCAGATATTCTTGTAAACCAGCGGATCGTTCACTGAGATCGTTTTCGTCAGTGCCGGAGTACCCTGATCGATCACCGTCAACGTACTATTGTACGACTTCACGGCGCCGTTCTCGTAGTAGTCGATCCAGAACTTATCGATCCGTAGATCGAAGTTGCCGCGGGGAATGTGATAGGTTTGGCCTTCCATACAGACCCCGAAATCCTGGAACCCCCAGAGGCTACCGATCAACCCACCCAGCACGATCACCGTCGCGCTGAGATGCGCCATATGCGCCCCCACGCGCCCCATAATACCTTTCGTGGCATATAGCGACACGCCGGACGCTTCGTTCTTGGCCAGCACCCGATAGCCCTTTTCCGCAAGAAATCTGACGAGCCGCTCGCCGAGGTACTCCTTTGTCCCCGCCACGGAAATCTCAGCGGAATGTTTCATGTTCTTAATGAACGACAGAGACACGTTGACCTTGTCCTGCTGCATGGAGCGCCAGACGGCAGGAAACCGCTTGTAAAAACAGGTCAGCGAGTTCACGCAGAGCAGGCCGAGCAGGCTGGTAAACCACCAGGTGTGATAGACGTCGGTCAGGCCGAGCCGCGTGAACCAACGATAGGCCTGCTCACCGTATTCTTTGATGTATGTCTCGGGACGCTCGTTCTGTTGGATGACGGTGCCGATGGTCGCTGTCGCCGCCAAGATCAAGAACAAGAACATGGCGAGCTTAATCGAGGCAAAAAACTCCACCACCTCACGGGATACCTCGTCCCACCCGAAGCCTTGAGTAGAGGCGCGGGGGTTCGGTGAAGGTGGTGGTTGAAGGGCGAGTTCCGGCTCTCTGTCCATAAGCAATAGCGACCTGAGTTAAACAAGGGTTAGGAGACACCCGACCCGCTGCCTGGAACCCGTTGAAATCCCAATCGTCATCCCGCCGCCCAGGCGTTGGGAGTATTCGAGGAGCGTGTGGTTTCCTTATCCCTGGCGAGCGTCTCTCAATCGGTGGACCATCTTACAAACCGCATAAAATCACTGTCAAGTAAAGGACCTGCCGCACAACCTCGCTCCAGCCCCTACCAAAGAAATGAGCCTTTCCATTTGACATTGCACTACGGCTGGGGTACCACTCATACGTGCTTCAAGGGACGTAGCGCCCGTTGACCGCCACCGAGAACCCCCAAGCAAGAGGCTTCGATGCGCAATAACTATCTCTTCACTTCCGAATCAGTTACTGAAGGCCATCCAGATAAGATCGCGGATCAAATCTCCGACGGTATTCTCGACGCACTCCTCAGCCAAGACAAGCATTCCCGTGTTGCCTGTGAAACCATCCTCACCACCGGTATCGCCTTCGTGGCGGGCGAGATTTCTACCAAGGCCTACGTTGAAATCCCCGACATCGTTCGCGAGGTGATCAAGGATGTCGGCTATGGAGACGCGACCTGGGGGTTCGATTACCAGACCTGCTCGGTCCTGACGTCCATTCACAATCAATCATCCGACATTGCGATGGGCGTCGATTCCGGAGGGGCCGGCGATCAGGGTCTGATGTTCGGCTATGCCACCAATGAAACCGCCGAACTCATGCCGATGCCGCTTGTGCTCGCCCATCGCCTGACTCGCCGTCTGGCCGAGGTCCGGAAGAAGAACATTCTGGGATGGGTGCGGCCGGACGGCAAATCCCAAGTAACGATTGAATACCGGAACGGGAAGCCTGTGCGGATCGATACGATCGTGGTATCCACGCAACACAGCCCTGAGATCTCCAACAAGGTGATCGAGCGGGAGCTCATGGACAAGGTGATCAGGCCCGTCATGCCCAAAGGCCTCTACGATCCGACCGGCGTCAAGCACTATATCAACCCGACCGGCCGGTTTGTTGTCGGCGGTCCGATGGGCGACACCGGACTGACCGGACGCAAGATCATCGTGGACACCTACGGAGGCCACGGCAGCCACGGAGGCGGAGCCTTCTCCGGCAAGGACCCGACAAAGGTCGATCGCTCAGCCTCCTATATGGCGCGGTATATCGCAAAGAACATTGTCGCCGCCGGGCTCGCCGATCGTTGCGAAGTCCAGCTCGCCTACGCCATCGGCGTCGCCGATCCGGTCTCGGTGCTGATTGACACGAAGGGCACCGAGAAGGTGCAGACGGACAACCTTGAAAAAGTCGTGCGCAAGCATTTCCCGATGACGCCCCGCGGCATTATCGACCATCTGAAGCTCCGCCGACCCATTTATCGTAAGACCGCCGCCTACGGCCACTTCGGCCGAAGCGAACCGGAGTTTACCTGGGAGAAGACGGACAAGGCGAAGGCCTTGCGCAAAGAAGTCGGGTTGTAAGTCTCCCCACACCGGCCATGAGTGAAGGGGACGGATGTCGCGATCCGTCCCCTTTTTCTTGACCAGAATCGACCATCTATAAGAAACGATCATCTAGAAGGAGGACCCGTGGATTACGACGTGAAGGATCTCGGACTCGCAGACCAAGGCAATCTCAAAATCGAATGGGCGGAGCGCACGATGCCGGTCCTGCGCCTGATCAAACAGCGGTTTCACCGGGAACGACCGCTCAAGGGCATCCGGATTACCGCCTGCCTGCATGTCACCACGGAAACCGCCAACTTGGCCAAGACGCTCAAGGCCGGCGGGGCCGACGTCCGGCTCTGCGCGTCGAATCCCCTCAGCACGCAGGATGACGTGGCCGCGGCCCTCGTGAAACACGAAGATATTCCCGTTTTCGCGATCAAGGGTGAGGACAACAAGACCTACTACAAACACATTGAGTCGGCTATCGGCCACAACCCGCACGTCTCGATGGACGACGGGGCCGACGTAGTCTCTCACCTCCATTCGAAGCGGAAGGAACTGCTCAAACACGTCATTGGAGGCACCGAGGAAACCACCACCGGCGTGATCCGCCTGCGCAGCATGGCGGAAAGGAAGGTCTTGCGCTTCCCGGTCATCTCCGTAAACGATGCCGACACCAAGCACATGTTCGACAACCGATACGGTACGGGACAGAGCACGTTGGACGGTATTGTACGCGCTACCAACCGGCTCGTGTGCGGATCCACCGTCGTCGTGGCAGGTTACGGCTGGTGCGGCCGTGGCATCGCCATGCGGGCCAAGGGGATGGGTGCGGACGTGGTCGTGACCGAAATCGATCCGATGAAGGGACTCGAAGCGGTCATGGACGGCTACCGAGTCATGCCCATGGAGAAGGCCGCGCCGATCGGGGATTTCTTTATCACCGTCACGGGCAATTTGAAAGTGATCCGCAAGGAACATTTCGCCGCCATGAAGGACGGGGCTATTGTCTGCAATTCCGGTCACTTCAACGTCGAACTCGATATCCCGGCCCTGGAGAAGTTAAGCAGGAAGAAGCGACAGATTCGTTCAGGCGTGGACGAATACACCCTCAACAGTGGCCGCCGTGTGAGCCTGCTCGGCGAAGGGCGCCTCGTCAACCTCGCCACAGCCGAAGGACACCCCTCCAGCGTCATGGATATGAGCTTTGCGAACCAGGCGCTCGGCGCCGAATACATCGTCAAGAATCACAAGAAGCTCGAGAAGAAGGTCTATCCGGTGCCGATCGCCATCGATAAGGAAATCGCACGGCTCAAACTGGCGGGCATGGGCATGGCGATCGACAAGCTGACGAAGGAGCAAGAGAAGTATTTGGCGTCGTGGGAAATGGGGACATAAGGGTTTGGAGGGAGCGCGGGTGCTTCTCGTGCTCGCAGAACCCGCACACCTCAGAAGGGTGCTCGTTCGATGCGCGCAGTAGGAAGCATCCCGCACTCCTCCAGCGAGGAGAAGCAATAACGATGGAAGGCCGCCGTTTCCGGCGGCCTTTTGTTTTTTGCTACTCGGAGCCCTTTCACCCTCGGACGCCGTGAGAGACCCTCGCCTTTCCGGCGAATCTTCGCTCGAACCGCCTGCCATCCACCCCTTGTTAGCTAAAAAGTGTGTGGAGGCACCAAGGCCACCGCTTGAAGGTGGCCTTGGTGCTTTGTATCGCATTCGGGTTAACCTTCCGATACGAGGCGCCTGTCTTAGTTGTGGCGCGTACCTTATTAGGGTCGATGGTCGTGGCTTTGAGGAAGTGGGGTCAAGTTCGCCATGGCGGCGGCTTTTGCAGGAACTCTGGTTTTGACGGGTTTTGCATGGCATGAAGAATCTCTGTGACTGTTCCCTGCTTCAACCGGATGTGTGGCTGACGTCTACGAATATACTTGGGCGCGTCTGTGCCCAATCTCGTGCTGACTTTTCGCTGATCATCGGATGATAGAGAATCGTAGAATCCTTGGACCCACTCTTCCATAGATATAGTGCGCCTGCTGATGTTACCTCTCCAATTCTTGAAGAATCCGATAGGATCATTCCTCACCGAAACTTCCCCAACCCATGCGTACGGATTCCCATACCTTTCTTCCAGCAGGTTCAGGAACCGATTCATTACCAACGCACTAACCACCACGTCAGGATAGCTAATCCACACAGCAACAAGAGGCAGTTTAAGACTGAGCTGCTGCCGGTTTGATTGACACCAACCTACGCTCATTCGGCCTGCCGTTCGAACTCCATCGGACTGAGATACCCCAGCGTGGAGTGCCGCCGCCGGGGATTGGAAAAGCGCTCGATGTAATCG
>JBFWWG010000014.1:5000-94910 GCA_050246315.1 Nitrospiraceae bacterium | reverse complement strand
GGGCGATCCCCAATTCGCGAGCAATCGCCGAGGCAGGACGACTCCCGCTCTCGAGCAACTGGACCGCTTCGCGCTTAAACTCGGGTGTGAACGGTGTGCGTGTACCCATCGGACACCTCCTCGGGGATCGTGTCCCCATTCAAAGGTGTCTGTCAAATCAGGGCCATCTCAATCTGACCCTCCAACCACTGCCCCTCCAACCACTCACCCTTGAACCATCAAAAGTCAATATTCATGTCAGGCCATGCCTCTGACTGGCGTCGAGGCCGCGTCTGTCAGCGCCTGGCCCTTGCTGCGACGGCGAAGGGCAAAAAGTAGCGGTCAAGAGCGGCGAGGTCGCTACCATACATCGAGCCGCCCAGCATCGCATCGCACAAAAGTTCGCGCGCACGACCGAGTTCCTTTCGTCGTCCCGTCCAGCGCGGGTCGGCAAGCGTCAGATCCAGTAGCTCCAAGGCGCGATCAAAGGCCTGCTGACAGCGGGCGAGGTCCTTCCCCTGCCATCGTGCCGCCCGGCCGACGTCGCTTCCTACGTTGGCCAGTTGCTCCACGAGCGGCATGGTCTGCCACCGCCCAGCCGCCAACTCTCGATGTTGGTGGCTCATGCTGTCGCTCCCTCGACCAGTTGGTGGACAATCGCGATGATGGCTTCTCTCAGGTCGGGACGTTCGACTGATCGCGATCGATTGCCTTGCGATGGGCGGACGTTGATCATGGAATCAAATTCGATCCAATTCGGGTGGGGCTGATCGAGATACAGATTAATCCCCCACAGGTTGTTCTGGCGGGAGCCCTGATCCAATAGGACGCTTTCCTCGTCTGAATGTAACTCGCCGCCGACGGCCATGATGCGCTGTTCCACATCCACGACCGCCTTGACCATGTCGCCGAATTGCTGTCCGGCTATCTCGTGCAAGGCCTGCCTGGTGATGGGCTGACGGATAATCTGGATGTCCATAAGTTTGGCAGGACGATTGCGGATTTCGCCTCCCTTGTCAAGGGAGATGTTCACAATGTGCCGCCCCTTTACCCAAGAAAACGATAGGGAGAGAGCGGAGCGCCAAATAGTCAATACTCAGGCCTGACACTTGGTTCCTTGGGCGGGCGTGAACTGTGTGCGTGCACCCATCGGACACCTCCTCGGGGATCGTGTCCCCATTCAAAGGTGTCTGTCAAATCAGGGCCATCTCAAGCTGACCCTCGAGCTAATGACCCTCAAACTAGCTACTAGCGTGAAGACCCTACTAGCGTGAATTAATCAGACGATCTTGAAATGCATCGGCGATGTCCATTATAAGCTTCCAAACGAGAGGCAGGCTGTGGCCACTTCTGATTCAGAATCCACATCGACTACTGGATTGATTGTCTTTGTCCATGGGCTCCACCCGGTTCCATGGGTATCGGATTATGGACCGATGGAAGAACTTCTCAAAAAATGCATCCCCGGTTGTGACCTGGTGAGCTATAAGTATTGGGGATCCTATTGGTCAGGACAAGATCCTGATGTGCTTGCGGCGGATCTTGAGTCCACTATTGCTCGAGCGGTCGAGAACAAGAGCGTCCCCTGCCTGTATCTTGTCGGCCATAGCTATGGGGCCCTTCTACTCCGTCGAGCGATCTTGAACGATATGGAGAAAGAAGAGAAGGCACGTTGGCACAGGCGCGTCAATGGGGCCATTTTACTTGGCGGGGCGAATCGCGGATTCCTCCCATACAATGTCTTGTGGAAGAGTGCTGCTGCGGTCGCCCGTCTGTTCCAGTTTCTTCCCTCTCCATGGGCTATGGGGCAACTTGCATTAAAGGGACTTCGTGGTTCCAATTGGGTGACCGTGCTAAGGATGACCTGGATCAAGCGCAGGGATACAGTTCCCTTCACTGTGCAGATTCGAGGGACGAAGGATTCTCTTGTCGGACCGCATGATAGTCTTGACGTGACCCTCTCTCCTAAGTCTGCAGAACTCGTTATTACCGGCGTGGGACATAAAGACCTGGCGCTCCTGAATAGGAACAATCTGGCAGCCGTCTCGACTCCGCTGGAAAAAACAATTACCGCAGCAAGAGAAGCGATAGATGCCGGGAAGGCGACCCCCGAACCGTCTCATTCTCAGCCTCATCACGTCGTGTTTCTTATCCATGGGATTCGCGATTTTGCGGAATGGCACGAAGATTTGGCGGAGACCATTAGGAAGGTGGCGTACGGCAATCTGCAAACCGTCGAAGTGGAACCTATCAGCTACGGCTATTTTTCTGCGCTCCAATTCTTGATTCCACTGGCTCGGCGCCGGTGTGCGAGAGCGTTTCTCGACCGGTACGTCCAGTGTTACGCACGCAAGCCGGAGGCAAGGTTTTCTGTGGTGGCCCATAGCAATGGAACCTTCGCACTGACCTGTGCCATGGAACAGAACCAGGCTGTCGAGATATCACGTATACTACTTGCCGGCAGTGTGCTCTATCGGAAATTTAATTGGTCGAGGCTACTTGGAGAGAGGAGTGAGAAGACAAGAGTCCGCAACGAATGCGCCACGCAGGACTGGCCGGTCGGAGCCATTTGCTGGTTCCTACGGATGGTTTACTGGCGGCGATTGGGGACAAGCGGAGTTTACGGCTTTAAAGGTTCATTTGTGAATTCAAGCAACGTCACGTTCCTGATAAACAATTGGCGAGCCGGTGGCCATTCGGTCGCCCTCAATGCGCGTTATCACGAGGAGATCGCCAAGTTCTTGTTGCCCTCCGATAAGGATCCGGCCCTCTCGGCAGAGCCAGCGGCAGGAACTGCGCTTCCGATTTCGAAACTGTTGTGGGTGTTCAGGGTCATTCTGCTCATTATCGTTGGGGTGCTCGGTTACCTATATTTCAAGGTAGCTACCGCCTGTCTTGCCGCCTGGCTGACGGTGGTCTTGAGTGCCACAGTTACCGTACTCTCACTGATTTTCCTACTCATCGTCTGACGTGCTGGTTGCGAAGTCTCACCTGATACGAGACTATCCTTCATTGTTCTTACGAAGGCGCGCGCTCTACTCCTCGGTGAACTGGGGACAGGCTGGTTTCCTGAGTGGGTAATGGCAATGAGGAGTGTCTGAAATAGGTGAATTTGGCATCCAGCATCTGGATGCTCCTTTGCCTCACGCCCCGAACGACCGATCAAAGAAGCCGCGGGCGGTTGCCGAATGGCGGGCGAGATCGGCCTGGAACTGGCGCGCCCCGGCGGCCCAGTCCTCGCGCCCGTAACCGATTCGTCTCGCAAGAAAAACGAAATCGTCCGAGTCCGTCGGCGGGAGTAAGAGATCCCTGGTGTTGCCCCGGACCATACGCAAGCCATCGATCAGCCGGCGAAAGAAGAGATAGGCCTCGCGGAGCTGTTCCGCGACCTCGGCCGGCAGGATGTCACAGGAGACGAGCGCGCCGAGCGCAGTCAACGTATTGGGCGTGCGAAGCGTCGCATGTTGATGTCCGTGCATGAGTTGCAGGTATTGGATGGCATATTCGATATCGATGAGCCCCCCGCGACTGTACTTCACGTTGAACCGTCCCGGCTCGATCAACTCCGTCACTTGCCGCTGCCGGAGATCGAGCGCGATCGCCAGATCCCAAGGTGCGCCGCTGTAGACGAAACGGTCGCGGTGACGCTCGACCTGCCGGCCAAGCTCTTCATCTCCGGCGATGACGCGTAACTTGATCAAGGCCTGTCGTTCGAAGGGCGCGGCCGATCCTTTGGCGCTGTAATACTGCCTGAACTCGTCCAGCGTATTGGCGAGTGAGCCCTTGGTCCCGTGCGGCCGCAAGCGAACATCGACACGGAAGATGCCTTCCTGTTTCGCCTCAATCCATTGCAAGAGTTCCTGGCCCAGCCGCTCAAAAAACTCGCTGTTGGCCATTTTGGAGGAGCCGGCCGTGCGGCCGGACCCCTCATAGACCAGCATGATCTCGATATCGGAGGCGTACCCCAACTCGCGCCCTCCGAGTTTGCCCGCGCCGAGCAGCACGGCCGGACAAGGGCCTCCGCCGGCCAGGCGGGGGGCGCCGAAGAGCCTGGTGAGTTTCTTGAGGCAGTTCTCCATCGCCTGGGCCAGGATCACCTCGGCCAACTCGGTCAGGGCCAGGGAGAACTCCGGCAATCCGGAATCGCTTTCCAGCAGGTGCTTCAAGTCTATCCGAAAGAGTTCCTGATCCTTGAAGCGATTCAATGCCTGCCGGCATTGCAGCTCGGTGCGGCAGCGAGACAGACGTCTCTTCAGCGATTGCGCCAGCGTGGCTTTCGACACTCGCATAGGGAGCGATTGGTAGTCTTCGAGCATCGGCAGCAGGTTCGCGTGCTGGCGGCGCAGAAAATCCTCCCAGAGAAAATCGCTGGCCCCGAGCAGTTGGGCGAGGAGCGGCAAGGTCTTCTTCTGGATGATCCGGGAACGCCCGGCCCGTCGTCTGCTCCCTGCGCGCATGCCGCCTTCCGTGTCCAACAGTTCGTCGAGAAAGAGATCGAAATGTGTAATGGCTTTAGCCGGGTCCGGAGCGAAGGTCAGGGCGTGGGTGAACTGCTTGATCAAGGTGGCGGTGAGCTGGAGTTCCTGCTGTTCCGCCTGGTCCGAGAGCTTCTGACCTTGCCGGTTGCGTACGTGAAACTCGTCATGGACGAGCAGCCCGCGATTCTCGACACGCGCCTTGTGGATGTAAATGTTCCGCATGGCCAGCGCGTTCGCCAGGGCATAAAGAAAGGCCGGCGTGTCGGTCGATTGTATGACCATGATCGTGTCGGTCGCGGAGGTCTGGTTATCGAATCGGATCTCCACCGGCTCAAGCAGCGGCGTGAAGGCCCCTCGGCGGCGGCTAAGCATTTCTACCAGACGACGGTTCACCCGACGCCGGACTTCCTCAAGGCGGGATTCGTCCAACAAGCGGATCAGGACGCCCAATTCTTCGATCAGGTGTTGTTGCTCCTGCGGCCCGAAGCTGACGCAGTCGAGCGGCCGGACGCGGAAAAGGTCAACGATTTTCTTGCGGCTCAGCCCTGGCCGAGTCGGGCGGTGGCCTCCGACCCTGCGGCGCACCGGCGGGACTGGGGATTCAGCGGCCTCCTCAAACGTGTAAATCAGCCCTTCGCGGATGTCCAACCCAAAGGCGGAGAGCAGGCCGCAGATGGCGGCAAACTCCGAAAAGTAATCGTAGGCGACAATCGAGATGGCGAGCAGGCCATCCGCGTCGGGCGAGATCTGCGCGTGGCAGGGCTCCAGCGGCGTCAGGCGATCGGCAAGCGTGAGGTGTGTCGCCACCATGTTGATCGGTTGCTGCCGGAGATAGTCCTCGTCCATCCGCATGATGAAGTCGCGGATGACCGCAGTATCGATCTGCGGACAACGGGATTGAAGGCGCTCGATCATCTCTGAACGGCTGCCCTCAGATGCAGTCGCCTGTCTCATGTTTTCGGGAGTGCGGTCACACTGGTGGATTCAGGGTTCATTGTCCTTGAGGAGTCCTGCCAGTATAATCCATCCCGATGCGAAGTAAACATCGATCCCTCGTTCGCGCGCCTGTGTCCGCCCCAACGCAGCACAACCGGCCGGACCCGACGCCGTTGCTCTTTGCCGCCGGGCTCGATCCGCAGGAGGTCGAACGGCTGCTTCGTCCTTACGGTGTGACCGACTGGCGGGAGGCGGATGCCAATATTCAATCGCTGGCGGGCGACCCGCTGACCCGCCAAAAATTGGGAGCCATCCTGTCCGATCTGCTGGCCGGTATTGCCGACACCGCCGATCCAGACCGCGCTCTGGTCCACTGGGACCGCTACGTACAGGCGACTCTCAACCGAGGTACGTTGTATGACTATTTGCGCGGATCGCCGCGGCTGCTCCATTACCTCTGCGTGATCTTCGGAAACAGTCCGGCAATGGCGGATACGCTGATTCGCGATCCGACCCTCGTGTATTGGTTGTCCAGCCCGGGAGTGCTGGATCAGGCCCCGACGAGGCACTCGTTGCGTACGGCCCTTGATGCCATGCTCGGGAATGTCACGGTCAAGGAACTGCAACTCGATGCCCTGCGCCGATTCAAGAGGCGGGAGATGCTACGGATCGGGATGCGCGATCTCCTGCGATTGGCTTCCGTGCCGGAGACGACGACCGTCCTCTCAGACCTGGCCTCCGTGCTGATTCACGCGGCCTATGGGATCGTGGTGGCGGATCTACGGCAGGTCTATGGCCGCCCACAGCAACGGAATCGCCGTGGTGTCTGGGTAGACAGCGGGTTCGTCGTGATCGGCATGGGCAAGTTGGGAGGGCGGGAGCTCAACTACAGCTCGGACGTGGATCTCATCTACGTCTATTCGGACGATGGTCTCACCACCGGTCCGGAGGACCAAGGGCAGCGGGCATCACCAACAACGCGCGGCATCACCAATGAGGAATATTTTGAACATCTTGCCAGGGAATTGACCCATGCGTTGACCGACGTGACCGCGGAGGGGACCGTCTTCCGGGTGGATCTGCGCCTACGGGCGGAGGGCACGGTGGGGCAGTTGTGTCGCTCGCTGCGGAGTTACGAGCAGTATTATGCGACCCGCGGCCAAACGTGGGAACGAATGGCGCTCCTGAAAGCGGCACCGGTGGCCGGCGACCAGCAGGTGGGGCGGGCGTTCCTTCGGCGCATGAGGCCGTTCATCCTCGGTCACGGACATCCGACCAAGAGCGATAGCCGCCGCCTCCTGCTGGAGGTCCGGGGGGTGAAAGAGATGATCGACCGGAAGGTTGCGAAGCGCGGGCAGGGATCACGCAACGTCAAGCTTGGGACCGGCGGCATTCGCGAGATCGAGTTCCTGGTCCAGAGCATTCAATTGCTCGGGGCGCGGCAAATCCCGACAATCTGGCAGCGAGGCACGGAGGCATCCTTGGAACGCTTTCAAGAGGCTGGGCTGCTGGCGCGAGGCGAAGTCAAGGCGCTCTCCAGCGCCTATGTGTTTCTGCGCGATGTGGAACATAAGCTTCAGATGGTGCATGACCTGCAAACTCACGCGCTCTCCGAAGACACACAGGAGCTGACTCGCTGTGCCGTTCGGCTCGGGTATGATGCCGCGAATCGGTGCGAGGCGATGGCGCGCTTCCTCGCCGACCATCGAAGTCATACGGACTATGTGAACGGATTATTCCGCATGTTCTTTGTGAACCCGGAACAATCTTCGACGTTGCGTCGAGTTTTGAAACGGGTGGCCACGGGCCACAACTGACCGATGAGGGTGCCCCCTTCGTGTGTGATGGCGGTGAGATCCACAATGGCCGCACCATCAAAACGCACGGGCCGGGCGGGGATGTTCCCCGCCCGGCCCGTGCAGACACTGCCGCTGCGCTGTTCGTACGGCTTAGTACATGCCTTCCATGCCGTGATTGTGCCCGTGCCCGCCCATCGGTTCTTTCTTCTCCTCGGGCAGCTCGGTGATCATCACCTGGGTCGTCAGCATCAGGCCGGCCACGCTCGATGCGTTCTGCAACGCGCAACGCGAGACTTTGGTCGGATCGATGATACCGGCGTCGAGCATGTCCACATACTGGTCGTTCGCCGCGTTGAAGCCGAGGCTCGCCTTGCTCTCGCCCTTCACCTTGTTGACGACGACGGAGCCTTCGACGCCCGCGTTCTCCGCGATCTGGCGGATCGGCTCTTCGAGCGATCGGCGGACGATGTTCACGCCGACCTGTTGATCGCCTTCGAGCTTCAGACCCTCAAGGGCCTTCAGACAGCGCAGGTACGCCACGCCGCCTCCGGGGACGATGCCCTCTTCCACGGCCGCCTTGGTGGCATGGAGCGCGTCTTCCACGCGCGCCTTCTTTTCCTTCATTTCAGTCTCGGTCGCCGCGCCGACATTGATGACTGCCACGCCGCCTACGATTTTCGCCAACCGCTCCTGCAGCTTTTCGCGGTCGTAATCGGAGGTGGTTTCCTCGATCTGGGCCTTGATCTGCTTCACGCGGCCTTCGATCTTCTTCTGGTCGCCGTACCCCTCAACGATCGTCGTGTTGTCCTTGTCGATCGTCACGCGCTTGGCGCGGCCCAGGTCGGTGAGCTTCACGTTCTCCAGCTTGAGCCCGAGGTCCTCGGAAATCACTTGGCCGCCGGTCAGGATCGCGATATCCTCCAGCATGGCTTTCCGGCGATCGCCGAATCCCGGCGCCTTGACGGCGGAGACGTTCAACGTGCCGCGTAGCTTGTTGACCACAAGGGTCGCCAGCGCTTCGCCTTCCACTTCCTCGGCGACGATCACGAGCGGCTTCCCCATCTTGGCCACCTGCTCCAGCAAGGGAAGCAGATCCTTCATGCTGCTGACTTTCTTCTCGTTGATCAAAATGAGCGGCTCATCCAGGACGGCTTCCATCCGCTCGGCGTTGGTCACGAAATAGGGGGAGATGTACCCGCGGTCGAACTGCATGCCTTCCACGACATCCAATGAGGTAGACATCGACTTGGCCTCTTCCACGGTGATGACCCCGTCCTTGCCGACCTTCTCCATGGCTTCTGCAATCAGCTCGCCGATCGTGGCGTCGCTGTTGGCCGAGATCGTGCCGATCTGCGCGATCTCTTTCTTGCTCTGGCAGGGCCGGCTGAGCTTCTTCAGTTCGGCCACCACGGCTTCCACCGCGCGATCGATGCCGCGCTTGAGGTCCATCGGGTTGGCGCCTGCCGTGATGTTCTTGGCTCCTTCGCGATAGATCGCCTGGGCCAGCACGGTCGCCGTGGTCGTCCCATCGCCTGCCACGTCGCTGGTTTTGCTGGCGACTTCGCGCACAAGCTGCGCGCCCATGTTCTCATACGGATTCTTCAGCTCGACTTCCTTTGCCACGGTCACGCCGTCCTTGGTGATCGTCGGCGCGCCGAACTTCTTATCGAGAATGGCATTTCGCCCCTTGGGTCCGAGCGTCGCCTTGACGGCATCGGCCAGTTGGTTGACACCCTTCAAAATTGCCGCCCGCGCCTGCTCGTCATACAGCAGTTGCTTTGCCATCGTGGTCCTCCTTTAAATCGTCGTCAACAAGTGGTGTGCGTGTGATGAAAACCTGGTCAGAGTGGTTACTTCGTGAATTTGCCCAACACATCCTCTTCCTTGAGGATCAGGCAGTCCGTATCGTCGATCTTGAGCTTCGTGCCGGAGTATTTGTCGAAGAGCACCTGGTCGCCGACTTTCAACTTCTCGACTTTGTCGCCGATCGCCTGCACGGCCCCGCGCTGAGGCTTTTCCTTGGCCGTTTCCGGCACATAGATTCCGCCGGCCGTCCGTTCCATTTCCTCCGTGTAGGTGATGAACACGCGATCGCCGAGAGGCTGGAAATTCTTGTAGGCGCTTCCGGTCTTCTCTTCCTTCTTCTCCTTCGTCTCCGTAGCCATGCCAAAACCTCCTGTTAGGGTCAGAGCCTGCTGTGATGTGGACGGTTGAGCGAAACCTGTGAGTTGATCGTCGATGACGCCGAACCGGGTAGATCCCTGTCTCTCGGGATCGCCCCTATAGATAGTGATGAAGCCGGTTGAGTCAAGGGGCGAGGGGGAAAAATCTTTTTGATTGGGTGGTTCCCACTGGCTAGAGTCGTAACATCGCGAAAGATAGTCAGAAAAATCTGTACTTGGCTTGGTTACGAACGCAGGAACTCGAAGTCTTTGACCTCCTTTTTCAGGTACTCGCGGAGCCGTTTGATGATGCGTGCTTCCAATTGTCTGGTCCGCTCCTTGGTAATGTCGTACTTCCGTCCGAGATCCTCAAGCGTGACGGGGGTCTCCGAGAGGAGACGGTTGCGGAGGATATCCTCTTCGCGCTCATCGAGGGTTTTCGTAAACTCGGCCAACTTCTTCCGGAAGAGAGACCGCAGTTCCTCCTGGGCGAACCGTTCGTCGTGGCCGGCCTCGGCGGCCGGGAGGATGTCCAAGAGGGTGCCGTCCGAGTCCTCGCTGAGCGGCTGGTCCAATGACAATTCCCAGTTGCCGAGCCGTTGATCCATCTCGATCACATCCCGCTCACGGACCTGGAGCCGATCCGCCAGGAGCTTGGTGTCCGGAGCATAGCCTTCCCGTTCCAGTTTCGCCTTTTCCTTTCTCAGGTTGTAAAACAACTTCCGTTGATCCTGCGTCGTTCCGATCTTGACGAGGCGGAAGTTATTGAGCAGATAGCGAAGGATATAGGCCCTGGCCCACCAAGCGGCGTAGGCATGGAACCGCACATTCTTGGTCACGTCGAATTTCTTGATCGCCTGCATGAGGCCGACGTTCCCCTCCTGAATCAGGTCCATCTGGTCGAAACCGGTGTGAAAATATTCGGAGGCCACGGCGACGGACACGCGCAAATTCGCCAGGATGAGCCTGACGGCGGCATCCCGGCTGCCGAGCACCCGATATTGATGGAAGAGCTCCAGCTCTTCTTCCTTGGAGAGGTACGGATATCTCCGCACCTCGGTCAGGTACAACTGAAGCGAGGACACCGGCGCGAGCGAGGTGTCGCTCTCACGGGCCGGTTCGAGCGTGTCCTCGGCGGCCGGCCGGGTCTCGTCGGGAATCGGTGATTCCGCCAGGTCCGCCTCGGTCGGCTCGTCCGCCTCGTCCACCGTTTCGGGGGAGTCCTGCAAGGGGAGATCCGGATCGTTCATGAGTCTGGGGCCATCGTTGCTGACGATCGAGTAGGCATGCGCGATAGGACGTCTGATCTGCAAGGCTGAGTGCCGGTCGATTGAGAAGCTCATTATAAACAGAACGGCCGGGCGGGACCAAATCCGATTTGGCCGTATGCCTGCGTCACTCGTTCTCGCGCTCGTACCGCCCGCAGCTTGCTGCGAGCCCGAGCGGTCCCCTATAGTGGTGACGATATGGAGCGAAGGGGTGTCTGAGGATGGTTGACTGCATGCGGACGAGCGGCAGCAGGGTAGGACGGTGGGGGACGCTGTCGCAGATCGTACGGGCATTTCGGTCAGGCCATTGGCCCACGCTCCTCGGGGCTTGGCTGCACTTCGAGGTCAGCTTCATGGTCTGGCTGCTGGTTGGAGCCCTGAGCGTTGCGATCGCATCCGAGCTGGGATTGAGCGCCACGCAAAAGGGCCTGCTCGTAGCGGTGCCCCTGCTCAGTGGAGCGCTCCTCCGAATTCCGGCGGGGATCAGCAGCGACCGTATCGGAGCCAAACGCACGGGATTGGCCATTCTGCTCTGCGAGCTGGTCGGCCTGGGCTGGGCCTGGCTTGGTGCGTCGACCTATCACCACCTGCTCGTGATCGGGTTGCTGCTCGGAGTCGCCGGTGCCAGCTTTGCGGTGGCACTTCCTCTGGCCAGCCGTGTCTATCCACCTGCCCACCAGGGGTTGGCTATGGGGATTGCGGCGTCGGCCAACAGCGGGACCGTCCTGGCGATGTGGTTTGCACCGCGCATCGCGGAGTCAACCGGATGGCAAGGGGCGTTCGGCGTGATGGCCTGTCCGGTGCTGGCGACGACAGTGTTATTCGCCGGTCTGGTGCAGGGTGACCGGTGGCTGGGACGGACGGGAGCAATCTCGTGGCGACCGGCTCTGACAGATGTCGGGCGAGAGCGACTCATTGTTTGGCTCTGCGGCCTGTACGCGATCACGTTCGGCGGGTTCGTCGGGCTCTGCAGTTCGCTCCCGTTCTTCCTGCACGATCACTATGGATTGGGCGTGGTTGCGGCCGGGTCGCTGACCGCCCTCTGCGGGCTGGTCGGCAGCCTGATCCGTCCGTTGGGCGGGTATGTCGCTGACCGGGTCGGCGGTCTGACAGTGCTGCCGACTGTGCTGGGAGCCATCACCCTGTTGCTCGCCTTCATCGGAGGCTTGCCGGCCCTCCCCTGGGCCGTGGGGTTGATCCTCTCGGCCGTAGCGGTGATGGGATTTGGAAACGGCGTGGTGTTTCAAGTGGCTTCGGGCCGATTTGCCAAACAGATGGGAATGGTGTCCGGGGTGGTCGGGGCTGCTGGCGGCCTGGGTGGCTTTCTTCTCCCACTCGGTTTGGGCTGGCTTAAGGACGTGACCGGTACCTTCTCGTTCGGCTTCTGGCTGTTTGCTGCCTGCGCCGGCTGTGGCCTGCTCGGGGCCAGACACTTGAGGGAACAGCCTCGGTATGCGGGCGATCTACCGGTCACGTGAGCCGTGAGTGGCGTAGGCGGGATGAGTAGCATGGTCGCGATGGGAGAGATGGTTACGGCGGCGGTACGGTTCTCCATTGACTCCCGGCGGGCAACCCTTTAAGAGTGACGCCGTCACGTGATGATGTGGATTTCGGCGAAGCCGGGAGCGTGTGACAGGCCATGAACGCGAAATTCGACCGGATCGAGGACGCCGTCAGAGATATCAAGAAAGGGCGATTCATTATCTTGGTCGACGACGAGGATCGCGAGAACGAGGGCGATCTGGTGATCGCGGCGGAGAAGATCACCCCACAGGCCGTGAACTTCATGGCCAAACATGCCCGTGGGCTGATCTGCCTGGCGCTGACTCCGGAGCGGGTGGAGGAGCTGCAACTGCCTCAGCAGGCGGTGGAAAACACGGCCTCGTTCGGCACGGCCTTCACGGTCTCGATCGATGCGCGCCGGGGCGTGACGACCGGCATTTCCGCCGCAGATCGCGCGACAACGATCCATGTGGCGATCGACCAACAGTCCAAACCATCCGACCTGGCGAGACCCGGACATATTTTTCCGCTGAAGGCGCAAAAGGGCGGGGTGTTGAAGCGCGCAGGTCAGACCGAAGGCTCCGTCGATCTCGCGCGGCTGGCCGGGCTCTATCCGGCCGGTGTCATCTGCGAGATTATGAATGAGGACGGGACGATGGCGCGGGTGTCGGAGCTGATGAAGTTTGCGCGGGGCCACAAGCTGAAGATCATCTCGATCAAAGCACTCATCGAATATCGCATGAGGCGCGAGACCTTCATCAAGCGGATCGCCGGCGCCCATCTGCCGACGACCTTCGGGGAGTTCGAGGCCGTGGCGTTCGAGAACGAGATCGACGGGGCGACGCACATTGCGTTGGTCAAGGGCCGGGTGGATAGCGGCGAACCGACGCTCGTGCGCGTGCACTCGGGTTGTCTCACTGCCGATGCGCTGGGTTCGCTCCGTTGCGACTGCCGGGATCAGCTCCATCGCGCGATGGAGATCATTCAAAAGGAAGGCCGGGGCGTGTTGCTCTATCTCAACCAGGAAGGACGAGGCATCGGCCTCCTCAACAAGATCCGCGCCTATGGCTTGCAGGACCAGGGCAGCGACACGGTGGAGGCGAACTTGAAACTGGGCTTCAAGGCCGATCTCCGCGATTATGGCGTGGGGGCGCAGATCCTGGCTGATTTGGGCCTGCATCAGATCAAGCTCATTACCAACAACCCTCGCAAAATCGTCGGGATCGAAGGGTACGGGTTGCGCGTGGTAGAGCGGGTGCCCATCGAGATCGCGCCGCGGGACGCGAACGTCAAATATCTCAAGACCAAGAAAACGAAATTAGGGCACCTGCTCCGGAAGGTGTGAGCCGATTCAGCACAGTCAATCCATGAACCTATGAAGGCGATCAAAGGCTCCTCGGACGCGTCGGGACTGCGGTTCGGCATCGTGGTCAGCCGGTTCAACAAGTTTGTGACGAGCCGGCTCCTGAGCAGCGCGATGGAGACGCTCATCAAGGCCGGAGCCGGCGAGGACGAGATCGAGGTGGTGCGGGTGCCGGGCGCGTTTGAAATTCCCTTGGTCGCCCGGACCATGGCGCGATCGGGCCGCTTCGATGCGGTGATATGCCTGGGGGCGGTGATCCGCGGGGATACTCCGCATTTCGAACATATCAGCGCGGAAGCCAGCCGGGGGATTGCGCAGGCATCGTTGGATTCCGAGGTGCCGGTTGTGTTCGGTCTGCTCACCACCGAGACCGTCGCGCAGGCGATTGAGCGAGCCGATCCGCAAAAATACAACCGGGGCGCGGAGGCGGCCAAGACCGCCATTGAAATGGCTCACGTGATGAAGCAGTTGCGCGCCGGAGATGCTGCCGCCGGAGTCAAGGGACAATCGAAACCCCTGCGCCGGCCTCGGCCGCGGAAAAAACCCACATGACCCGCCGTCCATCGACCAGACATGAGGCTCGGGAGCGTGCGCTCCAGATGTTGTTCCAGTGGGACATCCACGAGCAGGGCGGACCCTGGGAGCAAGATTTTTGGGAGCAGTTTCCGCTGGAAGAGGAGGCGAAGGAATTCGCGACGGGGCTCGTGGCCGGTGTCCGCAAGCACCTGCCGGACCTGGACGGGGTCCTCGGCCGCTACGCCACGAATTGGAAAGTCAGCCGGATGCCGATCGTGGATCGCAACATCCTGCGACTGAGCCTGTATGAACTGCTCTGGATGCCGGAGCTGCCTGCCAAGGTGAGCATCAACGAGGCGTTGGAGCTGGCCCGCGACTTCGCGGATGAAGAAGCCCGCGGCTTCGTCAACGGCGTGCTCGACAAGATTCTCAATGCCGAACCGCGGTTAGCCGCTAAGCGGGCCGAGATTCTCTCAACCAATTGAGCGGACCCGTCCGAGCGCAACACGGTTTTCATCAGCGAGCGCATCCATGATTGACCGCTATACTCTTCCGCGCATGAAGGCCATCTGGGACCTCCGGCGCAAGTACGAGATCTGGCTCGAAGTCGAGCTGGCGGCGTGCGAGGCCTGCGAGCGCAACGGGGAGGTGCCGAAGGGCACGGCCAAACGTATCCGCAGGAAGGCGCGGATCGATCCGGAGCGGATCGCGGAGATCGAGCTGGTCACGAAGCATGACGTGATCGCGTTTCTGGAATCGCTGACCGAATCGGTGGGGCCCGACGCCCGCCACTTGCACAAGGGGCTGACGTCCTCGGACATCGTCGATACGTCGCTCGCGGTGCAAATGACGCAGGCGCTCGACATCATTCTGAACGACGTCGAATCGTTGCTGGCCGTGCTCAAGGCCAAAGCCTTGGAGCATCGCGACACGGCCATGGTCGGCCGTTCGCACGGTATCCACGGCGAGCCCATCTCATTCGGCTTCAAGCTGGCGATCTGGTTCGAAGAAATGAAACGTCACCAGGCCAGACTCAAGGCGGTGCGGGCCGAGGTCGCAGTGGGGAAGCTCTCCGGCGCGATGGGGACATTCGCCCATCAGGGGCCGGAGGTCGAGGAGTACGTCTGCCAGAAGCTGGGTCTGGTACCCGATCCGGTGTCGAGCCAGGTCGTCCAGCGCGATCGCCATGCGGCGTATCAGTCGGCGCTGGCGCTGCTCGCGGCGAGCATCGAGAAGATCGCGACGGAAATCCGGCATCTTCAGCGGACGGAGGTGCTAGAGGCCGAGGAGTTTTTCTCGGAAGGGCAAAAGGGCTCCTCTGCCATGCCGCACAAGCGGAACCCGATCGCCTCGGAGAATTTGTGCGGCTTGGCCCGGGTGGTGCGCGCAAACAGCCTGGCGGCCATGGAAAATGTGTCGCTCTGGCACGAGCGCGATATCAGCCATTCGTCAGTCGAACGCATCATCATGCCGGACAGCACGATCCTGATCGATTACATGCTCGTCCGGATCACCGACCTGGTGAAGAACCTCCTGGTGTACCCCGAAACCATGAAGCGCAATCTGGAGCTGACCGGTGGGTTGGTCTATTCGCAGCGGCTGTTGTTGGCGCTGATCGAGAAGGGCGCACAGCGGAAAGAGGCCTATGAAGCCGTGCAGCGCAATGCCATGGCGGCGTGGAAAGGCGGACCGCCGCTGGAAGAGGGGGCGGGGAAGGACCCCTTTATCACTACACATCTGAGCCGGCAGGAGATCGCGCGGTGCTTCGACCCGATGTACTATCTTCGCCATCTCGGCAAGATCTACCGGCGCGTCTTTGGCGCTTCTCCGGTCGGCAAGCAACGAGCGGTGAAACCTAAGTAGAGGCTGATGATGGGCGCGATAGCCAAGGGGCCGATGTTGTACGAGGGCAAGGCGAAGCAGATCTTCGCCACGGACCGGCCGGACCAGGTGATCCAGTATTTCAAGGACGACGCCACGGCCTTTAATGCGCAGAAGCGCGGGACGATCGTCGAGAAGGGCGTGGTCAACAACAAGGTGTCCGAACGGCTCTTCCGCCTGCTGGAGCAGGGCGGCGTGCCGACGCATTTTCTCGAGCGGCTCAACGACCGCGAGATGCTGACGAAGAAAGTCACCATCGTGCCGGTGGAAGTGGTGGTGCGCAACGTCGTTGCGGGAAGCTTGGCTAAGCGACTGGGATTGAAGGAAGGGGAGCCGATCGAACCGCCTGTGGTCGAGTGGTATTACAAACACGACGCGTTGGGTGATCCGTTGCTTGCGGACGAACATGTGCGGCTGCTCAAACTGGCGACCCCGGAGCAACTCGCCGAGATCAAGCGGTTAGCTCTGCGGATCAATCAGTTGTTTCGACCCTTCTTTCTGGAGCGCAAGATGATCCTGGTCGATTTCAAGCTGGAGTTCGGGTTCGACGACGGGCGGCTCCTGCTGGCGGACGAGATTTCTCCCGATACCTGTCGTTTTTGGGACCAGACGACCAAGGAATCCATGGACAAGGACCGCTTCCGGAAGGACCTCGGCAAGATCGAGGAGGCCTATCAAGAGGTGCTGAAGCGTGTCTGCGCCTGATCCACCTTCTCCGAAACCGACGGCCGCCCAACGATTGATGGACTATGGGCTGATGGCGGCCATCCTTGTGTGGGCCGGTGCCGTCGGCCTGATGGCCATCAACCTTCCGGATAGCCCGTGGCGCTGGGTCTTCGCTTCCCTCTCGATTGCCGGCGTGGCAACCGTCTACGTGATCGTTCGGATCAGGCGCTATATCAACACGCTGTCCCAAACATCCTCGCAGGAGAAACGACCGTGAAGGCTAAAATTCATGTCACGTTGAAGCAGGGGATTCTGGATCCGCAAGGGAAGGCCATCGAACATGCCTTGGAGTCGCTGGGTTTCAAGAACGCGGGCCATGTCAGAGTCGGCAAATATATGGAGGTGGACGTCCAGGAACAGGACCGAGCCAAGGCGGAGGCGCAAGTCAAACAGATGTGCGAGACGCTGCTGGCGAACACGGTCGTTGAAGAATATCGTTACGAGCTGGGGTGAACAACGGCAGCCGGGCCTATCTCCGTGCTTGCAGGCCGCGCGCCAAGATCCTTGATAATTTCGGAGCGGGCGGCGCGCGGCCGATGCGCGCAATAGAGCCACGCCCGGCTCCTTTTGTTTGGAGAGTGCAGGGGATAGAGGAAGAGAAGAAAGATGAACATCGGCGTCATTGTTTTTCCCGGAAGCAATTGTGATCACGATTGCGAGCATGTTTTCAAGAACCTGCTCGGGCAATCGGTGCGGATGGTCTGGCACAGGGACACGTCCCTGACCGGCCTCGACGCCGTTGTCCTGCCGGGCGGGTTCTCCTACGGCGACTACCTCCGCACGGGGGCGATCGCGCGGTTCTCGCCGGTCATGGGCGCCGTGAAGGAGTTTGCCAAGGCTGGCAGGCTGGTCCTCGGCATCTGCAACGGCTTTCAGATTCTGCTCGAAGCCGGGTTGCTCCCCGGCGTGATGCTGCGCAACCGCTCGCTGAACTTTATTTGCAGAGATGTCTCCGTTCGGGTCGAGAACGCGGCCACACCCTTTACCGGCCGTTGCGAGCCCGGTCAAGTCCTGAAGCTCCCCATCGCCCATGCGGACGGTAATTACTACACCGATCCGGTGACCTTGGCCGGGCTTCAAGCGAACGCACAGATCGTCTTGCGCTACTGCACGGCAGACGGCAAGGTGGCGCCGGAGGCGAACCCCAATGGTTCGCTCGACAACATCGCCGGCATCAGGAACGCGGCGGGCAACGTGCTCGGCATGATGCCGCATCCGGAACGGGCGTCCGAGGAACTGCTGGGCAACGAGGACGGGAGGCTGATTTTCCTGTCGATGCTGGAGGCGATGAAGAAGGTGGGTATGTGACGGCCGGAGTCTGCCTGCTCAACACGCCGGCTCGACCGCACGATGCCTCCATTCGCTCGGCTGCGGAACTTGGTCGCTTCGACGCGACGCGTGAAGCGACCTGCAGGCAGTCCTCGCCGCCGCTTGGCGGACGCATCTGATCGGCGAGTGCGGTGGCCCGAGCCAGCGTGTGATTCGCGACGCAGACTCCGGCAGTCACACTGGCAGAGCAACGAGTGAGGAGCGCATATATGGCCGAAAAACGAGTGAAACTCTGGTACGACCCGGAGGGAGACTATCTTGAAGTGATCTTCGACCAGAAGCCAGGCTATTTCCGTGAAACCTCCAGTGATCAAGTGATGGAAAAAGTGGACGAGGCAGGAAATGTGTTGGGCTTCTCTGTGTTGAAGGTCAGTGCGCTCGGGAAGGAACCGTTGGAGGTAGCGCTTTGAAAGGCAGGAGTAAGGACGTGGCCGATGGCTTTCACGCCTTGGCGGGTACCCATTGCGCACTTTGTCACGGAAAAGATCGGAGCCATGCTGGCGTTCGCTTTAGGGCCTCTCGGAGCGACCCTTTCGGGCTCAGGCCGGCGGAAGCCTTCGGAAATTCCCTCGCAGACTCGGTCAGTTTCCGCTTTCCTGCCGGCCCGAGCCTCGGTGGGTGCCCCGCTCCTCCGGCCAAATTCGCTCACCGCAGCATGGCTCCGTGGAAAGGAGGTAGCAGTATGCCAGAGGGTTCAACTCCCAGGGCATTTGTATTAATGCCATTCCATCAAGAGTTCAAACGAATCTATGAAGACTTGATTAAGCCAGCTCTGGAAAGTGCAGGATACGAGGTAGAACGCGCAGATAGTTTCATGGATCAGAGGAACATATTACGAGACGTTGTAAGAGGGATTTCAGAAGCTAGGTTGGTGGTAGCAGATCTCACAGCTGTAAATCCAAATGTTTTCTATGAGTTGGGCCTCTGTCATGGACTTCGCATACCGACTGTGCTGATTGCGCAGTCCATGGAAGAGGTTCCGTTCGATCTTCGGTCCTATAGAGTCATTAGCTATTCCACGCAATATGACGAGGTCCACAAGCTCAAAGATGCGTTAAGGGAAATAGGTGAGAGACATCAGAGACAGGCGATAGCGTTTGAAAGCCCTGTAACGGATTTTCTGCAAGTTGCTACTGCGCAAGGGGCTCAGGTCCCAGTTTCCCAAGATGCACAGGCAGCGCAGCGACTCCATGGGACGTTGACCGAGGAGGAAACCGGGTTTCTCGACTGGATAGTGGGTATCAATGCTGCTGGTGAGGAAATAACCAAATTCCTCGGCGATATGGTCCAAGGTGTTAGTGATTATAATAGGCGACTCACTGAGAATGGGAATCGGATCCAAGCTCTAACATCTAATCCGAACCCTGGTACTGCGGCTCAAGCGCATAAAGTTGCATTGACAGCCTCGAAGGATATGAAGGTTCTTACTTCGAGGATTCTCGATAAACTCCCATCGCTAGATAAACAAGTTGAGATTCTGACAGATGCTTTCCCGCAATATGTGACCTGGATGCAACCCAGTGTCGACCAACATCGTGCGCAATTAGGAAATCTGAAGGAAGTGATGACTGTTCTAGCCGATGGAATCAAGAAAGGGATCGCGGGAGTCGCTGCTATGAGGGATGCCGCCCTTGCTTTGAGAAATCAAAGCATCAGTAGGGATTTGAATGTCTCCACTCGAGAATTGGTCAAGGGATTGAACGACATGATTTCTACTTTTGAAAAGCTGGAATCCTTCTGCATTCGAGTTGTGCCGATAATTGAAGCAAAGCTGGACCAGTAGATCCTGTTCTCTCTTCTTGGGATTGCCGCTAGCGTAGAAGTAATGGAACTAATTTTCGTGACTATCGCAGTGAAGAGCTTCTCACACAGTATGATCTGACGAGCGATGCCTCATGCGCATCTGGGATCTTTCGCCGAAGCGGCTCTGTCGGAATCACTTGCTGGGTGAGCATCGGGAGTTGCACGCGATTTGGGCGGGTGGGAAGAAGGGCTACTCGTAGCATCCCGAAACGTTGCAGAGGAAAGGGAAGTTGAAAGCGCTGTTCGGTCGGCATGAGGCGCTGGTGAAGGAGATGACAGAGCGAGGCTATCGACATGGAAGCCCGTTGGCGAAGAGGCAGGCGACGGGCGGTGCGCGGCAGGAGGTCTATGTGGATTCGCCGAGAAAGCAGGTCTGGATTTTGAGGAGCAAACGTTGTCAGTGTGATGTGTAGGATCTTATGAAAACGGATACGCCGAGTATCACCAAAGACCTTCTCGTGCAGCATAAGCTGACGGAGGAGGAGTACAAGAAGATCGTCGAGATCCTCGGACGGGAGCCGAATCTCACCGAGCTCGGCATGTTCTCGGCCATGTGGTCGGAACATTGCTCGTACAAGAGCTCGCGCATCCATCTGAAGAAGCTCCCCACGACGGGACCGCGGGTGGTGCAAGGACCCGGGGAGAACGCCGGTGCGGTGGATATTGGCGACGGGCTCTGCGCGGTCTTCAAGATGGAGTCGCACAACCATCCCTCCTTTATCGAACCGTATCAGGGGGCTGCGACAGGGGTGGGCGGCATCCTGCGCGACATCTTTACGATGGGTGCGAGGCCGGTCGCCCTGTTGGATTCGCTGCGGTTCGGGGGATTGGACAATTCGAAGAATCGTCACCTCCTGAAGGGGGTCGTTTCAGGGATCGCAGGATACGGTAATTGTATGGGCGTGCCGACGGTGGGCGGCGAGGTGGTCTTCAACGACATCTACACGCTCAATCCGCTCGTCAACGTGTTCTGCCTGGGGATCGCTCGAAAAGATCGGATCTTTCTCGGCAAGGCGGCCGGCGTCGGCAATCCGTTGATCTACGTCGGATCGAAGACCGGGCGGGACGGCATTCACGGCGCCACAATGGCGTCGGACTCGTTTGACGACCAGGCCCAGCAGAAGCGCCCCACTGTGCAGGTGGGTGACCCCTTCACCGAAAAGCTGTTGCTTGAAGCTTGCCTGGAAATCATGGGCGAGGACCTCTTGGTGGGCATCCAGGACATGGGGGCGGCGGGCCTCACCAGCTCGTCCTGCGAAATGGCGTCGCGGGAGGGGACCGGGGTGGAGATCGAGCTGGTCCATGTTCCGCGCCGTGAGCCTGGCATGACGCCTTACGAAATCATGTTGTCGGAATCGCAAGAGCGCATGTTAATGGTGGCCAAGGCTGGCCGCGAAGACGATGTCATCCGGATCTGTAAGAAATGGGAATTGGACGTTGCGGTGATCGGGAAGGTAACGGACAGCGGGCGCGTCGTGGTCAAGGACAACGACACGGTCGTGGCGGATATCCCCGCCAAGGCCCTGGCCGACGAAGGGCCGCGTTATGATCGTCCTCGGGCCCAACCTCCCTATCAGGACATGCTCCAGATGGTGAATTGGGATGCGATCCGTGATGTGACCGATCCCAACAAAGTCCTGCTGGACCTACTCTCCTCGCCCACCATCGCCAGCAAGCGTTGGGTCTACGAACAATACGATCATATGGTGCGGACGAACACGCAGGTGCGGCCCGGGTCGGATGCGGCGGTCGTCAGGGTGAAGGGAACGGAGAAGGCCCTGGCTGCCTCGGTGGACTGCAACAGCCGTTATTGCGTGCTGAATCCCTATGAAGGTGCGAAGATTGCCGTAGCCGAGTGCGCGCGGAATCTCGTCTGTTCCGGGGCCGAACCGATCGGCGTCACCGATTGTTTGAACTACGGCAACCCTGAGCGGCCGGACATCATGTGGCAGTTGGTGCTCGGTATCGAAGGCATCAAGGACGCCTGCGAGGCATTCAACGTCCCGGTGGTCAGCGGCAACGTGAGCCTCTACAACGAAACGAACGGACTCTCGATTTATCCGACGCCCATGATCGGCATGGTGGGGCTGATCGACCGGGCTGAACAGGCTGTCACGCAATGGTTCAAGCAGGTGGACGACGACATCATTCTGCTCGGCGAGACCGGCGAGGACCTGGGAGGGACCGAGTATCTGAAAGTGGCGCATGCGCGTGAGCAGGGGAGCCCGCCTGTGCTCCATCTCGACAAGGAGCGGGCGCTGCAGACTTGCCTGCTCGGGTTGATTCGGGGGGGATTGATTCGGTCCGCTCACGACTGTTCGGACGGAGGTCTCGCCGTGACCCTCTCGGAGTGCTGCATTTCCTCCCCTGGGGTTCGGTTGGGTGCTGTGATACAATTGCCTCGCTCCCAATTCATCAGACGAGACGCTCAATTGTTCGGCGAGAGCCAGTCTCGTGTTGTCCTCTCCGTCACGCCGGAGCATCGCGATCTCGTGATGCACACCGCTGAGGAGGCCGGGGTCCCGGCAGCCGTGATCGGGAAGGTCGGAGGCAACCGCCTTGTGATCGAGCTTCCGGTCGATTCATCGGTGCCTTGCCGGATCGATCTTCCGGTCGAGGCGTTGCATGACGCCTGGGCCCATGCGGTCGAACGGGCGCTCGCCCCACAGTGATATGAAAGACTTACCGATCGTCACGCCCGACAAATTTCACGACGAGTGCGCCGTCATTGGTGTGTTCAATCATCCCGAGGCGTCCAATCTGGCCTATCTCGGGCTGTACGCACTGCAACATCGTGGACAGGAAGCCTCCGGCATCGTGTCCTCGGACGGGCAGCATTTCTATCTGCAAAAGGGGATGGGGCTCGTCGCGGATATTTATTCCAAATCGGTATTGGCTCAGCTTCCCGGCCACGTGGCGATCGGGCACAACCGGTACTCGACTGCCGGCGGCAGCGATTTCAAGAATGTTCAGCCCCTCACGGTGAATTTCGCCCTGGGCAATCTGGCGCTTGCCCACAACGGCAATCTGATCAACGCGCAGATGTTGCGCAATGAGCTGGAGGCCTACGGCGCGATCTTTCAATCCACCTCCGACACGGAAGTCATCATCCACCTGATCGCCCATTCGCGGGCGGATACGCTGCTCGCGCGAGTGGTGGATGCCTTGAGCCAGGTGCGGGGCGCCTACTCGCTCGTGCTCATGACAGACGAAGGGTTGATGGCAGTGCGCGATCCCCACGGATTTCGGCCGCTCTGCTTGGGGCAGGTACGAGATAGTTGGATCGTGGCCTCCGAGAGTTGCGCCTTCGATCTGTTGGACGCCGAGTATGTTCGGGAGATCGAGCCCGGTGAACTGGTTGTGATCAACGAGAAGAAGGTCGCCAGCTATCGTCCGTTCGCCCCATCGAATTCGGCAATGTGTGTCTTCGAATACGTCTACTTCGCCAGGCCGGACAGCAGGATTTTCGGGGGCGGGCATGCGGTCTATCAGATACGAAAGGCCCTCGGCCGGCAACTGGCGCAGGAAGCCTGGGTCGCGGCGGATCTGGTGATACCGGTTCCGGATTCCGGCGTGCCGGCCGCGCTCGGGTATTCGGAAGGATCGGGTGTTCCGTTCGAAACCGGGCTGATGCGGAACCACTATGTCGGACGGACGTTCATCGAGCCGGAACAATCCATCCGGCACTTCGGGGTGAAGGTGAAGCTCAACGCCATTCCGGAGGTGTTGGAGGGAAAGCGCGTAGTCGTCGTGGATGATTCCATCGTCCGGGGGACGACCAGCCGCAAGATCGTCAAGATGCTCCGGAGCGCCGGCGCGAAGGAAGTCCACATGCGGATCAGCTCGCCGCCGATTGTCGCGCCCTGTTTCTATGGAATCGATACGCCGACCAAGCGAGAACTGATCGGCTCCAGCCACACGGTCGAAGAGATCCGCAAGTATGTGACGGCCGACAGTGTCGCCTACTTGAGCTTGGACGGAATGCTCAAGGCTGCGCCGGGCTCGGCGGAACGGTACTGTTCGGCCTGCTTCACGGACCGCTATCCGATTCCCTTCACCAAAGCCGAAGAGATGCAGCTGGGGCTGTTCGAATCCTCCTAGCCGCTGGCCCGGTCATTCCCCTAACAGAACGCGCGAAAACTGGATTTCCCATGGTGGCTTGATACACTGAGCAAACCATGACGCGATGGGTGTCCAAGTATTGGACGGTATGCCGTGTGGGTCTGCTCGTCCTTTGGGTTCGGATCTTGTTGCGCTTTCTGAGTCTGCCAACGGTGCTGAGCCTGTTGGAGCCTCAACCCGGTTTGACGGAAGGCGCGCACACACCGGTCGAGGATCTTGTCCACTACGTCGACCGTTGGCTCCTCCTCTTTCCCTACAATACGAAGGGCAGTTGTTTTCCTCGCTCCGTGGTCCTGTATCGAGGTGCCAGACAAGCGGGGTTACCCGTCCGACTTCATTGCGGCGTGAGGAGGGAGGAGGGAACATTGGACGGACATGCCTGGCTCACGCTCGATGGCCATCCGTTTCAAGAGCCCTCACGCCAATGGCAACAATATACCGTGACCTTTTCCTATCCGTTCGATCCTTACCGGGAGAAGGCAATCGAGAAACCGGCTCATGGCTAGCGTGAGCCCATCGTCGCAACCGCCCGCGTCCAAGTCTGTGTTGTACAAGTCCTGGGAACGTCTGAGACCCTTCCTCGCAACCCTTCGCCTTGCGCTCTCTTTTGTCTGGCAGAGCAGTCCCACATGGGCTCTGGGTAGTATCGCCGTACGTGTGGTCCAGGGCCTCCTGCCTCTCGCGGTGCTCTATTTGACAAAGCTGCTGATTGATGCCGTTACGCAGGGAATCACGGAACCGTCGAGCCGATCGATGCCGACCTCGATTACCATGATTCTCAGCATGCTGGCCGGCGTCGCTGTCGCGAGCGCGCTGCTCACCGTCGTGGCCTCGCTGATTTCCCGCATTCAGGCACAAGTGGTCACGGACCACATGCACGCGATCCTCCAGGCGAAGTCTGTTGAGGTGGACCTGGAGTACTACGAGAACGCCCGGTATCAAGACACGCTGCATCGTGCGCAACAGGAAGCGCCGCACCGACCGACGGCGATCCTCAACTCGCTCCTACAGCTCGGGCAAGACGGAATCTCCTTGTTGGCGATGGCCGCGATTCTCTGGTGGCTGCATTGGTCGGTCATCCCGATCCTGGTGCTGACCGCCGCCCCGTACTTCTTGGTTCGTTTGCAACAATCCAATAGTCTGTTCGCCTGGGAGCGTGAACGAACGCCGCTTGAACGGAAAGCCTGGTATCTCAATTGGCTCCTGACACAGGGCACGGCGGCGAAGGAAGTGCGGCTGTTTGATCTGGGCGCTGGGCTGCGGCGGGCATTCCAGGACACGCGGGCGCTACTGCGAAAGGAACGCATCTCCCTGGAGCGGCGGTGGGCACTTGCCGGTCTTGCGGCGCAGATTGTGGGAGTGGCTGGAGTGTTCGGAGTCTATAGCTTGGTGACGGCGCGTACGGTGCACGGGGTACTGACCGTGGGAGACCTCGTGATGTATTTCCAAGCTATCCAACGGGCGGCCGCATTCCTGGAGGGATTGGGTTGGAGCGTCTCGAGTCTCTATGAGAGCAGTCTTTTCCTCACGACGCTCGATGAATTCTTGTGCATCCGGTCTCGTCTGCCGGTTTCCGCGCACCCGAAGCCGTTCCCGAAGCCGATGACTCAAGGCATCGCCTTCGAGCGCGTCACCTTTCGCTATCCCGACGAGGCCCGCGTCGCGATCCACGATTTCACCTTTGCGATCAAGCCTGGAGAGCACGTCGCCTTCGTTGGAGCCAATGGCGCAGGCAAAACCACGTTGGTCAAGTTGCTGTGCCGTCTCTACGATCCCACGGGCGGACGTATTACGATCGACGGGGTGGATCTGCGCGACTATCGGATCAGCGATGTGCGCGGCGCCGCCAGCGGGATCTTTCAAGACTTCGTCAAGTTTCAGATGTCGGCGAAAGACAATATCGCTCTCGGCGTGCCGTCGGCCGGCGGAGACCTTGCCGCCGTGACGCAAGCGGCCAAACAAGCGGGGGTTCACGCGACCATCGAACGACTGCCCCAGCAGTATGACTCGGTGCTTGGCAAATTGTTCGATGGCGGCCATGAATTGAGCATCGGCGAATGGCAGAAAGTGGCCCTCGCCAGAGCCGTGCTGCGGGACTCGCAGATCCTGATTCTTGATGAGCCAACCAGCGCCATGGATGCCAAGGCGGAGGCAGAGCTGTTCGAGCGGTTTCACGAATTGGCCAAGGGCCGAATGGCGATTCTGATCAGTCATCGACTCTCGACGGTCAAGATGGCCGACCGGATCTATGTCGTGGAGCAGGGGCAGATCGTCGAGCAAGGCACTCACGACGACCTCCTACGTCAGCGCGGATTGTACGCCACGCTCTTCCTGACCCAGGCTCAGCACTATCAGCAGGCCGTTTAACCTCGCCTCCGATCGGAAGCTTTCAACTCGTCTGCCTGTCAGTGCCCAACCAGCGGTCCGCTTTCGTGTGCGGCCTCATCGCACCTATAGCATAAAGGGCTCTTCCGGAAATCGGGTGGGTTGCTTGTAAAACTCACACCCTCGGCGCGGACGAGGGGATGCCCGCTCTCGCACCTCCCGGATCGACCCTTCCGGGGCTCCGCAGGCGGAACCCTTCTGGAATTCGCTCCGCCACGGTCTGGCGACCGTGGGGCATCGGCCAGGTCCAGCTTTCCTTCCTGCCGTGCCCTCGGTGGGGCCCCGATCCTCCGGCAATGCGACCGGGCCTCCCTCGCTCTGCTCCCCGGGACAGGCGTGCGGCGAGGCTGGGAGGGCGGCGCGCGGAGGGCCGCGGCCCGGGCGGGCGCAAGCCAGTCAGGTGCCGGGCTCGGGGGTCGCCGCGCCGGCTTCGCGCTCCGGCGCGGCCTCAGCGGCGCGGCGACCACCAGGACGACATGAGAAGAGGGCGGCGACACCATCGCATCCGGGCAAGGCCCGGAGGCGCCCGGCCTTCGTCAGCCGAGGCGATAAGGGCTATCCCCGCTCCCCACACAAAAGCCTGAAGAACCGCATAAAGTAGGGGCTGGTCCTCCTTCTAGTGAACTAGGCAGGGGCTCACGGCCCAATTACTCTCCAGCACATCAATCATGGTGCAGTCTCTTGGGGGGCAGTGTCGAAAGACCTGCTCGTGAAGTGTGTCGGAGAAGGGTCACACCCCGTGATTCTGATTCTTGCCGATTCCACCGATCCCTGGGCGATCCTGATCTATCGAGAAGCGCGGCGAAGCGGCGCGGAGGTCCGTTGGGTCGAGCCTGCGCACCTGTTGGATCGAGTGGTGCTGAACTGGCCGGTTGAGGCCGAATCGGTAATCGTGCGCGGCTCGCTGGCGATCGACGATACAATCATTCCGCTCAGTGATCTCACCGGAGTCTTTTCTCGCCTGACGCTGCCGCTCCCCCTCCAACTCGGTGAGCTTTCTCCAGAAGATCGGGATTACGTCGTCAAAGAATCCACGGCCGCATGGTTGGCCATTCTGAATGCCTTGCCCTGCGCGGTGGTCAATCGTCCCGTTCTCGGCGGCCGTCCTGTGGTCTTGTCAGGAAGTCCGTTCCTGAGCCGACTCGCCGAAGAACAGGGCATTCGCCTTCCGTCCTCTCGGTGCACGTCCAATCCGGCTGATGCCACTTTGCAGTTTTCGACTTGGCGAGAGCGGGTCTATGTGAAACGGCTAGGGTCGGAGGAGCCAGGGTTGTATCTCTCCGCTCAGGGCGGCATCGAACAGATCCGTCGAGTCATGGAGACGAGTGCCATCTCGATGCAAGCGGTTCCGGACGGACGGCGAATGACGGTGTATGTCGCGGGGCACGATGTGGCGGCGTCCGTGGTGCGATGCAATGAACGGCAAGGAACGGAGACCGAGGTTCCGTCCCTCCTCAACCGGCCATGCCTCGATCTGGTTCGCCGGCTTGGACTGTCCTTTGCGGAGTGCCAATGCGTTCTGACGGCTGAAGGCGCCGTCTATTGTCTCGATGTCAGTCCAAGGCCCAGCTATTGGCATTGTCCGCAGGAGTTGCAGCAGGAAATCGTTCGTCGGCTGGTTGGCTACCTGTCCGAGATGAGGAGTCTTACGTTTCATGATTCTCTTAGTGGGGCCGATGGCCGATCCGGTGCTCGCGAACGTCTGCGCTAGGCTCGCGGCCCGGAACGCGGAACTCATGCTCGTCCATCCCGAGTCGGATTGGATGGATTGGGACGTCGCATGGTCCACGGAAACGGGCATCGTCCAAGATCGTCTTCGGATTGAAAGCCGAGTGATTCACGTGGCCGATCTCGCTTCCGTCTACCTGCGGGCGATGGCGAGTCGTGCCGTCTCGACGACGAGAGAACGTATGGCGTCAGCGTCTCTCTGGGAACTCGTTGAGAGCCTGCCCATGCTGGTCGTCAATCGCCGGCAGGCGTCGCACACGAATATGTCGAAGCCGCACCAGCAGCGGCTGATCGCACAGCACGGGTTTCGGGTCCCCAACACCCTGGTGACGATGGTGCCGGAGGAAGCCCGTGCCTTTTACGAGTCGTGCGATGGGCGCGTGGTGTACAAGTCGATCAGTGCGGAACGGTCCATCGTCAAACCGCTGACACCGGATGATTTCCACCGATTAGAGCAGATCCGCTACTGCCCCGTGCAGCTCCAAGAAATGATTCCAGGAGTCGATCTGCGCGTCCATACGGTGGGCGATCGACTTTTTGCAACCGAAGTCCGGTCGGACGGCACGGACTATCGCTATGTCGAGCGTGACAACAAACAGCGGAGCATGCGGGCGGTCGATTTGGATCAGGACCTGCAGACTCGTTGTCTCCATTTGGCGAAGAGTCTCGGATTGAGTCTCAGCGGGATCGACCTGCGCCGGACACCGGACGGGGCCTATTACTGTTTCGAGGTCAATACAAGCCCTGGGTTTACGTTTTTCGAAAACCACACGGGCCAGCGAATCGGCGATGCCCTGGCCGACCTACTCTGTGCGGGGAGAGCGTGACGATGGGATGCGCACGAGGTGCAAAAGGAGGGATTGCGATCATGAGTCGACAGCCGTTTATTACAGCCGAGTTGAGGCCGGATCTCACGGTGCAATCAGACCACGATCAACCTGCGATCAACGGTCGTGCCACGACGGAACAGTTAGCCGAGGCGGCCATGGCGGTATTGAGCGAGGAGGAACGGCGGCAGGTCGAACGAGGGAGCCATGGCCAGCGCCAGCAATTGATGCAAACCATCCCCCAGCCAAATCCCGACGTGCAGGGGACGAGTTTGGACGGTGAGACCGTGCTGCTCAATCTCAGTACGGGTCGCTATTACACACTCAATCGAGTTGGAAGCGCGATTTGGGACCAGTGTACCGGTTTGCAATCGTTACACCAGATTCATGTCGCGCTTTGCAACCGATTCGAGGCGTCGGCGGAACGAATCGCCGACGACCTGTTCGCCCTCGTGATCCAACTGGGCCATGAGGGACTCTTAACGTTGGAAAGGAGGTGAGGCAGGATGGAGTCACAGCAGAAAGAATCCTATGCGGAGCCCGTGCTGATGACGCACGAATTGCTGCGCGACATTACCGGGCAGAAGTATCGAGAAAAGACGAGCGACAAGGTCAACGACAAGGCCGGCAGCGAGAGTTGAGCCGGACCTGGGTTGAGCGTGCTTAGTCGCACGGCTGGCCGGTTCCTTTGGACCGGTCAGCCGGTCGCTGGGATGGTGACCGTGTCTTGACGACATGAGGCTGGAAATGAGCCAAGAGAGAGCGATGCGAGGGTATCTCTTTTCCGTACACGGCGTGGGACTTCGCTACCAAACATCAATTGCCACAATGGTGGCGCCGGTGCTCGGGTTTCTCCGTCATTTTCGTGCGGATGCCCTAACCGGAAAGCCGACTCTGACGATTCGCTTTGAGGAGGTGGCCGGTCGTGCGGCTGTGCCCGTGAAGATCCCTGATTCCGCGAAAACGCTGTTTTCGGGAACAAGGCCGGCCATGGGCGATTCGTTGCGGTCGATCTGGCGCTGCGAGGTAAAACAGGATGGGCCGCGTCTCATCGCCAATTTCCACGAACAGGGGGTGCTGGTCATCGACGGAACACAAGGAGTGGCAGAGGGCTACCTCATCAATCCCGATGCCATGCATCCGGACGTCTGTACGAGTTTTTTTCACTTCGCCTTGACGGAACTGCTCAAGCGGAGAGATCTCTTCACCGTCCATGCGACCGCTCTGGAATACTGTGGACGCGGCGTCTTGATTCCCGGCTACAGCGGTCAGGGAAAAACGACGGCGTTTCTCTCGCTGCTGCGCGCCGGATTCCGCTATCTGTCCGACGACTATCCGCTTCTTCGCGATCGCGGAACGCACATGGAATTGCTCGCATTCCCCATGAAGATCGATGTGACCGATCGCAGCGTTGACTTTTTCCCTGAATTGCGGAACGCCGCACCAGGTCTCCTGCAACAGGGGATCTGCAAGAAGTTTTTCCAACCTGAGGACCTCTATCCGGGATCCCTGGGAAATGCCTGCATCCCCGCCATGATCGTCTTTCCGCAGGTGATGGATATTCCGCACAGCTCCCTTGAGCTTGTGAGCAAGAGTCGCGCCCTGGAAGCCATCATGCCGCAGGGCCTGCTGGTGTACGATCAGACCGTCGCACGACAAGAGTTCCAGGCGCTGTCCAAGCTGGTACGACAAGTGGATTGCTATCGTCTCCATTTCGGGAGGGATATTCTCGACCTGCCGAAATTGATCACGCCGCTGTTGGAAATGCGTAGGAGCGCGTAGTGAACCATGCTCATCGAATGGGCCCTTTGGGTCGTACAGAAGACATCGGAGTACTCGCTGTCCTCGTTCCGATCTTGGGATAGCGTGACCGCCGCAATCGGAAAGGTCGCCGGGACGTTTACGGATCTGGAAAGCGGGATGGCGTGGCCGTATCTGCTCGCGAGTCTGTTGATCGGAGGTATGACGTTTATCCTGGCGAGAATGAAGAACATCGCGCCGTCTCAGTCGTTCGGGGGTTTTCTCTTTCCGCGCCACGTGTATGGTCACCCATCGGCTGTCCTCGATTACAAGTTCTATGTGGTGAACGTGTTCCTGAAGTATTTGCTCCTCATCCCTGTCATGGGCGGGGTCGGCATGGTCGGCTACAAAGCGATGACGGCTGTGATGATCGGGTACTTCGCATGGGAACCTCCCCGAACCCTGCCGCCCACTGCGCTGTTTGCCGTCGCGGCGGGGTTCTTTGTCGTCTACGATCTCGTGAACTATCTGACACATGTCTTGTTTCACAAGATTCCCGTGCTATGGGCGTTCCACCGAGTGCATCACTCGGCCGAAGTGTTGACTCCCATCACCGCCTATCGGGCGCATCCGGTGGAACTCCTGCTGCCGGCCGTCTTGCAGGCTCCGTTCCTCGGGATGGCCTCCGTCTTCTCCCAAAACCTCGTCCCCCACGACATGGAATTGACCATGGTCTTCGGCATCAGCGTGATCACCTTTGCACTGGGATTCTTGGGTCATCATTGGCATCACTCACACCTCTGGGTGTCGTTTGGCCCCGTCGTCAGCCGCTTGTTTATCAGTCCCGTCATGCATCAGATCCACCACAGTGTCGATCCTCAACACGTGAACAGGAATTTTGGCGTCAAACTGGCCGTGTGGGATGTGTTGTTCGGGACCCTGTACGTACCCCAAGTCCGGGAACCTCTTCGAGTCGGGCTGCAGGAACCTGTGGCTCGTGAGTTCAGGAAGGTGAGCCACCTGTATTTCCGTCCTTTCGTGGAAGCCTTCGGAGCCGTCACGATGCCGCTCGAAAGGAAAGGATGATGCGCGCACAAGCCATGTCGGTCATGCCTAGCGAGGTCCCGATATTCGACAAGGGAACCCGTCTGCCGCCGACATGGTTTCCGGAAGCCCGGTTCGTCATCTTGTGCGCACGTACGACCGTGAGTGAGGCGGTGGGGCGTCGTATCCGAGAAGCGGCGCAACAGCCGATGGACTGGCCGTTCGTGCTGGATCTCGCCCGCTACCACGGGGTAGGACCGCTGGTGTCTCGGACGATCGGTACGGTCTGCGACGACCTGGTACCCCAGGCGTCGCTCGGTGCGCTGCGCCGGTCCACTTTGGTGGGCACGCTGTTGAATCGCGTGTTGGCGCAAGAGCTGGTGCGACTCTGCCGAGCCTTTAACGAGAGTGGGGTGCCGGTCGTGTCTTTCAAAGGCGTGACCTTGGGAATCATGGCCTACGAGGATAGGAATCTGAGGGACTTCGATGATCTGGATTTTATCGTGCCGCAGTCCCGGTTGTCGGATGCCAGAGATGTCTTGCTGTCGCAGGGGTACCGCCCACTGAATCCCTCGCAAGACGAATGTCAGGTGTCAGACTTTGATCAGCCGTATCATCTGTTTTTGGGCGAAAAGAGCCGCATACTCGTCGATTTGCAATGGGTCATGGCACACCAACACTTTTCATTTCGTCTGGACCGGGCGGATGTATGGGATCGGCGTATTCGCGTCCCGATCGATGGTCAACAGGTTGAGACCCTCGCCCCTGAGGAATTGTTGAATATTTTGTGCGTGCATGGTTCGAAGCATGCCTGGGAGCGTCTCAAGTGGATCGTTGACGTTGCCGAACTGGTCCGCGCGAAACGATTGGATTGGGCGCGCGTCTTCGCCACGGCAGAGAAGTGGAACTGTCGCAGGATGCTTCTGCTTGGGTTGAGTCTTGCTCATCGGGTGATGAGCATCTCCCTGCCATCCGAAATTGTGAGCGCAGTCTCTTCGGAATTTGAAATCCCGGAGTTGGCGGAACGCATGCCGAAGAGTCTGCTGGCCCAGACACAACACGGTATTGATGAGCACGATGGAGCGGCGCTCTATTTCACACTGAAGGACGATTGGTGGGATCGGTGGCGGTATGGATTGGCGCTGTGCCATGCTGATCATCCAGTTGTTGCCCGACCACCTTCGTGGTTTCGCTGGAAGCCGCACTTGCGGCGGCTGAACCGAGCAATTCGATTCCTGCGAGCCGTGATCTGCACGTGCATGCCGCTACCAGCCGTCCGTCGTGCGATCGGACGATGGATACAAGCCGACTGATAACCGATCATTCCCTTTTCTTGCGGCAGCGCCTGCTCCGCCCCGCCCTGTCGCCATTGCTCCGGAAAAAAACTGCATGGTAGGATAGCCCTCATCGGAGTGCCGAGCGTGGAGGTGTGAGTGTTGAGTTGGAAGGCTCCAGCCTGCAGAACTCATCACTTCTTCAGATCGGAGGCTGCCATGAGACGTATCGCCCTCATACTGAGCGTGGTTCTATTCTCGATCGTTGCCGCGCATCCGTTGTTAGCCGCCGGATTGTTCAAGGTCGGCGAGAAGGCCCCGGCGTTTTCACTTACCTCGATCACTGGCGAGGCGGTGAGTTTGGATGCGCTCAAGGGAAAAGTCGTCGTGCTGGGTCTGTTTCATATCTGCGAACCCTGCTTGATGCAGGGCACGAATCTACAGAAGGTCCATGAGGCGACCAATGGCAAGAACGTCGCCGTGATCGGGGTGAACTCCTCGGGAAACTCCAAGAATGATGTGGCGGAGTTCCTGACCCAGTTTCCTGTCAAGGTCACCTACCCCTATTTGCTCGATCCCAAGAAGGTCACGGACAAGCTGTACGGGGGAGGCAAGTTCATCCCCAACGTTTACGTCATTGATCCGCAAGGAGTGATTCGCTGGCAACGTGTGGGAAATATGGATTTGGCCGGCGCCGATGTGATTCTCCAGGAGGTCGAGAAGCTGTTGGCCGGTGGTGGAGTCTGAGTATCGTGGTGAGGTACCCTCGACCGACCGGAGCGAAAGGAACTGCATGAGCGAGATGGATGAGGGGAAACAACAGTTTCTTGAGCTTGTGCGGGATGTCGATGCGGGGGTTCAGGTTGTGATTCCGACGACTTCGTCAAACAGCCTGTTCTTGATCTCTCTCACCAAGGGAACTTCGCGCAAATTCATCACGGTGCCGGAGGACGACATCATCGATCTGGCAGCGGAACAGGACATCCGCGCCAAGGTGACGAAGATGGTGCGGGACGCCGTGGCCACACTGGGGTAAGCGACCGACATCATGCCATGTTGAAACCGATTCTTCCGAACGTGTGGCAGTGGTCCTGGTTTTCGCCGGAGAAGCAGCTCGATTTCAACGGCCTGCTGCTCGCTGTCGGAGAACATCGTGTTGTGGTGGATCCGCCTCCTCTCGCTCCTGAGGAGGGCGGCCAAGTGCGGCGCGGTGGCCGAATCGACTACATCGTCGTGACCAACCGCGACCATCTTCGCGAGGCCGTGGCTTACCAGAGGGACTGGCAATGCCATTTGTATGTGCCGGAACTCGATGCGTCTCAGATGGATGTGACACCGACTCGGACATACAAAGACGGCGAGCTCTTGCCGGGAGGCATCTGGGCCGTGCATCTTCGGGATCAGAAATCCCCCGGGGAGTGCGCTCTGTTTATTCAACAGCACGCGGGGATCATGATCGTCGGCGATGCCTTGATTGGGAGGCCGCCCGGGTCGTTATCCATGCTTCCGACCGAGAAATATGCCGATCCCAATTTGGCGAAAGAGGGATTGCGGCGTCTGTTGAAGTACCAATTTGAGACGATCCTCGTCGGTGACGGCATGTCGCTCATGACCGGAGCCAAAACGGCCGTGGAAACCTGCCTCAACGCCTGAACGGCGGTCTCCATGCACACGGGATCTGAAGAGCTAAATCGACGAGGGAACGAGTACTTCGCCGCGGGTCGTTATACCGAGGCCTACACTTGTTACATCAAGGCGTTGGAGTCTCATCGCCTGACGGGAGACCGGCGTTCGTTGGTCGCCACGCTCGGGAATCTTGGAAACATTTGCGCGGTGAGCGGGCGGCGGGATCCGGCGCAGGCGTATTATCAAGAGGTCTTGGAGCTACAAAAGATTCTCGGGGACGAGCGGGGGATTGGCACGACCTTAGCTAATCTGGGCAACCTGCGCGCGGATGCAGGGGAGTGGGATCGTGCACGCGCCTATTATCTGGAAGCGCTGGATATCATGAATCGGACCCAGGATTACGCAGCGAAAGCGGTTCTGCTGTCCGACTTGGGGCTGGTTGCCAGAGAAACCGGCGACATGATCGGCGCCCTCGACTACTATGAGCAATCGCTGGCGTTGATGCAGCGCATGGGGAATTTCGGCGGGATCGCTGATGTCTGGCGGATGAAGGGGCGGACCTATCTGGCTCAACGTCGCTACGAGGACGCCCTGGCTTGTTGCCGGACGAGTCTCGCGATGGCGGAGCGTCATCGCGATGAATTGCGCGCGGGCGGCGCCCGATATGTGATGGCGCAGTGTCAAGAGGAGCGAGGCCATCTGCGGGAGGCCGCAGAGCTGCTGGAGCAGGTCGTCGCCATGGACCGGAAATATCGTTTGCCCAAACTGGATGAAAACACGCGGCGATTGCATGCGCTCCGACAGCGATTGGCCGAGTCATCCGTCGAACCACACCAGTCGGGCACAGGGTCTTTGGCATGAGCCACGAGTCTGCTCATGCAGTAGATTGGGAACACGTGCGGACGAGGTTGGTGCAGGCCGAACCGGCTGTGTATGAACTGGGGCCCGACGGCGCGCTGGCTCTGGACTTGAACGCCGAAGGATGGATGCTTGAACTATTGCCGGACGGGCAGCTCATCTGCCAAACCGGTATGGATTTGGATGACCTGAAAAGTCTGCTCTCGGAAGGCACCTGTGAGGATCTCCCGACCGACGAGCTGGCCAAGCAGGCCAAGACCTTGATGAATCGCACGGTCTCGAAGTATCGTGCGCTGCTGCTGCAATCGGGATTCGCTGAGCGGACGGAGATCAACGAACATTTTGTCGCGGTGCAGTTCTCCCGCTCCGTCGATTTCCAGAAGCCGGAGGCGGTGTTCGATCTGCTTCGCTGGTGCCGCCAACAACTCCGCGCATGAATGCCCTTGAGCCCACGACTCAAGATAGCTCCCGCCTTTCGATCGCAGACGCCTTGTAATAGTGGACGGATTTGTGAGGATGCACATGAAACATGAGCCCGGTATTCGGACGTTCGAGGATTTTCGCGTTGCCGTCACCGAATATCGTCTGCCTCGCCTGATTCTGACGGCGCTCGAATTGGACCTGTTTACCCACATTGGAACGGGGATCTGGTCGATCCCGGAGTTGGCGAAACAGGTGTCGGCAAGCGAACGGGGCCTGCGCATCCTGTGCCGAAACCTGGCCAGCGCCGGACTCTTGATCAAGAAAGGGGACCGCTATCGCAACAGCCGTGTGGGGGCCGTCGAGCTCAACGCGAAGAGCCCACAGTACCGGCAGGCCTATCTCGAATTGCTTCGCGAGGGATGGGCGACCTGGTCTCGATTGACGGAAGCGGTCAGAACCGGCCGGGAGGTCGATCCGGATACGAGTCCGGACGATCCGGTCTATCGCCGGCAGTTCACTTGGGCCATGCATTATCGATCGGTGGACACCGCTCCGCGGGTGGCTGCCCACGTGCCGTTGAAAGGAGTCAAGACCCTGCTGGATCTGGGTGGAGGTCCCGGCACGTATGCCCTGGAGTTCCTTGCACGTCAGGCTCGCTTGCGCGCTACCCTCTGCGATCGGGCTCCGGCCTTGGAGGTCGCCAGGGAGATTGCCGCCACACACAAGGGTGGCGCTCGGCTCTCCTACCTGCCGTTGAACTTCATGGAGGCCGAGGTGCCGGGGCAATACGACGTCATCTGGTATTCGAATGTGTTGCACATCTATTCGCCCGAAGAGAATCAGGCCCTGTTCAAGCGATTGGTGCCGGCTCTGAATCCTGGTGGTCGTCTGATTATTCAGGACGCGTTTTTGTTGGATCGAGAAGGACTGCGCCCGACGGAGGCCAATCTGTTTGCCGGGACGATGTTGCTCTGCACCGAGCAGGGCGATACCTACTCGTTGTCGGAGACGGCGGGATGGTTGCGACAGGCCGGATTCAGACGGATCAAATCGATCAACGTCAAAAGGGGGACGGGTGACTGGGAGGGCGGTCTCTTGGAAGCGTCCCTGAGTCGATGACGGAGAGGAATCCCTTGCCGCCGTAGGCGATCAACAGGAAATTCAGGAGTGCGGAGAGGCTGACCGCCAAACCGTAGAACTGGCCTTCCGTCTCGTGGGTCAGCACATACACGAGGGTGGAGATATCCAGGGCCAATCCCACCGTTCCATAGATCACAGCGGCCATCAACGCCCACCGTTGCCGCGCCAACAGGGCCCCGATCAAGAGAGTCGGGATGCCGAAGAGGAACATATTCCACATTGTCAGTACGATCGGAGCCTGCCCGGCTGGGACGGGAGCACTGAATCGCACTAGGCCGGCCGTTGCCATCAATGCCGCCAGAACAGCCATCACGACATGCCTGGTAGTCATGGACGCATGCTACCGGGGAGGGCCCGCGTACCGCAAGGCATCGGCGTCTCGATCAACCAGCGGCTCGTTCCCAAGTCTTGCGGGTCGATGAACCGGTCTGTCATGCTGACACATGCCCTCCGACCTGCCGGATCACTCCCAGACATGCGTCTTGATCTATGACGGCGAATGCCGCATGTGTGTCGCCGCGAAGACTCATCTCGAAGGCTGGCGCAAGAGGGATGGGCGCCGCATTGTCTATCTTCCCTACCAGGGCCGAGATGCGGGGATCCTGTTGGGCGATTTAGTAGGGCGCGCCCGTCCAGAGGTCGCCTTGTTCATCGCTGGAGATGGTACCGTTCATCAAGGTCTTGATGCGTTTGTCGAATTGCTCCCGCATCTTCAGAATGGTCGATTCCTCTCCCAGGTGCTGAGACTCCGCCCGATCCGAAGGCTCGCCCTGATGGCCTATCGTCTGCTGGCTCGCCACCGATACCGTTGGTTTGGTGCTGTGAAGCCCCCCAGTTCGGCCTGACGCGACTCGATCCCAGCATTCGCGTCTGCCACCCCGTACTTTTGAGGAATTTCCAAGAATGCCGATCTTGTAGGCTGTTGAAATGCCTTCCGAGCACCTGTGAAGGCCGGTACGGCGAGCGACCACGGGCGACCTCAGAAATCCCCCTGCAGGATGGTCAAAAAGTCCGTCCAACGAGGCAGCAGCGAGTGAGGAGACGAGGCACACTCTTCGTACGTTGAGCCTCAGAGTGATCCGAAAACAAAGCTGGCGGACTTTTTCAACCTCGTGTCAGGTGTTCCATCCACCTTCGGTCTGACTGCCGACGCATAGCCCTTTCTAGGTGGAGAACGTACCTCGGTGGAATTTACCCTGTGGTGCGCGTCCGGGCACACTGAGCCTTATTCCCATTCAGTGAGAGGCGCGGTAGACGCCATGACCTTTGGGACAACTCCAAACAGAAAGGCTTCGGCCATGCGAAACTGGCTCACAGTCTTTCGGATCCTGCCGGTCCTGGTGCTGCTCACCGCTCCCGCGTGGGCGGGACCAACGCTTGCTCCGGCTCTTGCGACCCAGACGAAATCAGAATCCGTGCACGAGGGAGCGATGCCGGCCCGTGTCGTCGCTGTAGGATTCGGGTATCAGCAGGGGAGTACATCTCTGATCCGAATCCGTACGTACGATGCAGGGACCGGGGATCCGCTTTCGGAGGAACGGTTCGAGCTGAATGTCGTGGGGGAAGATCCCAAGAAGAGCGACACGAGCGGCGACAGGGTCTTTGCCGGGGCGGCCTACTTGGATTCGCAGACGATCTCGGAGTTTCCGATGCGGGTGTATGACGCGCGCAGCGGAGGCTATCTTTGGCAAGGCAATCTCAACTTTGTCACACCGGGCAGCGGCGATCCTCGCCAACAAACCGGGGCCGGCGGTCTGAGGCCAAGCCGCCGGTTGAGACTGATCAGGGATGCGTCCCTCTCAACAGTGGAATCGAGCCTGATCGTCCAGGCCGTGGATCGCCTCAGTGGTCAGCCGGTGTGGCGCCAGACGTTCACGCCGAGGAAGGACCAGTCGGAACGCGTGGCGTCGGAGTCGCAAACGGATCGAAATGAGACGGAATCAGATAATCGAGATTATGAGGTGATCGTCCGATCTTATGATCGAGAAACGGAGGAGCTGATCTGGACGGATAGGCTGTCTACCCGCGATGAGGTGGAGGGGGTGGCTGCGGATGAGCCGGAGCGTGCGCAACTCATCCCTGGTTGGCCGGTTCGGCAGTCCCGTCCAGGTAAATTGTGGGCATGGAATATCGGCGTTATGGATGATCATCGCGGTGCGGCTTGCGAGCGACCTACCCGTTGGCTTTGCCTATCCGTGCGTTGATTGAATCAACCCATTGGCGTTGGAACTGATCGTAGGGAAGGTAGAGGCGATCCTCGATTGCACCTGAGAAACCTTGGTGTGATTTGAGGACCGCGAGTAACTCTCGGACCTTTTCCATTCCAAAGCGGTCAATCAGGTAGCCGGTTGCTGAGTTAGCTTCCAGGTAGGCGACAAGTGCCAGTTCTCCCGGAAAACGGCTCCAGCCCCCCTCCAGCATGTTCAACGGGATCAGCTTAATCTCGCCGGCGGCGACGCCGCTCAGCACCTGATCGAGATCGGGCCAGGGGTCGCCAGCGAGCTGCATCGCCAGGCCTTCATTCAGCCAGGTCGGGAGACCGCCGGCTTCCGGGCCCAACCGTTCGTGCAGCAACGCATGGACAAACTCGTGCCTCACCACCCGCGTCAGCCAGGGTCGGTCCATCAGTGCCCCTCGAGTGGGGATCTGAATGCGCCCTAGAGTAGGGTCAAAGAGTCCGTCCGCCCAGGCCGGACTGCCCGTGGCCGCTTGAAAGGTGGCTTTGGTGTGGAGCACGACGAGGATCGGCTTCTGAGGGAAATAGCCCAGACGTTGCCCGATCTCCCGATAGGCCTCTTCGAGAATATCCAGCACCGCCATCCAGGTGGTCTGGTCTTCCTCTCCATCCCATTTCACGGTGAAGTGGGTGGACGACTGAGTCGCGAACGGCTGTTCGACCTGTACTGTCCGGTTCACCTTGGCGGTCACCGCTTTCAGATAGGAGTGTAAGCCGGGGTCCTGGTGCGCTCGCTTGGCGGCCTGATCCAAATGTTCAGCCGCCTCTGCAAGCCGGTCCTGTTCCTGCAACAGGTCCGCCAGGGCCATGTGTGGGAAGGGCTCATCCGGAGCGAGGGCGATGATGCGATCGAGCAATTCGCGTGTGAGCTGTGGGTCTCGTTGGACCCAATAGGCATGGGCCAGATTGAGCAGGGCTATTCGGTTGGCCGGTTCGATCGAGACGGCCTTGGCGTAGGCCTGTGCCGCTGCCTTCATATTCCCGGTCCGCTCATGCTCCAGGCCGAGGTTATTCCAGAGTGCCGCCGCATACCGCGCGACCTTGGCCTCCGCCAAGGCCGTCGGCGGCAATGTCATTAGTTTGGTCTGTGCGCTGCGAGCCTGACGCTTCTCCAACTCCTCCTGCGCTTCTTGTAAGAGCTCGGCGTACTGGTGATTGGCCGGCGGATTGCCGGGAGCGAGCAGACGCATCTGTCTCCGTTGTTCGCGGACCTGATCCTGCTCGATCGAGGAAGGAGGAGGGGGCGAATCCGTCTCCGGCTTGTCGCTTGCCGACGGCGGAGCGGGAGTCGGTTCGGATGGAGGAAGATAGACCGGCTTGACCCACGCATGATACACGACGAACAGAACCAAGACGATCCCCACTGAACTGAGGATGTGTGAAATATTCCGTCGATACATGAGGACTCCTACTGATCTGTGCCGTAGTGTAGCAATGTTTCTGCACCTGTCGAACAAATCTCCGAAATGAGGATGCACGCCCGGCCTCATACGCAATCTTCCATCCTCCTCTGGCGCCTGGCGGACGGTCTCGTTGTACAGCCTCCGACCCTATGCTACGATGCGGTCCCAACCAAGATGGTTGAGGCTCACGCTCCTGGAAGCACCCGGTGCAGCCGCCCACATCTCCAGCGTCCGCAACAGAGCTAAATGAGATTCTCCACCGGTTGACTCGGCCGATCGAGTTTGCGGCGCGCGATAATTACGCACATGTTCACGGAGTCAAGAGCCTTGGGCCTTTTGTCTGCGAGCAGGTCTTGCAGGCGTTGGCGAAAGGACCGCATGCCGTGCCGGTGGAGATCAAGCTCTTGGTCCTCAGGCAACTCTTCGAGGATTTCGATCAAACGGCCGATTCTGAAGAGCGCAAACGACGAGTCCAACAGGGGCGGCTCTTAGTACGTCAGTTGAGATCGGGACGGGATGAGGTGGCTCTGGAAGGCACTGCCTTGCCTCCGGTGACCGTCGCGAACTCTTCCGACGAGGTGTCAGGGCCCCGACGTTCCCTCTGGGAACGGGCCGTACAATTTCTCAAGGGGGTGGGTCCCAAGCGAGCCAGCGTGCTGAGTCGCTTGGGCATCGTCACCGTGGAGGACCTGTGCTGGTCTCTCCCTTGGAGGTATGAAGACCGGTCTCGGCTGACCCGCATCAACCGGCTGACGCCCGGTACGCGCGGGATCATTTGCGGAACGGTTCGAGGGACCCACCTCAAGAAAATCCCCCACCGGCGATTGTCGATTTTGGAAGTCTCAGTCGAGGACGCGACCGGTCAGCTCATCGCCCTTTTCTTCAATCAACCCTATCTGGAAGAGCAGTTGGCCGCCGGTACTCCTGTGTTGTTGCTCGGCCGGGTTGTGATCGGGAGGCGAGGTTGGCTGGATCTCCGTATGGAAGTAGAGGAGTACGAGCGGATCGAATCGGTCAATCCAACTGGGCCGATCGATCACATGAGCCTGCCGACGAGTCCCGCCACTCTCCATATCGGCCGTGTCGTACCCATCTACCACGAGACCCGCGGCTGGAGTTCGCGCCAGATGCGGGCGCTGATCGATCAGGTGCTTCACGCCAGTCTGGCGGATGTTATCAACATTCTTCCGCGCGCAATCGAAGCCAGACAGAAGCTCATGAGGATGCCCGATGCGCTCCAATGGGTGCACCGTCCGGTGGAGCCGCTGCGGCTGGAGGAACTGGATCGAGGCATCAGTCCAGCCCATCGGCGGTTGGCGTTCGAGGAACTTTTCCTGCTGGAATTGGCGCTTGCCGATCGGCATCAAGAGGTACGGCGGGAGGAGAAGCTGCTGCGCAGCCAGGAGGCTCCTGCGATCCTGCAACGTCTGCGAGCCATCCTGCCCTTCCGACTGACGACCGCGCAGGAGCGGGTGATTCGTGACATTCTTGCAGACATGGCTTCACCCCAGCCCATGAATCGGCTGCTCCAAGGCGATGTCGGCAGCGGGAAGACGGTCGTGGCATTGCATGCCCTGGTGGCCGCCTGTGCGTCGGGTCACCAGGCGGCTCTGATGGTGCCGACCGAACTGCTGGCCGAACAGCACTATCTGAATTTACGAGGGTTGCTCGATCGCCTCGGGCTGTCCTCCGTCCTCCTATGCGGCAAGGAGCGAGGGCAATTGCGGAAGGAGCGCCTTGCACAGGTTGCCGACGGCGGGGCGCAGGTCGTCATCGGGACACACGCGCTGGTCCAATCCCATGTCCGGTTCTCGCGATTGGGGCTCGTCGTGATCGATGAGCAGCATCGGTTCGGGGTGTTACAGCGAAAAACTTTGACCGAGAAGGGCTATCAACCGGACGTGCTGGTCTTGACGGCCACGCCGATTCCTCGGACTCTCGCGATGACCGTTTACGGTGACTTGGATGTCTCGGTCATCGACAGCTTGCCGCCGGGACGCAAACCCATTCGGACCTTGGCCTTTCATCAATCCCACCGGCGCCGGGCCTATCAGGTGGTTCGAGATGAGATCAAGGCGGGTCGCCAGGCCTATGTGGTGTATCCCTTGGTCGAGGAATCCGAAAAGCTCGATCTGGAGGCCGCGATACAAGCGGCCGATCGTCTGCAACAAGAGGAATTTGCAGACCATCGCGTGGGCCTGGTCCATGGCCGATTGAAGGCAGAGGAGCGGACCGCGACCATGGCAGCGTTCAAGGCCGGGCAAATCCAGGTATTAGTGGCGACAACCGTCATTGAAGTGGGGGTGGATGTACCGAACGCCTCGGTGATGGTGATCGAACATGCCGAGCGCTTCGGGCTGGCCCAATTGCATCAACTGCGCGGCCGAGTAGGTCGAGGCGCACAACAATCCTATTGCCTGCTCCTCAGTGGGGCTGCAGGAGCCCACATGGGCGGCCGGAGTGACGCACCGCAACCGCGTGACCAGGTTTCACCGGCGCGCCAGCGGCTGGACGCGTTGCTCCGCTCGACCGACGGGTTTGTGATCGCGGAGGAAGATCTTCGGATTCGCGGGCCGGGCGAACTGTTCGGCACACGCCAATGGGGGCTTCCGGATTTTCGCGTCGCCAACCTCGTGCGCGACGCAGCCTTGTTGGAGCAGGCGCGCAAGGAGGCTTTTGCGCTGTTGCAGCAGGATCCGAGGTTGTCGGCGCCGGAGCATCAAGCGTTGCGAGATGCCATGATGCGACGATGGCAGGCGAAACTGGCGCTCGGGGATGTCGGTTGACGAAGGAGCTGGGATAACGGGGTGACAGCGAAGAAGGAACGGCGATGGGTCTGTTGCAACGTCTCAAGTTAGATCTCAAGGCAGGATGGGCGACGCTCCGGCAGGGAACGGCTGAGGCCGCGAACCGTGCGATGGAAGAGTCCGAGTTGCTCAAGCTGCGACTGGAACTGCGAAAGATTCAAGATCAACTGGATCAGATACATGAAGACATCGGGGAACGCACCGTCCGCTTGGTCGAGCAAGGGAGCACGCTGGGTGCGATCAAGATGGATCGAGAGATTTCCGCATGGATCAATCAGGTCCGCAAGATGCACGACGAACGGGCGCGGATCGAGGCGGACATGGACAGCATTCGGAATATGAGATGAACGATCAGCGCAAGAGGACAGAACGAATCCTTGCCGGTGTTGATATCGGCACGTTGACCTGCCGGCTCTTGGTTGCGCGGTTGGACGAACAGGGGAAGTTGCACGAGCTACGTTCGGACCGCCGGATTCTTCGTCTCGGCCAGGGAGTGGATGAGACTCGAAGGCTGGCGGCGGAGGCGATGGCCAGAGTCGTCGAGACCTTGAAGGAATGGAGCAGAGTCGTCGAGATGTACCGGCCGGACGCGGTGACGGCTGTGGCGACCAGCGCCGTGAGGGATGCCGCCAATCGAGACGAGTTTCTGGATCTGGCCAAGAAAGAGGCCGGCTTCGAAGTCGAGTTGATCTCGGGAGAGGAAGAAGCCCGCCGGACCATGTTGGGCATTCGATCGGGTTTGCCGCCCGGCGTGGCGGACATGCTGGCGCTCGACATCGGGGGTGGGAGTACAGAGTTCATTCTCGACCGGCCGGGGCGACAGCCGATCGTCCGCTCGATCGATATCGGGGTGGTGCGTCTCTCCGAGCGGCTGTTGCACCATGATCCGCCGACGGTCGAGGAAGTGGAGCGGGCGGGAGAGTGGATTCGGAAAGAAATGGAGGGAGTTGTCGCTGGTATGCCGAGACCATCCGACCTCACGTTCGTCGGTACGGCCGGCACGATCACGTCGCTTGCGGCCATGGCCCAGCAACTGCCTGCCTATGAACCGGCGAGGATTCACAATTATCGGTTGACGCTCGCCACCGTCCAGCAGATCGAGCAGATGCTGCTTAGTCGCATCAAAGCGCAGCGAGTGGGGCTGCCCGGCCTCGAACGTGGCCGCGAGGACGTCATCGTCTCCGGCACGATCATGCTCCGAACCATCATGGAGACTCTGGGGATGCCGAGCGTTCTGGTGAGCGACCTGGGCTTGCGCGAAGGCGTGTTGATTGACTTGGCAGTCCGGATGATGAAGTGATCAATGATGTCTTGAGCTTGAAAGATTGGAGCCAAGTGAAATATGGATCCTCAGAAGGAGAAAGAACGTGAGGCGTTTGAGGCATTCCTTCGGGCATACCCTTCCCTTGCCAGCGACATAGCAGGTCACTGGAATGTCCAGGACGAAGCAGGGGCATTTCCTGATGTACTTGCAACGTTGAAGGACGGTAGCAAGATCGGTTTTGAGCTTGGGGAATGGCTGGTCGAGGATGAGATAGCGCAGGGAAAGCGGCAGGAGCAGCTTGATTCAAGTATTAGGGAAACAATTGGTCAGCAATCCGATAATAAGACGAAGCATATCCATAGTGTTCTACTCGCACCTAAGAAGGAGTGCACAAGGTGCGATGGGCACGATCGCCAAAGTTTCCGAGAAGAACTACTTAAATTGATCGAAGAGACGGACAGTCATTGGCCAACGGAGCGACACGATAAGGATTTTTCAGGCTTGCCGACGCTGGGAAAATACTTGGGAAAAGTCCGCTTCATCTCCAGAGTCAAAGGCATGGTCACCAGGCAACCCAAAGGGCCAGGGATGCCATGGATAAATGTCAAATCGAGAGGAGGCTCCTATTCGGGGGAATCGGCGAGAGCGGCACTTCAAACCATCATTCTCAAGAAGGCCGGCCACTATGGGAATATTGTGAGGCAGCCGGTATCGCTGCTAATTCATTATGGAGCCGATGCCTTGACCTATAATGCACCCTTCATGGATGAAATAACCTCTCGCTTCCAAGATGTTGCGAAGTTAGCCAGTGGGATAGTGGGAGCGTGCTCCCGGAGGCGGCAGCTCCCATTCGATAAGGTTTACCTCGGTAATACACTGCCGTTTGAACAGGAGGCTTATGAGATCTTTCCTGAACTGTGGAGGTGCAAGTGAATTGATGGATTAAGTCGAGAGATGGGGTCTGGCATGAGTATTGACTTACAGGCTCGGCCAGTTTGAGGCAGCCGAGCGCCTGGGTATCGCACAATCCCAAGTGTCCGATCTCATGCGCGGCAAATGGGACAAGTTCAGCCTGGAAATGCTCATCACGCTTCAAGCGAGACTTGGGCGCGAGGTACGTGTGGAGTTCGCCGCATAAAGCGAGCCGCACTTGAGTGCGAGCGTCCAGGAGTCCACATCTTTTCTTCCTGGCACTATTTTGGGGCCGGACTCGCTGGCTTCAACTGCGGCCGTCGAACGAGCACATTCTGATCGTGCGGGTTCCGGGAGCAAGGAAGCCGGCGAGCCCGGCCTCCTGCTTCACTTCTGCGAATACCACCGATAGCCTGAGGCGTTCTGATAGGCGGGACGCGGCGCGCCGCCGGGTTTTTCCAGCAGCAGGACCTTGAAGTCGATCAGGCCGAACCGGGGGCGGTGGGCAGATGACTCGGAGGAAATGTCGAATGTCGGCAGGAACAGGAATCGTGTTGAAGCTTGTCGGCCGGCAGCCAAGAAACCGCGATCCGACGCAACTATTATTACACCGCTTGGCCGACTCGTTTTTCGTTTTGAATCACGATGGTGGGATTGGTACTCGGCGCAGGAACAGGCAGCGCTTTTTCCTTTAGAAGCGCCAGGTGTTCCTCCATCCCCCACCTGGCCTGGTACAGGCAATCCTCGATGGAATGGCCAATTCCCGTAAATCCTTGGAGGTCGGGGGAGTAAAAACCAAAGAAGGTGGGATCATCCGTCGCCTCGATGACGAGAGAGTATTTGAGGTTGATCATGTGACGCCTCCCGCTATTTGATCCCTGCTGCTTTCAGGATGGCGTGGCAGGTCCCCGTCGGCACTTCCTTGGAACCATGATAATCAATCCGCACCAACCGGTCGATACCTGGCTTGCCGTAGTAACGAATGGAACCCTTTTCCTTGATCAGGGTGAACCCATTGTGTTCCAACAACCTCACCACCTCGGAAAACTTCACGCATAACCTTGCGCACTGCGATGGGAGCGACGAATCATAGCTCGGCCATTCTCAAATTATTGAACGCATTATCTCCGTCGATCAAAAGGCTGTCAATCTGATCCACTCCCTTCACACACGTGGTGACCTGCCGTTCTATCTTCCACGTTCTGCGAGAAAGAAGGATAGTCTGGCGTCTCCTGTTGCATCCTTCTGAGGTATGCACGTTGCGCGAGCACGAAGGGTGGTTCGGGTTGACCTGCTCGGCGTACCTGCCTTGGACGATAAAATGCTTCTTCCGCGCTTGGTGATTGTCCCCTCTGTGGACCACACCCATGGTGGTCCTATTGCGGCCGTTACGACCCGTTGCATATACGAAAGCGCATCGGGTCCCCCGGCGCCCTTCTGAGGGCGCGCGCTCCGGGAGCAGGGGACCAGCATGGGTGCTGGTTCAATCTTTCTATTTCTGCGAATACCACCGATAGCCTGAGGCGTTCTGATAGGCGGGACGCGGCGCGCCGCCGGGCTTTTCCAGCAGCAGGACCTTGAAATCGATCAGGCCGAACCAGGCCGGGTCGGCGATGTCGTGGTAATGGCAGCCGATGACCTTCGGCAGCATGTCTTTGATCGTGGCGGCAAGCTCTTGTTCAGTGTAGGCTCGGACTGCAAAGGGTTTCCCTAAGGCCTGGCAAAACCGTTGAATCGTATAGGCCGCGCCCGTGCAGAGTACCTTGGTATCCGGTTTGATGCCGAGGAATGGCGGCAGCGGCAGATACCGTTCCTGAAAACCTAGCCATCGCACGGCCTGCCGCAAATGGGTGTATTGCACTTCATATTCCGTATGGCCGGGGAGTTTGACTGGAGCCGGCCAACCTTCCTCGATGCCGAACTCGGTCAGAAACGCCCGTCCCCCCGGCTTGAGGACCCGCCAGAGTTCCGCAACAAATCGGAATGGCCCAAGGTTGAAGATGACCTCTTCGGGCGGATCGGCTTCGATCGGCAGCCTCAGCCGGCGAATCCAGTCCAGCGCCTCCTGATGCAACGGCGTCTCACCTATTCCGGTCAGGAGTTCCTGTCGCGACAGTTTCGCGGGCGTCATATCGGCCATGTTCTCGTTGTCAATCACGAGATCGACCGAGTGGTCCTTCAACGGAAGGAACTCCCCGTTGGCCTGGGTTCCGGTGCAGGCCCACCCGCCTTCCTTTGCACGTCGCTGCTGCAACGAGAGGAAGGGCCTTGTCACATCGAGCGACAGATACTGGATGCCTTGCTTCTCGAAGGGCAACAGATCCTTGCCCATTTCCCGGGCGACATAGCCAAGCCCGCCGCCGACTTCGAGGATGACTTTGGGCTTCGGCGTGAACCACCCGAGCCGGCGCAGTTGCTTGATCAACAACCGGCCGTAGGTCAGCCCCGCCAGCGCCTCGCTCGGTTCGCGAAACAGGTGGGAGACGGTGGTCTCGATGAGGTCGAAATGGCCGTCGTCCTCGGCCGCTTCCTTGAGCTCCTCCACATGGAAATCGGCGAGGTGCGCTTCCCCTTCGAATCCCTCTTGGCCGGACCAACCTTCCCGGATCTGCTGTAAGAGGACATCCCACTTGGCCTTGTGCCGATGGCCGCCGGGCGGTTCCGTGCCGAAGTAGCAGAGGGAGTAGTTAGGTAGGGCCCAACGCTGGAGATGCCAGAGGCCCGGCTGGCCGTCCGGTCCGCAGATCCATTTCGCGTATTTCTCTACCAAGGCGGCAACCGTGATATGGCCGGTCATCGAGCCAAGCATTTCCATGCCGACCCGATTCAGGCGGACCAGCGGAAGGTTATCGTCGAGGGGCGCGACCCACCATTCGTCCTCTCCCTGTTGGTAGATCACTAGGTCGGGGATGCGCCAGGCCCGTTGGACGAGGATGTCATCCGTAAAGGTGAGCGGATCGTGGAGAACGACGGATGGTTTCATCGTGCCGTGCGTCAGGTCTTATGGATGCTCGCGAGCGGAGCCAGCCTACACGATGACGTTTTATCGGCGCAAGCCGAGTTGGTAGAACAAACTCGGTAGGCATGAGGCGAACAGGCGGGAGGCTATGGACAGATGATTACGTTTCCGACGATCCGGATTGGGAATCGGTCACGATGAGCACACCGCGCATGATGGGATGAAGTTGGCAGTAGTAGGGGTAGCGCCCGGGAGGCAGGGCCGGAACAGTGAATTGCCCATCCGGTAGGATGGTCCCGGAGTCGAACATGCACCGGCCTTCCTCGTCCACACAGGCCATATGGGTGATCGTATGGGGAGAGGCGGTCGGATTGCTCCAATGGATTGCGGTTCCCGATGGCACATTGGCCGAAACAGGTACGAAATATGGCGCTCCGCTGTCGATCGTGATGTGGAGCGGCGGCATGCCGGCCTCCAAGGAATATCCAACCAAGCCCATCACGCTCATGGCCAACACACAACTCGGGACGATCCGTGATTTCATGAAATCTCCTTGGCCTCCTTCGACCACATGCTATTCTACTACATGAGAGACCTCGCTGAGGAGAAGGATTCTTTCGATGGGACGCTTAGTTTGGGGACTGCTCTTGGTCGGGATCGGAGTCCTCACACTGGTCCCCCCGCCCAACCGCCCCCTGTGGTTCGTCTCATTGGTCGGGATGGAATGGGGGTATTGGTTTCTGATCCCGGTTCTGCTGCTCTGGCTGCCAGGATGGCGGGGCAGCGCGGCGGGCCGGATGGGAGCCTGTTTGGGACTCTTCGCGCTGGTGCTGCTGAGCGCCCCGGTCTTAAAGGCCTGGGCCTATGGGAAGGTCTTAGATGCAGATATGGCTGTCGTAATGGGCCACGTCACCCCGCGCGCCAACGGCGAGCACCCGGCGCGCCGCGCCCCGCTCGTCTGGCAGGACTTGTTCCAAGGCGTCAGCTTGCCGCAGGTCGAGTCCTACGCACTGAGCTATGCGAAGCGCGGAGAAGACATTGTCTTGGAGGTGGACCTCTACAGTCCTCCGACCAACGCTCCCGGCTCAGGGACGCCGATCAGGCGTCCCTTGGTCGTGGTGCTGCATGACGGTAACTGGGAATCCGGCTCCCGCACCGAGCAGATGAACCTGAACGTGTATCTGACCAACCATGGGTATGTGGTCGCCGCGGTCGACTACCGACAGGGCCCCTCCGCTCCCTATCCTGCGGCGCTCGACGATCTGTCTGAGGCGATCCAATACCTCAAGAACATGGCGCTCAATACGGGATTCGATGCGCGGCGGATCATTCTCCTGGGACGGGGAAGCGGCGCCCAACTGGCGCTGTTGGCGGCCTATCGACGACTCGATCCTGCGATCGTCGGGGTGATTGCCATGTCTCCTCCTACCGACCTGGGTTATTGGTATCTGAATCCGGGGAACCAGGCCGTGGTGGATGCCAGGAGAGTGCTTCAGAGTCATCTCGGTGTTTCTTATGAGATGGTCGGGGCCGGCGCCCTCTATGAAAGCGCCTCACCACGCACGTTCGCCGATGGAGCCCTTCCGACGTTGCTGATTCACGGCCTCCGCGATCCGGTGGTGCCGGCGACCCAGAGCGACCGGCTGGCCGAGCGGCTGCATCAATTGCGGGTTCCGCATGTCTATGTCAAACTGCCCTGGGCCACGCATGGGTGCGACAGTAACTTCCATGGTCCATGCGGCCAGGTGACAACCTATGCCATCGAGCGGTTTCTCTCCTTCGTGGCGCCGTCGGGCGCCGGTCTCTGACACACCCTTCGGCCCGCACCAGCGTGAAGCACCCCCACGACGACCGGGGGAATCGTCCTCGCACATGCGACTCCGGCTGGTCTACTGGGGTCTGTTCTGGTTGGGCGCCTTCGGCCTGAACGTGGCCACAACCGGTGCCTTTGAGTTAACCGCCCCGCGCTCATCGGCGGTGGTGACCGGAGGGCAATCCATCCCCGTCACGGTCAAGGTCGAGCGCGAGGCGGGGATTCGCAAGATCACCTATTACTGGTATCGAGCTGAGGAGGAGCCGCTTCCGCCGCAACTGGCCGAAGCGGCGCTGGTGGCCGATATGTCCGCCACGCCGCCGTTCGGAGGCAATCTGACTGTGCCGTTGGTCGCGGCCGGGCGGATGCGCCTGCTGGCCGTGGCGGAGGTGACACAGGGACGATTGGGGACCAGGCCCGACTTTGATGAGGTCGTCGTGCAGGTGGAGCCCCCCGCTCCGATTGAGACCATCGAATTTGAAGCCGAGAAACCCTGGATAGTCCAACCCATCGGCAAGCTCACGCGGGTGCCGGCAGTGGGGTTATTCCAGGACGGACTGGTGCGGTCGATCGATTCCCCGTCGGCCGGCAGCCAATTTCAGTCGAGCGATCCGAATATCGCGAGAGTGCTCGATGACGGATGGATTCGAGTCGAGAGGCCAGGCCGGGCCTCGCTGCAGGTTGTCAACCGCGGCAAGGTCGGAACGCTCGATATTCAGGCGATCGGCGACGACGAACCAAACCGACCCCCTTCGGCCAACCCGGGTGAAGACCAGACGGTGAAAGGCGGGGCTCGGGTCGTGTTGAGCGGGGTCCAGAGCGTAGACCCAGACGGCGATCCCCTGCGGTACGAGTGGAGCCAGGTTCGCGGCCTCAAGGTCGATCTGACCGGACCAAATGAAGCCAAGGCGTCGTTCATCGCCCCCAAGGTCGCCGCGAAGCGACTAATCCGTTTCCGATTGCAAGTGACTGACATGATCGGTCCCGATACGGTAAAGGGGGCCGATAGTCTGCCGGCCTATCTCAATATTTGGGTCGAGCCGTAGTGTTGCATCCCGAAAGTTCCGGTAATCATCCGTTCGCCCTGAGCGTATCGAAGGGCGCCCACTTTCCAGGAGTTCCGTTCATGCGGTTCGACTGAGCTCACCGCAGGGTTCGACAGGTCGCAGCAGGATCGGAAAACCCCAGTGCATTCAACGACCGCTCCAATCGTCCTGAGGCTCTCGAAAGATGAACGGAAGGTTTTCCCGCAGCCTGCTAGAGGCCTTGAGCAGGTAAGGCCATTCAATCCCTTCTATTCGCCGAAGCTCCGCTAAATACTGGTATTTCCACGGACCTGCTAGTTGAGATGACCTTGCCTAAAAAGTAGCCTTGTGCCAATTTCGATCATCTTCAGACCGGATTGAACTGGTAGAAAACACGTGGAGGCTGATCAGGTCGATGTCCTTCTGAGCTACCACCCGTACGATCGTGCACAGGTAGAGGCACTCGGCTGGCAGTTGCGTACACGGAGGCTCAAGGTGGTGCTTTCCGAGCGTCGGGAGCCATGGAAGCCCTGGCCCCAGGAATTGGAGGAGATGCTGGCCCAATACCGAGTGGTGGCTCTCTGCATTGGGCGGGTAGAGATGGGCTCACGGCAGGTCGCACTATATCTGGCGCTGCAGCATCACGCGGCTAACCGAGGTGCCCAACGCTTTCCCATCATTTCAGTATTGCTGCCAGGCGCTGAGAAACCGTTCGGCTCTCCTATCTACCAGTGGGTGGATCTGCGCAGCGGTCTCGATGATGACATGGCGATTCAGAAGCTCTTTCAAGCTATTCGTGATCGTTCGGTAGGACGTGAAGCACATACTGCATCGCAACTACAAGAAGAGTCGGATAAGCCGGAGCCGGCTCTGAAAACTCCAAAGCCGCAGCATGCGGCCCGCGCCGAAGAAACAGGGCCGGCTCTGCTGGCTGGCGAAAAAGGGCTCCCTTGGCGCACGGGGATTGGCCGAGGTGTCAGGTTTGGCACATTGGCGATGGTGCTGATCATCCTTGTGCTCGGCGCATGGGGATTGGCGCGGTGGGGACTGGATGAATTGAGTGCGTCGGCGACTGTGACACGCCATTCTTCAGCTTGTGGAACTCTTCCGGGGTTCGAGCCGGAAATGATTCTGGTAGAAGGCGGAGAATTTCAAATGGGGCCCGACGCAGGGAGCGCCAGTACTGATGAGCAACCGGTTCACACTGTCAATGTCAAACCGTTTGCCATTGGTACCTGCGAGGTCACGTTTGAGGAGTATGACCGATTCGCCGAGGAGACCAAGCGGTCCCTGCCGCACGATGAGGCTTGGGGCCGCGGTCGACGGCCTGTGATCAATGTGTTGTGGGAGGATGCCAAGGCTTATGGCGGGTGGTTGTCGCAACAGACAGGCAAGCGCTATCGATTGCCGACGGAAGCGGAATGGGAATATGCGGCGCGAAGCGGAGGCAAGGCAGAAACCTGGGCTGGGACCTCGGATGAAAAGTTACTGCCGGACTATGCGGTGTTCAGGGCAGATCGCTCGTCGCCGGCTGGGAGCAAAAAGCCCAACAGCGTCGGCCTCTATGACATGAGTGGCAATGTCTGGGAATGGGTGGAGGATTGCTGGCACAACAGTTATCAGGGGGCGCCGACTGATGGCTCAGCTTGGCTCGAGGGGGGCAAAGGCGATTGCGGCCGGCGTGTGATCCGCGGCGGGTCCTGGTTCGACGTACCGGAGGGCCTCCGTGCGTCGATCCGGAGCAGGGACGGTGCCGGCAACCGGTTCCTCAACCTGGGATTCCGTCTTGTCCAGGACCTTGAGCCCTAGCCCTTTACCCTTTGTCCTTTTACCCTTTACCCTTCCGAAAGAAATTGCCCCGCCCATTTCTCAGGAGAACAAGAAGGACGGAGGCACTGTGGCCTATGGTATGATCCATGCCAATCGAGTATGGCTGCGTAGATGGAATTCGAGTGGGATATATCAAAGGAGCTGATAAATATCCGCAAACACGGCGTGACATTTTCAGAGGCGGTGGAATCGTTCTTCGATCAGAAGGGGGTTCAGCTCGTTGACGCGAAGCATTCTCTGAAAGAGAATCGGTTTTTCTGGCTGGGGCAAACCTCGACGGGGCGGGTCCTCACCACACGGTTTACCATGAGGGGCAGCAAGATTCGTATCATTGGATCAGCCGAATGGCGAAGGTTTCGGAGGTTGTACGATGAGAGAACCAAAGCTCGAACGCCTGAAGGTGGATGAGGCGGGCACGGCCAAGCTGCGGGCTGCATTTGCGCGGCAGAAGGCTGTACGAATCACAATCAATATCGATTCTAGCAGCTTCCGAGGCCTGAGACAGGCTGCTCGGCAGACCGGTGTGCCATATGAGACCTTGCTGGGCCGCCTCTTGATAACAGGCCAACACAGGCGAGCCACGATGGAGTCCCGTCTGAATCGACTGGAGCAGGAGGTCAAGAGAATGAAACGGATCATGGTTGCCTGAACGGTATCCTTCTCCGCCGGACAATTTGATCGACAGATGTGATCTCGGATTGTCCGCAAGTGTCTGAAGGGCTTGTGCGATTTTGCGAGCAATAGTCGTCGGGAGGTGAAGGAACGTTCGTCTGGTACGAGGGGTGAAGATGACCTCGTAAGCCATCACCGATCAAGCTGGACGTGGTGAGGCACTTCATATTCCTTCAGCACTTCCTCCAATGGAGATCCTTTCTCCTTCTTGGCCTTCTCCCGGTGGAGATCCTCAAGGTCTTCCAGTTCCTCCATAAGAGTGTCGTATCTCGGATTAGTCCTCGCCCCCTCCCATACTCCACGTGAGATCCCGACGGTCTTGTTGTTCGCCTTGCCTTTAACATGGGAGACGTCCTCCCTCAAACGCTTCGCAGACCGCATGGTAGCCAGAGGATGCTATCTGGTCCAGGTGCCCCTGATGCACCAGATGGTCTGGCAGCCTAACGGTCTACGCTGTTCAATGGGAGGGCATGCCAAGAGTCGGCCGGTGCCTGATCCGGTGAGGGTCCTGGAACAACAAACCGGAGAACCTGCGGACGTCAGACCGGAGCTGGGGCGATGCCAACTACCGGAACAACATCATCGGCTTCCGTCTGATCCAGTCCACCCGCACGGCTCAGTGGATGGCACCGGCCCAGAGCCGGTCTATTCACGGACAGGCCGGGTGAGGCAGCGGGTGTCCATGAGCCTGTTTCCCGGCCTCCCGACAAATCGGGGAGGTTGAAGAGAGGGCCTAGGTGAGGCGATCGGGGCCGGTCGGCCAGGCCGACGGCCCCGCCGCTGCGCTGTCGGAGCTGACAGGCTATCGAAAAGGCCTGCCAGCTTCGTTCTCGCCGATGGGCTTGACCGTCATGCGTCAACTGTCACCTGTCAATCGAACTGCGATGAGATGGATAAGGTGAGATGCGTTGCCGCTCCAATACTTTTGACGAATGACAGATATTCATGCTCCTGCTCGCCGCGACCTCGCCCGTAGACCGAGGTGTCCCGCCGCACCGGAGTTGGGCGGGTGAGAGACATGCGCTTAGATCGGACGGGTGAGACGACGACCGGTTTGACCGTGCACGCGGTGCTCCCGTTGGGCACGATGCCCGCATAAGGGCTGCATGATTCTGCGGTTGAAACCCGCTATTCATTCGTGCTAGATGGTGCCCTCGTGATCACCGTCGATCGCTTGTGAAGAGGGAGGAACGCAAACGATGGCCCCTGCGAAGAAGGGCGGAAAGAAGTCTGGGAAAAAACCTACCAGCAAGCCTGCCGCAAGCTCTGCCAAGAAGCCGATGAAAAAGAAAGCCGCAAAGACAGCGTCGGCACGTCAAGCTGGGCCTGCAACGAAGAAGGCGAAAAAGGGTCCCTCGAAAATGTCGGCCAAGTTTGTCAAGAAGTCTGCCGCAAAGAAAAGCCCGGGCAAGGCTGAATCCAAATCGGAACAGAGGGCGGTTGCGGCCGGGAAAGCCGTAGCACCGGCCGAAAAGAAGACGGCTTCAACGGGGAAACCGCTCCCTCCTCTCGAACCGGATGAAATGGAGGAGATGGACGAGGAACTGGGAGAGGAGGAGATCGACCTCGGGGAAGAACCGCTGGAAGATGACATGTCCGAGGACCTTGCCCTGGACGACGAAGACGAGGATGTGGACTATCTCGATAAATCGGACGATCTTCTCGGAAATTCGGGAGACGATTACGACGAGCGATAGGAAGCCCTTGTTCGTACCACCCGCTGTCCGATCCATGGATCAGCGCCTGCCCCGGGCATGAGACAAGACGTTTCCTTCCGTGTTTCCCTCAGATCATCCGTCCACCTTGGTGGGGCGAAACCGCCGCAGTGCTCCTGCGGAGGAAATTCAGTCGAGAGGATGACTAGGGCGTCGTTCAGCAAGGCTTCCGGTGGCCGATCCGTCGACGACAAACGCCGGCCGGTCATCAGATGGTAGGCCTCTTCGATCGTGGCCACTTCCCGGATCGCGACGCCCAACTCCACACTTAAGTGATCCAGATTCCAATGGGGATCATAGTACTGGTCTCCTGGAATGAGAATCGTCCGAAATCCCTCACGGGCAGCGGCGCGGATCTTATCTGGAATGTTCCCGACCGGCCCAATCCGCCCATCCGAATCGACCGTGCCGGTCAAGGCGATGCCCCGTTGAATGGGGTCTCCCCGTAACAACGCAAGAAATCCCACTGCCATCACGGCCCCGGCGCTCGGGCCATCGCTGGTCGTGGGGAGGTATGAATCGCCGCGCACGGAAACTGTTCCGGTCTGGGCGCCGCGTGCCGAGGCAGAGGTCCGCCGGATCGCATACCGAAACGCCGCTTCCATCGCCTGAAGGTGAGTCGGGCCATAGACCACATCCCGTGCGATCCATCGGAGGGCGATCGGGTTGGGCGAGGGCTTCCTGTCCCAATGGATGAGCACTATTTCCAGAACCCCTCGGTCGTTGCCGTGGTAGGCAGCGAGCAGCGGAATTTCGACCGCCGATTCGACCTGTGCGTCGGTCGGCGAGGCCAAGGCGAGGACCAGGGACAGGACAATGGCAGGTGGCATCCAGGCGGCGTGCGGACGCGCATTCGGCATTTCGGTCTGCGCGATGCCGGAGAGCCGCTTGCGGCTGAAGGGCATCATGGCCATAGTGTAGCCGGTGGGGCAGATTCCGTGAATCGATCTCGAAGAAATGGGAAACGTCCGCGACCGTCGCCGGTCGAGCAACCGCCGACGTGGGAGGAGCCTCGTCGGAGTTTCCATGGCCCAATCATGAGGGGCCTGCAACTCGCCAGTGTTGTGATCGTCTGGCTGGGTGGTCTGGGCGGCGTCGGCCCAACCCTGGCCTGTGATCGCTCGGTCGGCCTCGAATCACAGCGCTCTGTCTTTGTCAGACATCTTGGTGCCGACTGTTCCCCGCAAGAGCGGCAGCAACAGGCGGTTGCCGCACAAGATCTCCTGCAGGCGCTCACGGACGGGCAGGGGCTCGATCTCCAAGGAATTGTGGTGATCGGCGACCTGACCCTGGATGCCTTGCCGATTGCGTTAGACGGCGAGCGGCAGAAACTACCCGTGTTGGTGCGCGAGTGGCTCGCCCAGAAGGACGCGGAGGAGATCCGCATCGTGAAGGGCGGGATCACGATCCGGGATTCCACGGTGCGCGGATCGATGACTCACCGCAGCCGGCATGGGTATCTGGTGATCGAGGGTGCCGTGACCATGACCGGAACGAGGTTCGAGGGGTTCCAAGACTGGTCGCGTGTCATCTTTCTCGGCCCCGTAGACTGGTCCGGAGCCGTCTTTTCACGTGAAGGGTTCTTTGTTCAGGATAGGTTCGTGCGGGACGTCTTGTTCGATCGGACGACGTTCAACGTCCTCTCACGATTTCACCGGACGGTCTTTCAGGAGGCGGCGTCCTTCCGCGAGGCGACGTTCAACGGATTGGCGGAATTGTTGGAAGTGACCTTCCGTGGGCCGGCGAATTTCACCGGCGTCCAATTCAGGCAGGGTTCGGGCTTCTCCGGAAGCCATTTTCAAGCGGGCGCCGATTTCTCGCGGAGCCGCTTCGAACGGGAGGTCTATTTCCTCTTCACGGTCTTTGATCAACCGGCCTTGTTTCGTGGAGCCGTCTTCCGTTCTGTGAATGATTATGCGGATGCGGTCTTCAACGGGACGGGCGATTTTTCCACGGCCGAGTTTGGGCAGGCGCCCGGATTCAGCAGAACGACATTCAAGGGGGAGCGACGGTTGCCCGCCGGCAAATCCGTCTTGTGGCCGATCTTTCTCGTGGCCACGGTCGCCGTCATTTTCACACTCTTGATTCTTGCGCAGACCTATCGTCCGAGAAGCCGCTCCCGCGGAAGCGGCTGAAAAACCTACCACATATAGAGTTTTGGCTTGCCGGTACCCCCAATAAGCTGCTATAAGAGCACCATTGTCCCGCCTTGCACGCGAACGTTCAGCCATCAAGCCCAAGGACACTGTGGAGCAGGTCGAACTTCCTTATCAGGTGCGACTTGAGAAGTTTGAAGGTCCGCTCGATCTGTTGCTGCATCTCATCCGGCAGAATCAGATCAATATCTACGATATCCCGATTGCGCTGATTGCCCAGCAGTATCTCGACTATCTGGAAAGTATGCGGTCGTTGAATCTGGCCGTGGCAGGAGAATTTCTTGTCATGGCTGCGACGCTGTTGCAGATCAAATCCCGCATGTTGCTTCCGGTGGAGGAGCGCGCCCTTGATGACGAGGACGGGCCCGATCCGCGCGAAGAATTGGTCCGTCGTCTCTTGGAGTACAAGCAGTTCAAAGAGGCGGCAACTGAATTGGAAGATCAGTCGCGGCGGTGGCGGAACGTCTTCACCAGGGCGCCTGAGCCGCTGCCCACCAACGACCCCCAAGACTATCTCGCAGAGGATGTGTCTCTGTTTGAGCTGGTCGATGCGTTGCACGACATCCTGGCCCGTACGCCGGCCGCGACCGTGATGGACATTGTGCCGGATCACCTGACGGTGCGGAATCAAATGAATGTGATCGTGGAGCGTCTGGAGGCACAGGAATCCGCGACGTTCGGCGAGTTGTTCGAGGGGCCGGTCACGCGGGTGACGGTCATCGTGACGTTCCTGGCCTTGCTCGAATTGATCCGGTTGCGAATTATCCGAGCGTATCAAGCCGAGCTGTTCGGCACGATCTTGATTTCACGGGCCTTTACGGCCATGTCGGATGTCGAAGACCTGGTCGAGGAGAGTTGAGCAGGATGAGGAGGTGGGGCGATGAGTGACCTGATCGAGCCGATGACCGAACCGATGGCGTTGTCGGAACAGATCGCATCACATGAGGAAGGCGCGCAAGCTGTTGCGATGGACGACCTGAGCGTCATGAAGGCTCCTGATCCAGATGTGGAAACCGACCGGGAGGCGACCGGAGAGCGGGATGACGTGGAGCCGGTCGATGCGGAGGTCAAGGCGGTGCTGGAAGCGCTGCTCTTCGTCGCGGGTGAGCCGCTCTCGGTCGAGCGGTGCACCACGATCTTGGGGCAGGTGACCAAGAGCCAAGTGGTGACGGCGCTTCGTGAACTCCAGCAAGACTACCTGCGCGACGGACGCGCACTCCAGGTCGTACAGGTGGCCGGCGGATATCGACTTGCGACCAAAGAACAGTTTGCTCCCTGGATTAGACGTCTGGAGAAAGCGAAGACGCCGGCGAAGCTCTCCCGGTCGGCTGTGGAATCGTTGGCGATCATTGCCTACCGCCAGCCGATCGTCCGGGGAGAGATCGAAAAGATCCGCGGCGTGGAAACGTCCGGTGTGCTGCGGACCCTGTTGGAACGCAAGTTGGTCCGGATGGTCGGACGCAAGGAAGAGCCGGGTCGACCGATCATGTACGGCACGACGAAGCACTTCCTGGAACATTTCGGTCTCAAGAGTTTGGCCGATCTTCCGCCGCTCCGCGAGTTCAAAGAACTCGGCGAAGGCGATCAAGTGTCGCTCTTGAGCGAAGCGGCGTTGGATGGAACGAACGACGAACGCACTCCCGACCCGGGTTTGTCCGATGCGATGGCCGAGGATTCGACGGGGATAGCCCCATCGTCTTCGCTGACGGCGGACCTGCATGATGGGACTCCCCTTACAATGGACGAATCCGGCGATCGAGTCGAGGCGACGGTTGAAGCGGAGGCCATGCCGGATTTGGTCCCGGAGTCGGCAACCGCCTGATCGTTCCGCCGTCGCGGAGTCTCCCAGCCTTCGAAACCGGTCTTCACGGGCCGACATCATGTGTGGCCGGAAGAGGGCTTCATGCCTTGGCATGACAAGCCTCCTAGTCTCTCCAGCCACCCCTCAGGCCCTTGCCTTGACGCCATTCTTAAGCCTTTGCTAGACTCCCAGGTCTTACCAGCATCATGGCTGGAGCGGCAAGCTAAGCAGTTGAAATCCTGAACAAAGGAACGAGGCAATCCTATGAGGCTCAGCTGGCTTTTTGAGGAAGAAGACCACCGATCCCGTTTACGACTCTCCGTCCAGTCCAGCTCGGAGGAGTGGGGGACGGGCGAAGTGACGGCGGAAGACGAACTTCCACCGGCGCCGATGAACCTCAAGGCCCAGCCTGGGAACGGTCGTGTGTTGTTGACCTGGGATTCTGTTGCAGACGCCATGTACTACAACGTCTACTACATGACGACCAAGGGCGTGCAGATCAAGTTTTCGGAATTGACGCGGCCGATTGCGGGCCCTCAGGACTTCAAGACCAAAATCGGCGTGACGAAAGAAAAAGGGACTTGCATCGAAGGACCCTCCTCACCCTACCTGCATGAGGACCTCGCCAACGGTACCTGCTATCACTACGTCGTGACGGTGGTGACGCAGAAAGGGGAGAGCCCGGAGTCGCAAGAAGTCATGACGATTCCTTCGCCGTACCTCGTGGCCCAGATCATCGGCTGCGAAGGAGTTGATGACGGCGAATTCAACTCCCCAACCGGGGTTGCTCTTGACAAGGACGGCTACATCTACGTGGGCGACACCGACAATCATTCCATTCAAAAATTCGACAAGACGGGAAGGTTTCTCGCTCGGTGGGGCGGTAGTGCGGGGGCCGCTGAGGGGGAATTTTACTATCCGCGGGGTGTGGCCGTCGGCTCCGCCGGCGAAGTGTATGTGGCAGACAGCGGCAACAACCGCATTCAGAAGTTCGATGGGGACGGCAACTACATGCACACCTGGGGCAAATTCGGATTTGCCTGGCGCGGGGCCGATATCGGACGTTTCGACGTGCCCTGGGGCGTGGCCACCGACCGTGAAGGCAACCTGTACGTATCGGACACGAGCAACGCCAGGATTCAGAAGTTCACTCACGACGGCACGCCGCTTCTCAAGTGGGGACGCGACGGCAGCTATGACGGCGCATTTTTCTACCCCCGCGGTATCACGGTTGATTTCGTCGGCAATATTTATGTGTCGGAAGAAGGAAACCACCGCATTCAGAAATTCGACGCCCGCGGCAGCTTTCTGACGAAGTGGGGACGCGAGGGGAGCGGCCCGGGGCAATTCAAACGTCCCTGGGGCGTGGCCTGCGACGCCATGGGGAATGTCTACGTCGTGGATCAGGAGAATCACCGCATCCAGAAGTTCGACGGCAACGGGACCTTTCTCTGCTCCTGGGGCAATCGCGGCCTGAGCGAGGGGCAGCTCAATTTTCCGTCCGGCATTGCCATCGACAAGGAAGGCCATGTGTTCGTGGTGGACAGCGGCAACAATCGCATCATCAAGTACGTGCCGACGGAGGAAGAACTGAACCGGACACTCCAGGCAAAACGGGAAGAAACCGCCGACGACAAGACGCCTCGCGGCGTCGTGGCCAAGGCCGGTGATACGGAGGTCACCGTGAGCTGGATGGAGATGCCGGGCGCCGTCTCCTACAATCTCTACTTCAGCACCAATTCTGGCTTCACGAAGGAGGGGGCCACCAAGATCGAGGGAGTGGAGAATCCCTACGTCCATAGCGGATTGAGCAACGATACGACCTATTACTACGCGTTGACGGCCGTCTATGACGGCGAGCTTGAGAGCGGACTCTCCGCGGAAGTGACGGAGACCCCGGTGCTGATCGACATCACTGCGCCGCAGACCCCCTTTGCCGTGCTCAACCACGGCGCATTCATGACGAATACGCCGGAAGTCATCGTGACGATTTCGGCCAACGATGTGGATTCGGGCGTTGGGGCCTACTACATTTCGGAAAATCCGATGGCCCCGATGGCGGGCAGCCCCGGATGGGTCGAGGTCGAGCCGGCCATGAAGTTCGGGGCGACGATTCCGTTCGTGCTCTCCCCGGGGGACGGACAGAAGACCATCTATGTGTGGTTCAAGGATGTGGGACAGAACATTTCGGTCCCGGCCAGCGCCACGATCCTGGTCAATACGTCGGGGTACCTGTGCGTGTCGAAGTGGGGCAAGCCGGGACGTGGGGCGTCCTTATTACATGGCGGCGAGTTCATGCCGCCGATGTACGGACTGACCGTCGATCAGCAAGGCGGCGTGTTCGTGGTGGACAACGGCAACAATCGCGTCCAGAAATTCGACAGCGCGGGCAATTTCATCATTCTCTGGGGATCGTTCGGATCGGCCAACGGGAGCTTTCACAATCCGACGGGGATTGCCTGCGACGCGAAGGGCGACGTCTGGGTCGTGGATACGAACAACCATCGTGTGCAGAAATTTGACGGCAAGCTGGGCGGCTACCTCATGAAATTCGGATCGCGGGGCAACGGCGAGGGGCAATTCAACGCGCCATGGGGAATTGCCGTCGATCGGGTGCGAGGATACGTATACGTGGTGGACAGCGCGAATTTCCGCGTGCAGAAGTTCGACCTCACGGGCGAGTTCATCATGGCCTGGGGTAGCTTCGGGAACCACGACGGGCAGTTTTATTTCCCGCGCGGCATCTGCGTCGATGAATCCGATGGCTCCGTCTACGTCGTGGACATGGGCAACCACCGCATCCAGAAGTTCGATACCAGCACCAACGTCTTGCCCCAATTGTTGACCAAGTGGGGCGGCAGCGTCGACGCCGGCCATGCCAGCAGTGTGACCGCGTTCGAGGCAGGACAGCTTCGAAATCCATGGGGGATCGCGATTGATGCCAACGCGGATGTCTATGTGTCCGACGCCGGCAACCACCGGATCGAAAAGTTCGATCGGGAGGGCAATTTCATCACGCAATGGGGCGGCTTCGGCAACGGCGACGGACAATTCAATTTCCCATACGGGATTGCGGTCGGCCCGCGCGGCAGCATTTTTGTCGTGGACAGCGCCAACTCCAGAATTCAACAGTTCATGCCGGCCGAAGAAGGGGAGGAGCGGCTGCGGGAGGAGGCGGAGGCGACCGCGGCGTTGAGCGATCCGCGAACCGTTCAACCGTCCTAACTCGCACTAGTCACGATGTCTTTCACTGCAACCGCCGTGCGACCCGTTGCCGCCAAGGAGCAACGGGTGCTCCGGCGGCGACAAGGCGGGCCGCGACTTCGGGGCGGCCAACCGGGCGGACTCGCCGCTCGGTCGGTCAACAGACTGCGGCAAGTCTGCCTCCCTTCCTTGCGGTTCCTGTGGGAGTGCTCATGGTTCCTCTCCATACCGTGGGGCCAACGCGTGGGATCTCCGCTGTTGCGTCGCGAATTCTTGTGAACAATGCGGGTTAACCGGCCGGCGCGTCGCGTTCCTGAATGTCCGGCTGACGGCAGGCCGGTCCGGAGTTTCGTGTTTCCATTCGATCTGAGGTCTGCGGATTCAGGGGTACAGGTCGATGCGCCGCCGAGGCGCATGCTCCCACAGGTGACTCATGCTGGATGACAATACTCCCGTCGGTCTGACGTTTGATGACGTGGTGCTGGTGCCGGCACGGTCGAACGTGTTGCCCAATGAAGTCGAAACGGGCACGATGGTGACGAGAACCGTCGGGGTACACATCCCGATCATGAGCGCGGCGATGGATACGGTTACGGAAGCCCGCCTCGCGATCGCCATGGCCCGCGAAGGAGGGATCGGAATCGTCCACCGCGTCCTCTCGCCGGTTGACCAGGCGGCCGAGGTGGATCGTGTAAAGAAGTCGGAAAGCGGGATGATCCTCGATCCCGTGACGATCTCGCCGGATCAGACCATCAGAGATGCCCATGAGCTGATGACCCGCTACCGCATTTCCGGCATTCCGGTGACGAAGCACGGGAAGCTGGTCGGCATTCTCACCAACCGCGATCTCCGGTTCGAGACACGGATGGAGTTGAAGGTCTCGCAGGTCATGAAACGGGAGAAGCTTGTGACGGCGCCGGAAGGCACGACGCTGGAGAAGGCCAGGGAGATTCTGCACGAGCACCGGATTGAGAAACTGCCGGTCGTCAACAAACAATTCGAGCTGAAGGGCCTGATCACGATCAAGGACATTGAAAAGCGCATCAAGTACCCGAATGCATGCAAGGACGAGCATGGACGGCTTCGCGTCGGAGCGGCCATTGGTGTCGGGCCGGATACGGATCAGCGGGTAGAGTTGCTCGCCAAGGCCGGGGTGGATCTGGTGGTGGTGGACACGGCCCATGGCCATTCCCAAGCGGTGCTCGACCGCGTCCGGATGCTGAAGAAGAAATATTCCGGCTTGCAGGTGGTTGCCGGCAATATCGCAACCGATGGGGCGGCGAAGGACCTGTTGAAGGCCGGGGTGGACGCGATTAAGGTCGGGGTGGGGCCCGGGTCAATCTGCACCACACGGATCGTATCCGGGGCCGGTATGCCGCAGCTCACGGCGATTGCCGCATGCGCAAAGGCCGTTGCCGGATCGGGGGTTCCGATCATCGCCGACGGCGGCATCAAATTTTCAGGAGATGTGACCAAGGCGCTGGCCGCCGGCGCATCGGCGGTGATGATCGGGAGCCTGTTCGCCGGCACTGAAGAATCACCGGGTGAAACCGTGCTGTATCAGGCCCGCACGTACAAGGTATATCGGGGCATGGGCTCCATCGGTGCGATGGAGCGGGGAGGGAAAGACCGGTACGGTCAGGCCGGACGGCCGGAATCCAAGCTGGTGCCGGAAGGCATCGAAGGCCGCGTCCCGTACAAAGGACCGCTCTCGAACGTCGTGTTTCAATTGGTCGGGGGCCTCCGTTCCGGCATGGGCTATTGCGGGTGCAAGACGATTGCGGAATTGCAGCGGAACGCCCGCTTCATCCGCCAGACGGTTGCAGGCTTGCGAGAGGGTCATGTGCACGACGTGATTATCACGAAAGAAGCCCCGAACTACCGCATGGATTGGGAGTAAGGTTCGCGTCAATCGGGAACCGTCAATCGGCTTCTTCGCTTGCCCTTCCTCCGATCTCCTCGCGAGACACATGACGATCCACTGTTGATGTCCAATGGAACTGTGGCACGATAGGATCCTGGTTCTCGACTTCGGATCCCAGTACACGCAGCTCATTGCGCGGCGTATCCGCGAGGCGCAGGTCTATTCGCAGATCCTGCCCTGCACCGTCCCGCTCGCGACCATTCTGGCCTATCGCCCCAGCGGCATTATTCTCTCCGGAGGGCCGTCGAGCGTCTATGGCAAGAAGGCACCCAAGTTGTCGATTGAGGTCCTTAATCAACAGATCCCGGTGCTGGGCATCTGCTACGGCATGCAATTGGTCACGCATCTGATGGGCGGCGAAGTGGCGAAGGCGGCCAAGCGGGAGTATGGGCGCGCGGAGCTTGTTCTGGACGACGCCTCCGATCTCTTCAAAGGCATCGGCGGGGGCCAGGCCACGACGGTCTGGATGTCCCATGGCGATCGGATCGAGCGCATGCCGAAAGGATTCCGTTCCATCGCGCATACGGGGAACTCCCCTGTCGCGGCCATGAAGGCGGCGGATGCGAAGCGGCGGATCTACTGTTTGCAGTTCCATCCTGAAGTTGCCCATACGCCGGACGGGGCGCAGATGCTACGGAACTTCGTGCTCGACATCTGCGGATGCCGGCCGACCTGGACCATGAGTTCCTATGTCGAGACCGGGGTGAAGCAGATTCGCGAGCAGGTGGGCGACGCGCGCGTGATCTGCGCCCTCAGCGGTGGAGTCGATTCATCCGTGGCGGCGGTCTTGACGCACCGGGCGATTGGAGACCGGCTGACCTGTGTGTTCGTGGATAATGGCCTCTTGCGACAAGGGGAGGCCGAGAAGGTCCGCAAGACCTTCGCCGCTCAGTTCAAAATGAATTTGCGCGTGCTGGAACGGAGAAAAGAATTTGTGTCGTCACTGGCTCACACGACGGATCCCGAACGAAAGCGAAAAATCATCGGCCGGCTGTTCATCAAGTTCTTCGAGGCGGAAGCGAAACGAAACGGCAAGGCGACCTACCTCGTGCAGGGAACGCTCTATCCCGATGTGATCGAAAGCATCAGCTTCAAGGGTCCGTCGGCCACGATCAAGACCCATCACAACGTGGGCGGCCTTCCCACCAAGATGAAATTGCGCCTGGTCGAGCCGCTTCGCGAATTGTTCAAGGATGAAGTGCGGGTGTTGGGGAAGGAACTGGGCATTGCCGACGAGATCGTCTGGCGGCAGCCCTTTCCCGGTCCGGGGCTCGCCATTCGCATCATCGGCAGGGTGACGGAAGAGCGGCTTCGGATCGTGCGGGAGGCCGATGTGATCGTCTTGGAGGAAATCAAGCGCGCCGGGTTGTACCGAGAGACCTGGCAATCCTTCGCGGTGCTTCTGCCGATCAAGAGCGTCGGGGTCATGGGCGATCAGCGAACGTATGACCACGTCGTCGCCATCCGTGCCGTGACGAGTTTGGACGGGATGACTGCGGATTGGGCACGGCTGCCCGGTGGGGTCTTGACGACCATCTCCTCCCGAATCATTAACGAGGTGCGCGGTGTCAATCGAGTAGTCTATGACATTAGTTCAAAGCCGCCGGCCACGATTGAGTGGGAATAGCGGCAGGCGGCCAGGCAGCTCCCTTGCTCGCGCACCGCGCACGCAAGTGTGATCGCATTGAAAGATTAAGGGCGGTGCTCGGTGGACGTGCGCAGTAGGAGCTAGCCCGGCCACCCGCCGAAGATGGGGGATGGAGAAAACAGAAACGCGATGCTCGAATAGCTTGAACGCATTGGCGGATTCTCCGAACTGCGTATCTCCTGGCGCCTTTGGACATGTTTCGTGCTGGCATTGTTTGTTGCAATAGCCAGCTCTTCCTCTTCGGAAGATAGTCCTACGGCAGTAGGACTGGCCGTCATCGTGATGATTGTGGGATTCGTTGTTGGTTGGAAGTGGAATAAGTCGAAAACTGGAAGCAGGATTCCATAGGCATATGGAGATGAGGCTGCAAAAAGTAATCGCGGAGTCCGGGCTCGCGTCCCGACGCAAAGCGGAGGCGTTGATCGCGGCAGGCCGGGTGACGGTCAATGGGAAGGTGGTCGCCGAGTTGGGGACGAAGGTGGATCCGGCCCGCGACCATGTCAAGGTGGACGGTAAGCATCTCAGCGCCGCACAGCCGTTCGTCTATCTCGTCCTCAATAAGCCCAAGCACGTGATGTCCACGCTGGACGATCCTGGCGGACGTCCCACCGTGAAGGACTATCTGCGCGGCGTGTCCGTGCGGGTGTTTCCAGTCGGCCGGCTCGATTTTGACAGCGAGGGCCTCATGCTGCTGACGAACCACGGCGCGCTGGCTCAAGCGCTGTTGCACCCTCGGTACCATGTCCCCAAGACCTATCTCATCAAGGTGAAGGGTGTGCTCACGGACGAGGAAATCGGGCGGTTGGAGGAGGGGGTGAAACTGGATGATGGCATGACCAGCCCGGCTCATGTCAAGAAGGTCAAAAAGGCCGAGCAGAATTCCTGGCTGGAGATCACCATCCGAGAGGGGCGCAAGCATCAAGTCAAACGCATGCTGGAATCCGTCGGCCATCCGGTGATCAAGCTCGTCCGCGTGCGAATGGGGCCGTTGGTGCTGGACAATCTGGAGCCCGGCGAGTACCGGTTTCTTACCGACGGAGAGGCCAATGCTCTCCGTGAGCTGGTCGGGGAACGGGTCGCGGCCGTCGAGCGGGGAGAATCACCCACGCGACGGGCCAAACGGCCGGTCAGGCGGGCGGGCTGGGCCAAGCCCGCCAAGACCAGGAAATATCAGCCGAAGAAAGCGAGTGTCGCATGAAGGTTCGGACACACCATTGCGGTGAATTGACGGGGCAGCACGTCGGCCAGCCTGTCGTGCTCAACGGGTGGGTGCACCGGCGGCGCGACCACGGCAACGTCATCTTCATCGATTTGCGTGACCGATACGGTCTGACCCAGGTGGTGTTCAACCCCGAGATCAGCGCCGACGCGCACCGGCAGGCGCATGTGCTGCGGAGCGAGTTCGTCGTGTCGGTCAGTGGAACCGTGGCGCGCCGCCCGGAAGGTTCGGCCAACCCCGATTTGGCCACCGGGGAGATCGAGGTCATGATCGCTGAGGCGGAGATCCTGAACGAGGCCAAGACGCCGCCGTTCATGATCGACGGAGAGGGAGACGTCACCGAGGCCCTGCGGTTGAAGCACCGGTTTCTCGACCTGCGCCGGCCCCCGATGCAACGGCTCTTGCAGATCCGGCATGCGTTGACGCAAGAAGTCCGTGCCTTCTTGAACCAAGAAGGGTTTCTGGAAATTGAAACGCCGATCCTGACCAAGAGCACACCGGAAGGCGCCCGTGACTATCTGGTGCCCTCGCGGGTCAATCCGGGCTATTTTTTCGCGCTGCCCCAATCGCCGCAGTTGTTCAAGCAGATCCTCATGGTAAGCGGCTGCGACCGGTATTACCAGATTGCCCGCTGTTTCCGCGACGAGGACCTGCGGAACGACCGCCAGCCGGAGTTCACGCAGATCGACCTGGAGATGTCATTCGTCGATCGCGACCTGGTCATGGCGACGATGGAGCGGATGATCAGCCGGGCCTTCAAGGCCGTGGGCGGCGTGGATCTTCCGACGCCCTTCCCTCGCTTGAGCTACCAGGAGGCGGTCGGGCGCTATGGGTCCGATAAGCCTGATTTGCGGTTCGACATGCCGCTCTACGACTTGACGGACTTTGCGAAAACAACGGAGTTCAAGGTCTTCCGAGAGACGGCGGCCAAGGGCGGTCTCGTCAAGGCGATCATCGTCAAGGGTGGGGCGGAGATTCCCAGAAGTCGAATTGACGCGATCGGCGAGTTGGCCAAGGGGTTCGGTGCAAAAGGATTAGCCTGGGTCAAGCTCACCGGGGAGGGACAGCTCGAATCGGTCATCGCTAAATTCCTGCATCGCGAGCAGTTTCTGGCCTCCGTGCCGGACGCCAAACCGGGCGATCTGTTGCTGTTCGTGGCGGATCAACCGAAGGTCGTTCATGACGTGCTCGGACGATTACGACTGTACTTCGGCAAGGAACTGGGGCTGATCCGGGAGAATGAGTGGCGGCCAGTGTGGGTCATCGAGTTTCCGTTGCTGGATTACGATCCGGAGCTCGGCCGCTACGTGTTCATGCACAATCCGTTTGCGGCTCCGATGGATGAGGATCTGCCTCTCCTGGACGGCAATCCCGGGCAGGCCCGAGCCAAAGCCTACGACATGGTGCTGAACGGCAACGAAATCGGCGGCGGCAGCATCCGCAACCATCGCCGCGAGATCCAGCTCCGGATTCTCGATCTGTTGGGGATCGGCAAGGATCAGGCGCAACGCCAGTTCGGATTTCTGCTCGATGCGCTGGACTATGGAGCGCCGCCGCACGGCGGGATTGCGTTCGGTCTGGACCGACTGGTGATGCTTCTGGGCGGAGCCGATTCCATTCGCGACGTGATCGCCTTTCCCAAGACCCAGAAGGCGCAGTGTCTCATGACCGACGCGCCCTCGGCCGTCACGGCGGAGCAGTTGAAGGAACTCTCCATCAAGCTCGACACGATCGAGTAGAAGTCATTTCAAAACCCGATGACCGTGCTTCGACAAGCTCAGCACGAACGAAGAACCATAATGTTTTCATGAGCATATCCGTTCGCCCTGAGCTTGTCGAAGGGTGAACGGAGGGTTTTGAGATGACTTCTAGCCAGATCAAGAAATTCGTCCGGGATGATTGACCAGCGCGACGAACTCGCTTGGACTCGTTCCCACCGAGCATACTAGGCGGACATGGCTGGAAACACCTTCGGGAAGATCTTCTGTCTCACCTCCTTCGGCGAAAGCCACGGGCCGGCGATCGGCTGCGTGGTCGATGGCTGTCCTCCGAGCCTGAGCCTCACCGTCCAAGACATCCAGCAGGAACTGGATCGCCGAAAACCGGGAACCTCCCGGCACGTCACGCAGCGTCAGGAGTCGGATCGCGTCGAAATTCTCTCGGGTGTCTTCGAAGGCAAGACGACCGGCACGCCGATCGCCCTGCTGATCCGCAATGAGGATGCGCGGAGCCGGGACTACGGCAATCTCGCGGAAACCTTCAGGCCCGGTCATGCCGACTACACCTATTGGCAGAAGTACGGCATCCGGGATTACCGAGGCGGAGGCCGGTCATCAGCCAGGGAAACGGCGGTCCGCGTGGCGGCCGGCGCCATTGCCAAGAAATGGCTTGCGGAAACCTACGGCGTACTCGTCCACGGGTACCTGGCTCAGTTGGGACCGATCGCGATTCCGTTTGTGTCCTGGAATGCGGTGCAACGCAATCCGTTCTTTGCCGCCGATGAGACCATGGTGGAAAAACTGGAATCCTTCATGGACGATCTCCGCAAGTCCGGCGATTCCGTCGGGGCCAGGATCACGGCTGTGGCGGAAGGCGTGCCGGTCGGGTGGGGCGATCCGGTCTATGCCAAGTTGGACGCGGATCTGGCGTCGGCGATGATGAGCATCAACGCGGTGAAGGGGGTCGAGATCGGGGCCGGATTTGCTTCCGTGTCCCAACGAGGATCGGAACATGGGGACGAGCTGACCCCTGAGGGCTTTGCCACTAACCACGCGGGTGGCATTTTGGGCGGCATTTCGTCGGGACAGGACATCGTGGTCACGATTGCGATTAAGCCCACTTCCAGCATCAGAATCCCCAAACAGTCGATCGACAAGCAGGGCAGTCCGGTCACGGTCGAGACGCTCGGACGCCATGATCCCTGTGTGGGCATCAGGGCGACCCCGATCGTCGAGGCCATGATGGCGCTGGTCCTGATGGACCATGCGCTGCTGCATCGGGCTCAGAACGCGGACGTGTCCACGCCGACGCCCAAGCTGGCCGGCGTGCCACAGCATCCGGCGACATTCAGTGAACCTCACAGTTCCGTCAAACGCAATCCGATCCCCGACGAAGCGTAGCGCCTGCCGCTTGTCCTGACCGACTACCCGCGTCCGTTGCACTCTCTTGCCCCGACCGGTATCCTCATGCTCCCATCGAGGTGCATGGAACCACATCGTATGCCGCGACAGTCCGGCCGTCACCATGGCGACCCGTCCGGGTCCGCGACCGGCGCGGTTACAGACTTTCCGACAGGTACCATGCGGACGAAGGAGCGGGCCCGCGAGTCCTCAGAAGCGGGTGCGATGACGGTGACGCTCTCCTTGGAACGGGAGCGGAAGCTCTCCGTGGGGCGAGGTTTTCGCCTGCCTGATCTTCAGGGAACCCTGCTTCCTCCACGTCTCTTGACCTCCACCTACTTCGATACAGAGGGGTATCGATTGGCGACGGCCGGTATCACGCTGCGCCGGCGAGTGCAGCAACGACGAAGTTGCTGGCAACTCAAACTGCCCGGTGCGGAAGGCCGATATGAAGTCGAGGCACAGGGCGGACCGGGACGGCCGCCCACTCAGGTGCTGGACCCGTTGTTCACACACCTCAGAGGAGCGGCCGTTGCGCCGGTGGTCACGATGCGGACGTGGCGGACGGGGACGCGCATCGCGACCGACGGCCGGGCCGTTGCCGAAGTCGTGCTCGATGCGGTGAGCGTGGTCGTGGATCGCCATGTGGCCATGCACTTTCGCGAGGTGGAGATCGAGCTCCTCGACGGGGATGAAGCGGTTCTCGACCGGCTGGAAGACCGGCTCCGTCAAGCGGGGGCCGCCGACCATGATGGCCGGCCCAAGATGTTTCGTGTACTGGACCTGCCCTTGCCGGAGCCGGTCCCGCCGGTGGCGCAGGACGCGCCGATCATCGAGCATTTGCGCGCATTGCTCTCCGCGCAAGTGGCCTTGTGGTTGAGATACGATCCGCTGGTCCGGATCGGAAAGAGCGTGGAGGCGGTGCATCAGATGCGGGTGGCGACGAGACGGCTGCGGGCGCTCCTACGGGCTGCGCTGCCTCTGCTGGTTCCGGAGTGGAGTGAACAGGTGCGGAGCGAGCTCTCCTGGTTGGCCGGGGTTCTGGGTCCGGCGCGGGATCTGGACGTATTGATCGAGTATTTTCAACAGGAGTTGGCCTCGCTTGAGAGACGAGAAGCGCCGCCGGTCAGGCGATTGATCCAGAAACTTATACGCGACCGAGCAGGGATTCAGGGTGATCTGGTCTCCGCGTTGCGGACGGATCGGTACCTTGCGGCACTGGACCTCGCGGAGGCGGGGAGCCGGCAGCCGCAGGTGATACAGTCGGATGTTGCCCTATCCGGGATCGCAGCGGCGGAATTTCGCAAGCTGCGAAAGTCCGTCCGCGCGTTGCCGGAGCATCCGTCGGATGAGGACCTGCACCAGGTGCGGATCAGAGGAAAGCGGGCTCGGTATGCCGCTGAACTGGCTGAGACCACGGTGGGGCGCCCGGCCTCTCGTTTTATTCAGCGGGCCAAGGATCTACAGGACATCCTGGGCATGCACCAGGATGCCGTCGTGGCGGAGGAACGAGTAAGATCGTACATGGATGGATCACAGAGCCGAACGGCGGCCTTTGCGGCGGGTCGGATGGTTGAGCGTCAGCATCAGCGCAAGCAGCAGGCCAGAAGAGAATTTGTCGCGATCTGGAAAAAGCTGGAGAAGCGGGGCAAGAAGGTGTGGGGCTAATCGAGCGGCGGAGGACCTACGGAGATCGATCGCCGGAGTGAGCAGCGACCCATTGTTTCGACAGGGCCTTCGCCTCTTGGACCTGCTCCGGCTTCATCCCGGCGGCCAATTGCTCCAATGTCCCTTGAATGCGCCACCTCGTCTGAACGCCTAACGATTCCGGCGACTGCGATTGCGCCAGATCCAGCCACATGTAGCCTTGCACCGGATCTTTTGGAACACCGCGCCCTTCAGCATAGAGCAGGCCCAGATTGATCATGGCGCCACGGTCACCCTTCTCCGCGGCCTGGCGATAGAGGTCGGCGGCCCGTGAAGTGTCTTGGGTCACGCCTAGGCCATGGTCATACAGATAACCGAGATTGCGGATGGCGCCCGGATGCCCCTGATCGGCGGCCAACCGGTACCACTGAAGGGCTTCGCTGTAGTTTTGTCCGACGCCGATCCCATCTTGGTATAGGCTGCCGAGGTTGGCTTGCGCATCCGCATGGCCCTTCTCCGCCGCCTTCCTGTACCATTGTTCGGCTTGTTTCAGATTCTGGCCGACCCCACGACCCTTTTCATAGGCCAATCCGAGTTCATAGGCCGATTGGACATTGCCCTGCGTGGCGGTCTTGGTCAGGTCTTGCACGTGCCGGCTCGGACGATCCGGCAACATGCACCCGGAGAGACCCAGGGCTCCGGCCAGGACCACGAAACCGATCACTGTGCCGAAATAGGCTCCCGGCCTTGGTTCTTGCATCGTCTCCAATCGGCGGCATGCGTCAATCGTCGTCCGTCAATCGTTTGTGAAGAGATCATACGGGACCAGGACCGATTGACGAATCACGATGCATCCTTCTCCAGACCTTGGATGAACTTATCGGCCTCGGCGATGGAGCGGTTCATGTCCTTGACGAGTTGATCGACTTGGGCGTCCACCTTGACCAATTCGCCCTTCAGGGACGACAGCGCTTGAGCGTTGAGGTTGTGCTTGAGGTAGAGCACCTGGTCTCGCAGCGGTTGCAACACCGGGTCGATCCGCTGCTCGGCTTTCTTCATCGCCGCAAGCATCTCTCCGTATCGGGCCTTGGTCTGGGTGTATTTCTCCTGGCTCTTCCGGCGCAGATCTTTGTTGGAATATTGATCGAGCTCGCTCTTCCATTCCTTGAACAGGGCGTCGGCGACGGACTCCACGTCGGCGATGCGCTTCCGGACCGTTTCGGCCTGTTCCTCGCTCGATTCCAACTCGCTGTTCAATTTCTTATAGGTGGCCTCGAGATCGCCCCCGGAAAAGTTGACGACCTTGCCGAACTGATCGAGCGCGCTCTGGATCTCTTGCTTGGCGTCTTGCTGGGCATCGCGCGCCGCCTTGACGCGGCTGCTCAGGATATCGCGTTTCGCATAGCCCATCTTTTCCATGGCACCCATGTACAGACTGTCGCAGCCTGGCAGTAGCAGTCCTATCAGGAGACAAGGCAACAAGCGAAACAGGATGCGGCTCGGAATATCAGCGCGTCTCATAGGCCCTCTCTATGTCCTGTGGGCGGTGAATAGTGCCGAAACGAGCGCATAGTCCAATGGAGCGGTGATTGAAGTCAAGGCACAAAAGCGGAATCGCCCAACCTTGCTCAGGCACGTCGCCTCGTGTAGGCTCGACGTAGACGCTCGACATCACGACCTTGTGATCATCGGAGGTATGGCATGCCTGGCCATATCGGAAGACTGCTCATACTCCTGATAGCTCTGCTGCTCGGCGGCTGCGGAACATCCGGATTCGTCGTGCCGGAGCCGCTCGCGCCGCAGATTGATTCCTCGCTCTCGTTTCAACAACTGCTGGCGAGCCCGGACTCGTATCAGGGAAAAATGGTCGTGGTGGGCGGCGAGGTGTTGAAAGCGACCAGCGCCGACGGCGGAACGGTGCTCGAAGTTCTCCAGCTTCCCTTGGACAGGGGGCAGCGGCCCGCCCGGGAGCGAACGGAAAGCCAGGGGCGATTTCTCGCTCGGCAGGACGGCTTTTTGGATCCGGCGACGGTCGGGGACCGAGCCAGAATCACGATCGTGGGGCAGGTGACGGGGGCGAGGACGGAGCGATTGGACGAGGTGGAATATCGCTATCCCACGCTGGACATCAAACACCTGCACCTCTGGACTGCAAGTGATTATGCGGAGCGAGCGAGAGCTGGTCCTTGGTGGGGGATTTCCGGCGGGGTGGGCGTCGGCGGCGGTGGGGGAGTCAGAACCGGCGGCGGCATCAGCATCGGCACGGGCTTTTAGGCAGGGTGTTGAAAAAGTCCGCCAGCTTTGTTCTCGCATCCTTCAGACCCTCAACGCACGGCAAAGAGTGCGCCTCGGACCTTCGCTCACTGCGGCCTCGCTGAACGGCCTTTTTGAACACCCTGAGTGGTATTGCGGAACTATCCGACTTCGACCAACCATTCCATTTCCAGAGTGCTCAGTTACACGCGGGCAGTAGAGCCGGTCCTCTCGTGAGGGCCGCGCCGGACTACAGCTCGCTCACCCCTCGTAAATACTGGTATTTCTCCAGGCCTGCTTGTTGACACACTTCTGCGCAACCAGTAGCCTTTTGCCGTCTCGATGCTTGCGATGGTGGTTATATTCGTGGACCGGGAACGCGCTGGTAGACCATGAGCAAGATCCTGATTTCCTACCGTCGTGAGGATAGCGCCGATGTCACCGGGCGCATGTATGACCGGCTCATCCAACAATTTGATCGAGAATCAGTGTTTAAGGATGTCGATTCCATTCCGCTGGGTGTCGATTTTCGAACCTATCTGGATGAGCAGGTGGCCAAGTGCCAGGTGTTTCTTGCGGTGATCGGGCGGGACTGGATGAAAACAAAGGGCGGGAAGGGCAAGTCCAGGTTGGAAGACCCACGGGATTTCGTCCGCATCGAAATCGAGTCAGCACTGAAGCGCGGGATCCCACTCATTCCGGTACTGGTGGGAGGAGCCTCGATTCCACCGGCTGAGCGACTCCCCAAGAGTATCGAAGACTTGGCCTATCGCAACGGCATCGCGGTGCGACCCGATCCGGATTTTCATCGGGATATGGACCGGCTGATCGACTACCTGAAGAAACAGATTCAGCTCTTCGACGAGCACCGCACGGAACAGCACACCGAGGTCCAAGTCCCCAGCAGGGAGGTTAAAGAAACTCAATCAGTCAGTCTGCGAATCGAGCCACAATCAACCGAGGCCCCCGCAGGCATGGTCCTGGTGCCGAGGGGACCGTTTCTATATGGGGAGGAGAAACGTCGTGAGACGATCGACCACGACTACTGGATCGACAGCTTCCCCGTCGTGAATGAGGAATTTGGAGTATTCATCTCAGCGGGTGGGTACCAAGATCAGGTGCACTGGTCCCAAGAGGGCTGGGCATGGAAAACGAACAACAGCGTCCAGTCTCCTGTCTCTTGGAATGATATCGAATGGAACAAGCCCAATCGTCCTGTGGTTGGCGTGAGCTTTTACGAAGCGGAGGCCTATGCCACATGGACAGGCAAACGGTTGCCGACCGAACAGGAGTGGGAGAAGGCAGCGAGGGGCACGGATGGCCGCATCTATCCATGGGGTGACGAGTTTGAGAAGAACAAGTGCAACAGTGGCGAATCATCCATATGTCGTACAACCCCGAAAACTCGGTACCCAGATGGGGTCAGCCCCTATGGCTGCTATGACATGGCCGGCAATGTGTGGGAATGGTGTGCCAGCTGGTATGACGAAGAAGAAGAGTCCCGCGTGATCCGGGGCGGGGCCTGGAACTTCGCTAAGGGGTTTCTGCCTGCGTCGAGGCGGGAGTGCCAGCGAGCTGTCTACCGTTCCAACTTCCTGGGCTTTCGTCTAGTCCAGGACATCCCCTAACCTTTTGCTCATTGTGCTTTGACCCTTTGCACTTCTGAAATACCCTGGCCTCGCCCGATAGCGTATCGAGCGAGGGCCATGGCAAAGAAAATGCTGGAAGACTCAGGTTGATGGCATGACGACCAGCCTTCCCCAAGCCGTCCAATCCTGTCACGCCTTGTTCCTGTGGCATATCCCGCAACTGGACAGGTTTCCGCGCTTGCGCCGGAATTAGGCAAGTTTGAGTCGAAGCAGGTGATGACCTTCTGCCGGAGGCCGGCTATCCGGTGAGTGATTTCAGCAGGGTCGACAGGCTGCAATAGGTCACGGTCATCGACTCGCTGCGCCTCTGATAAGTCCGCTCAACATCCTCTGCCACCACGTAGATCTTCGCTTTGGGATACTGGTGTGCAAAGGCTTTGAGGTTGACCAGATCGACATCCTCCGCCGACCACTTGCACTCGATCGCCAACGGCGGCTGTGCCCGGCGGGCCAGCACAAAATCGACTTCATGCCCACGTTTGTCTCGCCAATAGCCGATTCGTCTTGTCTGCAAATAAGCCTGGAGTTCGTTAAGGACCAGGTGTTCCCAGAGATAGCCGAGATCTTCCTGCCTCAGGGTATTCCAGCCTCGATAATAGCAGGTGAATCCCGAATCGAAGGCATAGACTTTGGGCGCGGACACGATTTCAGTGGTTCGATGGGTGGAAAAGGGGCGCAAGACATGGACCAGGTAAGTGCTTTCCAGCACGGCGAGATAGTTCATGATCGTCTGGCGACTGACCTCACAGGCGCGCGTAAAGCGAGTGGCCTCAAAGAGGCCCCCGCTCTGGGCGAACAAGAGTTCGGCAAAGCGCTCGAAGGAATGGCGCCTCTCCAAGCGAAACAGGCTTTGAATGTCTTTCGCCCAATAGGAGTCCATCCATTCCTGGAAGGCCGACTCGGGAATGGAGCCGGCGAGAAACAGTGGCGGCAATCCTCCGTGGAGCAGGCGGTGGCGCAGATCCGGGTTTCCGAAGGCTGAGAGATCCTCCAACGTCATGGGCGTCAACCAGACCTCAGCCTTTCGGCCAGCCAGGGTATCGCGAAACTTGCTGGAAGCTCCCAGCGTCGAGGAACCGGTTGCGACTATCTGGGTGTCTCGGTAGTGGTCCGCCGCAATTTTCAGCAACTCTGAGGGATTAGGCAGGCGATGGACCTCATCCAGGATGAGGCGCTTTCTACGGTGCTGGTCCAGAAACGCCTCGGGGTCATCGAGCAGGCGACGGGTTCGGGGAAGTTCGCAGTCGAAATACTCGATTTGGTCGAGCGACTGACACAGGAGGGTTTTTCCGACTCGTCTGACCCCGGACAGCCAGATGATGGAACGCTCCCTCCACACTTGCTCGATCTTTTGTTGCCACCATCGACGATGAACCATAGGGAATGTAGTTTAGCGATTGGTGTCACTAAACGCAACATCTTCGACATCGGGGAGCAATAGGGGGTGCTCCCCGATGGCGCCGTCGTCGTTGGCATCACTGCCGTGGAAAAGCGAGGGCGCCAGGAGTCCGGCGGGCTCGATCCTTGTACGGTACCGAGTCAGGTTGCGCTACAGGCTGATAGGGTTGAGGCTAGATGCCGCCCTCGGCGAAGGTGTCGCAGGAAGCCGGATCGCCGGAGTCGAGGCCGCGCCGTAGCCATGTGACCCGCTGTTTCGACGACCCGTGAGTCCAGCTTTCCGGTTGCACATGTCCTTGGGACATGTGTTGCAGCCGGTCGTCACCGATGGCGGCCGCGGCCCGCAGACCTTCCTCGAAATCACCGGGCTCGATCAGGCGTCGCTCGCGGCGGGCATGGTGACCCCACACGCCGGCCAAACAATCGGCCTGTAATTCCATCTTCACCGACAGCGCATTCGCCTCGGCCGTGGAGGTTTGGCGCTGGCGATGGGCCACCTGCTCCGCCACGCCGAGCAGGTTTTGCACATGATGGCCGATCTCGTGGGCGATCACGTAGGCCTGGGCGAAATCCCCGGGCGCACCCAGCCGCTGGGACAACTCTTGGAAGAAGGAAAGGTCCAGATAAACCTTGTGATCGCCGGAGCAGTAAAAGGGGCCGACCGCCGACGAGGCCGTGCCGCAGGTCGAACGGACTGCTCCGGTAAACAGCACCAGACGAGGCTCCCTGTAGGAGCGACCCTTTTGTGAAAAGAGAGACCGCCAGGTCTCTTCCGTGTCGGCGAGCACGACCGAGGCGAATTGCCCCAATTGATCCTCCGGCCGTTGCGTCGGGCCGGAGGTTTCCACCGGTGATGGTTCGGCGCCCTCCTGGAGGCCGGCGATCATGTTCAGAATCTGAAGAGGATTGGTGCCGGTGAAATAACTGACGGCGAGCACGAGGACGATTCCGCCTAAGCCAATACCGACTCCGGGACGACCAGGACCCATTCTGCGGCGATCCTCGATGTTGTCGCTTTGACGTTGCCCCTCCCATCGCATGGCCGTACCTCCTCGTTGAGGAACGGGGGCTAGCACATCATACTTCGAGTTGGGGATCAAGCCAGCGTGGGCCGGCCTCCGCTGCGTCCTTGGTTGCAGGATCGATCGGTTCGCGGCTAAGCTCAGCCGACGAGATGAAGAGGAGTCGTGGACTGTGATCGATCGTGCGCCGATCGTCGAATTGCAGAATGTCACGGCCTTCAGAGGCGACACCAAGGTGTTCGACCGCCTCACGCTTTCGCTTCACCGAGGTGAGCATACGGCGATCCTTGGTCCCAACGGAGCCGGGAAATCGACGTTGCTGAAGCTGCTCTCCTGCGACCTGCACCCTGTTCCTCACGACGGAACGGTGCGGCGCCTGTTTGGAAGGGAGCGTTGGAACGTATGGGAGTTGAGAAAGCATATGGGTCTCGTGTCCAATGATCTTCAGAATCAATACATGGAGCATGTCACGGGACTCGACGTCATACTCTCCGGCTACTATGCGAGCATCGGCACATACGATCACCAGCGTTTCGAGATCGAGCAGCGCGCCAGGGCGCAGGAAATCGCCTGCGCGCTGGGCGTCGAGGACCTAGTCGTCCGCCGGTTCGGGACGCTCTCGACTGGCGAACAGCGGCGATTCCTGTTAGGCCGGGCGCTGGTGCATGATCCGGCCGTGCTGGTCTTCGACGAGCCGACCAGCGGGCTGGATCTCTCGGCCTGCTTTGCCTACCTAGAGATGATGCGGGCGCTCATGCGTGAAGGCAAGACGGTTCTACTCGTCACTCACCATATCCATGAAATTCCTCCGGAGGTCGAGCGGGTCGTACTGCTGAAAGACGGGCGGGTTGCCGCCGACGGTCCCAAGACGCAGGTGCTGACGGGCCCCGCGCTGACGCAACTCTATGAAAGGCCCGTTGAGCTCATCCAAATCAACGGCTTTTATCAAGCCCTGCCTGGGACGAGATGATCATGCGTGTGATTGCCCCATGCGGACTTGTAGGAGACATCAGTTTGAGGATGCGGTACTATGCGCTTGGGGCATGAAGCCCGTCGCACGTGCCGCATGTGTAATGGACCATTCAATCATCCCGCCCCGGTTACCATTCCGTTGGCCCTTCCTGATTGTCCGTTCCGGTCTTGGCCAATCGTCGCTCTCACCGTGTAGCGGTCTTCTTGTGTCTGGTGCTGAGGTTTGGCTTCCGATCTCCTCATTCATAGAGAATCGCGGTTGAATGATCGATGCGAGTCCGACCGCGCACATTCCCGTTCAGAACTGTGTAGGACATCGTAATCGCGCACGATGATCGATTCCGCTCGGTGTTCAGTCGAATCAGGAGCAATCTGGTTACGAAGCGGGCATTTGAAAGCTCTATGTCACGGGTGCCATTGCATGGTTTGAAATGAGAGACTATTCCTTGGGTTCTCATTCAGATTGGGAATGAAAGTCGCAGCGGTGGATCGTAATGAGATGAGCGAAATCGGAAGGGAATTTCTCGCGAGGTATGTTTCGTCGGATGACGAAAGATACTGTTAGGAGGAGGTGCTTGCTCGATGTCCCCAACGTCTTCTCAAATCGCCGGAAGGATGTCCACGCACAAGAGGATTGCCTTCTATGTCATCGTGGCTGTTGTGGGGATTGTCTTTCCGCTCGTTTTGCTCGAAATCGGATTGAGAGTCGCCGGGTTTCAGATTCCACAGGACCCTTTCCTGAGCTTCGGGACGGTTCCGGAATTCTTCATGAAAAAGAACGTTAACGGCACGCTCTACTACCAAGTGATCCACCGGGATGTGTACAGCGAGCGTGAGACAGCCTTCACCGCAAAGAAGTCTCCGAAGACCTTGCGCGTGATTTGCCTTGGCGCCTCCGCCAGCGCAGGGTGGCCACATCAGGGAGGCGAAATCTACTCGGCCTACCTTCAGGAGGCACTCCAACGAGCGTATCCGGATCGGCGCATCGAGGTGCTGAACCTGAGCGCCCATGCCTATGCCGCCTATCGGGTACGGCTGATTTTCGAAGAAGCTCTTCAGTTTGAGCCCGATGTCTTCGTAATCTGGAGCGGCAATAACGAGTTTCTTGAGAAGCGGGTGTATCGAACGGGGGAGTCGTGGGTCGAGCCGCTGGCGTCGGCGGCGAAGCATTCGTTGCTGTATCGAGGAGTCAGGGGAAGCCGAGTGGGTCGCTGGTTGTTTCCCGACAATACTCTGAGCGCGCATGAGCGAGGGCATCACCTCTACACCATGTGGTCCAAGCTGGAGCAGGTCGCCGTGGCCTTACGGACCGATCCGGAGCAATTCGAGGCAGTGAAGCACCATTACGCTTCGAGCATCGAGTCGATGGTGGAGATGGCCGAGTCCAGAGGAATCCCAGTGGTGTTGGCGACGGTACCGGTAAATCTTCGGGAGTGGACCCCGGCAGTCTCCTGTCATTCCTGCAGGGTGCGGAACTGACGCACTGGGAGACGCGATACCATCATGGCCGTCGTGCGTTGATTGGCGGCGACTATCGAACGGCGGTCGAGGAACTGACCGCCGCCGTCGCGGTGGATCCCCAATACGCCGAGGGGTACTTCTATCTGGGAAGAGCGTATGAAGGCCTCCGGTCACTCGATCTTGCCTATGAGAACTATGTGTTGGCGAGGGACTACGACTGCAATCCGTTTCGGGCAATCTCAGCCTTCGGCGACACAGTGCGGAACATTGCAGCCCGGCACGCCAACGTGACGGTGGCCGATCTGGTAGAGGCCTTCCGTGGGGCCACAGCGCCCTATGCTCCCGGGTTTGATCTGTTTTTGGATCACGTGCATCCGACGAAACGGGGAAATCTGGTTGCAGCGGAAACCGTCTTCGCCGTGATGCTGCGAGCCCGGCTATTTCCCAGCCCAGAGTCGGCTCCGGCGTTTGTCTATCAGCCCAAGCCGGTACCTGGTACCAGCTTGCCCTATGATGACTGGACGGACGCCCCCATGCAGGCACTGCTGGTCAGGTTTTACATGGCTCAGCATCAGGATGCGAGTATCGTGGCGCGGTCGCAATACCTGTTGGACACGCCGGCGTTGAAGGAGCAATTGCCGGACAAGGATCTGGAGTTCTTACAAATGGCCAAGAATTTGTTCTCGCAGATTATTGCGAGTGAGCAGCGATGGATGGCTGGTGAGGCGCCGGATCCTCGGGAGCAGAATAGGGCCAAGCTGCTGGAGTTCTACAAGGCTACGTTCGAGGGTTACCAGGAATATCGCGCAAAATATGGGAAGGCGGTTTCCTCGTAGCCTGTCCGACAATGACCTTTCTACTGCGGCGAAGGACGCACCGGCATCTGCTTCGTTCTCGGCCCCTTAAAACATCTCAACGTATTTCAGCGAATACGCCTCCGGTATTTTGTGGCCCGCGGCTGTGCATCTGCCGTGCCTGCTTTGCCTCGTTACGAACGGCAATGTCGGACAGGCTCCTCGCCCGCATTATTCATGACAGCGTGTAACGAAATCGTGAAGTTGCCAAGCGGTGGACCCATTGTGAAGGAGAAGAGCAAAGGATGCCCCCAAACACAGCCGCGAAAGGCCACGGCGCACTTGAATCAGGACGTCGAGGGGTGTCCGACGAGATGAATGAAGAGCGCCACATCTGTGCGCGCCGCCGAGGTGCAGAGGTGGCCGGACCTGAGCAGCGAGTACGCCCGCCATACCAAGCGTCGCTTGAGCCGCCGCGTTCGTTCATCTCACGGCGGAGAAGATTGTGACCGTTGAGTTGTCTCGTCGCGGCGGCGAATCCGCGATCGTAGCAGAAGTGTTCATGAGGAATGCGGGCTAGTCGGCGTGGGGAGCCTGAGATCTCGATGGGGTCTCGTACTCGGTCATGACCGGGGCGTGATGGAAACCAGAGGAATCGTCAGGGTCTTGTCTGTGACCGACCCTCGGGCGTATCATCATGGCCACTCCGAGGCCGGCGGATGCGATCAGACGAACATGAGGCGCCGGTTCAACCGAAGGTTGGTATGAAGGTTAGTATGGAGGCCCCGTATGATTAACGAGACGACCCCTCGCTCATCGCGCGCGCACTCTCTGGACCGCAGCATCGAACGGCTTCGTGAACAACTCGCCCAACTGGTGCCTTTGATCGCGGAGTGGAAGGATCACCAAGAAAAGGCGCTTGACGACTTCGATTCGAAGGCGGAACAGCTCATTCGTGACGCCCTGGGCGACACATCCTCGATGATGGAAGCCTATGAATATGCGCAAGTCGGCGCGGCCGCGGGGCTTGTGAACTTTCCGGACGAGGCGCCGGAGGGCGGGGAGACCACTCGCGATCAGAAACGGGAAAGTCTCAACCAACGGAAGCGAGTGCTGGAGAGCTGTATCGCCGAGTTGGAGGCCGATCGTGCGGCGATTGTCGCTCAAATCGGGCACGATGTTCAAGCCGTGATCGGGCCTCACGTGGCTCATCATATGACGCCCGAACTGCGCAGCGTCCATGTGAGCGCCTCCCTCAAAGAGGTGGGCCGACTCATGCAGCAATGGAAGATCGGGTCGCTGTTGGTCACGGATGACAAGGCCTACGTCGGGTTGATCACGGACTCTGACCTAGCAAGGGAAGTGGTGGCGAAAGGTCTGGACCCGGCGCTTACCAAGGCGAAGACCTGTCTGCGCAGTCCGATCCCTGCCATCGAGGGCGATCGCCCGATCATCGAGGCCGTCCGAATGATGAAAGACAAGGCCACTCGACACTTGGCCGTGACGGACCGAGGCGAGATCGCCGGCTTGATCTCGGTCTCGAATATCTTGCGTTATTACTCCGGTGTCGTGTGATGCTACTGTGACTGATTGCGCCGCGGCCTCACGCACGGAGGCCGCGGCGCGGGGAACCTTCTCAGCCGAGACCAGCCTTCCTGGACCTTCGAACGGACTCATCCAACAGGGCTCACCTTTCCCCTGATGGACCAACCGGCAGATGCGAGGCTGCCGCTTGGTGTTCGAACTCAGCCCCTGCACAAGATTCACGGAACACTCATGCCGTGGAAGACCATGATGGCGACATGACTCTGCACCTACGGCTCAGGCGAAGAGAGCGAACTCCGTCTGCCCATACGATCGTCTTCAATAAACCCTATGGTGTGCTCCCCTGCTTTACCGACTCGGAGGACCGGCCGACCCTGGCGGACTATATCAAGGTCCCCGGTGTCTATGCGGCGGGCCGGCTGGATTTCGACAGCGAAGGGCTGATGATCCTGTCGTCCAACGGCGCTTTAATCCATCGGATTACCGATCCGGATCATGCCTGGCCGAAGGTCTATCTGGTTCAAGTGGAGCGAATCCCAGATGAAGCTGCCTTGCGGCGACTCAGGCAAGGAGTTGCACTGAAGGGCGTTCGGACCAGACCGGCCGAGGTGTGTCTGTTATCAACCGAACCGGAGTTGCCGGAGCGTCCTGTTCCGATTCGATACAGGAAGCATGTCCCGACTGCCTGGCTGGAGTTGACGATTCGGGAGGGACAGAATCGTCAGGTCCGGCGCATGACCGCAGCGGTCGGGCATCCAACGTTGCGACTGGTCCGAATCGCGATCGGGCCGATGACTTTGGGAACACTCCAGCCGGGCCAATGGCGGGAGGTGACGAGGCGTGAACTCGACACGATCACTTCATGTGGGAAGGGGGGCGCGGCCTGTCAACGATCTACAAAGTCGGGCGAGGGGTGATGCGATGCAACGACGGCAGAGACAGCCGCGAACCGGTAGTCCTTGCCCATTCGTGCCGTGACGGGACAAAATATTGCCGTGACGGGACAACATATTATGGAAGTTCATCGCCGTCGTCGCTTGCTGGCTTGAGGCCGGTCGAGCGCATGCCCCCACTGGGCCAGGAACCTGTTGAGGAAGATATGCTCCCGTTCCGGTCCAACGGCCAGTGGGGCGAGCGCGAGCGCGACGGCAAGCGAGATGTGATAGCCCACAGAGCGGGAGACGAGCGCGCGCCGGTAGGCGGGATGGGCCTGATTGATCCAGACGGTAGATTCCACGAGCCGTCCCAACTCGGTATCGTCGGGCCGGTCCTCAAACTGAATCCCGAGCCCATATCGCATCGGCGCGCGCGAACGGCCCTGGCCCGGCAGTGTGGTAGAGGCCGACGGCTGTTGAATTGATGGGATCGGCGGCTCGATCGTCGAGCCCGGTTCCTCATCGGCGGGTGGAACCGTCGCTGATGGCTGATCGGATGACTCGTCAGGCTCGGTCTGTTCTTTTTCTGCTGCCGCCGGGGCCGCTACAGCCGTAAGGCCGGTGGCTTCCAGGTCGAGATTTCCGCTCGTGATCGGTAGCCGCTTTTGCCCACCAGCCTTGCGGTCGACCAGCGAAGCAAGCAGCGGAAAGTCATCGGACAATTCTTCCAGCACACGGTCCAGGTCCCGCTCCAATGGGCGCATCACGCGAGGCGAGGCTTCCGGCGTGGCGGTCCGTGCATCACCCCAGATCTCCAGTTGCCGGGAGACGGCTTCCTGAATGGCCTTGCGGTAGGCGAGGTAAGTGGCCCCGCGTGCACCCGTTCGGATGAAATCGCCCTTGTTGAGGGTGAGTGAAGCGGCCAGATCGGGGACCTCGATCACGCCGGTGATCCGATCGGACTGTGCTGGTGTCAGGCCCAACCAGTCCCATCCTCGTTTAATGACCTTGCCCAACGTGCTCACTGTGATGCCTCGTTGATCTTCGGGGAGTGGTGCAGTCTGACGCAGTAGATACCCCTCTGCCGAAGGTTTGCGCCGGCGAGCCATGCGAATCGCCAAGGGCGCCTTATCGGCCGTCCGTGCAGGCGGCCGTTCGATCACCCGCCTATCGATCTCAAATGTGATGCCCTTCTGGTAGTGAGGCGCCAGAATGGAATCGAAGAGTGGTTCCAACAGCGGCTGAAAGTGCCGCTGCAGCACGCCTTCGATGAACCCTGGGTCCAATAGAGGGGAGAGTGGGGTTCGGAGTTTGAGCCGTACCGCGGTTCCGCGCTCGCCGACGTGCCCCGGCGGGGGCACCCAGTTCCATGGTGCGCGGTGCCGCGACGCCAGATGCCAGCGGGTGGCGATATGCGTCTTGCCGCGTCTGGTCTCCGTCACCACCTCCTCACTGACCAGGAGGCCCAACTTGATCCCGACGCCGGCAAACCCGATGCCTTGCCCGCGAACCTTTGTGCTGGAGGCGATGTCGTGATACCGCCGCATCGCCGTTCGTTGCATCCCGGAGCCGTTGTCGGCGACGGTCAGCGTGGCCTGTGCGGGGTCGGCCGTGATGGAGATCCGGTCGGTCCCGGAGTCGAGCGAGTTGGCGATGATCTCCGTAAGAATGGTTTCTTCGAGGCTCGCCGGATAGGCGTCCCGCAGGTCCTCCAGCAGATGTTCGAGATCAACCCGAGTTTCGCCCATGTCCAGCTCCGCGACGTCTGTTCCGCGTGGCGAAGGCGACTGTAGAAGCAGATGCCGGTGAAATCAAGGATGAAAGCCGAATTGAAAGCTTGGCTGTTCCGGTCCGCTGGTAATTCAAAACGAAGCCATGCCGTTTGCCGAGCTGTGCGGATTGTGCACCGACGAGGACGTCTTCAACGCGTGTTGGGTAGATTCTTGCTGTCCGTGTTCCGTTTACGCAGAAGGTGTGAGGATGATCGATCGGTGGGGATTGGTGAATCCGGTCAGGCAGATGGTTACGTCATGACGCGCGGCTATGCAAAGGAGGACCTCCTGTTCGATGCAGGATTGCACGACCTCTCCATGTGCTGAGATGACGGACAAGAAGGTTCATAAGTGACGCTGGTCCGTCATCTCCCAATCCTCGCGGCCACCAACCTGCCTACGGAAAATGAACATGTTACGACCGGCGTCTGAACATGTGCATTCCTCAAGGGTGACGATATGGTGTGCGCCGCGCCGATCGGACCGTACTGAGGCGACAGGCCTGACGTGCATGCTTCATGAACGCTGCTGCGCCAAGTCAGTATGCGAGGCGAAGGCCACGAGTCTCTCCTCCGCGATGTGATCGTCACCGGTTGCATCGCAAGGGCCAACTGGTACACGGCCGGTTCAAGCGAAGCCTGGTAGGGCAGGCCACGGCTCAAAACCCTCCGTTCACCTTGCGTCGGGCTCAGGGCGAACGGATAGGTTCATGAAGGCATAAGGCTTTTCCGTTCGTGCTGAGATTATCGAAGCCCGGCTCACCCGCCCAACGCTGGTGCGCCGAGGCACACCGCTCCACGGGTGCGACGGCAGCGAACGACGAGGCGAGAACGGTACATACCGCACTTTGTGTGAACCAGCGGCTCATTGGGCGAAGCCCGCCCCTAATTGACGTCGTTGGAGAAATCCACCAGTGGGTTTTGTGCCTTCCCGCACTTCGTGTGGTCTGTTCGCCCGTCGAATGGATCTTGGCGAACGCGAGGGGCGGTGATCGTCACAGTAGAGTTCCTAGGCACACCATCGTCCTCATCGCTATTCGAAATGGTTCCATCTTCGGAATGACTCAACACAAGGTCCAAAAAAGGAGGACAGCATGTTCCCAAAGCGTCGATGCGGTAGCCGCACTTTCTCACTGGTCCTGCGCTCACTGATCTGTGGCGCCTGCTTTTCGCTGGCCGCCTGCGGCAGCGACGACTCAAGCCCGCCTCCGACGAGCTCCACCGGTGCGGCCGCCATTCAGCCGACCCAGAATGTCCAAGTCCGGGAGGTTCCCCTCTCAGCAACCGGAGCTGACCGCTTTCTTGGTGTGACGACTGCCCCGGACGGGAGCGTGTTGGCCGTCGGTATAAGGACGATCCTGGGCACCACCGACACCGAAATAGCGGTCGCGAAGTTCGACTCTCAAGGGAATCTTGATCCGACCTTCGGGGTCCAAGGTATTGCGAGCGTGAACGCAACGGTCGGAGGTAATACATCTGAGCAGGCGAGAGGGATTGTCGTTCAATCCGATGGCAAGGTCGTCGTCTCTGGGGTGGCCCAGCACGACATTGCCTCACCGACTCCCTTCAATCTGGACAACGATGTGGTTGTCGCCCGTTTCAACAAGAATGGAACATTGGATACAACCTTCGGCAATGCGATTCCCCCCAATGGCATCGCCCGTCTGGATCTGAGTACTGGTGTGCAAACATCCGCCACGGCCGTCCGTGGGGATACGAGCTGGGGTATGGCGGTATTGCCCAACGATAAGCTGATCATATCGGCCTCGAAGATAACTAGCGCGACCGGCCGCAACGACAATGCCTTTGCGGCAGTGCAGCTCACGAAGGATGGTATCTTGGACAACACCTTCGGCGTGAACAATAATGGAATCGCCGAGGTGGACGTTCCCAATGCTAACGATCAGGCGCGAAGCGTGAGCGTCCTGCCCGATGGGAGGATCGTCGTGGGCGGATATGCGCCCGGCATTCCCTCGGCACCAGGCGTTGTCATCGCCATTCTGTATCGGCTGAACTCGAATGGAACGTTCGATGGAACCTTCAACGGAACCTGCGCGGCGGAAGTGGCCCCCTGTCCCACCGGCCTTGTGGCCGTCAAGAATGATACGAAGAAGGTCACCGAAGCCTATGAAGTCGGCTTTCAATCGGGAGGGGGTTACGTATTTACCGGGTACGGTGACTCTCAAGTGCCAACCTCACCAACAACTGTTGATTTTCTGGTCGGTCGACTCTTGCCCTCCGGGGCTCCGGATGCGACATTCGGAACAGGCGGATTCACTTTGGTTGATGTTGCTGGATTGAGCGATCACACGCGTGCGCTCAGGGTTCTGAGCGACGATTCCATACTCCTGGTCGGACAGAGTCGGTCGACGGCCGACAATTACGATGCCCTGGTCGCCTCGGTGCTGCCGAATGGACAGCGGAATAACGCCTTCAACGGGACTGGTGTGCGGCTATTCGATTTTGGGGGAAAATCGGATGCCCTCAGTGGGATTGCGTTGTCTCCCGATGGGAGGACAGCCTATGCCGTAGGGTATAAGTCCGATCCCGCTCCTCAAGGACTAGATGCCAATGATGATGCCAGGCTCGTGATTCTTCCGTTGAGCCTGGGCGGGTCATAAACGGGAAGCCCGCCGAGTTCACCGGAACTTCCGATGTGACTTTGTCCGGGCAAGTATGATGAGCGGTCGATCCATCTCGGATTCGACAGCGCGGCGCGCGTGATAACTTGCTGGAACGTCGATGGCCCGGCGACGAAGCGGTCGCTGGGTCGTCGAGTCCTTCATGAACGTCCGTACTTACTCGGGCAGACGTCCTCGGATGTTCGGAACGCTATGCTATCGAGGGAGCACATTCCGATCGTGCGGTCTCTGTGAGCACGACGATCCTCCCGGCTGACCCCCTATCGTCCGATCATACTCCTCACGACATCCTTCATCACCGTCAATAACCCCTCCTTGGCCTTGACCTGGTGCACTCCCACGATCATCTCCGCCCGAGGCGGGCAATAGGGAAACTGAATCAGATTGGATGATTCGTGCATTCGGGCGACAACGGTCTGGCCGTTTCTGGTGGCCGGGCTTTCCATGATGATGATCTGTTCTCTGGGTTCGAGGATGCAGGTGGTGTCGTACCCGTACCGTTCGTAACGGACAGGATGCAGCAATGTGACGCGCTCCTTCCCGGCGGAATAGACCACGTGCCCCGCGGCTAACGGATCGGCCGGAGCCAAGGAATAGAGGAGGAACGGCAACAAGGCGACGGCGAGGAATGCGAGGGTGACGGCAAGAAAGGGATGTTTGATCGTGGTGGGCGTATCGTCGTTACGGGACATGCTGAGCGAATCAGCGCGAGCAAACGTGGCGGGTCAGGTCGGTCTGGTGATCTCCAGAGATTCCACATCGGCGATGATCGTGTGGTAGCCGGACGCGCCGTCTGGCATGGGGCGGGCAATGTCGGCGATTTGCAGACGGCCCTTCACGTCGGTAGCCCGGACGACGACCTGATGTTTGCCTCGCCTGGGCGGATGCCAGGTATAGTTCCAGATGACCCACGAGTAGGGGGAGAGCGGTGACTCCAGCTCGGCTTCATCCCAGGTTCGGCCCGCATCGAAGCTGATCTCGACCTTCGCGATCGTGTTCGGACCGCCGAACGCGATCCCTCGGAACTGGCGCTCCGGGCCACGGAGGGCTTGGTAATGACCGGGGCTGTCGATGCGTGAAAAGACCTTAATCGTGCCGTCGTCCGTCCAGCCCTTGCGCTGCCAGTAGCCTTTGTAGTCCCCGCCGTACACCTCGATTTCGGTGATCCACTTGACGTTCTTGATGCCATAGAGGCCCGGGACGATCAGGCGCAGCGGGAAGCCATGTTCCTTGGGAAGTTTCTCGCCGTTCATCAGGTAGGCGA
>JBFWWG010000013.1:0-104365 GCA_050246315.1 Nitrospiraceae bacterium | reverse complement strand
GTATATCGAGGTGTTCTACAACCAAGAACGGTTACATCAAGCACTGGGCTATCGCAGTCCAGAGGAGTTCGAACGGCAGGAGAGTGGTGCGTAATTCACGTGTCTGTTATTCCGGGGCCACCTCAACATGACCCCATCCTTCATCTTTGTGGCTCGGTCTAGAATCTAGGGCTCGCGCTGCCGCGTGGGTCGGCGCGACCTCCTCGCCCGATCGAGAGCTACCCGCTTCGTTCGGTTCGGTCTCCCGGCCTGACGTCACCCTGGGCTTGCTCCGTGGCCTCCCTCACCGCGCGCACGTATTCTTCAGAGACGATCGGTTGCGGAGCGCTCGCCATCGCGCGCTCGGCTCACCAACGCATGGGGGCGGGACTCCAGTTCTCGCCTCCATAGCCGAGGGCGTATCGGAGCAGAACCGCCTGGATTCGTTGCCGTGCCACCAACTCCGCCTGCTTCGCATCCTCCCGCGCGCGGCAGAGGTCCCGCAGGGTCTCCTGCTCGCCCGCCAGCATATCTGCACGACCGTCGGTTCCCCCGCCCGCTAGAGCTTCGCCCGCATGAGCGCATCCCGGCGGTCGGTCTTCACCCGATCCCCCGCTGTCACCGGAATGAGCGACGGGGCGCTGGGGTTCTGGGCCGCTGTCCGAGAGGTCTTGTCCGAAACCCGCATGCAGCAGTGCCGGCCTGACTATGGCCTTTAGGCTCTCGTACGCGGCACAGCGCACGTGACGTCGGCTCATCTCTCCGAGCAGGTCTCATTCGTCCGGGTGGGTGTCGTACGCCACGATGACCTCCAGCTCGAACGAGCGGAGTCGAGAGCGGAAAAGAAGGCTGGCACGATCGTCGCCTGATGAATCGCAATCCCCAAGTCTTGACAATGTCTCGACGCCATGACTTGATTATTGCTGCGCGGATGGGTGATGAGGGTCTCTTTCAGCGCGTGCAATCATCCTGATAGGAGGTCGTATCTCATAGCCACAATGCGGGTATCGATCTGGTCGGTTGAGCGACCCAAGAGTGAAAGGAATCTCAGGACATTCCGACATCAGAAACTACGAGGAACAAGAAATGGAGGACGCATCATGAAGATGAGAGGGTTCTGGTCAGGACTTGCTGTTGGAACGATTTCCACTTGCCTAATCGGTCAGTGGGTGTTCTCCGCGGCAGGCAAGGAGACGGATTCGCTCAAGGGCATCGCCCCCGGAACTGTGGCGGATTATATCCATAGCGTGATCCAGGCGGATCGAGCTTTTTACTCGACCGAGATTGTGGACCGAATGCAGGCACGAGGCGTGATGTTTCCTTCCGAACATTGGAGAGAAGATGGCGAGCTCCCCTTACCCGCCCAATTTTTGCTCGAATCGGGACGGCTCGTGGCGAAACAATCTAGCGGGGTACGATTCCGGCTGATCAGCAATTGGCCGATAAACAAGAGTAACGGTCCGACAACGGAGTTCGAACGGACGGCCCTTATGAGGATCCTCCTGAATCCCGATCGCCCCTATGCAGGCGTGACCACCGAAGGAAGCGCCCGTGTCTTCCAAGCGCTGTATCCCGATAAGGCGCTGTCATCACAGTGCGCCAGTTGCCATAATGTGCACCGAAATAGCCCAAAGAGAGATTTCAAGGCGGGAGACGTGATGGGTGGGATTCTTGTCACGCTTTCTCTCCCCCAATAGCATAGGCCAACTGTGGTGGACGCGTTCGGGCAGGCCACCACTACTCTTGAGTGCGAGTCTGGGAGGTCATGACCTATGGAGGGCCAAATCTTGAATCGCGTCTCCGTCCATCAAGAAATGAAAGAACGGCCTCAACAGTGAGGGGCGGGTTCGCGCTGCAAGATCACTGAGCGGAGCATTGGCTGATCGAGGAGCCTGTCCGCCATTGACCTTTCTACTGCGACCAACGATCGACAGCCATCTGTATCGTGCTCAGCCGAGAAAACCCGAGGCACCTATTGCTCGGGGGTGCACGGGTACTCCCACGCGAAGCAGTGAGGAAGGAAGGCGTACCTGAATCAATACGTCAACCGACCGAGCGGCGAGCCTGCACGCCATACGGCACTTCGTGTGAGCCGGCGGCTCGTCGGGCCGAGCCCCTCCATACCAAGCTTCGCTTGAACCGTCGGCTATTCATCGTATTTTCGTAACTGCGCCGACGGAGAAGCACCCTACGGGCGTGTCCCTTCCTCAGTGTTTGATACGCCGCCGGAAAACACCTTCGGCTGTCATGGCTCGTCGCAGCCGGGGCACCTGTTGCTCCTAGGCGGCAACGGATCGCACGGCGGTTGCAGTAGACGCGTTCATGAACCATGTGGGTTCGGTGTTGGGTTCCTGAAATTCCGGTGATCGTCCACATAGCAGCGCGTCGAAGGGCCAGGCATCTTGAGTCGTTCTGTCCATAGTTCGACAGGCGCACCACGAACGGGCTTCTGTAACACCACACCGACCACAATCCGGAAATCATTCTCCACTCGAGGTCCATCGCGCTTGGCTTCTGACAAGATGACGGGGCCAGCGTGCGCGCTCCCGGTCGTTTCAGATCCGCGGCGCATACTTATGTGCGCATTCCGCGAGCATGCAAGGGATGACTGCCGCTCTCCCTCTGCCAGTCACGGTTCGAACGAGGGCCAGGGCCAAGTCAGATTCGCCTGCCGGCCCCTGCCTCTTGGACTCGAAGGATGGTTAAGGCGTGCTCTGTGAGACCGACGGGACAGCCGCGCTTTTTTGGTCCTGCACGTCCCGCGCGCAACGGAAGCCGAGCCAGTTCATAGAGGTTTGCGGATCGGTCCCGTTTCGCTGGGTTGTCCGAACCGCCGGCGTGCTGTCGATCCAGCCGCCTCCTCGAAAGGCCTTGTGCGTCCCTTTTTCAGGACCCTTGGGATTTCGATCGGGACCCGTCTTGTAATAGTCCTTGTAGTACCAATCCGCCACCCATTCAGCCACATTGCCGACTGTTTGGAACAGGCCGTAGGGGCTCAGGGCGTTGTCGTATTTATCCACGGAAATGATCGGTGGATAAAGCAGCAGCCGTTCCGGGCGGTCGCGGACCGGGCCGGAGAGGCCCGTCCGTCCAAAGTTGGATCGCGTCAGCCCGGCCGGTTGATTGCCCCAGGGGTAGATCCGGCCGTCCATGCCGCGCGCCGCCTTTTCCCATTCGGCTTCGGTCGGCAGGCGCTTCCCCGCCCACTTACAGTAGGCCTCGGCCTCGAACCAGGTCACGTGCATGATCGGATGGTTGACCATGGTGTCTTGGAAGTTTCCACCGTCGAATTTCCAATCCACCTGCGGCGGCAAATCGTTCGCCAGCACGTACTTCAAATATTGGATGGTGGTCACTTCGTACTTGTCGATTTCGTAGGCATCGAGATAGATCGACCGCTGAGGCATCTCCGCCTGGTAGGCGACCCTATCGACCTTCTTGTTGCTCCCCATCAGAAACTCGCCGGCCGGAATCAAGATCATCTCGTCGTGCGCCGGAAGTTTGATCCGTTCCGCCGCAAGCTTCTTGCCGTCCGGCGTCCACTCCTGTTTGACGTCCCCGACATCCAGGGCCCACACCAACCCGACCGCCGACAGTCCCAGCACACACAGTCCGCCTCCCACGCCCGCGAGATGTTTCGCTTGATGCTTCTTCATTGCCCCTGCATCCTCTCTCCTGTTGACTTGGTTACATGCCCGGTTCGGATTCCGGCTGTTCTTCCTGTTTGGGCTCCGATGGTGACTCCTGATCGTACGATTCCAGCGGTTGGAAATTCACCGGCAGTTGAAACAAATAATCCGAGACCGTCCGCATTTTCAAGTGCCGATACTCGACAATCCAACTGGCGTCTTTTTTGGCCAACTTTACGGGGAACCGCAGGTCCGTGGCTAGCCATTGATAGTACTGTTCCGTGCCCTCGGCCGTCTGCGTCGTCACCTCATAGAGAATGGTCGGATGCCCGTCGAACACCTCCGTCCCAATCTCCTCCCGTCCCGTTTCGCCCTCGAGTTTCTCCCCGATCTTGGGCGCCATCGCCGGATCGTAGGGCACGGTCTTGAAATGCTTCATGCGCGAGAGCAACAGCCACATGAGTTGCTTGTCTTTGCGAACAATCGTGACGTTGACGGGCCCCAGGTCATGATGCTCAAGCCGCCACATGTCGTCGCGATAGTACATGACGGTCTTCCTGGTCCGTCCGTTGCTCTTGACGATCTGGTCTGCGGTGAACTCCAGCGCCCAGACCGGCTCCGCCCAGAAGCACAACGCCAGCAGACCGGCGACGGCGTGCCACATGTTCATACCTGTGCGCATGCTGCATCCTACCATAAGCTAGAGCCGGACCCGCGCCGCTGCGGAGGTCGAACCGTCCAGTCCGGCACGAGAGCGATTCAGGTCATCACGAGCACGCCGGAGCCGTTGATGGTTCCCGCCTTCAGGGATTGCAACGCCCGGTTGGCTTCGTCGAGCCGAAAGCTGGTGGTGCGGGGCCTGATCGGAACCTCGGCCGCGACGCGGAGAAAATCCATTCCGTCCTGCTTGGTGTTGGCCGTGACGCTGCGAATGACCCGTTCGCCGAACACCTCCGTGTCATAATCGAGCGAAGGGATCGGGCTCATGTGAATCCCGGCCAGCGCGAGCGTGCCACCCTGCTCCAACGCCCGCAAGGCCGGAGGCACCAGTTCGCCTGCTGGGGCAAAGATGATAGAGGCATGGAGTTTCTTGGGCGGGACAGCCACCGCATGGCCCGCCCATCTCGCCCCCATCTCTAAGGCCATGGCCTGATGCTCCGTTTTGAGGGAACAGACATAGACGTCGCAGTCCCAATGCCGGGCGACCTGAATGGCCAGATGGGCTGCAGCTCCGAACCCATAAAGCCCAAGCCGTTGTCCCGGTTGGATACCGCTGAGGCGCAACGCGCGATATCCGATGATGCCCGCGCAGAGGAGCGGCGCCGCCTCTTCGTCGGCAAAGATCGAAGGGATCGGATAGGCAAAGGTTTCCGGCACGACGGCCGCCGTCGAAAATCCACCATCCTCGTGGTAGCCGGTGAAGCGGGCGGAGGGGCAGAGATTCTCCCGTCCCGTCAGGCAAAAGTCGCAAGTCCCGCAGGTGCTCCGGAGCCATGCGATGCCCACGCGATCACCCGGACGAAACGACCGCACCTCGGAACCGACCGTTTTCACCATGCCAACAATCTGGTGTCCCGGGATCATCGGAGATTTGTGCGGAGGCAACTCTGCCTCGATCACGTGCAAATCCGTTCGGCAAATACCGCAGACCGACACCCGAACCAGAAGATCTCTCGCCCCAGGCACAGGCTCCGGCACATCCTCCAAGACCAACGGCGCGGACCGAATATCGGCCGGCCGATGCAACACCATGGCTTGCATGAGCGACATCTCGGAGGCAGATTAGGGGCGGCACCCGCGGCCTGAGCCGTCTGAAGAGGTTGACGGATCAGGCCGCGAGAGAGTGCCCGACAACGAGTGGATGACGATCCTATCAACCACCTTTGGCCTTGATCACCTCGACTTCCAACCGGATATCGACCTCGTCGCCGACGATCAAGCCGCCGCTATCCAAAGCCTTGTTCCAGTTCATCCCGAAATCCTTCCGATTGACCTTCCCTTTTCCCGTAAACCCTGCACGCACGTTTCCCCAGGGGTCCTTGGTGATCCCGTTGAAGGCGCCGACCAAGGTAATCTCCTTGGTAATCCCGCGTATCGTGAGATCTCCAGTAGCGGTATATTCCTCGCCCGTTTTCTTGACCTGTTTGAGCTTGAACGTAATCGAGGGATATTTTTCCACATCGAAAAAGTCAGGGCTCCGGAGATGGGTGTCCCGTTTCTCATGATTGGTATTCACCGAGGCGGCCTTGATGGTCGCTTCGATGGTCTTGAATTGACCCGCCTCCGGGTCCATCTCGACGAATCCGCTGTAATCCGTGAACCGACCGGTCGTCTTGGAGATCACCATGTGTTTGACCTGGAACTCGATAATGGAATGTTCCAGATCCACGTCGTACCGGGCCATCTCGCCCCAAGCCGCCCCCCCGCCCAGGACGACACCCGCCAACATGCCAACTACCCACAGACTTCGAGTCACGGTGCTCCGCATCGCTTCACCTCTTCCTTGGTTGTGAACAAGTACACGGACGGTCCGGTCACTTCGTCACCGGCTTGGACTCCACCGGCTTCGGCTCTTTGGATTCGACGCCGGTGATCTCGGCGGATTTCTGGTCTCCTTTCGGATCAGGCACGGTCGCCGGTCCCCTCGCTTCAGGAGCGATCGTTCCGACCGGCGCCGGCGCTTGCGAGGTCAGTGGCACCACGGCAGCCGGCCTTGCCCCGGTTCGCATACGGACGTGGACATCGACATACTGTTCATTGATGCCGCCGGGAATCGGTGGGAAGGGATGGGCCTGCACGATCGCCAACAGACCCGCTTCATCGACTTCACGGACCCCCGAGCTCCGTTCGAGCTGAATGAGCTGCGCATTCCCGTTCGCATGCATGCGAAACCGCACCCGCACCGTTTCCCTCGCCTCATTGACGCCCCGTGCAAACCGCATCCGGTAGCTCCAGCTTCGGCTGATCAGTCGCGTGATTTCCTTCCAATACAGCCGTTCTCGTTTGGTCTCCGGCAACGGCCTGAGGTCTTCCTCTGCGATCAGCACATTGGCCACCGGCGGGACATCCGGTTGGACCTCATCGAGCGGCATCTCGTTGACGGGCGCCTCGGAGGCTTCCTCCTCGCTATCTTTTTCCTGCGGCTTGGTCGGCTCGTGCACCATGGTCAGATAGATAGTGCGGGCGAGAACGCGCTTGAGCGCATTGTCTCGAACACGGGATATGGTGACCCGCAGGCGCACCGCCTTCGGTCTCACCGACGTATACCCCACCGGCTTCGGTTGGATGGTCATCGCGGCCTTCCACTCGCCCGGCGTCTCCGTTTGCTCCATCGGCACCATGGCCTTGTCGAAGGCCAGGCTCTCGACCACAGCGACCAAGGACGTGGCGCTCTTCGGCCCGTCGGCGAGGGTGACGGCCAGCGGCAGCTCCTCCCCAAACTGCACAACACCGGTCCCCACGTCATCCTCCAGGCTTACGTTCAGGGAAGGTTTGGGAGCGGGAGGTTTGCCGGCGGGATTCTTGGACTCGGCTGCCTCGCTTTGGAGCGGTGCGAGCGACGCGCTGATCAGTAACGCGGGAAGGAAAAAGACGGGCGTCCGAACCGGCCATCGTCGTTGGTCCGTCGCGCGAGGCATGGCTGCATCCTACCGTTCCCGAAAATGTGATGCAACCGCCGTGAACGCAAAGCGTGTTTCCTTCGCATCTAATCCCGATTGTGGGATAATGCGCCCATGCAAGCCGTACGCAAGCTGGCTTCCGGACCCGGCTTGGTTCTGACCGATCGACCGGACCCGCGTCCCGGGCCTCACGACGTCGTCGTGCGCGTCAAGGCCACATCGATCTGCGGAACGGATGCACACATCTACAATTGGGACACCTGGGCGGAAAGCCGCATCCACCTGCCCCTCACCGTCGGCCACGAACTGTGCGGCGAGGTTGCGGAGATCGGGGCATCCGTATCGTTGGTGAAGATCGGCGACTCTGTCGCCGCGGAATCCCATCTGACCTGCGGGCGCTGTTTCCAATGTCGAACGGGAAAAGCGCACGTCTGCCGGAACTATCGCATTCTCGGCGTCGATCTCGATGGGTCTTATGCAGAATATGTGGTCCTGCCGGAAGGCGTGCTTTGGAAAACAGCCCCGGACATTCCGTCTCACCTGGCCTGTCTCCAAGAACCTCTCGGCAACGCCGTGGACGCAGCGTTGGCGGAAGATGTGACGGGGCAGACGCTGCTGATCACCGGCTGCGGTCCCACAGGCCTGTTCGCCGCCGCCGTCGCCCGGACCGCCGGAGCCGCGACCATCATCGCATCGGACATGAGCGACTATCGTTTGGGCCTGGCCAAACAGCTCGGCGTGGATCATACCTTGAACGTCAAAGCCGACACCTCTGAGGCCATTGCGTCTGCCATCCGGGATATCACGGACGGCGAAGGCGTGGACGCCTCGCTGGAGATGTCAGGGGACCCGACAGCGCTGCACCAGGCATTCCGAGCAGTCAAGAATGGAGGTCGGGTCACGCTGTTCGGCATTCCCAAAGGACCCATCTGCTTCGATCTGCCGAACGAAATCATCTTCAAAGGTATCCGTGTCTACGGGGTCACCGGGCGGCGCCTGTTCGAGACCTGGTATCGCATTGCCGGACTGTTCAAGGCGGGGCTCGATATTCGTCCCATCGTCACCCATACGTTTCCACTGGCGGAGTTCGAACAGGGCTTTACCCTCCTCAACTCGGGTCAATGCGGGAAGGTTGTGCTATTTCCTTAGAATCGCCTGAGGTTATTCTGAAATCCCCGGCCTCCCCTCGGCCCTTCAATCGGAGACAGGTGAGATGGCTTACGGGTCGTTGAAGAGCATCGTCGAGCGCCAACTGTCCGAGATTCGGAGTGCCGGCCTCTACAAGACCGAGCGGCACCTGCTCGGCCCTCAAGGGGCTGAAATCCAGGTGGCCCACGGGCACGGCCATCGCGAGGCACTGAACTTCTGTGCCAATAACTATCTCGGCCTCGCCAACCATCCGGAGATCCGCAGATCCGCAAAGGACGGACTCGATCAACATGGTTACGGAATGGCTTCCGTGCGGTTTATTTGCGGGACACAAGACCTGCATCGGCGTCTTGAGCGGGCCGTCAGCACCTTCCTCGGGACCGGAGATACCATCCTCTACAGTTCCTGTTTCGATGCGAACGGCGGGCTGTTCGACACGCTGTTGGGTGAAGAGGATGCAGTCATCAGCGATGCGCTCAATCATGCCAGCCTGATCGACGGCATTCGCCTCTGCAAAGCTAAACGGTTCCGCTATGCGCACGCCGACATGGGCGAATTGGAGGCGGCCTTGACGGAGGCGGCTTCCTGCCGCCTCCGTCTGATCGCCACCGACGGCGTCTTCTCCATGGACGGCGATCTGGCGCCGCTGGATCGGATCGCGGACTTGGCCGACCGGTACGACGCCGTCGTCGTCGTGGACGACAGTCATGCGACCGGGGTGTTGGGGCCTGGGGGGCGGGGCACACCCGCTCACTTCGGGGTCGCGAACCGCATTGATCTGATCACCAGCACATTGGGAAAAGCTCTGGGCGGCGCAGCCGGCGGATTCACGACGGGACGTACGGAGATCATCGAACTGCTGCGCCAGCGATCCCGTCCCTATCTCTTCTCGAATTCGCTTCCACCCGTGATTGCGGCGGCAGCGCTCCAGGCCGTGAAGCTAGTCGCCCAGGGGGATGGGCTTCGCGCCGCGCTCCAGGCGAACAGCGAGTTCTTCCGCACGGAGCTGAGTCGCTTGGGGTTCCAACTGCTGCCCGGCACCCACCCGATCGTTCCGATCATGCTGGGCGATGCGACCTTGGCGACAAGAATGGCCGACCGGTTACTCCAAGAAGGAATCTATGTGGTGGGGTTCAGCTACCCCGTGGTCCCGAAAGGTCATGCCCGCATTCGCGTGCAACTCTCTGCCGCCCATACCAGAGAGCACCTGGACCGTGCGGTGCAGGCCTTCGCCAAGGTCGGACGGGAACTCGGCGTGATCGCCTGAAGCGGTCGCGTCAAGGGTCAAGCCTCATTCGTCGGCCGCTACAAACTCCCACGCTCCGATGACTCCCCCCTGGAGAGAAACTCTCTCGAATGACCAATGACGTTTGACGAGTGACGATTTCATCTTACTCCCGAACCAGCTTCACGCGTTTCTGCAGATAGGCGTTGCGGACGGCACTGTACAGGTCGATTGTAGACTCCTCAACTCCTTCGAACGTCTCCAGATTACGCGACCGCTCATTGACGATGAAGGTGGCTCGGGAACCCAGTTGCACAATTGTGGTGGTCATGCGGTTTTGGTGGGCGACCAACGAGGGAACGTTGTTGATCTCAATGATCGGAAACACCAGCCAGTTGATCGGATCAAGCGCCAGATCCATCAAGTAACCGGTAAAATCGCGGACCGTGAACGGCGGAAACAGCGGGATGACGAGATAGGGTCCCTGCGGCACGTTGTAATAGCCCAACGTCTGGCCAAAATCCTCATCGGGCGTCTCGATTCGCATGTGCTTGGCCACGTCAAAGAAGCCGCCGAGACCAAAGGTGGTGTTGAGCGCAAAGCGGCCGAGTTCTATACCCGCCCCTCTCAGCTTCCCTTGGAATAGATTGTTGAAGAATCGAGGCCCTGTACGAGCGTTATGAAAGAAATTCTGCACCCCTCGCTGAACATCATTGGGAAGCACGGCGTTATAGGCCCTGGCAATCGGCTTGAGGGCATACGTGTCGATCTTGCGGTTGACCTCGAACATAAAGACGTTCAACGGCTCCCAGGGATCGTATTCCTCGACAACATCTTGCGGACTGGCAAACGGATCGAAGGGCTCGTCCCCGGCAAGGTCGTCGGGCAAATCGGTTGTGCCTGATTGGGCAGACTGCGGCGAAGGGGGGGGCGTTTGCGAGCCAGCCATGACTGGTTCGGCGGCCGCTGCCATCGAGACGGGGATTCGTTCCTGTTCGGCTGTCGGCAGGACCGATGACAGGTGAAATGACGAGGCGTGGCTGGCCTGAAGCAACTCGATGTGATCGGCGCATCCGCTCAGACTGATGAGGACAAGCCACAGCAGGGCCTCTCGCCACCTCCGACATCCCACTGCTGACACAGTCCTACCCTCGCAATGACATTCCACTGTATTCAACTTATCCTGATTGTATGAACTGCGTAGAAGGCTGAACTTTAGCAAATAGAGAGCGACAACTCAAAGTATCTCAGAGAGTGGACGGATAAAATCGATCCGGCCGCTTCCTACCCGTGTGCGAAACCAGATTCACAATGTCGGTATTGGGGATCGGAAAGGGAAACGACCATGGGTGCCGGTCTGTTAACGGTGGGGCGGAAAATCAGCGCCTGGCCCGCTGGAGCGCTGCGACAAGGTCGCGGACCTGCCGATGGACAGTCTCCGGGAGATCGACAAACTGCACTTCCATCCCCGGAAGAAAGAGATGACGTTCCGGTTTGTGCCGAACCCACACGACTTTGGCTTTCGATGCATGCAGTTGATGCGGCTGATCAGGTAAGGAAAACTCGACGGTGAGCTCGGTCCCGACAGGCAACGGAGTGCCGGTCTCCAGGAAAAACCCACCTCCTCCGAATTCCGCCGTGAGCCCCTCGCCGGATACAGATCCTGCCGCATGGTACTGCACCTTCAACGCCAGGGGAACCATCCCCTGGACCGATTCCCGATCATCACTTTCTTGCCGGCTTTGAACCAACTCGATCACAGAGGCCCAACTGACCGTCCCCAGGACCTCTCCAGCCGGAGAGATCACGGACAGCAGTTCTCGGGTATTGTCGAGGACCAGCGTGGCACCTTCATAACCCACGCTCATTTTGACCGGCAATCTCATGAGTGTTCCAGATTGTACACTGTCCGCCTAAGCATTTGAATACGTAAGCACACCTCTTAACCACTAGACTGAGGGAGATCGTAAGCAATGCAAGACTCGATCCATTGAGACTCGTATGTTCGTGATGAATGAGTCTCGCTACCGGATCCATAGTTGTGGAGAGGGATTAGGTCGTTTGAAGGGCTGTGTTAGGGAGTGGTCCTAGCCCCGAAGGATTCACGATGCCTCTTCCTGCAATTGCCGTCCCATTCGTTGAGATCACAGAGCACCGGGTGAATGGTGACGAATTTTGGTGCAAGAAGCGAGCTATCCCCGAACGACGGACTCGATGAACGAACGAAGGCGGGTGAAATAGGCGAGTCCTCCCTGAAACGGCAAGTTATTATGATCGGCTCCTTTCACCAGGTAAAAGGTCTTGGGTCCCTTGAGCGCATCGAAGACGGCCTTCCCCAAGGCCGGGGGAATCAGATCGTCTTGATCTCCATGGATCACAAGGGATGGAAGCATGAGGTGCGGCAACCGGTCGACCAAACGGAATTCGGCGCCAATCAGCCAATGAGCGGGCAACCCCCAGTAGTGGAATCTGGCAACGGCCTCGACGGACGGAAACGTCGATTCCAGAATCAGACCCGCTGCCCGACGTCGCACTGCCAGTTCGCCGGCCACGGCTCCCCCGAGCGACCGTCCAAACAACACCAGTCGTTCCGAGTCGATGTGCTGATGGGTGACCAAGTGGTCGTAGGCGGCTAGGGCGTCTCGATACAGCCCCTGCTCGGACGGTCGACCTTCGCTGCGGCCATAGCCACGATAATCAAAGAGCAGCACCGAAAGGCCGGTTTGGTAGAGGGCGCGAAGATTTTCCAGCCGGTGCGTCACGTTACCTGCATTGCCGTGACACCATAACAACACGGCCGACGACCGGGAAGCCCTGAGATACCAACCGAACAGTTCCGGACCATCCTTCGCCCGGAACCGCACTTCCTCAAGCGGAAGACCGCTCAACCTTGCCCAGTCACGCTCCTCCCAGGGCGCCGGATGATAGAGGAACAGCCGGTCGAGCATAGTCCCTTCGGTCTCTCACAGCTCAGAAATAGGCGTGCAACAGGAACTCAACATCGTTGTCGTGATCGCGGTGATGATACTCGAGCCGGAGGGCGAGATTCTGGCTGATCGTATATCGTTGTCCGACTGACCATCGCCAATCGTCCGACCGATCCCCCAGCGGAAAGGTGAGATAGGTGGACGAGACCAGCAGCTTCCACCGTTCGGTGAGATCCGCCAACACACCGAGGGTACCGCCTCCTCCGATCCGATACCGGTCATCATAGGCCCGGCTGTAGTTCGCCTCGACCTCAGCAAACCCAAAGTAGACTTCCCGTTTGAACCACCTGGTCTCGAAGGCCGCGCCGATGCCTCCGCCGGCGACCCCGTTGCTGCACAGATCGCAGGTATTGTACTTGATGGTGTTCATCCCCAGATTCATCTTCCAGGACGGCGCCTTGAACAGGTTATCCATCGGAGACAACGAAACCACATTCATGACCCCGAATCGTTCCAGTCTGGTCTGATCTTGATTGTGGTAGTACCTGAGCCCCACGGAAACCAACTCGATCTGCGCATCCGGCGTATAGCCCGGTTCCGGGTCCAGGAGATCATGATACACCCCGCGGAAAGCCAGTTCCGTGTATGCGTCGTTGTTACGCCATCCCGCACCCACCCCGACGCGAGCCGTACCGTGTCCGCGGTCGGGCCGGTCGGTGAATGGTACGATAGGCGGCTCCTCCGGCAGGACCTTGAGCCTGCTCCGGGCCAGAAGAATCGCCCGATTACGATCCTTGAACACGGAGGAACGTTGAGGATCTCCCCCCCCTCGCATGAGGAGGTAATCGGAGGCTGTATCCATGAGGAACGCTTGCCGCTCGGGCGTGCGCGCGGCAAACGCGTCGGTCTGCAACACCTGCGGATCCTCAACCAGGTTCCCAAGCAGCACCCTCTCATCTGGCGACATGGCTCGCTGCTTCTGACCGACCAGCGTGCGTCTCGATGGCCGATACACGACGTCCTTGACCAGTCCCGGGTGCGAGATGACCCGGCGAACCGTGTCGCTCGGCAGGGTATAGAACGGGAACCCGTCGGTGAGATGGAATGACGGGTCGGCTGCATCGAGCAGCGAGAGAATGTGGTAGGCGCAGTTTTCATCAAAAAAATAATAGTCAAACGTGGCATTGCCCATTTCCCAGGCGTGCATGAGCAGCCGCCGGATCTGCTCCTCAGACAGATTCAGCCGATATTCCCAGATATCGCGGTTCTCAATATCGCGGTATTCTTGCACCTTCAAGTAGTAGGGAATGGTCGAATATCGCCCCGGATAGCCTCCGAAGATTCCCTTGTAGGCATATTCCGGTCCGGCATCAGGAGGAATTTCCGCCGCGAAATTGATCGTGTAGGCGAGAATCCGCGTCTGCTCGGTCTGACCCCGCTGATCGATGCGTAAAAAAGTATGTCCGAACATGGAAGCCGGGTTGTTCATGAACCCGGCGGGAAAAATCAGGCTGATGCCCTCGGCATTCAATTCCTTGAACCAATTTTCAAACCGCTCGCAACGTTGCGGAGGCAGGCGCCGCTCATCGAACGCCAACTGTTGCTTCAACCATGTGTACCGGGCCATGAACGCGCATTGGGCCGGTTGTCTGGAACGCCCGACGAGATCGTCTCTGAAAAAGGCGGCCAGGGTGGCTTCCAGTTCGATCCGAGGACTGGTCTTTCCTTTCCGCGAAAGAAAGAATCCCTCGTCGTCCTGTTGACTCTTCATGCCACCAAAGAGCCTTGGGTAGTAGTGAAGGAGCTGTCGCCATTCTCGACGATCGGCCAGCGCCTCTCTGTCGGCGGTTTGAATCAATTCGCTGAGGTAACCGGATGGATCATGTACAGTGGCGGCGGCGATGCGGGATAGGAGGATGAGTAGGCAGCAGAAGAAACACCGGACGGCCAAACGGAGGTGGTAGCGGAACACCCGAGCTTCCCCAAATCTTGAACAATCGGGAACCGCAAGGCCTTCAGTGGGGCGCGGTGGCCTTCGCGAGGATCGGATGGCCGTCGATCGCGTCATTCAAGTCTTTAATTAAGGCCATGGGGGAAGACGCTCCTCCCTGCATCAGGCTCGTGTATTTCTCCTGTGTCATCGCAAAAAACTCGGCTTGATGCTCGGCGGGCACACCCATGAGCGTGGCCAGGGAGGACAGATGCTCGCCTTCTCCTTGAGCCATCTCTTGGGCCAGATTGTCGAAATTGAGGCTCGCAAAGGTCGTGACCTTCTGCTCAGCCCACACCTGCCCGTCATTCGTGCATCCGGAGGTTCCGGAACTGATCGCGAACGTGTTCATCCCCGTGCCATTGGTCGTCACCATCAATACCTGAGGGGCGATGTTCTTTTGGTTCTTATGATCGGCCCACAGCATTTTACCTAACCCGCACCCTGGGCCTGTGTCTGGGTTGGTCGCATAGGCCGTCCCAACCTGTATGGCCAAAAGCATCGCAACCAGTTGGAACTCGACGGCGTGCCTCATCCTGTCCTTCTCCCGGCAAAAGGGTTGTAATGAACGCGGAGCGCATGGATTACGGGTCGGGGCGAAGTATAACAGAATGCGAGAAGCAAGACAGAGGCCATCCACCTTAATTGCGCGCGGATGCGGCCAGTCAAAAACTCAGCCCCACGCCGAACAGCACGTAGTGTGAGCGAAAATCCACGGCCAATTGAGTCCAATGAAAATTGGCCGCAAGATATTTGTACTCGGCAAAGAGGAATGTCCGTGGGGAAAGTCGCGTTCGCGCACCCGTAATGAATTGATAACTGAATGCCCACGCTCCCTCGAAGCCGCGATCCGGCCTGTCGGGAATGTCCGTATCGGTCAAGATTCCCGTTGCCCATCCCATTCCAACTCCGGCATAAGGCTGTACGACCGCGTCGGGATATTGCACCATGAGATTCGCCATAGACGTGAGTACCGTGAGCGCCGAACTGCCGGACCGTCCCGTATTAGCTCCCGAGAGCGGGAATTGGATCCGTCCCGAATGCCCGACGTATTCGAGTTCCAGCCCGACCATGCGCTTCACAAAAGCCGGGAAGACTGCGGTTTTGATGCCCAATCCGACGCCCGGTCGGAGCTGAGTGCCGCCCCGCGACAGCCCCTGGAACACGGCGTCCTTATCTTCGGGAAAGCTTCCGACCAACGCTGCCGCGATGTATACAAAATCTTTCGTTTGCGCAGAAGTACTGTCGGGAGCAAGCGTCAGTACTACAAGAAAGCCTATGCTGAGCGCGACTCCCCAGTTGCGAGCACCTCGCCGTTCACGGAATCTACGGAGACGCCGCACCCGATCGTCCTTGGAACCATGGCATACCCGATTGTGCATCAGGTCTCCACAAACAAAAAGGGCCTGGTTACCCAGGCCCTTTCGTCGAACCCTATCCGAATGGAGGTCAGTTGCCCTTCACGATCGTGCAGAACTCTGCAAAGATCCCGAGGATGTTCTTGGCGGTATAGTCGATATGGGCCACATTGGTGATGCCGCCCGCCGCCTTGGCCGCGCTGATGCTCATGTCCCCGGTGGCCACCCAGCCCAGGATGGTGGTGCCGCAGGCCTTCCCTTCCTTGGTCGCCGCCGCGTTGGTCGTGGCCAGATTCCCAAACTTGGTTTCGTTGAAAATAATACCCACCAAGGGCGACGCCACCGGCTGGCACCCGTAGAGGCTCAACAACGACACCGTCAATGCTGCAAGCACGAGATGCTTCTTCATAGCTCCTCCTTCAATCGTCGAGAGAGTGGCGGCTTAGTTGCCCTTCACGATCGTGCAGAATTCCGCGAAGATCCCCAGGATGTTATGAGCGGAATGGTCCACATGGGACACGTTGGTGATCCCACCGGCCGCTTTGGCCGCGGTGAGGCTCATATCCCCGGTCGCCACCCACCCCAGGATCGTGGTGCCGCAGGCCTTGCCTTCCTTGGTCGTCGCCGCATTGGTGGTCGCCACATAGCCAAACTTAGTCTCGTTGAAGATGACACCGGTCAGCGGCGAGTGAACCGGTTGACAACCGTAGAGCGTCAACATACTTGCAGCAACCGCGGCAAGGATTAGGTTCCGTTTCATACTCCCTCCCTGTTAAATGTGGAATGGATTGAGAAGGTAGCGAACATGTCGTCAGGGTTGTAGGCTTCCCCTTAGACCGGACTGCTCAAGACGGCGTCACTATATGGACGTTGAATTAGATTGTCAACGATTTCCTCTGGAATGGTAATAATTCGAGCGATTAGCGATGTCCAGGCCGCAGCCGTTGATGGAGCGTGAACAACCGCGTTACGCATCGGGTCTGGGCTGTCCTGGAAGGATTGCTTACTTCAGGAGCACGTGTATCGGCGTCACGCGGTCGGGGTCGATCGTGAGGAGTCCGATGGCCCTGGGAAGGTGGAGACGTTTGGGCCCGGCTGAGCCGGGATTGAATAGGAGCATCGGACCGAGCCATTCGATAAGCGGACGATGCGTATGCCCGAAAATACAAATGTCCGGATGCTCGCGGTCGAGCAAGGCCCGTGCGTCTGGATGCAAGCGTCCGCCCTCGTACACGATATGCCGAAGCGCAATGCGACAGCCTGCAAGTTCCAGCAGACGGTCCACGGGAAACCCGCTGAGACCATACCCGTCCACATTGCCGGACACCGCCGTCACCGGCGCGATCTTCGCCAGCCGGTCCATCACAGACCGGTCGCCGATATCACCGGCATGCACGATATGGTCGATCCCGCCAAAGTGCACTTCCAACGACGCATCGAATAGCCCATGCGTATCGGCGATCACGCCCAGTCGGAACGATCGTTTTTCTCGCCGCATGGTCGCATTTGGGATTTTCGCCGTCCTACTCATCATCTACTTCACCGCAATCTGCACCGCGTGCCAATCGATGGCGAACGGCTCGGGAGTCATGGGAGGCAGCGTCGCCGCTTCCGACTTCAGCCGCTGCGCGCGAGCCTCACTCATCGGATGGGTCGAGAGCAGCTCCACCTGCCGCCCCTCCAAGTCGGCCAGGCGCTGAAAAAACCCGATCATCCCCTCGGGAGACACCCTCGCCCGATGCAGGAGTCGAAGGCCTTCGAGATCGGCCTCCAGCTCCTGCGCTCGCCCAAACTTGAGCGTGGCCAGTTCGATACCAAGTTCTTTCATCACGCCGGCCATGCCCTGCTGATTACCGGTCAGTACGGTCACGACCGCGATCAGTCCCATATTCTTAACGATTCGTTCCATGGCATGTCGGAGAAGGACATGGTTCAACTCGTGGCCCAACACGCCCGCCACTTCCTCCGGACCATTCGCCTTCTTGAGCAGCCCGCTGAACACTACGATGTATCCACCGGGAAGTGCGAAGGCGTTGACGGCGTGATTCTCCACTACCGTTACTTGGAAACGGTACGGACTGGCAACAAGATGGGCCGTCAACCGATCGGTGACCGCTTGCACGGCTTGCAGCGCCGGCCCCTCCTTCACAACCGTCTGGCCCGACAGGAATTGACGATACGCCGATTCCCCAAGCGACTCCTCCCATGATGATGGAATCCGCGATACAACCAGGTCGCCCAACATGTCTGAGCCATACCAGAGCCAGGTCAATACGCCGGCGAGCATCGCGATCGACGCCACCCAGGCAAGTCGGCGGATCGTGCGACGCCTGCGAACCTGGTCGGTGGTCTGCGCAAGGGCCGTGGCCAACGTCGTTGGAGCCGTCGTTCGAAGCCCCCGGATGAGTTCAGGGTCTCGGCTGTGAAGCGCGAAGGCGCGACCCCGATCAACCCACTTCAACACGAGCTGGTCATGATCGAAGCCCCCCGCTCCCACGGTCAGCGCCGAGAAAGGAACGTTGTGCGCTCCCCCGCCACGGTCCGGGAGAAAAGTGAGAGTCAAGCCGTTCGGGGAAAGGCTGGCGAAACAGGCGGCGCCTGAAGCCGGCAACTCAGATCCGAAACAAAGGGCGTTGGGGGAGATGGTCATTGAGAGCCTGTCATCGGTCACCAGTCATTGGTCAGTGGAAAAACCAGTGACTGATGACCAGTGACCAGTGACCACCCTATTCTGAGACCGGAATGAATTGCCTGATCCAATTGCCGAATCCGCCGGGATTGCGGCTTTGGATCAACACCACGCCGGGACCGCGAAAGCGGCAAACGAATCCCTCCCCGGACGTAAAGCTTGACACCCATCCGGTTGAGGCGCGCTCGATGCCATAGGAGGTCGTCGCCGACCAGGCGACGAGATGCGCGTTGTCCACGATATATTCTTCCTCGGGCTTGAGCTCAATTTTGTGGATGGCGCCGAAACTGTTCAGGATGAGCTGCCCCTGCCCGCTGATGCGCAAAATGAAGAACCCTTCGCCGCCCAGCAGCCCTCGACTCAAACTCTGCACTTTGCTTTCGATCTTGATGCTCTCGGCTCCCGCCAAAAATCCGTCCTTCTGAACCAAGTATTCGTTGACGCCGTCGAGATCAACCACCACGATTTCTCCGGGAACCGTGGGGGCCAACAGCACTTCGCCCGCCCCCCGCGCGGCGCGCAATGTTTGGAAGAAGAATTTTTCACCGGTGAGCAACTTGCGGGACAGCGCACCCAGCAATCCACCTTCCAGCTTGCTCTCGACGTCGATCGTCGGGGAAGCGCCTACCATCGCGCCCGACTCGGCCTTGATGCTTTCGCCGACATCCAGGAAGACCCGCACCATCGGAAACGCCCCCGGATACAAGATCTCACTCTTCATCTTCGTCCTTTCCCCTTCATCTCGTTATATGTACCGGACCGGACGTCTGACTTGTGCGCATCCGCCGAGCACCGGCCTTAGCTTTGTTCGTTTGATGATCTGGAGTGCGAGGCGCGCGAGCAGAAAACAGGCGGCCTACTACCTCTCACCCTGCCACCCATCCATACCATCGATGACTCGGCAGCGGACCTTCCTCGTGATAGGCCATGCGAATCCTGCCCAGATAGTCCGCGGGCACCCGATTGTGCGTGGCCGCGACGTCAATTCCGAAGAGCTTAGCCGCGTTGAGACCGAAAATCCGTTCCTTGGCCGATCGCGTCAACGGCTGGTAGCCGTATGCTTCCACGAGCGGCTCCGGAATCTCAAATCGTCTAAAGGCCTCGATCTGCCATTGCGGTGTGCCATACCAGATGGAGTCGGTCCCCCAGAGCACATGGTCCACACCGAATGCTTGAATGAGTTGGCCCAGGAGGTGCGCACAGATCGCTGGGTGCGTGACGACCAGTTGGGCGAAGGTCGAGCCCAGTTCCATGTAGATGTTTCCAAGCTCCGGCTCGGCCTGTTTCATGCGGCAAAATTCCGTGGTCCAAGGAATGGCCCCGGTCTTGGCGAAGGTCTCATCGATTCCCAAGGAAGTGAGCAGGCCGGAATGATAGACCAAGAAATCCAGGTCTGGGAAATCCTTCGCGGCCTGGATGAGATCTTTAGGATGGTTGTAGTTCGGCACCGGTCCCAACGGAAGCCCCTTGTGGACGCACACGCGAGGGACCTTGAGAGCGCGGGCCTTTTCGAGCATGGGGTATGCGATGCGCTCGTCGCTCATCCACCATCCGCGGTCGAATCCCTTCGGGCAAGAACCCGTATAGCACTTCCATGCGTCGATCTTGAGCGACGCGACCTGCAATTCCATGAACTCCAGGTCGGGGGCGCCCAACTGAGGCGTCGCCAAGCCATGAGCCAGCATCCGTTGCGAGCCGGCCACACGATTGACTTCGTCTCGGATATGGGCCATCTCCTTGGGCGGGACGACAGCTTCCTGAGGATAGGGACCAGGCGGAGTGCTGATGAGTCCGATCGTTGTGTCACTGTCCAGGAACACTTCCTTGATGAACGTCTCCCAGGACAGATCCTTCATGGTCCCCGTGTCCGCTAACAGCGCCGGGTTCCATCCCGCTTCACGGATGCGCCGGCGCAGCGCCAACAGCCGATCCTTTGCCACGGCCCCTTCTCGTTTGGACTCGGCATTGGTTGGATCATAGTGGGTGCTGACATAGTGGGTTTGCACATCGAATATAAAAAAGGGATCGCCGCGGCGCTCAGTGGCCGCGGCCACATCGAACAATTCTGCATCCAGTACGTCGAAGATTTTCCCGAACACGGAGTTCATGGCAAGAAAAACCGCAGCCATTCCACCCGATCGACGCAGAAAATTCCGGCGCGTCACATTCAATCGCGCGGCAGCCGACTCAGCCAGACGAAGGGCCAGGGTTTCAACCATGGCCTGGCGGGGGGTTTGGGGAGACGGGAGAAATTCCTCGTTGGAGATGACCTGCGTAGGAAACGGAAGTGGCGACACAAACTCTCGTGTGAAGGGGGACCCGGATCGTTGTCTCATTCGCGGAGCCATCTCCATCCGACCCTGTCAGGGATCAAGCGCCGGATGATTCTCTGGGTTTGATCAACCCCTGTCAAGCAGCGGATCGAGGCCATGAGTACGTAATCGGTCCAGCTTGCGCCGGTGTTCGGCAAGGAGCAGGATGACCGTGTCCGCACATGCCTCGGAGGGCGTGATGAAACCGGGGTAGCCTGCCGATCGCTGCCTTATCGATATCACAGTCCACGATACCGACCTCATGCCTTCCTCGATGGTTCTCGGGGAAGGCGTGGGTGTATTCGGGAAGGAGGGTACCATGCGACACACCTTGCGGTGCTTCCTGGTTGTTCTGGGCGCGGTAGCCCCGATAACACTCGCGTTTGCCAATCCCGCCCTGTTGCCTCAACACCCGGGCTATCCGATGGGAAAAGCTGTTGACCCGGTGGCCGGCCAGCCGTTAGCAAACGATCCAGGGCAATCGAATGCCACAGGAGCGCGAGCGCTGCAACAGGCCGCCACCTTTGATGACACACATGTCAAGCAAGAGCTCTCCAGCAACCAAACTGATCAACGGATCATAGAGAAGCCCGGAGCCGGTCTTCTTCCGAAGGTTCAGGGGCCTCAAATCAAGATCGAGCCCCCGGTGAAGGAGGCCACACACGTTCAAGCGGCTCCTCAATGAACGGCGCCGGCGGAAGATCCAGGCTCAGTGCACTCCTGAATGTGATGAATAGAATGGTCCCGGCTCAGCGAGGGAATCGGCCGATCAGAAACTGAAGTCGGAGCTTCAGAGAAGGCTATCTTGATGAAGTGCTGGTCGGCGAGGCAGCACTCAGACTGGGTGGTGCGCCCGCGGTCGAGAGGCGAACGCTAACGTCCTTCTGCGCCACGGCATCGTCGTCCTTGCCGTCGGCCCCCACACTATACAGCCGATTCGTGGCCTGGTTGATCAACATCGGATAGCCCGTGAAAGGATCATAGAAATTCTGCCCTGCCTTAGCTACCCGAGTCTTGACGTCGCCGTCCACGGGTCCTTTCCGAATCCACGCCTGAAGGCTGACCAACCGCAGCAATGCATCGGTCTCTCGTATCTGACCGATCGGTTGCTCCCAAGCAGGCCCCGGAGGAACCTCCAGAATATTGTTCACAGGATTGAGCAGGTAGTCCACCAGCCGGACCGCCGGCGTTCGGATGTGCGAATAAGGACTGAGCCCCGTCGGCATTGTCCGGGCAGTCTCGACGGATTTGATCAGGTCTTCATAGTAGTCAGCATAGGCATTCAGGATACGTTGGTCTGGCAGCGGCATCAGCGCAACCCCTGCCACGTACCAGGGTCGAGCGGGATGGCGGTCGGCCCGGCTAGTCATTTCGATCCGTTGCTTGGCGAGAAGAAACTCATGCTGCATGGGCCAGCGTAGGGACTGTTCGGCACTATCCAGCGGGGACACAAGCTTCGCCAATCGCATCAGAGATCGCGCATCTAACTCCGGCATACCCAACAGCCCTGAGACGACACGAGCATCGTCATTGACGGCCGCAACGGCGAGCATTTTGGTCCCCAAGGTCTTGGCCTTCCGTAGCAGTCCTCGCCACGTGGGAAGATCAGCTTCCAGTCGCTCGATCCCCGGTTCCAGGCCTTGTGCGAAACCTTCCGCCACAAAGAGCCGGTGCACGTCCAGAATCAGCCGACAATCCGGAGTCGCGGGCTGTCCATAGCCCGTATCATCAAACGGCAGCGACAACCACTTCTGATATCGAGTCATCGACATTGATCGAGTCCTGACCCAATCCTTGACCGTCGTGGCTTTGTCGCGGAATAGGATGGACGGGACCTCTTCGCGATACCATCTCGCCAAGGAGGGGGCGGAGACTTGGCCGGTGTGGGGAATAGTCGGATCGTCCTCGGTCACGCAACCATTTGCCGCACCCAGCCCGGACTGCTCGTGCTGGATCGCGAGACCGACCTGAATCGGATCTTTGGATTCCGGCGCGGCAAACCCCATCAGGAAGAGCGCCCCGTTGCGATTGGGATCTTCGGTGAGCTGGGGCCGCGCAGCTACCAAGTCCTGAAAGGCCGAATTCGGTTTCTCTTCCAATCCTAACCAGACAAGTCCCAATCCCCCGACCAGGAGAATGGCACACCCCATGGAAAGGAGCGTGAGACTGATCAGAGTCACCGCCACGGCGTGGGCGGTTGCAAAGCAAGACCGTATGAAAAGGGCGCCCCGCAAGAAGAACCGGGAGAGCGTCGCCGTGACAGGCCTCGACGCCGGCCGAACGGTCGAGTCCGTGAGCCCAACAGTCGCTAAAGGTTTTCGTGAATCTTGGAACTGGACCGAGGCCTCCTTCTGGGCCAACGTTCTATCCGTCGCAGGTTCAAGCGTCGCGATGAGGTTACTCGATGGTTCTGTGACCGGCGCAGGACGTGCGGCCACCGGCTCGTCCTCGTGCCGTCTAGATTCCAATGGAGCGAATGAGCCCGCGGGTTGCTCTGATTCCGATCGCGAACGAAGGTGCACCGGCCAGGGCTGTGTGGTCGCCCCCTCTTCGCGACTTGCTTCGTCGGCGATCGTTGGGACCAAGCGGCACTGGAAGGGAGTCGCGGGTTCCGCAACCCATGATTCAGAAATGGGAGGCGCCTCCGGAAGTTGCTCCTCTGGTCCGATCGAAGGGCCCATTTCCAACGCACCTGCTTGCCGGTGACGCTCGTGTTCGGAGCGGTTTCCATAGCGATCAGCCAAGTCAGGAGAGGCCGCTGTGCCCTCTCCGACAACAGACAGGGGATCGGCCGCTTCGACAATCTCCGGTTCTGAATATCCAGGAGGGGATCCTTCCAAGTCGGTAATCAACTGAGGTTCCGATCCGATCCGTGATTCAGGAACGGTTTCACCGACGAGCAGCGTTTCTGTTCCCGAGTAGTCCGAATCCTTCACGGCAGCTTCTTGGATAGCGGGGACTACAGGATCGGCTACGACCCTCGCTTGATCCAGATAGGATGGGTACGTAGGCATTCCGGCCGTTGGCGCCTCTTCGGATTCCGGCAGCGGCCAAGACGAATCGGAAGTATTCTCTTCCCTTGAGCTGTCCTCTCGGGTTCTGACAATCTCGGACGATTCGATCTGAGCGGCGGATCCTACCGCGGTATCGGTATCCTGTGGCAGGGCAAGTGTCGGGGCTGTGTCGAGCCACGCAGACTGTATCGCGATGTCCCCAGGCTGGCTTGTCTCGACTGGTCGGTCGAATGCTTCCTCCACCAAGGTGGCCGGGGGACTGCCTTCCGCTACAATTTCAGAGGCTGGTGCCGCGTCGAACGGCTCTTTTGGTTCCGTAACGCACGGCATTGAAGGCGCATCCGGCAAGGGATCGGCCGGCGGCGTCACGAGCGCTATCTCTGCTTCATCTCTCTTACCGATCGATACCGTGGACGGAACATCCAACACGGGTTCCAACTCCGGCAATGCGGCGGGTTCGGATGCAAGCGGGTGGTCCGGAACCTCTAGGATCGCGGCTCCCATCAATTCACCGGCAAGGCGCTCTCGCAAGTCGATCTGTTGCAGGATGCCAGCGATGAGGTCTTCGTTAACTTCCTCGACAACTAGCCTGTCCGCTGTCTCAACCGGCATCGATTCCAGACGAATTTCCTGCACTTGTTCCCAGGGCATCGGAGGGGGAACCGCTTCGTTGGGTCGATCGGACTCGGAGTTCTCTTGACGCAAGAGGATCTCAACCGAGGGGGATTCTTCGGTGGCCGTCAATCCACCGCCGAGCGGAGTTGGCTCCGGCCGACTCCCAGGTAAAAGGTCCTGGTCGGTCGGTCCTTCCTGAAGCCTCAACTCGGTGAGCCCCGAAGACGTTTCGCCCATTTCTGCCGGCTCGGGGATGACATTGAGTTGCGCTCCCGGCCGCTCGACCCCATCTTTCAATTGAGCAGGTATAAGCGCCGTATCCCCGATTGACGAGGCTGGAGGAACCTCCTCCTGGCCGATCTCCGCAACCCTTGGGTCAGCAGAGAGAGGCGACTCGGGTATCGGAACTGTAGACCACTTCCTCTGAACGCTTTCCGGTTCTGCTACCGCAAGCGTGTTCTCCGGCGATGGCGGGGCAGGCCGGTCCGACGAGAGGAGAGCATGCGTCGCCGCAATCTCTACATCGTGCGGGACCGGCAACGTGCCAAGGCCTACCAGTTGCACCGGTTGCTCAGGAACATCCTGACTCGATGTTGAAGCTCCAGCATCCTGACCAGCCGTCGGCTGCTGCGGCACGACAATATCGTCGGCCTCCTCCTCCCATGGTAGGCGCGCACGTTCGTGATCGGAGGACGCTTCGGCCGGCGGAATGCGAAACTCGACATCTGTAGCCGGTTGATCGAGACCCGACAGGCCCGGCGCCAACCGTGGCCGGGTGCCGTCCTCGTCCATGGGCATCTCGTCGCGCGGATGTTCCTTCGCCTGTCGCAAAAGGGACTCCAAATGAAGCAGAACCGGATTGTGCGGGGACAGTTGGGCAATCTTCGTCACCAAGCGAGCCGCAAAATCGGGCTGTTCCGAATCGGGATCTTCGACGAGGATCTCGACCGCCTTGACATACTCTTCTACAGCGGCATCCAAATCGCCCTTGAGTTCAAAGACGGAACCGAGCTTTTCCACAAACGGCACGCAGCGGGGGCCGGCGACCAAATATTCTCTTAATAAGGACTCCGCAAGCCAATAGTCCTGTCGTTCCAACGCTTCATCCGTCAACGCCTGAAAAGCATTTCTGGCGGTCACCAGGCTCCCCAACCGAAGCTGTAGCGTGGCGAAGAGCCGCTTCGCCTCCGGATTAGCGGGGTCAATCGTCAGCAACTCCTTGAGTACGGAAGACGATCGGCCATAGCGGCCGGCATTCATGTGGGTGATCGCTTCTTCGAGAAGGGCGGATTTCTTGGAGGATGATGGGCCGGATCCCTGGCTTCGCTTATGAGCGCGGGCCGGAGCCTTCTTATCAGACCGAGTTGGGGACCGTCGATCACCACGCACTGTACAACCTTAGCAGAGCGCCAGAGGGACGAGACTGCTTCGAGCCCGCTTGGCCTGCATACCGGGATCGCCTTGGGGTTGAGAGGTTGAGAGATGGATGAGTCGGAAGGGGACCACCCGAGCCTTGCAAGGGAAGTGCCCTCATTTTGTTAAACTCACTGCTTGCAAAATTAGGAAAAACAAATGGTTAGCATCCGATCACGAAGATACGGCCATCCTGCTGTGCGATTTTGATCGGGACAAGTTCATCCGTGATCAGGATGCCAAGTCGAAGAGGAATCGGAGGTGGGTTCACTGTTTGAAGAACGGGCTTCTAAAAGGGCAGCACATCTTTGCAGGATCTGAAATCGACAAAGTCTTCGACTCGATAGTGGGTACCAACTTGGTATACATACCCGGGGGGTAGACCGCCGCCATGCCTCTGCCCGTCGCGGACGAGCACCTTCCCGCATCGTATGCAATGCTGAATCCCTTCCCACGAAAGATCTCCCGCCAGGTGCTGGATCGGCGGCTCCTCTTCAGAAGGTTGCAATACGGTCGGAGAGGAGGAAGATGGCATCAGGATCCTGCGAACCTCCGAGATCAGTCGATTCACCATGTTCACGTCCTGAGTGTCAACGCCATCCAGCACCAATACGAGCAACCCCAGAGCGCGAATTGCGTCACCTTTGGCCTCCATCAGCAGCCGTTGCGCGAAGGCCTGGACTTTGGTCTGAATGTCCTGTTGATCCATCGACGATCTGCCCATGGCTAAGTGTAGCATAGGCCGCGCGCTCACCCGCCCCGACTGCCACCTTAAGCCGGAGGAGTGACCGGGAATGAGGATCGAGTTCTGACAGATCCTGGGAGGACGGAAGAAACGAGTCGGTGTGCGAGGGGAAGCCGGGACTACAAAAACGCAGGAACGCCGAACGGAGCAAGAACAGTGATCCGTTCAGCGGCGCTTTCGAACCTGCGCAGCTCGAAACTTCCAGGGAGGAGTCGGATCGGGATCGGCCCAGAGGCCTCGTTTGGCATAGCGTGCCCCCTCTTCTAAGTCACTTCCGGAGGAATCCACCGTCGTGACCCTCCAGGCTAGGCCTTCCTCCAGCAGGATCTGGCTGAGTTGGCGTCCGTTCGCAATGATCACATCGGCGCGGACCGAGCCGTCCCGGCTTCGTCCATAGGTTTTCAGGGTCACCGAAGATCCAATAACCAGCGCCATCACCGCCCGTTTTGCCTGCTTCCCATACGGTTGCGTTAACTCGGGACAATCAATTCCCTCGACACGGACTCGCTCTGACCGCCCATGATGACGGATTTCGAGGGTGTCACCGTCGATCACTCGGAACACGTCCGTACGGAACTCCGCCCCATACACAGCGCCGGGCACCATGATGGCGAGGAGCCACAGCGTCACTCGTTTGAAAAACGTTCCCGAGATCGGCATGGGCCAAGTGTAGCATGCAGGAGCACCGGCCCCCGTTGGGCGGCCGAGCGAGCATGCGACCTGCGATGGTGGCGTTTTGCCCCAACGCCAATCCAGTAGAGGTGGCAGAACTTCTCTTGCCTACCGATCATCATCTGAGAATTCAGCACCTTATTACGGCATACGAGTTGCTGAGATCTCCAGTGGATTTATGTGAGAAATTACAGGGTTCTTTACCAGACTCCTGTTCTAAGCATGGTTGATTGTGTAGCCGGAAAACGAGGAGACCACCGAATGTCCTGACATGATTATCGGCCGTGCCCTCTATCCACTTTTTCCACGCCTTTGGGCAACCGGTTTCAATGCAACCCGAGTCTCTTTGAGCATGAATCAGGGAGAGCAGGGTTGCAAATGGTCACTCATAACCATTTTCTGCGCTATCTTCTTGACGGCTGCCTGTGATGGCCCTCCTCAAGAAGCATCCGGCGACAAGACACGGACACCTGATCCACCGACGAATCTCTTGCGGTTGACGCCTGAAACTGCCGCGAAGGCTGCGCTGCGAATCGCCCCGGTGACCACCCGCGACTTTCGGGTCTCTCGCGAGTTTCCTGCCACAATCCAGGCGGATGCCAACCGGATGGCGGAGATCACGACCCTGGTACGAGGCAGGGCCGACGAAGTCCTAGTGGACTTCGGCCAAGATGTCGGGGCCGGGGCATTGCTGGCCACTTTGCAGAGCAGTGAGTTGGGACTGTCCCAGGCAAGCTACCTCAGAGCCCACGCGAAAATGACGGTGGCCGAGCGCGCCTTTCAGCGGGCCACGGTGTTGTTGGAAGAGAAGGTGATCGGACAGGCCGAGTATCAGCGGCGCGAAGGGGAGCGGCTCACTGCCCGGTCGGAATTGCGGGAGGCTCACGACCGGCTCCGTCTCCTCGGCATGCAGGAAAATGAGATCGCCCGGCTGCGCCGCGACGAAACCATCCGCTCGACCGTCTTCATCCGCGCGCCGTTCGCCGGCCGCATTATCGCGCGGAACATCGTCCGAGGTGAGGTCGTCGAGATGACCGATCAGCTTTTCACCATCGCGGATCTCTCCAATATTTGGGTCATCGCCCATATTCCAGAGAAGGACATCGCTTTCGTACAGGCGGACCAAAAAGTCGAGGTGGAGATCACGGCCTACCCTGGGGAATCGTTCGAGGGGCATATCGGCTATATCAGCGACGTCTTGGATCCCGCCACGCGTACCGTTCGTCTCCGGGTGGTGGTCACGAACCCACACAAGCGACTCAGGCCCGAGATGTTCGCCAAAGTCCGGCTCTGGACAAACCCGGAACCCGACATCCTTACGATCCCAGCCACCGCCGTGGTGCACGACCGTGGGGAGAGCATCGTTTTCATTCAAGTTGAGGACCATGCCTTCGAACGGCGTCCGGTCACCCTTGGAGAAGAAACCGATGGACTGGTGAAAGTACTCACCGGGCTGCGCGCGGGAGACCCGGTCGTTGTGGAGGGCGCCTTTCGTCTGAAATCAGAATTGGCGGCTCGTCAACATCCCATGGTCATACAGTGATCGCCGCGATCCTCACGTTTTCGCTTCGTCAACGTCTGCTGATCATCGGGCTTGCCTGTTTCCTCGCGGCCTGGGGACTCCACGCGTTTCAGAGGATCCCGATCGATGCCTTCCCCGACGTGACGAATGTACAAGTGCAGGTGGCAGTCCAAGTCCCTGGACAATCGCCCGCGGACGTCGAACGATTCGTCACCATCCCGATTGAAATCCAGCTCACTGGGCTCCCGGGGCTCATGGAAATCCGATCCATGTCCAAGTTCGGACTGGCTCAGCTTACAGCGGTCTTCGAGGACGACATCGACGTCTACTTCGCCCGCCAAGTGGTATTGGAGCGATTGATCGAGGTGAAGGGCCGGCTCCCGGCTGGTATCGAACCCGTCATGGTGCCCGTTACCACGGGACTCGGCGAGGTCTACCAGTACTACCTCGACGGCCCGGACCCAGGCGACCATCCGGATGCGCGAACAGAACAACTGAGGGCGATGCGCACGGTCCAGGACTGGGTGATCCGCCCCCTTCTCAAAGGCCAGCCCGGCGTGATCGAGATCAATTCCCTGGGTGGGTTCGTCAAACAGTATCAGGTGATCGTAGACCCCGATCGGCTCAGGAAATACAACCTGGCCCTCCAGGACATCTTCGACGCCGTCTCCAAGAACAACCAAAATACCGGCGGCAACATCCTGGAACGGCATGAGGAAAAGTTCATCGTCCGTGGCATCGGACTGATCCGGACACTCACGGACCTCGAGAATATCGTTGTCAAAGAGGAACACGGCACTCCGATCTTGGTCCGTGACATTGCGGCCGTGCAGATCGGGCATGCCGTCCGGCACGGCGCCGCGCTCCTCAACGGACAGGAAGTCGTGGCCGGCATCGTCCTCATGCTGCGGGGTTCCAACGCGCGCGAAGTGGTGACCGGCGTCAAGGCACGGGTGGACGAGATCCATCGCAAAGGGCTGCTTCCTGACGGGATTCGGATCATCCCGTTCTACGATCGCATTGGCCTGATCACCGCCGCCCTTCGAACCGTGTACGATGCGTTGGTGGAAGGCATCGGACTCCTCCTGCTGATGTCGATCCCGTTCCTCGGCAACTTCCGAGCTGCGGTCATCGTGACCGGCATTCTCTTTCTCACCCCGCTCGTCAGCTTCATCATCATGGACCATGTCGGCCTGAGCGCCAATCTCATGACGCTGGGCGGGATGGCCATCGCCATCGGGGAGATCGCGGACGGCTCCATCGTCGTGGTCGAAAATGCCCATCGATATCTCACCGAACGGACCGCGTCAGCGCGTGATCGGTTGAGCATCGTCTTCGAGGCAGCCGGGGAAGTCGCGCGGCCGATCTCCTTCAGTATCCTGATTCTGCTCGTCGTGTTCCTGCCGCTCCTGACCCTCCACGGCATGGAGGGCAAGATGTTCCAGCCTCTGGCCTATACGATGGTCATCTCGCTGCTCGTGTCGCTGGTCTTGTCGCTGACCTTGACCCCGGTCCTGTGTTCGTTGGTTCTCAAGACCGGCTATCAGGAGGACATGGCCATGCTCCGATGGCTCAAAGCACGCTACCTGCCCGTCTTGCGGTGGGCGCTGTCGAAGCGGATGGCGGTCTTGAGCATTGCGGTCGCGCTGTTTCTCATCACGCTGACCCTGATTCCATTTCTCGGACGAGAGTTTGTCCCAATTCTCTTCGAGGGTGCGCTGACCCCTCAGATCATTCGACATCCCAGCGTCTCCCTCTCTCACTCCATCGAGCTCGAGCGGCAAGTTCATGCGGCGCTCGGCTCATTCCCCGAAGTGCAGAGCATCGTCAGCAAGATCGGCCGATCCGAGATTGCGACGACTCCGGAGGAGCCCAACGAGAGCGATCCGGTAGTCACCTTGACCCCCCAGTCATCATGGACTTCGGCTGCGAGCAAGGACGGACTGATCGCCCTCATGCGGCAGCGCCTGGCCGACATCCCCGGCATCGCCCTGCTCATGAGCCAGCCGATTCAGGAGCGCGTGGACGAACTGATCTCCGGCATTCGGACGGAAGTCGCCGTAAAAATCTTCGGTGAAGACCTCGCCCTACTGAAAGACAAAGCTGAGCAGGTGGTATCGATCCTGAAGACGATCGACGGCATCCAGGACGTGAAAATGGAGCAACTGTTCGGGCAATCGTACCTCACGGTCTCCATCGACCGATCGAAGATCGCCCGACATGGCATCAACGTCGCCGATGTGCAGACGCTGATCGCCACGGCTGTCGGCGGCATGCCGGCCACACAGGTCTACGAAGGGGAACGCCGATTCGATCTCGTCTTGCGGTTTCCTCCCCGAGCTCGATCGACCCCGGCGGCGATCGGCAACATCCTGGTTCGGGATCCTCATGGAGTCCCCATCCCCTTGAGTGACCTCGCGGCCATTGAGTTGAAGGAAGGACCGGCGCTCATCAGCCGGGAGGACCTGCGACGTCGAATCGCAATCGGGTTCAACATCACAAATCGCGACGTCGCGAGCGTCGTCGCAGAGGCGCAGCAGAGGATCTTCGTGGAAGTCGATCTTCCGAACGGGTACCGCCTCACCTGGGGCGGAGCCTTTGAAAACATGCAGCGCGCGATGGACCGCCTGCTGATTGTTGTGCCCGTCACAATCGCACTGATCTTTCTCCTGCTCTTCTCGTCGCTCACCTCTCTCCGGTATGCCGCGCTGATCATCCTGAACGTCCCGCTGGCGCTGATCGGCGGCGTCCTTGCCCTGTGGGTGACAGGGGAGTACATCAGCGTCCCAGCCTCGCTGGGCTTCATCGATCTCTTCGGCGTGGCGGTCGGCAACGGGATCGTGCTCGTGTCCCACATTCACGAGCTCCGGCAGCGGGGCTTCTCCCATGAGGAAGCGGTGACCACCGGCTGCCTGCATCGGCTCCGTCCTGTGATCATGACCGCGCTGACAACGCTCCTGGGTCTGCTCCCGTTGGCCTTCGCCCGGGGCATCGGAGCGGAAGTGCAGCGTCCGCTGGCCATCGTCGTAATCGGTGGCGTACTCAGTTCGACGCTCCTCACCTTGGTCGTGCTTCCGGCTCTGTTCCGTTGGTTTGAGGACCCGATCCTACGCGCCACGCCCGCCGCCCTTCCTTCTCCCGAGATCCTACGATCGGATGCCCGGCCCGACGAGACGATGTCTTCGTCATCCAGCATGAATCTGTGACCGGACTTGCGGAGAACCGATGGTTTCAGTAACGTAGTCTCCAGGATGAGCGCTTCGACGGATCCTCCTCCTGTCGTCGTTTTCACTGACCTTGACGGCTGTCTGCTCGACGGGATCACCTATTCATGGGAACCGGCTCGGGAGGCCCTGGCGACTTTGCAGGCGCGCCACATCCCCCTGGTGCTGGTGTCCAGCAAGACCAGAGCCGAGTTGGAAGCGATTCGATCGCAATTACAGCTCCCCCATCCCTTCGTGAGCGAAAACGGCGGAGCCGTCTTTTCCCCGGAAGGCTATTTCTCCATCTCCCCGGATGAGGCCGTCCAGCGAGACGACTATGAAGTCATCGAACTCGGAACGCCTTATGCCCTTTTGCGACAGGCTCTGCGCGAGCTAGAACAGGCGGTCGGCGTGCAACTCAGGGGATTTGGAGATATGTCGGTGGAAGAAATCGCCGAACGGACGGGGCTCTGTGAAGCGGAGGTGCATCTCGCACGGCAACGAGAATACGACGAACCGTTCTTGATCGAGGGACCAGGCAGTTTGGTGACGGAGGTTCAGCGGGAGGCTCGAGATCGCGGCCTAACGGTGACGCATGGAGGTCGATTCCACCACTTGATGGGAGACAGCGACAAAGGTCGAGCTTGTCTGCATCTCATCGAACGATACCGCCGTCAGCGGCCGGAAACGTCACAGGGCCTCATGTCGGTTGCGTTGGGCGACAGCGTGAACGACCTGCCGATGTTGCGGGTTGTCGATCACCCCGTACTCATCGCGCGGTCGGACGGGTCCTACGACCCAAACATTCAATTGTCAAATCTTCTCAGGGCAGAGGGAATCGGCCCTGCCGGCTGGAACCGCGCCGTGCTGGCCGTTGTACAACCAGACCAAGCCGACATCGCACCAACCTCCGTGCCAAAAAAACGCCGCCCCCGCTGACAATCGTCAGCGTCTCACCACTCGGCAACCTATGGATCACCGTGACCGGATCTGTTATACAGAACCCACACCAACACAGCGACGAAGTACAGCCTCAAGGTAACGAACGGCCAGTGGATCTTCAAGATCGTGATGCTGCGGGCCTCTGACGTCGCGTTCAGCCAGCCTCGTCATCCACCGACATGGCGTTGGCCTGTCCCGGGAATCCTGTTATGCATGCTTCCTGTTCATCCGTGTACGACGAGGGGCACAAGTTTGTGGCCGGGCCCGAGCCACTCAAATGAGAAATAGGACGCCACCCATGCCCTCCCTCATTGTTGCGCTGATCCTCCTCCTGGTCGCCGCGACCTTCGCACTGCAAAATACGGATGTCGTGACCGTCCAGTTTCTGCTGTGGGACTATCAGGCTTCACTCGTCCTGATTATCTTAGGAGCCATGCTGCTGGGGACCCTCCTTGCCCTGCTCGTCTCCATCGGTCCCCGCCTTCGGCGGGCCAAAGAGCTGCGTCGCCTGGAATCGCTGATCAAGAGTCAGGAAACTCGTATTCAGGAGCTGGAAGCGACCCTTCACACGACCGCCTCCTCCACGCAGCAGACGGCGGTGGGAAGTCTGACAAGGGACCACCCCGCCTAGCAGGCTGTTGAAAAACCTTCCGAGCACCCGTGAAATCCGGCACAGCAAGCGATCACGGACGATCTCAGAACCCCGTGCAGGATGGTCAAGAAAGCCGACATGCTCACCCGCTCAACCCCGGCGCGTCCGAAACACGCCTTTCAGCGGGCAAGGTAAGACCGCGCTGGACGCGGTTATCGCCGGACGGCTGTTTCGGAAGCGTGCGAATCCTCGATCTGCGCCTGCATCGTTGGCCGGCGTTTGGCGCCTCGTCCGTGCCCCACTTCATCGAGCCAACCGTATAGCACCGGTAGGACGATGAGGGTCAACAGCGTCGAGCTCACTAACCCGCCGATCACCACCGTCGCCAACGGCCGCTGCACCTCCGAACCGATACCCGTGGCAAAGGCCAAGGGAAGCAACCCTAACAGCGCGACGAGCGCGGTCATCAGCACCGGGCGGAGGCGCAACAGACAGCCATTGATGACCGCAGCCTGGATGTCGGAACCGTCCTCACGGAGCTTGTTCATGTAGGACACAAGCACGATCCCGTTGAGGACCGCGACGCCGAACAGATTGATGAATCCGACGGACGCGGGCACGCTCAGATACTCCCCGGTGGCCCAGAGCGCGACGATTCCTCCGATCATGGCGAAGGGCAGGTTCATGATGATCAATGCGGCATAGCGCACTGAGTTGAACGAGGCAAACAGGAGCACAAAAATGATCCCGATCGTGATCGGCACGATCACCCGTAATCGGGCCATCGCCCGCTGCATGTTCTCGAACGAGCCGCCCCACGTGATTTGATAGCCGGGAGGCAGCTTGATTCCGCGATCGATCTTGGACTGCGCCTCCGCCACAATGCTCTCGATATCGCGGCCCAACGTGTTGAAGCCGATGTAGATCCGCCGTTTGAGCCCTTCCCGACTGATCAGCGCCGGCCCTTCCGTCAGTTCGACCCGGGCGAGGTCGCCCAACGGGATCAAGGCGCCCGATGCGGTCGTGAGAAGGATGTTGCTGATATCCTCCACGCTGTCCCGGTACTGCTCCGGATACCGCAGGATCAAATCGAACCGGCGTTGCCCCTCATAGACTCTCGTCGCCGGCTCGGCACCGATCGCCGTCGTGATGATCTCCCGGATATGGGCGACGTTGATGCCGTGACGCGCGATCTTCCCGCGATCGATGTCGATGGTCAGATAGGCCTGCCCGAACAACTGTTCCACGCGCACATCCTGGACGCCCTTGACCGATTTCATGATTTCTTGAATCCGATCGGCCGTGCTGCGCAGCACGGCCAAATCCTCGCCCAGGACCTTGACGGTGGCCTCGGACCGCACCCCCGAGAGCAATTCGTCAACCCGTTGTTGGATGGGCTGGCTCATAAGAAAATTGGCGCCCGGCACCCGTTCCAGCCGTTTGCGGATCGCGTCGTCCAGTTCTGGTTTGGTTTTCGCCGTAGTCCACTCGTCCATCGGTCTCAGCGTGACCACCGGGTCGCTGGCATTCGGCTCCTGGGGATCGTTTCCCAGCTCGGATCGTCCTATCTTGGACACGACCTTCCGCACTTCCGGGAACTCCAGCACCGCTTTTTGCATGTCTTTCTCGATCTCAATAGATTTCTGGAGCGAAATGCTCGGCAACCGGATCGTCTGGGGCGTCAGAGCCGCTTCGTTGAGGATCGGAATGAACTCGCCTCCCAGGAACGGAAACAACAGCAGGCTGGCGACCAACAGCCCGACCGCGGTAGCCAGGACCGCCACCCGATGCCCCAAGGCCCAATGCAGCGTCGGCAGGTAGAGACGTTTGGTCCATCTGATCAGGAACGTGTCTTCTTCGCTGCCTTGTTTCATCACCAGCGAGCACAACACGGGGGAGAGGGTGAGCGACAGGACCAGCGACACCAACAGCGCGATCATGATCGTATAGGCCAACGGGTGAAACATTTTTCCCTCCATCCCTTCCAGGGATAGGATGGGGAGAAACACAATAATGATGATGAGAATCCCGAAGATCACCGGCTGGCCGACCTCTTGCACCGCCCGGATGACGAGCGCCTTCCGATCCAGACCATCGCCCTTGTGCTCCGACATCAGGCGATAGACGTTCTCGACGACCACCACCGACCCGTCCACCATCATCCCGATCGCGATGACCAGCCCGCCCAGCGACATCAGATTGGCGGTCAACCCCATCCGATCCATTACGATGAAGGTGACCAGCGGTGTGACGATCAACGTCGCGGTCACGATCAGGGCGCTGCGCACATTCCCCAGAAACAGCAACAGGATCACAACGACCAGGACAATGCCTTCCATGAGGGCCTTATAGACCGTCTTCAGCGCCGCGGTGATCAACTCGATGCGGTCGTAAAACGGCACGATACGCAGCCCGTTGGGAAGGAGATTCATCTTGTGAATGGCGTCCACCTTCGCCTTGACGTCCTGCACCACCTCACGGGCGTTGCCGCCCCGAAGCATCAGCACGATGCCGGTCACAACCTCCCGATCCCCGTTGAGAACGGCGGCGCCGTGCCGCACCGCATGACCGATGCGGACGTGGGCCACATCGCGCACGTAGACCGGTGTCCCGTGGACTTCCTTGACGACGATATTTTCGATATCCGCAAGAGCCTTGATCAGCCCGACCCCTCGGACGATGTACTTTTCCGCATCCTTCTCGAGGATATTCCCTCCGGCATTCGCGTTGTTCTTGGCGACAGCATCGAAGACGTCATGGAGCGCCAGGTCGTATTTCCTCAACAAGCCCGGTTCCACCATGACCTGATATTGCTTGACGAACCCGCCCAGCGAATTCACTTCCACGACGTCGCGCGTGCCTTTCAAGAGCGGCCTGATCACCCAATCCTGAAGCGTTCGCCGCTCCATCAGTTCCTGGTCCGTCAGCACATACCCCTCGTCATTGTCTCTCGGGCCTTCCAGGTAATACTGATAGACCTCCCCAAGGCCGGTGCTGTTGGGCACGAGTTGGGAGACGGACCCGGGCGGCAGCAGCTCCTGCACTTCGAGGATTCGTTCGAGCACCACTTGCCTGGCCAGATAAATATCGACGCGGTCCTCGAAGATGATATCGATCAGCGACACACCGACTTTGGAGAGCGAGCGGATTTCGACCAGCCCTGGAGCCCCGGTCAACTGGAGTTCGAGCGGGAATGTCACGAACCGTTCGACTTCCGCCGGCGACAGGCCCGGGGCTTTCGTCACGACCTGCACCCAAACGTTGGTCACGTCCGGGAAGGCGTCGATGGCGATGGTGCGGAACGCATACAGTCCGCCGGCTGTGAGCACACTGGCCAGCGTGACGACCAGCACCCGCTGACGAAGCGAGAGTTCTAACAGGGAGGCCAGCATCTGGTGAGGCTAAATTTGTTCCCCGAGCAGCTCAGACTTGAGGACGAAGGCGCCCTTGGTCACGACCGCTTCTCCTTCAAGGATGCCGTCCAGGACCTTGACCATCTGTCCGTCGGATTCGCCCAACTTGACTTCGCGTAGCTCGAAGGTGTGGGGATCGCGTTGCACGAAGACGAATTTGCGTTCTCGGTCGCGCTGGATCGCGCTCTCAGATACGGTCAGCACGTCTTTCTCCGGCGCGGAATAGACTCGAATCGTCGCGTACATTTCCGGCTTGAGTTTCCGCTCGGCGTTCGGCAGCTCCAGCCGGAGATTCATCGTGCGACTCCTGGCGTCCAACACGTCTCCGACATAGGTGACCTTCCCGTGGAAGATCTCATCGGGATAGGCATTGACCAACACCTCAACCACCTGGCTCGGACCGGGAGCACCCTGATGCTTGATAAACGGGATATCCTTCTCCGGAATACTGGCCAGCACCCAGACGTCCGACAGATCGGCCACGACAAAGAGCTTTTCCGTGACCTCGACCACTTCCCCTTTGGTGAGGTTTCGACCGATCACCCGCGAATCAAACGGCGCCGTGATCGGCACATAGGACCGGATTTTCTGGTCGCGGTCGAGCTGCTGAATCTGTTCATCGCTCATCCCCAGCAGACGCAACCGATCCTGTGCCTCCCGCTCTTCCGCCCGCAGGCTGATCATCTCGCCTTCGCGCCGCTGGGCTTCAGCCAGACCGATCACCTTTTCTTCGAGCAAGGACTGCGCCCGTTGATAGGCACGCTCGGCCACATAGAGTTTGGCCTTGGCCTTAAGATAGGAAGACTGCGCCATGCCCAGTTCCGCGCTGTAAAGAATGGCCAACAGCGCTCCGGACTTCACTTCCTGCCCCAGATCGACATACACGTCCACCACGCGCCCGCGAACCAAGGTCGTGATATTGGCCAGGGCATGCTCGTTCGGCACCACCGTCCCCGGAAAGGTCCGCACCATGCGGAAATCGGATCGCACGACCGCTTCCGTCTGGATACCGGCGCTCTGCATCTCCTCATCGGTGACGCGGATGACGCCCGGAGGCACCGGCTTGTCCTCCACCGCCGCGCCGGTGGCCTGATTCGGCCCCTTTGCGTCGCAACCGGCCGTCATCAGCAGGCCGGCAGCCACGACCGCCCGCAGACTCCACGTTCGCGCGACCCGATCCATGTTGGTCATAGGGTCTCCGTTCGCCCTCAGAGCGACCCGCCGATCGACCGTTCCAACCGCGTCAGCGAAATGGACAAATCGAACCGGGCCTGCGTGTAATCGAAGAGAATCTGCCGCTGGACCCGTTGCGCGTCGAGCACTTCGAGCAGGCTCGAGGCGCCTTGTCGGAAGCTGAATTGCGCGATGCGCAACGCCTCTTCCGCCTGCTTCAACAGCCCCTCTTCAAAAACTCGAATCAGGTCGGCCGTCGTTTGCGCGTCCTGATAATGCAGATTCACGGCCCGGAGCAGCTCATTGCGCATCCGCAGCAACTCGGCCTCTTGCTGGCGCCGAATGCCAAGCGCGCTGGCGATTTCACCCTTCTGCTGGTACCAGATCGGAACCGGTACGCTGAGATTGGCCGTGACGGCCTCGCGCCCGATTTCTCTCCAATAGCCTCCGCCGACGGTCACGTTGGGGACCCGCGCCTGCCGCTCGAAATCGACGGTGTAATCGGCCCGCTCCACCTGCCTCGCCAACCGATTGAGCGAGGGATGATTTTTCAGCATGCTTGCCACCAGCTCCTCAAGGAGGAGTTCACCCGGGACACGCCGAAAGTCGCCCTTGATCGCGTAGGTCCGTCCGAGCGCGCCTGCGGTGAGGGTATCCAGCGCCACCCGCGTGACGCGAACCGTGTTGCGCGCCCTCGTCACCACCTGGTTGGCCTTCAGCACCTCCACCTGCGCCTTGATGGCCTCAAATTGCGGGGCTTCGCCCAACCTCACCCTCGTCGTGACAATCCGCTTCACGTCCTCCACGATACCGAGGTTCTGTTCGGCCAGTTCGGCCTGGCGCTGGGCGAACAACAACTCGTCGAACGCAATTCTCACTTCGGCCATGAGGTTCAGCCGCTTCTCCGAGAACCCGGCTCCGGCTCCGGCAAACCCCGCGTCCGCAGCCCGTTGCCGCGCAGCGCGCTTCCCCGGCCACTCCAATGGCTGTCCCACGCTCACAGCATACTCGGTGATCGAGTCTCCCGTGCTGGGGTCGCGAATGGCGCCCCGCCCGCTTTGTCCGTACAGGGTCGGATTCGGATAGGCTCCGGCTGCAATCTGCTGCCCTTGCGTTTGATCGATGAGACCCTGAGCCTCGGTCATGAGCGGGTTCCGTTCGATGGCGAGTTGAATGACCGTGTCGAGTTCATACGACGGGAGATCGGCCGCCCCTGCCGGAAGCGCCGACCCGGACATGAGTTGGATTCCCGCCCAGAGTGCAACCGCCAGTCTGCTGTAACGAGCCATGTTCCTTCTCCTCTGCGAGAACCGGAGGCCGGACAAGGTATCTGTCATCCCGGCCCTCCGGAATCGTTTCGCTTCTCCATCACCCGGATCGTCGCCGTCGGACTGATCTGGCCTCGCAGATCGCCGGCATTCATCCAGACGTTGAACCGGAGGGTGCGGGGGCGCGACACGCAGAGGCTGACATATTCCCTCGGCTCAATCGTAATAAATTCGCGCGCCATCCCCAGCCAGGAGAACCCCTTGCCGCATCCGGGCGAGGTCCAGTCTTCACTACCAAGCATGTTGATCCGCACCGGCTCTGACCGAAGATTCTGCCACCGCACTTCGTCCCCGACGGTCGCATAGAGCACCTGAGGTTCGATCGTATCCCGAATCTGGATGTACCGCACAGGTCGTGCAGGTTCGGGCGGGCCGCCGCTCGCGCAACCCAACAGGCTGAGCAACAGCGCTTCCGCCATGACTGTTCTGAATCTCATCGCGTGCTCTCTCTACACGCATCGTGGATATTCGACGCCTGTTCCCCCGCAAGGGACGCCGGTCTCGAGGCAAGCCGCTCGCCAGGTAGCTCGTGTCGCGCAGGAACCGCTGCGCCGCTGCCGATTTGCGGCAAGCTCGGGTCGTCCAGCCGGCTGATCGATTAGCTGAGCGGTAACAGAGAAGGAGGACGGAACAGAGAGTGGTCGAGCAGCACACGTGGAATCGGCCCCGCATCCGCGAGAAGCAGAACCGACATTGGATCGGCGAAGACCAGTTCGCGTGGGGTATTGAGCACGTCTTCGAACAACGACTCCGACGAATCGTAATCCGGCTCCACATCCCAATAGGAAATCGGATTTCCCAGAGTCTGAGCCGCAGCGCCCAGACACAGGATTCCGACACAGAACAACGCCGTGACGGCGAGCAGCGTTCGCGATCGACTGTGATCCAGCGACACAAGTCTCATCGGATTCGGGCGTCATCTTACGTGGCCTTCGGGATGACTGTCAATTCCGACGCGGATCTTGACCGGACCCGACCCCCTCGCTCATCCATTTCCGCTCTTGAGAAACAGCGCCGACAAAGCCGGCAGGGTCATGGTCAGCGAGTGAGAACGCCCATGGAGCGGAACGGGCACGGCATCCACCGATCCCTGATTGCCCCATCCCGATCCTCCGTAGATTCGGGCATCGCTGTTCAGGATCTCCCGCCACTGACCTCCCCTCGGCACGCCGATCCGGTAATTCACCCGCGGCACCGGGGTAAAGTTACACACGACGGCAACCAGATCCCCCGTGGACTTGCCCTTGCGCAACAGGCTGATCGCGCTGGACTCCGAATCATGACAATCGATCCACTCAAACCCCGTCGGGTCGAGATCCCGCTCATGCAGAGCCGGCTCGTTGCGATAGACGCGGTTCAAGTCGGCGACCCATTGCCGCAATCCCGCGTGCGAGGACTCCTGCAAAAGCGACCATTCCAACTCGCCGTCATGCGCCCACTCGCCCCATTGCCCGAACTCCCCTCCCATAAACAGGAGTTTCTTAGCCGGCTGGGCGAACATGTAGCCGAAGAGGAGCCGAAGATTGGCGAACCGTTGCCAGTCATCGCCGGGCATCTTCCCCAGGAGCGAGCCTTTTCCATAGACGACTTCGTCGTGCGACAAGGGCAGCACGAAATTCTCGTGAAATGCATACAAGAGGCGAAAGGTCAGGTTGCTGTGATGAAACTTCCGGTAAATAGGGTCCAGGTGCATATATTCCAGCGTGTCGTGCATCCAACCCATGTCCCATTTCATGCCGAATCCGAGTCCGCCCATATAGGTCGGGCGTGACACCATCGGCCAGTCTGTGGATTCCTCGGCGAAGGTCTGGACATCGGGATGCGCCCGGTAGATCTCCTCATTCAACCGACGGAGGAATCCGATGGCGTCCAGATTCTCCCGCCCGCCGTACTGATTCGGAATCCATTCGCCCTCATTTCGTGAATAGTCCAGGTACAACATCGACGCCACCGCATCCACACGCAGGCCGTCGGCATGATACGCCTCCAGCCAAAACAACGCGCTGCTGATGAGAAAGCTGCGGATCTCGTTCCGTCCGTAATTGAAGACGTAGGTGTTCCAGTCCGGATGGTATCCCTGATGCGGATGGGCATGTTCGTAGAGGTGCGTCCCGTCGAAGAATCCGAGCCCATGCTCATCGGTCGGGAAATGGGACGGCACCCAATCCAGAATCACCCCGATCCCGTGCTGATGCAGGATGTCGATCAGGAACATCAGGTCCTGCGGCGTGCCGTAGCAGCCGGATGGCGCAAAGTAGCCGGTCGTTTGGTACCCCCATGATCCAAAGAAGGGATGATCCATCAGCGGAAGAAACTCCACGTGGGTGAAGCCGGCGTCCCGCACATACTCGGCCAGGGGAACGGCCAATTCTCGATAGCTCAGCGATCGGTTGCCCTCCGCGAGCACGCGCCGCCAGGATCCCAGATGCAGCTCATAAATCGAGATGGGAGCATCCAGCGCGTTGTGCCGGCGGCGGTGCCGCATCCATTCGCCGTCTTGCCAATCATAGTGCACATCCCAGACGATCGAGGCCGACTTCGGTGGAATTTCGTTGAAGAAGGATACAGGATCGGGCTTGTCCACCCGATACCCGTTGTGGTGGGAGCGGATGTGGTACTTGTACAGCGTCCCTTTCCCGACCCCGGGCACGACGCCCGCCCAGATTCCCGAGCTTCCGGACGGTCGGAGTGCATGCCGTTCAGGGTCCCAGTCGTTGAAATTTCCGATCACAGCGACGGACTCCGCGTTGGGAGCCCAGACCGAAAAGTGGGTGCCGGTGACTCCGTTCACCTCGATCGGATGCGCACCCAATTTGTCGAACAATCGAAAATGCGTGCCTTCATTGAACAGATGGAGATCATCCTCGGTGAAGCGGTGAGGTTCGCCGATTGTCAGATTTTGCGCGTGATGCATGGTCATATCTCAGGTCCCTTCCCCTCTCTTGTACGGTGGCATGGCGCGGTCCGGTTCGGCCTCCCTATCCAGCCAGGTCCTCACCTGCGAGAAAATTCCAGCGTCTTCAGAATGCCCTTCAACGGAATCCCCACCCAGGCGGGACGGTTGTTGAGTTCGTAGGCCAGCTCATAAACCGCTTTCTCCAGCAGGTGCGAGATCAAGAGCCGTCTTGCTTCGTCCCGATCGGACGGCCACAGCTCTTCCCGGGAGACGCCGGAAAGGTAGGCCTTCAGAAACTGGAGGCTGGTCCAGCCCGACCACCACTCCGCCCAGGCCTCCCGGTCCTCAACCGGAATCGATGCCACCGCCGCCGGCCGAGATGGCAGTCGGTCCAGGCACGCATAGGGCACGTAATGCAAGGACCGGAGCATGCCTGCCACGTCAAGCACGGCGGGATGCTTTGTCCGCCGCTCGGCCAATGAACGGGCCGGCTCGCCTTCGAAGTCGATGATCATGAAATCGTGATCGCAGCGTAAGAGCTGGCCGAGGTGGTAGTCGCCGTGACAGCGAATGCGCCAGGCCTCCGGATCACGCTCCATCACGTGCCGGAATTGCGCAAGGATGACCGACTCCAGTTCCAGCACGCAGTCCGCCTCCTTTCGACTACCAAGCGGAAGCAGCCGGCGCCGTGCGCGGAGCAATCCGCACGTACGCTCGATCAGCTTTGCTTGCGACTCGTATCGCATCGTCCAGTACTCTGTGGTCGCAGGCTCCGGGGCAAAATTCACATTGGCGGAGGCCCGGGCCAGCGCAACATGCAAATCGGCGGTCCGAGTCCCCAGTCGTTCTGCGGATTCCCAATAGGACCCGATCAACTCGCGAACCGCATCGGGACAGTCGCCCTCAGACCATTCGAGAGGCGGCGGGGCCGCGAACGGACCCGTACACCGTGAGAAGCCGCCCGCGGCCACCCGATGAAGACATTCAGACGCCGCATCGAGACTGAATCGCCAGGCATCTCCCTGGTTTCGGACGAATCGTTGGAGGATGGCCAACGTGACCGGCTCCCGATCGACACGGACATACTCGATCGCGCCGAGCAGCGCCGGCGAGTGGGTGAATCGCGTCTTGGTCAGAACACGGCCGATTTCCAACTCCGGATTGATCCCCTCGCCAAGTTGCCGGTACAGTTTGAGGATGACCTGATCGCTCACCACGACCGAGCTGTTGCTCTGTTCTCCGTCTATGACGTGACAGCTTGCCCGTTCCCCTGAGAAGTCCGTACCGATATTCCCTCCCGTACCTTCCGTCTCTTCCGTGGCGTCGGGACGCGAGCCAACGATCCAGTCTCCACGGGCCGCAATCCTCCCGTTCGATCGGATCACGTCGAGTAACGCCGACACAAATCCTTCGTTCCACATCGCATCATAGAGGAAGCCCGATGATTCCTTCGCTCCTTCTTCGCACTCCAGCGCCACCACAAGCGAGGGTCCGCTTCCCTGATCCGCTCTCGGAAGCCGGTTCGGCGAAAACGACCAGGGAACCACGTACGTCTTCGCCTCCCCATCGGCGAACTCCACGTCAATCAGCGTCAGATACGAGCGCATCGTGCCATGGGCCATCGGGATGGCGTCCCGAACGGTCGCGGAGTAGATTTCCCGGGCCTTGTCGGCAAACCATCGGACAGACCCCAAGACCGATGGCAGCATTCGTTCGAACTCAGGCAGCCCGCCCGGTCCGAACACCTCCGACCACTGCCCCCGCATCCGCAGGCGTTCCATCGATAGCCTCCCGCTCCCCGCACGACCCTCAGAGAAAATAGTCGAAGTCGCGCTCCGTCCGCAGATGGGACCGCACCGCAAAGATTTGAGCCGGTGCCGATTGCGGATCGATCACGACATAATTTCTTGACCCAGCCCAGAGGTAATAGGCGTTCGTCAACAGATCATGGACCTGAAACGGCTGATCCGGCTTCAGTCCCAGCACGTCCAGATCCAGGTCGATCCAACCGGCATGAACATGGTGCGGACTGAGGTTCACGACCACGAGGACGATATTAGAACGGTCCTCCGTATGTTTGCTGTACGCAATCAGGTACTCGTTATCGACCCGGTGGAAATGCAGGCTGTCGTCCCGCTGCAGCGAGGGGTTGCTGCGACGCGCCTGATTGACGAGACCGATGAATTCGCAGAGGCTGTCGGGCCGGTCCATCGGCCAGTGGCGAACCTCATATTTTTCGGAATCCAGATACTCCTCGCTGCCCGGCTTGATCGCACGATGCTCGGAGAGTTCGTAAGCGGGCCCGTAGATACCGTAGCTCGCCCCCAAGGTGGCCGCCAGCACGAGGCGAGACATGAAGGTCGCCTGGCTTCCGTACTGAAGCTGTTCCGTCAAGATGTCCGGCGTGTTGGGCCAGAAGCTCGGGCGGAAATACTCCCGCACCTCCGTCGTGGTCAGTTCGGTCAGGTAGTCCGTCAGCTCGACCTTGGACGTGCGCCAAGCAAAGTACGTATAGGATTGCGTGAATCCCGCCTTGGCCAGCCGGTACATCACCTTCGGCCTCGTGAACGCTTCCGATAAGAACACCACCTCCGGATGGGCGCGCTTCACCTCACCGAGCAACCAGTCCCAGAACCGGAAGGCCTTCGTGTGGGGATTATCCACGCGAAAGATCCGCACCCCCTGCTCCACCCAGTACACTACGACGCTCTTGAGTTCGGCCCACAGCGCTTGCCATTGCTCGGTCTCGAAATCGATCGGATAGATGTCCTGGTATTTCTTCGGAGGATTCTCGGCATATTGGATGGTCCCGTCCGGCCGCTTCTTGAACCATTCGGGATGGTCCTTCACATAGGGATGATCCGGTGAACACTGAAATGCCAGGTCCAGCGCGACTTCCAGGCCGTGTTCCCCGGCCTTGCGCACGAGCCGCCGAAAATCCTCGATCGTCCCGAGCGCCGGATGAACGGCCTTGTGCCCGCCTTCATGCGACCCGATCGCCCAGGGGCTTCCAACGGCGTCCGGCCCGCCGTTCGGGTCGTTGTTCTTGCCCTTTCTGAACGTCCGTCCGATCGGATGGATGGGCGGCAGGTACAGGACATCGAATCCCATACCGGCGATGTAGGGGAGCCGCGTTTCGCAATCGTTGAATGTGCCGTGCCGGCTCGGTTCCAACGAACAGGAACGGGGAAACAGTTCGTACCAGGCGCTGAACCGCGCCCGTTCGCGATCGACGGTCACCGACAGTTCCCGTTCATAGGTCGTCGCGAACTTCCGATCGGCATAGCGCGTCATCAACCGGCCGATCTCCTCACTCAACGCCGCATCAAGCCCTCCCGCCGAAGATTGTTGGTCTTCCCGCAACTGTTCCGCAACCCGCCGAAGCCGGTCCGCATCGGGCCCCGGAGCGCGGGACGCGCTCTCGTCGAGCAGTTTCGCGCCAACAAGCCCATCGATCGACATGACCTGACCAGCCGCCATCCGTTTCTTCATGTCGCGCTGCCAGGAGCCGAACCGGTCGAGCCACGCTTGTATCGTATATTGGTACGTGCCGATCACCTGGACGGAGAACGACGCGCGCCAGCGGTCGTTGCTCACGAAGCGAAATTCCGCCTCCTGCCACTCCCGGCTGCTGTCATGCCGATACCGCAGAACGCCGGAGAGGACATCGTGCCCATCGGCAAACAGATCGGCTTCCACGACGACGGTGTCGCCCACCACCCGCTTGATGGGAAACCGCCCTCCATCAATTTCCGGCTTCACCCCCTCGATCACGACCCGTTGCCGCCCATCCGGTCCCGGCCGGTCCGCAGAAAATCCGACGCCGATTCCCGTCGGTCGATCCACCGGCCCGGTTTCGGGCGATAGAGCGGGCTGGTTCACGTTCTTGCTCGGTCGAGACATCCGACTCGCTCCTGTTTTACGCATGAAGGCTTTCGCCGATCGACCTCGCACGTTCCTCCCGGCGGTCCATCGCCTAAAATCAGATGTGCGACAATTCGTCCACGTCCTCGTGTTCCGGCTTGGAACCCCAGCGACGCTCGATCGCCCGGCGCGCCACATTTCTTGAACCCAATCCGACGGCAATGGCTAAGGCCAACACGACGCCGCCGAACGTAATGGAGAAGGCCGCCACCACGATCTCGTTGGCAATCCCCAGTTGCGTCAACACCATCGCGAACGTAAATAACAGAATCCCCCAGCGCACCAACGCAGCCGCAAGCCGAGCTTCATGAATGTGCGCATTGACCGCGGCGATCAGCACCGCTTCGGAAAAGAAATTCGAGGCCAAAACCCCGACCAACAGCAGCAGCGCCGCCGCCAGGGCCCGCGGTAGAAAACTCATCATCTGGCTGATCAGCGTGGCCGTCGCCGGCAAATCCACCGCGTCAACCCCCATAAAGATGAACAACAAAAACATCGTCCAAAACAGCAGACGGCCGACCACCTGGGACACGGAGCGTCTCACGCCGGCCTTCAGCAAGGCCGTGCTCAGGCCGAAGCGCTCGCACAACGCATCGAAACGGAATGCGGCGAGCACCCGTACCGTCAACACCTTCACCAGCCAGGCGGCCAGGAGGCCCAGCAGGATGAAGGTGAGCAGGGCCAACAACTTCGGGAGCACCAGCATGATCTGAACCATCGTGTCACGAAAGGCGGCGACCATCGTATCGCGCCAGATGTCACTCATCTCGCCACCTCCATCGTTCGAGCAGGTACGGTTTCATCCGTTCAAATACCTCGCCGATCGATTCCACCGCCGTCTCCACGTCCGGTGAGGCGCCGTCTTTGGTCTCCAGGACGAAGGAAGCCGTGCGTCCGAGATACAAGGGCGTCAACGACTTCAGCAGGTGATCTCGGTGCAACACCTGGTCGTGATAGGCCAGCGCAAAGTCATAGACCACCTGGACCCATAGCTCGACCGGGAATCGGAATTCGTCGGGATCGAGCATGCCAAGCGGCAGAATCTGATCCAAGGTCTCGGGAGGAAGAATCAACTCCCAGAGAGGGAGCAGATCCCGCAGCCCCTGTTTGAACCCTCCCACCATGCGGGCGACCTGAACCGGCTCGCTCGCGGAGGCATGGTCAACCTTGCCATACAAGGGAACCTCCGTGGAAGCCCTGATCCCTTCCCACCGCAATTCGTATGTCTCCATGGAATGGAAGATGCACCCCACCGACTGGGAGATGACCGTCGCCAAGTCGGCGGCGCCGAACAGCCCATCCTGCACCTTGGTGCCCAAATAGGCATGGCAGATCTGTCGGTCGCCGGCGAGCGCCAGCGTGGTCAGCGCGCCGTCCAACCCGCAGCCTTGCGCAGCCCGCTCGAGTGTCATTCGTGCCAGAACGTCGTGAACAAACCGGCCCGACAAGGCACGGGCTCCTCCGCTCGGATAACGGATCCGCTTTCCATACAACGCCCGCAACAAGGGAGAGAGTAAATTATGCGCCAGCGTCCCATCGTATCGATGCCGCTGATACAGCGGGATGACGAGGTCGGCGCTGCCCTCGCGCACCGGCCGCCCCAGCAACTCCATCCACTCGGGCGTGAGCGACCGGAGGTTCCCGTCCAGGATCAGACAGGCGCTCGCCTGCGCCTGCTCCGAGATCGCGCCCAGCTCCCGCAGAATCCGCTCGCGTCCGGAGGTCCCGGCCTCGGTTGGGAGGGTCGGGTACGCACCGAGCGTCGTCCCCTCCAAGCGATGGACGGGATACCCGCTGGCCAGTCCCTCGATCATCGACGGCGTCCCGTCCTGCGACCCGCCGTCGCAGTTGATGAGGAGCCCCGGCGACCCGGGAAAATACTGCCGAAGTCCGGCGACGATCCCCTTCATCAGTGGCTCGATCGTGCGGGCATTGTTGAGGGTCAGCACGACAACAATGACATCCGCCGTCCGGCTCGGCCGGACCCGTTCATCCAGCGGCTTGTGCAGTGCCGCCTCCTCGCTCATCCCGTCTCTCCAGTCTCATGTCCGGCTCCCAGGCACGACCCGCCGCCGGTCGGCCCTCCGCGAGCAGGATCGGTTCCCTCTCCGCTCGCTTCAGCGCCGCACCAGAACGTTCAGCAGCGTGAGGTAGTCGCTCAAGTGCCGCGTGATCAGAAAATTGCGGCGGACATGCTCCCGCGCCGCCGCCCCCATCCGATGGATCAATCCCGGATTGTTCAGCAGGTATCGAATCCGGAAGGCCGCGCCCTCGGCGGATCGCACGACATAGCCGGTCACCTCATCCATGATCTGGACGGCGATCCCTCCGGCCGCACTGCCGATCACCGGCTTTCCCTTCCACATCGCCTCCGACACCCCTACGCCGAACCCCTCCTTGATCGGCTTCTGGATGATCACCGTCGCGACCCGCTGCAGGGCGTTGATCTCCAGATCGGCCTCCGGGGGAAGCGGGATGAGGTGCACGTCCGGATCACCTTCCGCCGCCTCCCTGAGTTCCCCCAGGACGGTCTCGCCCTCCGGATCGTGCATCACACCGGCCCCCGCCAGGACCAGTTGGCAATCGTGGTGCTTCTTCACCATACGATAGGCCTGCAGCACTCCGAGGGGGTCCATGAAGCGGTCGAATCGCGCCACCTGGAGGAGGATCGGCTTGGTTCTCGGGATACCCAACCGATCCACGATCGGGGCGATTTCGCCCCGGGTCATATCCCGGTTCTTGGGACTCAGCGGATCGATCGACGGATGAATCAGAAACTTCGGGATGGGCAGCCGTTGCGCGAATCCGGACAGCGAGAAAATCGCCGCGTCATATTTCAGAACATACCGCCGGAGGAAGGTCCATGCCCGCCGCTGCGGTTGGGCCAGATCCAAATGGCAGCGCCAGAGCCAGCAGCCGCCCGCTCGATGATCCACGATCCCAGCCGGCTGGGAGTCGTGGATCATCACCATATCCGCGTCCAACTTGAGCGCCTTCGCGTTGCGATCGTTGATCTCCATGTAGGTCTGATACATGTCTTGAGTGATCGGTTCGTCCCGTCCCTGAAGCGCGTTGGTCAAGCGCTTGGCCACCGCGGCAAACTCCTGCGTGCCGGCGATGACTTCCCACCGCGCCTCCACGCCGAGGGCGTTCATCATCGGAACGAGCCGCCGCAGCACCTCGGCCATTCCGCCGCCGTACCTCACCGAGGTCACGTGGAGAAAGCTCCGGCTCTTCACCAGGTCGCTCAGCCGATACAGGAATTCGACCGTCCCCTTCGGAGCCACCTCTCGATAGTCGTCCAGGATGGGATTCATTGGTGCGAACGGCCCCACTTCGGTCCCCTTGCTAGCCGCATTCAGATCGCGCTCCATTCGAGTCCGTACTCTCGCTCCCACGAGCGGGCCGTCGGAAGACTGAACCAGTACGAGCCGTAGGGCCCCAGGCTCAAGAGATACGGCAACTCCCCGATCGGCGGAAACCGCGACTCCCCGAAGAGTTCCACCGGAGACCGGCCCTGGAACCGTCGCAGATCGAGCTCCACCGGTTGCGCAGACCCTGCCAAATTGTGCACGAGCAGGACGGCATCCCCTTCGTATTCTCGCACGTAGGCCAGAATCTTCTCATTCGACGGGGCCAGAAACTCCAACGTCCCCCGTCCGAACACCTGATGTTGCTTGCGGATGGCGATCATGTGCCGCATCCAATGCAGGAGCGAATGCGGGACCTGCCGCTGCGCCTCCACATTGATCGACTGATAGCCATAGACGGAATCGGCCACCAGCGGCAGAAAGAGTCGGCTGGAGTCCGCTTTGGAGAACCCGGCGTTGCGATCCGGCATCCACTGCATGGGCGTCCGAACACCGTTCCGATCCCCCAAATGGATGTTGTCGCCCATGCCGATCTCATCCCCATAATAGATGATGGGGCTGCCCGGCAACGTGAAGACGATGCTGTTGAGCAGTTCGATTTTGCGGCGGTCGTTGTCCAACAGGGGAGCCAGCCGCCGTGCGATCCCGATGTTGCGCCGCATCTGAGGATCGCGCGCGTAGGCATAGTACATGTAATCGCGCTCTTCGCCGCTGCACATTTCCAACGTCAGCTCATCGTGGTTGCGCAGAAACAGGCACCACTGGCACCCGTCCGGAATCGGCGGCGTGTGCTTGAACATGTCGATGATCGGCCCGCGGTCCTCGCTTCGGAGCCCCATGAAGAGTCGGGGCATGAGGGGAAAATGAAATGCCATATGGAACTCGTCGCCCTCCCCGAAGTAGGGCCGCACGTCGCTCGGCCATTGATTCGCCTCGGCCAACAGAATGCGGCCCTGATAGCGTTCGTCGATCTGCCGGCGAATGTCCTTGAGATAGACATGGGTCTCGGGGAGGTTTTCGCACAGTGTGCCTTCGCGTTCGAAGAGATAGGGAACGGCGTCGCATCGGAACCCGTCGAGGCCGTGATCGAGCCAGAACGACATCACCTCCAACATCGCCTGCCTGACGGCGGGATTCTCATAGTTGAGATCCGGTTGGTGGCTGAAGAACCGGTGCCAATAGTAGGCCTGCGCCTCGGGATCCCATGTCCAGTTGGACTTTTCCGTGTCGATGAAGATGATCCTTGCCTTGGCATATTTCTGATCGGTATCGCTCCAGACATAGTAGTGCCGCGTCGGGGCTTGAGGAGACCGCCGGGCGGCTTGGAACCAGGCGTGTTGATCGGAGGTGTGGTTGAGCACCAGATCGGCGATCACGCGCATGCCGCGCCGGTGGGCTTCATCCAGGAGACGGCGAAAATCCTCGGTCGAGCCGTAGGACGGGGCGATGCTGAGGAAGTCGGACACATCGTACCCGTCGTCGCGCAGGGGGGAAGGATAAAACGGCAACAACCAGAGACAATCGACCCCGAGCCACTCCAGATAGTCAAGCTTCTGGGTGAGTCCCGCAAAATCGCCGATGCCGTCGCCGTTGTCGTCGTAAAACGCCCGGACGTGCAGCTCATAGAACACGGCGTCTTGGTACCATCGCGAATCCTGTCTCGGCACCGGCCCCCTCCCTTCCTCCGTCGCCCTCACCCGCTCATCGCGTATCCGTCGCAGGCCGTCAGCAAGCTGGAACGCAGCCGCTCCAGGCTGCCGAGGTACGGATTGATGGCGCGAATCCGATCCGCCAGGTCCGGCAGCCCCAGCCCAGTGCGAATCCACGCGGAAAAATCGCTCTCTTCGCGGTGGAGGCGAAAATGCGCCTCGAACATATGAAAGTAGATCGCGCTCACATCGATCTCCGACACGGCCCGCCGAAATTCACTCAACGTGCGGGCCTCCACTCCCATCGGCACTTCCAGGATGCGCGAGCGGTGGAAATAGAAGGGCCTTCCGAAGATCACGCGAGGAACGATCGGCATCCGGGACAGATGGTGGTCGATGATCGAGATGATCTCTTCGCGGAGGTCCTCCAAATTGGGATAGTCGAACGGATCGACCACCGCCAGTTTTTCCGCCAGGACATGATCGCCCACCTGCGTCACCACCCATTGGGCGAAATCGTTCGGATAGACCCGTTCAATGAATCGATGCCGGAGAAAATAGCTGTGCGTGTGGAAGTGCACGGAATCCAGCGGGACATCTTCGAGCATCTCAGCCAGTTCTTTTTCATCATCCGCCTGCTGCCCGAGGCTTTCCTCGAGCTCGCTGCAGCCGATAAAGGTGAACGGGGTGAGGGCTGTCGGTTCCATCATGATCCCCTGTCCTGATCGCGTGGGCCCGATTCATGGGGACGACGCTCCCACCCGATCGCCAGGCCCACGAGACAGCCGATGGCCAGGCCCGCAGCGAACATTCCACTGAGCGCGATCTTCCACCTGAATCGACTGATCCGTCGGGGTTCCGTCTTCGGGGACCACCCCGGCTGCGAGCGCACGCCCGCCTCCGCCCCCCACCACCGGTCGCTCGGTTCCGGCAGCGGCGCCTCGGAACGCACCCCGACACCATCCTGAAAGATCGACGGTCGCGGGATCATGTCAGCCTCTCGAGTACCGCCACCGGCAACTCCCGAAAGATTTCGCCGAGAGGGAGGACATGCCGACCTTCCAGCAAGGAGGGGGTAAGCTGTTCGCCCGTCAGCAGATTGCGATAGTGCGTTCTGGCGCTCCAGGAAGGCACCGTGATCCAGGACTCGCCCCAGAACTCCGGTCCGATCGGAGGTCGGTTGGCATCGGCGCACAGCCGGGTCACCAATCGAGGCACCGCGACTACGACGGCCTGATCCTGTTCGAGCCGCGCAAACGCACAGCCCTGATCCGTTCGCTCCCCGAGGATGTCCAGCGGCACATACGTCCCGTTGGAGAACAACTCCGGCCGTGAGCGTCGATAGGTCAGCAACGAGACCAGTACATACAGCTTCAGCCTCCCATCCGTTCGATGTTCGATCAGGTGCCGCACCAGCGCCGCGCGTTCCGGCGACGCAGCACAGGCTTGCCGGATGTCCTCGAGCACACGCCGGCGCACCGCGAAATCCACCGGCCGGCGATTGTCGGGATCGACGAGACTGAAATTCCAGAGTTCGGTCCCTTGGTAAAAGTCCGGCACGCCGGGAGCTGTGACCTTCAGCACCAATTGGGCCAGGGCGTTCCAGATGCCATAGCCGGCGATCCGCCGTTGGAACGGGAGAAAATCCTGGAGAAATGGGTTGGCCTTCGAGCGATCCAAAATCCGGTCGATGAAGTTCGCGACCGCCTCCTCGTGAGCCGGATTCGGATTTACCCAACTGGTGTGGACCTTGGCTTCCTTGAGCGCCTTGGCAAGATACTGCTGCACGCGCGCCTGGAACGCACGGAACGCCATGGCGTCCAGGTCTTCGAAGGGCCAGGCGCCGATCAAGGTTTGATACAGCAAGTATTCCTCGTTCCGATCGGGCGCTTCCTCTCCATCCACCTCGGTCTTGAATCGTCGATTCAGTTTCGCCCAATGCAGAATGTGCGTCCGCCATTCTTGCGGCAACTCGGACAGCACGTTGATGCGAGCCCGCACATCCTCACTCCGCTTGGTATCGTGCGTCGAGGTAGCCGAGAGCGCCAATGGCCAGCGGGCCTGCCGCTCCTGCATGGCCCGATGAAACACCTCCACGGACAGGCCGAATTGCTCGGGATCGCCGCCGACCTCGTTCAGGGATACCAATCGGTTGTAGATGTAAAAAGCCGTATCCTCGACGCCTTTCGCCGTCACGGGACTGGTGATTTGCTGAAACTTCATCATGAACTGCTGCTGAAGCTGTTCATCCTCTTCGGTGCGAGCATCCCGCTGCTTCAGCAGCAAGTCTCTGACAAAATCAAAGACCAGGCCGCTCAGCGCCGGGTTGCGCCGCTTCGCCCTCGCCACGGCCAGGCGGATGAACGATCGGTCACGGTCCAACAGACCGCTGGCCCCCGCCGTCACATAGGTGCGGTACACGGGAAAGCAGGCGACGATCTCCCGGATCGCATGCGTCAAGCTGTTCAAGGTGAAGTCGCGGGACCGCCGGTCCCGTTCCGACAGACGATTGAGGTAGTGGCCCAGCACGTTGAGCTCGCTCGACATCGCCGCCTGCATGATCAGCTTCTTCGATTCGTAAACGACATCCTGATAGACGAGACGTTTGTGGATGAAGCGGGCGTAGATCTCCGTGAATCGCCGTTCGCTCGACTGATCCACAAACAGCCCGTTCACCATGTTCATGAAATCGTATCCGGTGGTGCCATACACCGGCCAGGTCTCGGGCAGCGGCTCCTCCTTGCCGAGAATCTTTTCCACGATCAGATACAGCGGTCGTTCCTGGTCCTCGTCAGGCGCCATTTCTCGCCGAGCCCAGGCCTGCAACTGCGTCAGATACTCGCTCGGACTGTAGAGGCCATCGACGTGATCGATCCGCAGGCCGGTGACCGCCCCCTCTTTGAGCAATCGGAACACCAGCCGGTGGGCCTCCTGGAACACCGCCGGATCCTCGACACGGATGGCCGCCAACTCGTTCACGTCGAAAAACCGCCGATAGTTGATCTCCTCCGACGCCGCGCGCCAATAGGCCAGCCGGTAAACTTGGTCGTTGAGGAGGTCGTCGAGCAGATCAAAGCTCCGGGGATCGCCCTTCGTTCCGTTGAACAGCGCCACATTGTCCTTGATGAACGCACCGACGACGGCGCTGTCGTGAACCGCCGCCGCCAGCCGCTTCCTCAGGATCGCCTTCTCTCGGTACCGCACCTCCACCGTACCGGGATCACGCTCGTGACGAGGCGGAAGGTGTCCCAGTCCCGTGATGATGCTCTGCAGTTCCTCGATCGGAGCATGCCCCCGCCCCACGCACTGGATGAGCCGATCAAGCCGGTGGGCCAACACCTTGGCGCCGGACCGCGGCGACAGCGGCAACCGGTGATCGTAGTAGCGCACGAAGAACGCACCTTCGTCGTACTCGAGCGTGATCTCCTGATTCTCGAGGACATGCCCGTAGAGATCCCCCAAGATCGGGAGCAATACCTTGTCGTGCAACTCCCGTTTCACGGGATCCCAGTCGATGTCGAAAAAGATGGAATAGGGGGAGCTAGGTCCGTTCTCCAGGACATCGGCCCACCACGCGTTCACCATCCGCCCGATCCCCATGTGGTTGGGCACGACGTCGAGGAGCTGTCCCATGCCGGAGGCCTGGAGGGTGGTGACGAACGTCTGGTACTCCTCGGGGGTCCCGACTTCGGGATTCAAGACGGTCGGATCGATGACATCATACCCGTGCGGACTGCCGGGCACCGCCTTGAAGTAGGGCGACGCGTAGCAGTCCGTGATGCCCAACGCATGCCAATAGGGGATGAGCGCCGTCGCATCGACGAAGGAAAACGCGGTATTGAACTGCACGCGATAGGTGGAGAGAGGAAATTTTGACGGTGCCACGTCCACGCCTCTTGTTGTCGCTACCGTCCCGCGAGCACCGAAGCGACACGCGCCGCACGCCCCCGCGGGAGAACGACAAGTCCCGACTTGGTGACCTGATAGCGCTGCCGATCCTCCTTCGCATCGCCGCCGATTTCCGAGGCCGCCGGAATCACGTTAAAGCGATCGATGATGACGCGACGCAGCCTCGATTTAGCTCCGATCACCGTCCCATCCAGCACGACGCACTCGTCGAGACGGGCCCCGGGCTCGATCCGCACATTCCGCCCGATGACCGACCGCCGAATTTCCGCGTCGATAATCTGGCCGCCCTGCCCGATCATCGAGTCTTCGATACTGGCCTTGGCAACACTCACGGTCGGACCGTCGAAGGTATCGGTCAAAATCGGCCATTCGCCGTTTCGCAGATCGAAGATGGGGCATTCGCCCAGGATGTCCATGTGGGCCTGCCAATAGGCATCGAGCGTGCCCACGTCACGCCAGTACCCCCGTTCTTCGTACGGTTTGAGTCCGGGCACGTCGTCGTCCATGAAATTGTAGGCGACCAGTCGGGTGTGGCCGATCAGGGAGGGGATGATATCCCGTCCGAAATCGTGCGAACCCGTTCTTGCCGCATCCTCTTGTAACACCCTGAGCAACACATCCGCGTTGAAAATATAGTTGCCCATCGATGAGAACGCCTGTTCGGAGTCCCCCGGCATCGGCTTGGGATGTTTCGGTTTTTCATCGAATCCGAGGATACGCCCATTGTGGTCGGCCTCAATGATCCCGAATCCCTTGGCCGCCTGGACCGGTACAGGCCTCGCCGCCACGGTAACCTCGGCGCCCCGCTCTTGATGAAACCGCACCATCCGGGCGATGTCCATGCGATAGATGTGATCGGCGCCGAACACGGCCACGAGATCCGGGGCGAAGTCCTCGATAAGGTTCAGATTGTGAAACACCGCGTCGGCCGTCCCTTCGTACCACCCGCCGCCGGCCTTCATCTGCGGGGGAACCACGGTGATGAATTGTCGCTTGATGCGTCCGCCGATCCGCCAGGCCCGGCGCAAATGCTCGATCAGCGACTGCGACCGGTACTGCACCAGCACATACATCGACATCACGCCGGAATTCAGGAAGTTGCTCAGCACGAAGTCCACAATTCGGTATTTGCCGCCGAACGGCACCGCCGGCTTGCTGCGCTGCTCGGTCAAGGGCATGAGGCGCTCGCCCTTGCCTCCCGCCATGATCATGGCGAGGACCCGCGGCTGCCGTCCTGTTTGGCTCATGTCATCGGTTCCTTTCGTCATCCGCCCTACCACCGCACCTTCAAACTCTCCTGTATTTGCGCAGCGAGCTTGCCTCCCCGTTGCCTGACCCCGTCGGCCTGCTCCGTGATGTCCTCGATCTTGGTCCAGTCGATACTCTTCTCATCGAACCACGTCGGACCCACTTCCATGAGCACCCGCCGGCTCCGCTCCTTTCGACGGGCCACTCGCGTCGTGGAACCCGCCATGCCCGCAGTCGTCCCCTCAACCCTATTCCTCCCATGTGCTCTCTGCGAGCGACGCTCGCCCCCCATGCATCCGCCCAACCGGAGGAGCCGGCCCTTACGGCACTTCGCACAAGGAGTTGGTCGTTCCGTGCTCGTTGACGACCTTGTTCGGATTCGCAGCATCATCCTCCCACCGATCACCGTCCACCACGAATTTGTACTGGTAGGTTCCCGGCTTGAGACGAACGGCAACCTGCCACTGGCCGCCCACCCCCAGCTTCATCGGATGTTTGGACACATCCCACTCATTGAAATCTCCGACCAGGGTCACGACGCGGGCCGCTGGCGCGAAATGCTCGAATGACACGAGCTTGGTGGCGGCACGCGGCCGCTTCTTCGATACAGAGCGAGGCTTCCCCGCTCCATCGCTGCCTCTCCCCATCTCCACACCTCCTCTTCTGGCAGGCTGTGGAAAAACTCGATCAGTGTGCTTCGACAGGTCTCAGCATGATCGGAAAACACCAGTATATTCGATGACTGGTCCGTTCGTCCTGAGGCCCTCGAAGGATGAACGCAGGGTTTTTCCGCATCCTGCTGAGGCCTACCGCAATCGGCAGATGGCCCGCCTCCTGAAAGCCCGCCGTGGACGCGAGCCTACGAAGTCAACGGCCCAATGATTATCCGGAATGTAGGCGCCAGACACAATGGTGATTTCGCGAGGGGCCAACCAGGGGAGGTTGTCTGACTTGGTACGCTCCGACCGAAGGAGGCCGGTCCGACCGACGGGTCGCGTCCAAGCGGCTCCCGGCAATCCCTCCCTGGTCCTTGGCGATCTCCGATACCGGAGGAAGGAGCCCGGTTGCAGACCGGTCCTCTTGGAGAACTGGTCCGGCCTGACATCCATCGCCTCAGCCTCGTGGCCCCATCCCCGCCATTGCCGTTCGCTGGGATGAAGTTGATGAGGCAGCCTCGTTCGATGGTGCAGCCGGTCGTCTCGCCGGCCGACCTTCGGCTCGGACCGACACCCGAAATCGGCGACCGGCTTATCCTGCTGAAATCAGCGCCGGATACGGGAACCGCGATCCGACTCCCGCAATGGACTGCGTCGGCTCGGATGGACACATGAGCGCGTGGAAGCCATGCAGGCCACGCGCGCCCAAGGGCCGGGTTGGTCGTGATGCTGTTAGTGAGCGGCAGTGGCGAAATCATGCGACATGTGGGAAAGGCGATCGACCGGGTGGCCACAGGAAAGCCGTTCGAAACGAAAAGCATTGAATCCACGATGTCGCGCGACGCGAGTCAAATCGGCAAGGATCTGTTCTCCGATAAAGATGTGGCGTTGGCCGATGCGCGACAGGTCAATCTCTATGGCTTGATTCTAGACGTCGACGCGAAGCCGGGACAGACGCGGGAACAACCGGAACGGTTCGCAACCTCACTGGCTCGGACACAGATGAAGACCCGCATGGTGCGGACCGAGGAAGGGAGTAAACAGGCCCATTGCGTGAAGGTGTCGATGGTGTCGAATATCGAGTCGAGAAAAGCCGAGCGGTACCGCACCTTCGTGAAGCGCTACGCGGAACAGTACAAGATCAGTCCCGGCCTGATCTACGCCATCATTCGCACCGAGAGCAATTTCAACCCCTTTGCGGTCAGGTCCGCGCCCGCTTACGGCCTGATGCAACTGGTGCCGAGCAGCGACGGCCGCGAGGCCTACAAGCGCGCCAAGGGGAGCGATCGGACGCCCACTCCGGATTACCTGTTCGATCCCGAGCGTATCATCGAACTGAGCACGGCGTACGTGCGTACCTGAATGTGCTGAATTGGAACGAGTTGGCGGGGGTCTCCAACCTCGTCTCGCGGGACTATTGCGTGATCTCGGCGCATAACACCGGCCCGGGGAACGTGCTCAAGACACTCTCCAAGAAACAAGCGACGGCGATCAATGAAATCCACGCGATGGAACCGCCGGCCCTCTACGAGCGTTTGCGCGCCTCGCTGCCCTACGACGAGACCCGCCAGCATCTCACCAAGGTCGTCGGCTATCGCAAACAGTTCGTGGCGGTCACGCCCGAGCGGTGAGGCCCCTGCTGGATCTGGCCCACTCGGTGGCTGGCGTAGGACTCGTTCTCGAACGGCTGAAGCTGGAGCACCGGAAAGATAGCCGTAACATTTTGGGGTCTACTCGTCGGATGCGCTCGGCTTGAGCATGAACGGTCTCGGCCATCGTAGCGGCGGAGCCCCGACGATGCACGCAACGGAACGGCTTACTTCGCGATGGTGATCGCGGGGGTGGCAGTCTTTGAAATATCCGTGACGGTCATCTGATATAGCTGCGCCAATATGCGGAACGTGCCGAGATTCCAGGGCTCAATCCTACCGTCGTCTCTGGACGCCTTGACGATCGAGTACCAGCGGCCTTCGAACTTCACGGCAAAGGCGGCATGGTCCGGTCGGGAATCGCTCTCGACGATTTCAAGCGTCTGCTCGGCATTGAACGCGACTTCGCCCGTGCGTTCGTCGGGCTCGACTTGGTATTCGCGATCGATGGCGATGCCGTTCGCGAGGAAGCGCATGATATTGGTGAAGCTCCGGATGACCAGGACCCCGTGCAGGGGATAGTCTCCGCCCGGACCATCCGGCCGGATGTCAACAAGGATATAGTTCCGAGGATATCGTTGTGCCTCTTCGTGCAACAGACGGCGCTCCTCATTCGGCAATTGCAAGGGGTCGTAATTCGTAATGACTGTCCGCCCCGTGACCCGACGCCGCACGGTCAGAGAAGGCTCTTCGCTGACATCGCCGATGGCATACCCACGGTCCATGGCGTCGATGATCTTGTCGAGCCCTCGAACCACATCTCCCGATCCCGAACGCGCGGAGAGCGGTAGCGCCACGGTCTGCTCGAAAATCAACGACGTGACTCGCAAATCCCGCGAGAGGTTCAACGACGAAAGGTGCATGATGCGCCGACGAAACTCCCGATACTCGTCCTCGAAATAGGGCATGTTGCGGTACGACGCGGACTCCCCGTACCCGCTGGCTTGGATCTCGCTCACCATCAGGCGCAGAATGATCGCCGGTTCGACGCCCTGCTGAAACATGAACATCACGCGGCCTTCGTCGAAGGGCGTGAGGATGCGGCTGGTGAATTCTTCGCCCTGAATCGGCACGATCGTGATCGTCGGGCGTTCGGCCATGCTGCCGCCGAACGAGAGACCAACGGCGTCCGGTCCGGGCGTGACGACCGTGCTCGTTAATCCGGCGTTTGCCTGGAATTCGAACGTCGCCGCCACGCTGGAGACGCCGGTAAAGTGCTGCGGAAGGAAATGGCGGGAACGGGCGATGTTGAGGAGGAGCATTTCGGCTTCGACCCGTCCCACCGCTCGATCATATTCGAGGACGGCCTGGTGCAGCGCGATCGGCGAGAGACAGCCCGCCGACAAGAGGCACAGGAGACCGAGCGCCACCGCACTGAGCCCTGCGCACCGAAGAGACGACAGCGACCCACGTTCCCTCATCCGGAGACTATCGTTCCAACGACGAAAGTTGCTTCCGCACCGCTTCGATCCTTTCACGATGATCCGGCTGGGCTTCGGCCAGCGTTACGTACCTGCGGAAGAACTGAATCGCCTCGTTGCGCTGATTCTGAGCGCTGAAAGCCTCACCCAGGTTGTAATAGGCGACGGGATCGTTGGGCTGCAGCGAGGTCGCCGCGCGAAAGGCCGTCAACGCCTCGTTGACCTGCCCCTTGCTCAACAACGCCACCCCGAGATTATTCTGAGCGGTCACGCTCTTCGGCGCCGCCTGTAAGGCCGCACGGTAGGCGGTAATCGCTCCGTCGTAATCGCCCTTCTGTTGCAACAGAAGCCCCAAGGCCTCCTGCGAGGGAGCATGGGTCGGCCGGTAGGCCAACATGGCGCGATACTCGGCAATGGCTCCATCGCTGTCACCGGTTCGGTCGAGCAACTGCGCCACGTCGTAATGCGCCGCCCCCTGTCCGGGATCCAGTTTCAATACCTCGCGAAACGTCGCCAGAGCCCCGTCGAACTCGCCCTTGGCCTTCAGCGCCAACCCAAGGTTGTAATGGGCATTGGCATTCTGGGGCTGCAGACGGACGGCCGCACGTCCGGAGCCGATCGCACCGTCGAGTTCTCCCTTCGCCAGGAGGGCGGCGCTCAGGTTCAGGCTGTACAAGGCGGCCGCGGGCCCGGTCTGAAGCCGTAACGCCGCGCGGTACTCCCCGATCGCCTCGTCGACCAAACCCTTTCGCTGCAACACCAGGCCCAGATTGTTGTGGGCGGTGGAGTTGTCTGGCTGCAGGCGCAGGGTCTCACGATATTCTTCGATCGCCCCGTCCAGATCGCCCTTCGCCTCCAAGGCCATGGCGAGATTGTGATGGGGAGCGGCGTTCCCGGGTTGCAATCGAATAGCATGGCGATAGGCTTCGATGGCCTCGTCAAGCCGCCCCTTCTCACTGAGGGTTACGCCGAGGTTGTTGTGAATGGCGGCGAATTCGGGTTGCGCATTCAGCGCGGCTCGATATTCCTCGATGGCGTCGTCCAACTCGCCCTGCGCAGCCAGAGAAAGTCCCATGGCGTGGCGAGCCTCGGGAAAGTCCTCCCGTTTCTGGAGCGCCGCCTTGAATTTCTCCACGGCCTCCGCGTAGTTGCCCTTCGCATGGAGCGCAACCCCGGCGTAATAAAGGCTCTCGGCTTCACCGGCGTGTACGCCGGGCTTTGTCTTTTGAGGAATGATTTGGGGACTGGAAGCTCGAGGACGATCCGAGGAGCTGTTCTTCGCCGTGGCTTTCCCGTACTGGGCCCAGGCTACCGCTGGTTGACCCGCGAGACAGAGAATCGAGAGTACGGCAAATAAACTAGGACGCAACCGCAAAGCCAACATCATCTACTACATTTCAAATCGACGAATCGGCACGCGAACTATCTTGCCAATAGTTCCAACACAAATCAAGCCCTCGTATTGAGTCATAGGCCATCTAATTGGTCGACCGATCGTTGCATCATTGGTTCTTCTTGCCCTCCAGGTCCGCTTCGGACGGACCAGAAGGAAGGAGAGGATCTTACTGCGTGCTTGGCAATTGCGATTCAAGTGTTGTGGCAAGACCTGATCCGATATCAACGTTGGCGGACAGAGAATCCTCTTCAGGGTGAGCCTCATTGCACCAATATGGAGCGGCAATGCGTTCCCCAAGAAAGCCAGCGGACTTTCTCAACATCCTGTTAGGACGACCCGCTGACGTTCCGGTCCGAAAGGCTGACCGCGGGCTTCCAGCGCAGGCCCAGGTCGAGAATACGTTTGATCAGCGCCGGATAGGCCAACCCCATGTGTGCCGCCGAGTCGGCCAAATCTTCGCCCTGAGCGATCTGGGGGTTGGGGTTCGCTTCCAACAGCGACACCTGCCCCGAGGCATCGAGCCGGAAATCGATTCGGGCGTAGCCGCTGAGGCCCAGCACGTGATAGACGGTCTTCGCGAGGCGTTGCACCGTCTCCGTCGTTTCGTCCGGCAAGTCCTTCGCTTCTCCAGATGCCACCCCATATTTCTTTTGATATTTCCGGCTCCACTTCACCCGTTGTGTCGCGATTCGTTTGGCGTCGGGAGGGAGCCCGTCAAGATGGAGTTCCCACACCGGAAGGCTGTGGAGGCGCCGATTCCCGAGCACGCCGACATAGAGTTCGCGGCCTTCGATATAGCGTTCCACGAGGGCTCCGGTTCCCAGGCTCTGGTGGATGAACGCCACGCGTTCGTGCAACTTCTCGTCGTCTTCGACGATGGAGGCCTGTGCAATGCCCAGGGACGCCTCCTCGGACACCGACTTCACAATGAGTGGAAAATCCAACTCCTTGGGCCGTTTGACCGTGCGGCCCGGAGGCGCCGTGAAGAATTCCGGGATGGGAACCGCATGGTAGTGGAGAATCTTTTTGGCCAGGGCCTTGTCGCGCGCAATCATCAAGCCGCGCGGGTTGCATCCCGTGTAGGGGACCCGCAGCAGTTCCAAATAGGAGACCACGTTCTGGTCGTAAAGAGCCACTCCGTTGAATTCCTCCAGCAGATTGAAGGCGATGTGCGGCTTCCACTCATCCACAGCCCGCCGGATCACGGCCAGCTCATCGCTGACGCCGAGCGGCCGCACCTCGTGCCCCAACGTCCGTAATGTGGTGACGACATCGTATTCCGTCTTCCATTCCGCGTCGGACAGATCAACCCCCTCAACCGATTCCGGCGGAACCAGATCCGCATGCAGCAGGACCAGCACGCGGAGTTTCTTCATAGCGCCACCCGATGGCGGCCGCTGTGCAGATAGTTCATGGTCTGGACCGTCAACAGCACCGCAAAATCCAACTTCGCCTGCTCTTCCGGTAAGGCCAACCTCAGATTGAGTTCCTGGCACCGGCGGATCATATCGGCCAAGACCCGGTCGATCGTGTAGCGATATTCGCCGGTCCAGCTTGCCACCTTCCTGCAGACCTCCTTGCGCACCTGCGCCAAGAACGTCGCTGCACTCTTGTTCCCCGCAGCCTCCGGGGCGTCGGCGAACAGCCGGCGCAGGTCTCGGTCGTAGAACGTGGGATGCTCCAGACCGTACCGGAGGCGCTTATCCCGATAATGGTCGCGCAGCGTCTTGCGCAGCCGTGGGAGCGGATCGACCTGGAGCCGCGACCTCACCAGCGGCGGTTGTCCGGCCAGCTCCGCCATCATCCCATCCATGTACTCCAGCTTCTTCAGAGCCGGCCAATCGGCATAGCGCTCGCGCCATTGGGAGTCCGGATTGAGCCAGACCGCAAACGTCTCCGCGAAATCCTCGTCCGGATGGCTTTGGGCATACCACATGTCCAGGTGCAACACGAAACTCTTGCTGTAGGGTTTGGGTGTGTAGAATTTCGGATAGGAGGTCGAGGACTTGCCGAACAACTGCCGGCGATCGTTTCGCCGCCGCAGCCGGTACGCGTTTTCAATGGCATGTCCGGCCTCGTGCCGGAGAATGCGCATGCAGGATTCCGGCGTGCCGCCTTCGACTTCCAGCATCTGGTTCAACTCCAGCTTGGCGAGCCGCGGGTGCGCCAGGTAAAAGGGGATGGCGATACCCGGCACGCCGTCCGGGCTGAACCACTCGCTGGACAGCCAGCAATGGGGCTGGAAGACAAGCCGGTGAGCGGCCAATTCTCTGCGGAGACGATCGATCTGCTCGCGGACCTGGCTCGTCTTGAGGGCTAGGTGCAGATCGCACAGGCGCAGATCCAGCAATTGTTCATCGCCCCAGTCGGCCCACTCAGGCTGACCGTCCCCGCTTCCCTGGCTGTTGCCGCTCATGATCATGGTGGATGCGCCACGCCTCTCGACCCAGACCCTGCCGGTGTTCAGGCTGTACCCTCGGCCCTGCCCTACAGTTGCCGAACGTACAAGGTCGCAGGGATTCCTTTCTTGGGCTCTCCCCAATAGATCGTCCGGTGGGGGAAGGGCATCTCGATCCCCTTGGCATCGAAGGTCATCTTGATTCGCCGATTCATCTCTCGGCCGATCCGCCACTGTTGGTTGGGTTTGGTCTTGATCTGGCATTTAATGATGACGGCGGACTCCGTAAATCGATCAACACCCAACATCTCCAGCGGCGCCAGAATGTCCTCGGCATAGGTCTGGTCGGCCTGCATGTCGGCCCCCAGCTCTTTCAACAGCGCCATCACTTCGTCCACGTCCTCTCGGTACGCCACACCCACGTCGAGCATGTAGACCGCAAAGTCCTTGCTCATGTTCTTAACCTTGTCTACGGTGCCATTGGGGATCACGTGTACGTGACCGGCGCCGTCCCGCAAGGTGATGGTCCGCAACGCGACATCCTCGACCAACCCGCTGATGCCGGCGATCTCGACGACGTCGCCGACTCGCACGGAATCCTCCAAGAGAATGAAGAATCCGGAGATCACATCCTTCACCAAGCTCTGCGCGCCAAACCCGATAGCCAACCCGCCCAAGCCTGCCGCGGCCAGAAGCGGCTTCAGATCCACCCCGACTTCCGACAAGATCATCATGGTGCCGACGGTCGTCACCACAACCCGTGCCACATCACGCACCACGTGCGTCACGGTGTCGGCGCGTTTGATTTCGGCAGGATCCGGCAGTCGGCCTTCATAGAGCAGCCGCAGCTTCCCCGTGAGCCGTCTGATCACGGTCAGCAACACCAGCATCACCACACCGATCAGGACCACCCGCAATCCGGACGTCGTCAGCCAATAGAGCGACCGCTCCACCACGCGCGCCAGTACCGCCTCCGTCATGACCTACCTCCCTAGTGTCCTGACTCCGAAGTTCGCATCATAATTTTAGTAGCCAACTGCTTGATTGATGACAACTTCATCTGCTGGACTTCTTCGACGAATTTCTGAGTCAGGACACTAGCAGGATGTTGAACAAGTCCGCCAGCTTTGTTCTCGCTTCTTGGTTTGGTCGTCATACGTCAATCGTCAGCCGTCAACCGAACGACGATGAAGAAGCCAGGGTGCAAAGCGCTGCCGTCCAGATTCGTTTGACGAGTAACGAATGACAAGTGACGGACATCCGTACTTCTGCTCGCTGCGGCCGCGCCCGTGGAGAGGCGCGTTTCGGCGCGGCGGGGTTGGGCGGGCGAGAAAGACGGCCTTTTTACCATCCTGCACAGGGTTCTGAGATCGTCCGTAATCGGTTGCTGGGGCGGCCTTTACGGGTACTCGAAAGTTTTTTCAACAGTCTGTCAGTCGAATCCGTCGCATCCGCAATGCGACCGGCCGTTGATGAACGTCACCATGTCCCGTTATGCCGTCTTGTCGGCTAGAAACACGCCGGCCGAATAGGCCGACAGGTGCAAAACCACCCCGTCGGGTGTGATACGAATTTCGGACGGGAGCCGTTCAGCTTCAGATCCGCCAAATTCAGGATGTCCTGATTCGAGGCACAGTCGCCACAGGCCGACCGGATCGTGGAGCGTGAGCGAGACCGGCGTCGGATTGAAGCTCAGCAGAATGAGCGCCGGCTGCTCGCCCTTGCAGGCTCGATGTACCGACAACACCTGGGAGGCGGCGATCAGGCGGACCTGATGCCGGTGCCGTTCCGACATCGCCGCCCCTAAACTGGGAACGGTTTTTCTCACATGGATCAGGGCTCTCGTCCAACGCAGCAGCTCCGCGCCCCGCCCCTGCATGCGCCGGTCCATCCGGAGACGCGACCGATCAAAGGTTGCGGCATCCTGCGGATCGGGCAACCCCTGCCGCCAACCGAACGAGGCGAACTCTGCCTGCCGCCCTCGCCGAACCGCTTCGATGAGATCCGCATCCTCATGCTCGATGAAATATTGAAACGGCGCGGGCTCTCCGTATTCCTCTCCCATGAACAGCATCGGTACATTGGGGCTCAAGATGACAGCAGCCGCGGCAACCTTGAGCGCCTCGAACGGCGCCAGCGTGGAGAGACGGTCGCCCAGCGCCCGGTTGCCGATTTGATCGTGATTCTGAGCAAAGACGACGAACTGCGCGGGAGGGCGCCCGCGGGAGGCATTGCCGTGTCGGCGCCGCCGGAACGGCGAATATTGTCCGACATAGACGAATCCGTTTTGCAGTGCCGTCGCCAGATCGGGAAGGCCATTGAAATCCTCGTAATAGCCGGCCCGCTCGTTCAGCACCGTCGTGCGAAGCGCATGGTGAAAATCGTCGTTCCACTGGGCATCCAACCCATAACCGCCTTGATTCTCGGGGGCGATGATCCGGACGTCGTTCAACGAGCTTTCGGCAATCACCAGGATGCGCCGGCCCAACTTGGCGGCCTGGTCGTGCACCGCCGATCCGATCTCGTCCAAGATATGCCGGGCGCTGAAATCGTAGATCCCGTGAATGGCATCCAGGCGAAGGGCATCGATATGGTATTCCGTCACCCAGTAGAGCGCGTTGCTCACGACATAGTGCCGGACTTCATCGCTCTCCGGGCCGTCGTAATTGATGGCCGAACCCCAGGGCGTCCGGTAATGATCGGTAAAGTAGGGGCCGAACTCGCCGAGATAGTTCCCCTCCGGACCGAGATGGTTGTAGACGACATCCAGCACCACCGCGAGTCCCTTGGCATGGCAGGCATCGACGAGCCGCTTGAGACCCTGCGGCCCGCCATAGGACCATTGCGGCGCAAAGGGATAGACGCCGTCGTAGCCCCAATTGCGCCGCCCCGGAAACTGCGCGACCGGCATCAACTCGATTGCCGTGATCCCGACCTCCTGCTTGAGATAATCCAGCAGCGGAATGACGGCCTCGAAGGTACCGTCATGGGTGGCGGTGCCGACGTGCAGTTCGTAGAGGATCAGATCCTCGAGCGGCAACCCGCGCCACCCCTGATCGGTCCAATGAAACGCCGACTGGTCTACGACCGCGGACGCAGCGTGGACCCCATCTGGTTGACAATGCGATGCCGGGTCAGGCCGCTCGATCCGGTCGTCCAGCCGATAGAGGTAGCGGTCGCCGGGCCGGACCTGGGGAACGAGTGCCTCGAAATAGCCGTGGGCTTGGGCCTTCATCGACACCAGCCTGGGAGCGGCGCCGATCAACCGGACCGCTGCCTCCTTGGCCCGAGGCGCCCAGACACGGAACCGCGCGGAATCGTCTTTCAGGTATTGCGCCCCAAAATCGAGTTGTCTGACCTGCCTGGATTCATCAAACATGGATGCCTCTACACCAACCTTCGGTTGAACCGGCGACTCATCGGGCACAGTCCCTTCCCCTTGACGCCGCTGGAGAACGCCACCAGGGATTTATTCTCCTGATCGAACGTTCGCTAGCCCCACGGGCTATTCACGGTTTTTCAGTACTTTGGCGCCCGCCGTGATCCTGCTCGCTTTTCTCCCCATTCCACGCCGACTCCTCCGCAGTCTGCCAGATGCCTCCCGCAGACTCCAGCCGGTCTGGAGATTTCTTGAGTGAGGCCTTGCATAGTGGCCCAATCCCCCTTTAGTAATTGTGCATCACCATGACCACGACCACCGCCACACCCCACATGATTCATGACGGTTTGTGACGTTTCACACGTTGCAAGCTCAGCGCAACGAGTCGGACGGTGGTTGGAGTAGAAGCGTTCACGAATCATGTGGACTGAGAGCGAAAAGGATTGTCTATGAGAGTCTGGCCGGGAAAACCTTACCCCCTCGGGGCCACATGGGACGGGGAGGGAGTCAATTTCGCGCTGTACTCCGAAAATGCAACCGGAGTCGAGCTGTGTCTCTATGACGGCCCGCGCGCCACGCAGGAGACGCATCGGATCAAACTCGAAGAGCGTACCGACCAGATCTGGCACGTCTATATCCCCGGACTGTGGCCGGGCCAACATTACGGATACCGGGTACAGGGTCCCTATGAGCCGGCCGACGGTCATCGATTCAATCCGAACAAGCTCCTGATCGACCCCTACGCCAAATCCATCGGCGGCCTCTTCGAATGGTCGGATGCCATGTTCGGCTATCCGATCGGCCACCCGGACGCGGACATGGCCTTCGATACACGGGACAATGCCGGTAATGTACCCAAGTGCGTCGTGATCGACTCCGCGTTCACATGGGGCGGCGACCGCCCGTTGAAGATTCCGTGGGAGAAGACGATTATCTATGAAACCCACGTCAAGGGGATGACGGCCCGCCATCCGGACGTCCCGGACCACATGCGCGGCACCTACTCAGCCCTCACGACCCCCGCGGTGATCGACCATTTGGTGAACTTGGGCGTGACGGCGATCGAACTCCTGCCGGTGCATCAGTTCGTTCGCGACAAGCATCTATCCGATCGAGGTCTCACCAACTTCTGGGGCTACAACACGATCGGGTATTTTGCGCCGGATATCCGCTACGCCGTATCCCCTATCCGCGGCCGGCACGTGCGCGAATTCAAGACGATGGTCAAGACGTTGCACAGCGCCGGCATCGAGGTCATCCTGGACGTGGTGTACAACCATACGGCCGAGGGGAACCATTTGGGACCGACGATGTCGTTCCGCGGGATCGACAACGCCTCCTACTACCGCCTCGTGACCGACGACAAACGGTATTACATGGACTATACCGGCTGCGGCAACACGTTGAACGTCACCCACCCACGAACCCTCCAAATGATTATGGACAGTCTGCGCTATTGGGTGACCGAGATGCACGTGGACGGATTTCGTTTCGATCTTGCGTCGGCCTTGGCGCGCGAGCTGCACGAAGTCGATCGGCTGAGCGCCTTCTTCGACATTCTCCACCAAGACCCGATCCTCTCGCAGGTCAAGCTGATTGCCGAACCCTGGGACCTCGGCGAAGGCGGCTACCAGGTCGGCAACTTCCCCGTCGGCTGGGCCGAGTGGAACGGCCTGTATCGGGACACCATTCGGCGATACGTCAAAGGCGACGGGGGCCAGGTGGCGGAGTTGGGCTATCGCCTGACCGGCAGCAGCGATCTCTATGCCGCCAGCGGCCGGCGGCCCTTCGCCAGCGTGAACTTCGTCACGGCCCACGACGGGTTCACACTCCATGATCTGGTGTCCTATAACCACAAGCACAACGATGCCAACGGCGAGCAGAATCGCGACGGGACGGACGACAACTTGAGCTGGAACTGCGGCATAGAAGGCCCGACCAACGGCCGGACCGTTCTGGAATTGCGTGAGCGACAAAAGCGCAACTTCTTAGCGATCCTGCTGCTCTCGCAAGGCATTCCGATGTTGTGCGGCGGCGATGAGATCGGCCGAACCCAACGGGGCAACAACAACGCCTATTGCCAGGACAACGACCTCAGTTGGTTCGATTGGCATTTGGACCAACCGAAGCGAGACCTGCTGGAATTTACCCGGCACCTGATTGCACTCCGCAAGCAGCATCCGGTCCTGCGCCGACGCCGATTTTTTCAGGGACGGCACATTCGAGGTTCGGAGGCGAAGGATCTGGCGTGGTTCCGCCCCGACGGCAAGGAGATGACGGACGAGGATTGGGAGGGAGGATTCGTCCGCTCGCTCGCGCTGCGGCTTGCGGGCGATGCGATCGAGGAGACCGATGAAAAAGGCCGGCGGCTCATCGACGATACCCTCCTGATTCTGCTGAATGCGCATCACGAGCCGTTGGACTTTACCCTGCCCGCGCATAAACGCGGCGTGCGCTGGCAATCGGTGCTCGACACCTCGTGGAATCACGGACACCAGCGGGAAGTCGCCGTGATCAAAGGAGGCGAACGATACGCACTCAGCGCGCGGGCCATCGCCGTGCTGAAACTCCGGAGCCAGCCGCGGACGTTTGCTTCGGACGTCGGAAATGGAAACGCTTAGCCCTCACCGACCGTCGCAGGTCCATGCGAAGGACCGCATCCCGAGGATGGACTTCGTTCTGGACCTCGAACTGCTGGAGAACCTCGGCCTGGCTGAACGGGGCGCCGGCACCAGGGAACCCGTCCATACGGGTCTTCCGAGGCTCGACGGGATCACCGGCGCCGCTGAGACTCCTCCAGCGCTTCTGTGACCTGCTCCTTTTTTCTGCCTCTCTTCGCAGCCGAAACCTTTCGTGCCAGCGCAGTCGTGTCCGAGGTTCCCCGATGAGGCTTGCTCAACGCAGCCGTCACTCGCCCCTTCTTCTTCATGGTCTTGGCCGCCGCCACAGCCCTGGCCAGCGGATTCGCGGTGACGCCGCTCTGCTTATTTTTTCCGCTCCCTCCGGAACGCAATCGAGCTTTCCTTGCTGCCATGACGTGACCTCCTGTATGGATATGGGTCCTGCCCATCTCTCCTCAGCGCTTTCTGAACCTTTTCAGCCGTCGCCCGGGCTCGATCGCGGAGGCAATCGAGCCCCGAACCCCGGTCAGTCTCCAAGCGACGAGCCGACCTGCGTGCTGCTCAGCGAACAGTCAGATAGTTCAGCCAGTCGGAACAACCTATGACGCCGGCCTAATCCAGTACGAACGTGATCTTGAGATCGACCCGATAGGCCAACACCTTGTTCCCCTCGACGACGACCTGCTGCTCCTTGACCCACGCTGCCTTGATGTTCCGGACAGTCTTCGATGCCTTGTCGATGCCCTGTTTGATGGCATCTTCAAAGCTGTGGGGCGAATCGCAACTGAGCTCGATGACTTTTGCAACGGACATGGCGAACCTCCTTTCAGAATAGACGCCCGACAATGATCTCTCGACCCATTCTCTGCCTCCTACTGCCGGCTCACAACCGATCACAGCCCTGGCTAACCCTTACCCCAGGCCGACCCTGATGTTGGTCTTGCCACTTTTGACAACCTTCCAAATCTCCATGATGAACAAGGGCATCAGACCGAGGAACGCGATCAATCCCCAGTCGGCCAGCGGGAGCGCTCCCACCTTAAACAGGGAGGCCGCGTGCGGCACCAAGAGAATCCCCAGTTGCGCGCCGAGCGAGAGTCCGAATGCCAATACAAGCTGAGGATTGGTCGTCACGCCCAATCTAAACAGCGAATGGTCCGCGCTCCGGCAATTGAAGGCATGCACCAACTGGGCCAGAACCATGACCGTAAAGACGACGGTCCGGGCCTGCTCCAACTCCTGTCCCAAGCCATAGAGGCAATAGGCAAAGGCCCCCAAAGCAATGACGGCCATCATCAGACCCTGTCCGCCGATGGCGAGCAATCTGCCTCGGTCCAACAGCCGATCGTCCGGCCGTCGTGGCGGCTGTCGCATCAAGTCTGGAGCCTTGGGGTCCACGGCCAGTGCCAAGGCCGGGAACCCGTCCGTCACGAGGTTCATCCACAGAATCTGAATGGGCAGCAGGGGAAGCGGCAGTCCGATCAGCGTCGCAAATAGCATCACCAGCACTTCGCTGACATTGCAGGAAAGCAGAAAATGGATGGTCTTGCGGATGTTGTCAAAGATGCCCCGCCCCTCCTCGACGGCCGCGGCAATCGACGCAAAGTTGTCGTCCATGATGACCATGTCGGAAGCTTCCTTGGTGACGTCCGTGCCGGTGATCCCCATGGCGACGCCGATGTCCGCCTCCTTGATGGCCGGCGCATCGTTGACGCCGTCGCCCGTCATCGCGACGACGGCGCCGCGCGATCGCCAGTCCTTCACGATGCGCAGCTTGTGCTCCGCAGACACCCGGGCGTAGACGCCGACCTGCTCAATGCGAGCGCCCAACTGCTCGTCGCTCAATCGGTCCAGCTCGACCCCGGACAGGGCCGCACGATCACCGTCCAGAATGCCCAGCTCTCGGGCAATGGCAACCGCCGTGTCCTTGTGATCGCCCGTGATCATCACGGTTTGGATGCCCGCCTCGCGGCAGACCTGCACGGCCACCTTGGCTTCCGGTCTCAAGGGATCTTTCATCGCCGAGAGGCCGAGAAACGCGAGGTCGCGCTCAAGGTCGTCGGACGTCAAGGACGGGGGAATCTTGATCGTCTGCCGTTCCGCCATCGCGAGCACGCGCAAAGCCTCATGAGCGAACGCCTCATTCGCATTCAGGATCTGTTTCCGCTCCTCGTCGGTCAGAGGTTCGCGCTTTCCGTCCAGCGTCATCCGAGCGGTGCAGCGTTGCAGCAACACGTCCGGGGCACCCTTCACATAGGCCGTCGCTTCACCGCCGGTTTGCCGGACCACCGTCATCATCTTCCGTTGAGGATCGAAGGGCACCTCCCCGATGAACCGGCAACGGGACTCCAGCTCGTCCTTCCACAGATTCAGCTTAGCCGCGGCAACGAGCAACGCGCCCTCAGTCGGATCGCCCAGCACGCGCCAGCCTCCGTCCTTCTGTTGCAAGATGGCCCCGTTGCAGAGCACCGCGGCCGTCAGCAATTCCCGTATGCCGGGCGGCGGTTCCGTGCTGGCCGAGCCGTGACGCTCTCCCGCCCAAGCCGCAGCCGCTTCAACGGGTCTGATGTCCCCTTGCGGATGATACCCTTCCCCCGTCACCTCGAAGATCTGCCCGTCCATAAAGAGCCTGGTCACGGTCATTTCATTCTTGGTCAAGGTGCCGGTCTTGTCCGAGCAGATCACCGTCGCCGAGCCGAGCGTTTCGACCGCCGGCAGTTTGCGGATCAGCGCCTGGCGCTTCACCATGCGCGTGACGCCGAGCGCCAATGTGATCGTCACGATGGCGGGCAAGCCTTCCGGGACGGCCGCAACGGCCAAACTGACCGCCGTCAGGAACATCGCCACCGGCGGCTCGCCCCGCAGCTCGCCGAGCACGAACACGACCGCCACGACCCCGAGCGCGAGCCACAACAGCGTGTAGCCGAACTGCTCTAAGCGCCGCTGCAGCGGGGTCTCAACCCGCTCCGCTTCCGCCGCGGTTTGAATCATCGCGGCAATGCGCCCGAGTTCGGTCCGCATCCCGGTCGCAACGACCAGCGCCCGTCCCTTGCCGGACACGGCCACCGTGCCCATGAACACCATGTTGGCCCGCTCGGCAAGCGGCGCGTCCGCTCCGACCAAATCCTCCGCGCGCTTCAGCACCGGTGCGGATTCTCCGGTGAGCGAGGCTTCCTGCGCCTGAAAACCGGCGACATAGGTCAGCCGGGCATCGGCCGGGATTTGGTCGCCGGCCTCGACCAACACCAGGTCGCCGGGGACCAACTCGCGTGCAGGGATCGACCGAGTCGTTCCGTTCCGCAGCACCTTGGCCGTGGCCATCGTGAGACGTCTTAATGCCGCCAGGGACTGTTCCGCCCGATACTCCTGAACAAACCCCAACAGCCCGTTCAGGAGCACAATGGCGAGAATCGCCGCCGCGTCGATCCAATCCTCCAACCAGCCGGAGATCGCCGCGGCGCCGATCAAAACCCAGATGATCACGCTGGTGAACTGCGACAGCAGGAGCGTGAGGATCGATGTCGGAGGAGCCTCGGGAAGTTCGTTCGGCCCGTATTGCCGCAGCCGCCGAGCCGCGTCCTCCTGCGTCAGGCCGAACCGGGTGTCGGCGTCGAGCTGCGCACAGAGTGGCTCGACCTCCATCACGTGCCAGGGTCGCGCTTGGTTGCCGGAGATCTGATTCGTCATGACGTTACGGAAATAACAGCCAGAGCCCGAAGAGATACCCCAGAATGATGACAAGACTATCCGGCTCGATCAGCGCGACCCGCTTCTCGACCCGATAGATGATACCCATGAGCGCGATGCTCATCAGGACGATACTCCACAGCGCGGTGAGGGCATGGGCGCCGTCCAGATCCCCGAACAGCGGCCCTCGCCGATAGGCCAGATCGACGAACACGAAGGCCGCCATGTTGAAGGCGTTGCTTCCGAACAGATTGCCCACCGCGAGATCGAAGGCGCCGAGCCTCACCGCGGCCAACGAGGTAATCAGCTCCGGCAGAGTGGTCGTGATCGCCACCAGCGAAGTGCCGATGAACGACTCGCTCACCCCGGTTTGCTTGGCGACCTGATCGGCGGAAGAGGCGAGCAACGGTGCGGCCAGCAACAGGGCCAGCGAGGCAACGGCAAATTTCATCCCGGCCCGTTTCAGCGCCTTCCGCCGGCTGAGCCGTTGCGGTTCCTCCTCCGCCCTGGCCTCGACCACCAACTCCTGCTCCTGTTCCCGGCGCTTGACGAGTTCCTGCCGATAGACCACCCGCATGCCGAGGACATACAAGGTCGGCAGCAGCAGGCTGACCCAGCCGATGCCGCCATGTTCCACCTCCGGTCCGTACAAGATGAAGAAAGCCGCAAGCGCCGTCAGAATCATCGCCAGCCCCGCGACCAACGCATGTTCGAACGCCGCCTTCTGCCAGAGCTTCTTCCTTCTATGCAGTTGGTCGATCACGCCCATCGTCAACATGTTGGCCATGCCGGCCCCGAAGAGGTCGCCCGCCGCGAGGTCCGGTACATCGATCCAGGCTGCGCTGACCGTCGTGAACACCTCAGGCAAGGACGTTGCCGACGCCATCAGCACCACGCCGATCCAGAGTCGGCCGAGGCCGGTGAGGTCCGCGATCTCATCGCCGTAGCGCGAGAGCTTCGTGCCGGCATAGGCGATCACCACGGCACTGCCGAATAAGATGAGCCACACGGTCATCGGTCTCTCCATCCGGCCCTCGTCCCATGTCGGGGCCGGCCTTGATAAGGATTCATCGCCGCGACTTTCGTCCCTTGATCAACACCACCACCCCGATGAGACCGATGACGATCGCCAACAGCGCGAGCCATGCCAATTGGTCCATTGCCTACTCCTTTCAGAAACCTCTGCATGACGCAACAGGGACACCCGTAGCGACGAGAAGCCCGACCGTCGGGCCTTGTGCACAGGAAGTGCCAGCAGGGGACGGGACCGGAGGAACCCGGACAGAGACCGGTCCTGATCGGTCAGAGGAGAGACCGGGACGGAGTTGCTGAGGCAGAACTGGTCATTCCTTCAGGTCGGCCTGTCGCCAAATGCCTCAACGAAGCCGGTTCACAGATGACGCAGGTCGTCGCCTCCGTTTTCGGGGCGGCGGTGCGAGAACCGTTGCTCAAGGTATTCTTTTGCGAGATCCTTGGCGCCCAGGCCAAAGGCAATCGAAGCCGCCAGCACCAGACCGCCCAACGTGATGCCGAATCCGACCACGACGATGTTGCGGGCGATCCCGAGTTGTTCCAGCGCCATCGCCACCGCGACCAACTGGACGCCCCAGCGTGAGGCGGCTGCGATGATGCGGGCGGGCCGCAGGTTCGCGTTGACAGCGGCGATTAGGACGGCCTGCGAGATGAAATTCGAGAGCAGGAACCCCGCCAGCAGGATCAACGCCGCCACGAACAGATGCGGCATGTAGGCGAGAAACGATTGTGCGAACTGATTGATGGGTTGGAGATTGAGCGCCCCCAAGGCCGCAATCGTGGCCGAGAGCAGCACCACCCAATAGGCGCCGCGTCCGGCCAGATGGGAGGGATCGTATTTCACCCCCCCGCGGATCAAAGCCATGGTGAGTCCCAACCGGTTACAGAGATGATCCAGGCCGATCGCACGGAGAAACCGCTCGACTCCATTGCCCAACACCCAGGCGATCGCCAACCCGGCTGAAAAAATGATGACGGTCGCAAGGATGTTCGGGAGCAGTTCAAGCATCTGCCTCGCCAGCGTTTCTAACGGGGCGAGCAGCGCCGTAGTCCAGAAATCCGTCATGCTGCCCTCCATACCAACCTTCGGTTGAACCGGCGGCTCATCGGGCGCAGCCCCTCTATACCAAGCTACGCTTGAACCACCGACTATTCATTGTCCTTCTGTAACTGGGCCGGCGGAGAAGCACCTTGCGCGTGTTTCCATTCCTCTGCTCTCATGAGCCGCCGGAGAAGCCCTCCAGGATTGTGCCTCTTCGCGTCAGACCCATGGCACCAAGAATGAGCGGCAATGGGCGCCCCAACAATCTGGCGGGCTTTTTCAACATCCTGGTCGTGTCCCAGTGGTCCGTTCGTGGTGAGCCCGTCGAACCATGAACGGACCTTCCTGAAATCGACCGCCCTTCGACATGCACAGGGCGAACGGATTATCACCGGAACCTAAGGGACACAACGCCAGTGATTTTCTCCTCACTCCACAATGTCGCTCCGTCTTCCGTCTCACGCTGTTCGATCGTTCCACCGCGCAATCAGGTACGGCTTCTGCCGCTCAAACGCCAGGCAGAGCTGCTCGATCCGGCCTTCTGCCTCCTGTGTCGTCAAGCCCTGTGTTTCCAAGACGAAACTGGCGGTTCGGCCCAGATAGAGCGGCGTAACGGCCTTCAACAAATGCTCGCGCGGCATCACGCGCTGGTGATAGGCCGCCGCCGCGTCGTACACCAGTCTGGCCCACACCTCATTCGCGATGTGGAACTGCTGGTGCGACACTCCGCGCAAGGCGAGGAGGTCCTTCATGGTGTCCGGCCCCAGGATCTGGCTCCAGACCGGCTCCAGATCCGTAAGGCCCTGATAGAAGGTGTTGATCATTCGCTCGACGTTCACATTGACCGGTTCGACCCCGACCGCATATTGAAACCCGAACAGCTTCACCGCGTTGGTCCCCTGGAGCTTGGTCCACAGTTCCTGATGTTCCTCCATCAGCGCGAACATCGCGCCCAAGACCTGCACCAGCATGGCCGACAGGTCCGCCGCCGGGTCCTTGGGATTGTGGATCTTGGCCCCCAGAAAACTTTGGCAGACGCGCCCCCCGGTCGCAATCGCCTCGGTCGTCATCCAGATGTCGATGCCGAACCGCGCCACCTCCGATTCCCAGACGTGCTTATTCAAATAGTGTTCCGCCAATCGCCCCGAGAAGCCGAAGTCTCCCCCGATCGGCTGCCGAATACGCTCGCCGTACAGAGCCCTGGTCAGCGGATAGACGATGCTGTTGGTGATCGTCCCGTCGTACTTGTGCCGGAGATAGTAGGGGGCGACGTAATCGAACCCCTCCTCCAGAATCGGACTGATCAGCAGATCCATCCACTCGGGCGTGATGCTGCGCAGGTCCGAATCCACCACCGCACAGGCCTTGGCCTTGAGCCGCCGCGCGATCTCGAAGATCGTGCGGAACGCGCTTCCCTTCCCGGGAATGCCATGGTACGGCGTCACGATCTTCTGCAGCGGGCTTTGCTGATCGCTGATCAGCATGGCCGAGAAATCGACGAGGGTCTGCGCCACCACGTCGGGCGTTCCGTCCGCCGAACCCCCGTCAGAGTTCACCAGGACGGCGCGCTGCTCGGGAAAGTATTTGGCCAGACCCGCGCTCACTGCCCGCACCACATGGCCGATGGTATCGGCGTTGTTGAAACTTGGAATGCCCACAAGGATGTCGGTCGTGCCGATCCGCTGGACGACAGCGTCCGTGTCCTCGGTCAGCGCGACAAACGAGTCAGGCATCTGGCCGCTCATCCCCTGCCTCCGGTGGGGTCCCACTCATGGTCTTGTTCGACCGCGTCTCGGAGGCGGTGGAAAATGTCCGGTACGGCATGGGCGACGCGACTCCAGTTCGAGATCATCGGGACGCCCAACGGGTCCGCGAGAAACACGTCCGTCGCGAGCTTCAAGCCCTTCAAGAAAGTCTCAACCGCGGTCCGTTCCAGGTGGCGGTCGAAAAGCAGACCGTTGATCGCCGCATCGTCCTCATAGCGCCGGATCGCCTCCTGCGCCGTCTGGAGATAGGTGGCCCGCAGGGTCTTGAGGAGACTCTCCGGCAGCACGATCCCCTCGCTTGCCAGGTTTCGGAACAGGGACTTGGTGATGTCCAGACACATCTTGAGGAGCCCGCCCTCCGGATTGTCGGCGGAGAGGCCCTGATGCTTGTGTTCGTAGGCGTCGGCGATGTCGGCCTGGCAGATCCGCCGGAGCGCGCAGTTACGATAGACTTCGGCCAGAACGCCCACCTCCAAGCCCCAGTCTCCGGGAATACGGTTGATCCAGGCCAGATCCCGGACCATGGCGAACTCGCCCGCCAGCGGATACCGAAAACTATCCAGAAAGGTCAGCAGAGGCTGAGGGCCCACGAGGCGCTCAAGGCTCCTGAGCATGGGCGTGATGAAGAGCCGTGTGACCCGCCCGTGCAGCCGGTCGGTGACCCGGCTGTAGTAGCCTTTGCAGAACTCATAGCCGAGATTGGGATTGGTGACCGGGTAACAGAGCCGCGCGACATAGTCCCGCTGATAGCTCACGATATCGCAATCGTGCAGCGCGATCACGTTGCTTTGTCCGCGTGCGAGTACGTAGCCGAAAGCCAGCCAGCAGGATTGGCCCTTGCCCGGCAAGCCCACGTCGATCGCATGTCCCGTCAGGGTCTTGAGGATCTCTTGAATGTTCGGGCCGTCCACCCAGACGAGCCGGACCCGTTGCGGCAAGACCTTGAAGAATTCCTTCGCACGCCGGAACTCCAGCGCGGAGGCTTGGCCCAAGGCCACGACGATCTCATTGAGATAGCGCACCTGCGCCAGTTCCTTCATGATCGTTTGCAACGCCGGGCGTTCGAGTTCGGAATAGAGCGACGGAAGAACCAGGGCGATCGGGTTGACCTCGTTATAGCGGATCAACTCATTCTCCAGCCGTTCGACATTGGGCGGACCGAGCCGGTGTAGAACGGTGACGACCCCGTTTTGAAAGAAATCGGCCATGTCGGGTGATTCCTCTTGCGAGTTGGTCGGCACCCTGCGACCCTGGGCGCCGCGGCTGAACCTGACGCTTCACTTGTACGCCATTCGCCCGACTTAGACAAGGACGAGAAGAGAGCGCGTATCAGGTGGGCGATGATTGACAGGGATTCTGCAAGCGCGGATAGTGTGAATGCCGTCCACGCCTTCTCAATCACGGTAATGGAGACACGATTGCCGAAGCCTGAAGAACACCTCGCATTGGCGATCCAACTCGCGCTCGATAATGTTCAGACAAGAAAAGGCCGCCCCTTCGGCGCGGTGCTGGTCAAAGACGGGCAGATTGTCGCGACCGGCGTCAACAGCGTGCTGTCAAGCCACGACCCCACCGCCCATGCCGAACTCCAGGCGATCCGGACTGCCACGAGTAAGCAACAGACCCCGCGGCTCGATGGTCATGTCATGTACGCCAGCGGCCACCCCTGCCCCATGTGCCTTGCGGCCATGTCCTTGGCCGGCATCCGCCAGGTCTATTTCGCCTACTCCAACGAAGACGCCGAGCCTTACGGATTATCTACGAACGACCTCTACGCCGAGTTGGCCAAACCGCTCTCCGAGCGAGCCATGCAGCTTGCTTACATGCCGTTACGCCCAGCCGGGCAGGATCTCTATCAAGCTTGGCGGCTGATCGTCCGAGCGCATCCCAAGGCTTCATAACGACTGATTGGAGCGTTGGGTGCCCCTCATCCTCTGGCTTTGGATTGAACGGAGAGTCGTCCAAGAACCTCCAGCGTAGTCCCATCGCGTGATCGATTTGAATGACTCGTTCGACACGGAATTCGACGATTCGCTCGGCGCCGGGGAATGAGGTCAGGCGTACTTCGTCCCATATGATGTCCGCGCTTCCCGTGAGTTGAAGCGTCGCACCGCGCTCGAAATCCAGGAACAGCAGGCCGGCCTTGGGGTTGACGGCCACATTGCCGAGCGTTTGAAACATCCTGTTGCCGGCATAATCCGGCCAGGCCAGAAGGTGCTCGTTTAGCACGCGGACGAATCCTGGATGGCCGCCGCGATGCGAGACATCGCCTCCTCCTACATAATGGCTGCTGGCGATGAAGAAGGTATCCGCCTCACTCACCCAGCGCCGCTGCGCGCGATTCAGCTTGTCGTCCTTCGTCACCAACCGGGCGGAATGCGTTGAAGAGGTACTCAGTTCCCACGTGCGCGCCTGAATATACTTCGGACAGTTGGCATAGACCTGTTCCGCATGGATCGTCATCGCGCAGTCCGGTCCGACTTCTGCCCTGCCGTTGAGTCTCATGCGCCGCCTGGTCGCAAGATCGATGGCGATCAGGCCGACCTGATCGTTGACCTTGAGGTTCTCGCCCAGAGGATCGCCGGGAAGCGGCCGAGCCGCGATTCTCACTGCGCGTTCGCCCAAGGCGTGCATGAAACCGGGCTCGCCGGTCATCAGAGAGGCCCATGCCTGTCCGAGCTGATCAACCGTTCCGATAATGACCATTGGCTGGCGGACGAGAAAATCACGGGCCGCCGATGGAATTGTCGAACCGATCGACCGGCCGACCCGGCGCGCCATCTCTTGCGCACCTGCCCGCGCCTGCAAGGCCAATTCCCCCTCGTGGTATGGCGATGCCATGGTCGGCTCCAGTTCTGTTTTCGTCTCTCCCATTGGATCAACTCAGAAGAAGCCGCAGGACGGCGCCCCCGGTGTCGGCGCCGCATGGCTCCCAACTCCCTCAGGGGCATAGATCTCCAAGCGGATACCGTCCGGGTCCTCGAAGAAAATGCCGCCGGATTGCGCGCCTTCGGCATGCGGCACGATCCCGTCGTAGAGCAACGGCACGTTCAGGTCGCGCAACTTCCGCTCGGCTTCCTTCACCTGTTCGATCGCTCCGACTTCAAATGACAAGTGGTGCAGCCCGGGGCGTTGCTTCTCGAAACGGCCCGACGCCTGCTGCCAGAGGGTCAACACGATGTTCGACCCTTCGCCGAGGAAGGCGAACCGCCGCCCGTCTTGCTGAGACTCCCCCATCACCTCGAAGCCGAATACCTGCCGGTAAAATTGTTTCGATCGCTCCAGGTCGCCGACGTTCAATCCGACATGGCCCGTCTGGAAACCCCGGCTCTGTGCAGTTTGGCTCCCCATTGAACAGTCCTCCTGTTGGGTTGAAGTGTGACCCGCCATTACTAACCTTCTAATTACGCTTTTGATGGTTATACTATGGTCGTGCTAACCTGTCAAGTCTTACTTTGACGGTTATTCGTTCTCATGGGGAAGTAAGCGGATCGAGGGGAGGGCGATGACGAAGGATCGTGCGGCCAGGAAGTTTTATTTCATCGGGAATTACCTCTGGTTGGACTTCATCAACACGGAAGCGGCGGCGGAAGGCCGCCCGGTGAATCTGCTAACGGACTTTGACGACTTCATGGCCTGGCTGGTCGAAGCCAACGTTCTCGACGGGCGGCGAGCAGAGGAACTCGGCACGACGTGGGGCGGACAGGCGGAAGCTGAACAGGCCTTGGCGCGCGCGCTGGAATCCAGAGCGATGCTGCGCCGGATGGCTGAAAGGTTGGTGGCAGGCCGGTCAATTCCGACAGCGACCATCTCCTCGCTCAACGACCTGCTGAACAATCAGGTCAGTTATGCCGAGATCCGTCGGACGAAAGGTGGGTATGAGAAGCGCATCCACGCGAACTTCACCGAGCCCGAGCATGTGCTCTTGCCGATCGCCGAGTCCGCCGGCAACCTGCTTTGCTACGGCGATTGTTCACGTATCAAAAAATGCGAGAACGACGCTTGTGTGCTGTTCTTCTACGACACGACCAAGAATCACAGCCGCCGTTGGTGCAGCATGAGCGCGTGCGGCAACCGGATGAAGGTGGCGGCGCATTATCGCCGGCTCCGCAGGGCCAGAGCCGGCTGACCTTGCGGAGAGATCCGGGACGGCCATTTGCCGAACAGTATGCCGGAGCGAGCCCCCTACGATCTGATCGCGGACCAGTGGTCGCAAGAGCGGCATGCGTCCAAATTCCGCGAGCAACCGTATGTCGATCGCTTTCTCGACCTCGCTAAACCAGGGGCTCACGTCCTCGATCTCGGGTGTGGATCGGGAAGGCCGATCGGGCGCTACCTGCTTGACCGTGGATACCGGCTCACAGGAGTCGATGCCTCCCTCGCCATGCTGGACCTGGCCCGAATCAACTGCCCTGAGGCCGAACTGATCGTGGGCGACATGACCTCGATTGTCCTGTCCGACCGCTATGATGGCCTCATCGCGTGGGATTCGATCTTTCACATTCCGAAGACGCAGCATCGCGCGCTGTTCGATAACCTGCATCGGTGGGTAAGGCCGGGAGGGCCGGTCCTGCTGTCATTGGGCGGGAGCGACGACGAGTTCACGGACCGGATGTTCAATGTGGAGTTCTTTTACAGCGGGCATGCTCCGGAGATCGCTGCAACTCTGTTGCGCGAAGCCGGCTTCGACATCCTGGTCTCAGGAATCGACGACACGTCATCGCGAGGCCACCTGGCCGTGCTGTGCCGCAAGGCGGAGCGGACGTAGCGCCAGCCCATGTGAGCCGTTCAGTCTCTCGCATTACTCGGTGGAAAGTATGCTGTGTTGGGACGATCAGGCGAAGCGGGAACACCTGAGCCGCGCTGAGAAGGTACGGCGGCACGCGAAGTCCAACGCACCGATCCTTCTCCACAGTGGAAGAAGCAATACAGGCAACCCGCGGAATGGCTTGCAAGGCGCTGGTCTTCAACCCTCAGGCTCCCGTATGCTTGCTGCGCTTCTCCACATCGACCGGCACATCATACGAGCACACGGCTCCAACCTTGCTCTCCAACGACCTGATTGGTCTGACGAGGATACCGTGAATGTCGGCTGACGACGACGCCATTCCGTGGCCGATGGAACAGTTGCTGCGTCCTCAACACTCTCCCCAACTCCGTCCCGTTGACATCAGTCCACCCGATCCGTAGCCTGTCTCCAAATCCGGATCGATACACGAAGCACGCCGGATCTTGCTCCAAGGTCGTTGCCATTTGCCCACCAATCAGGAAGGTGAACACCGTATGTCAGGCTTGCATGGCATCACGCGCCGAGACTTTCTCAACGGCGCGCTGCTCGCTCTCGGATCGACGCTGTTGCCTCCCTTTGCGTTGGGAAGGGAGATCGACACGCTCCTCTCAACAGACGTCTATCCTCCACGACTCACCGGCATGCGCGGCAACCACCCGGGATCGTTTGAGAACGCCCATGCCTTAGTCTGGACGGGGAAGCGCGACTGGGGCGCCGTGGAGGAGCCCGACGAAACGGAATACGATTTGGTGGTTGTGGGAGCCGGGATCAGCGGCCTGTCGGCGGCATGGTTCTTTCAACAGCAATACGGCACGAACGCCAAGATTCTCTTGGTGGAGAACCATGATGACTTCGGAGGCCATGCCAAGCGGAATGAGTTCATCGTCGACGGTCGCACGCGCTTGTCCTACGGAGGCTCCCAGACGATGCAGAGTCCCGGCAAGTACAGCAAGACTGCCGCCTCACTGCTGCGCGACCTGGGTGTGAGGCTCGACCATTTTGACCGCGCTTACGACAAAGACTTTTTCAATCGTCATGAGCTCAAGCCCATGATGTTCTTCGACCAGGCAACCTTCGGCAGGAATGCGCTGCTCCCCTACACGCTCACGGACTTTAGTTGGGGGGTTCCAGGCATCGCCAGGAACACCCTTCCCGCAGATGATGCCGTCCAGCAAATGCCGTTGGAGGCTCGCGCCAGGGAGCAACTTTTGCGCGTTCTGAACAGCGGGGATCGGGCGTTCGATCGGATACCGATCGGAGAGCGTGTCGAGTACGCCAGAGCCACGCCGTACTTCACATTCCTGGCAGAACGACTGAAGGTCGATGATCCACAGGTCTTTCGGCTCCTCCGCTTTCTTCCTGCGGAGTACACAGGAACCGGAGCGGACACGCTCTCGACGCTGGAGGCGATTGCGCTGGGACTGCCGGGAATCAGTGAGCGCGCCCTCGCGTCCTCACATGATGACCGACACGGACATGGGCTCCCGGCTGGATCGGAACCCTACATCCACCACTTTCCCGACGGCAATGCCTCGATCGCCCGGTTATTGGTGCGTCGATTGATCCCGAAGTCGGCCCCCGGCTCGACGATGGAAGATATCGTGCTGGCTGCCTTCGATTACAACAGGCTGGATCATCCCGAATCTACGGTCCGACTCCGCCTGAATAGCACGGCGGTTCGGGTCACCCATGACGGTCCGCCGGAAAAGGCGCAGCGGGTGGCGGTCACGTACGTGACTCGGAATCGAGCCTATCGGATCTACGCCAGGCACTGCGTCCTGGCCTGCTATAACATGATGATTCCCCACTTGGTTCCGGAGCTGCCGCAGGAACAAAAACTTGCGCTCAGGGAGTTGACCAAAGCTCCGTTGGTCTACAGTACCGTCTTGTTGAAACAGTGGCGCTCGATTAAGAAGCTGGGTCTCGGCGCCGCCGAGTGTCCCGGAAGCCTCCATCAAGTCGTGTTGTTGGACTACCCCGTAAACCTTGGGACCTATTCCTGTTCGGACAACCCCGATCACCCCATGATCCTGACCATGATCCATGTGCCCCTGACCGAACAATATGGACTCCCGCCCAAAGAACAATTCCGGCAGGGCCGATTCAAACTGTTCAGCTTGTCCTTTGCGAATTTTGAGACGGCGATCAAGGAGCATCTCGGAGGCATGTTGGCGGCCGGAGGATTTGATGCAGAACGGGATATTCAGGCGATTACGATCAATCGTTGGTCACACGGCTATGCCTACCAGGGCAGCGCACTCTACGACCCTGACATGACCTCCGAACAGGGACCGCATATTTTGGGACGGCGCCCGCTGGGACGGATCACGATTGCGAACTCCGATGCCGGAGCCAGGGCCTATATAGATGCAGCCATTGATCAAGCCTGGCGCGCCGTCCACGAATTGCCGCCGCTCGTGTGAAGCTCCAGCCCAAACGATCAGAAACACCTCAACGCTCCGATTCACTTGAAGCACCTGCCCAATCCTTTGTCCCCTAACACGCCCTCGTCGGTGGCAATCACGGAGCCTTCCGCGCTCGGGTCCTGCAAGCGCTTGCCGTGGGCTTGCTGATACTCCCCGTGCTCCTGGCGCTTCTGCTTAGGGACGTCGCCACCACGCCTAGCCCACATTATTCACGAGGCTTCGTGACGAAAATGCGGAGACGCCACGCGAGACGGGCGAGCGAGGAGCCCGCGCGGCAGGTCGCCTTCAAGTGGCGGCCTGCCTTGTCGCAGCCGGGGCGCCCGTTGCTCTTCAACCGCGACTGGTCGCATGGCGGTTGCAGTAGGAGCGGTCATGAATACTGCGAGTTACGGAGGTCTGACCCTTTATCCGTACCCCACCCAGTTGCCGGCATGAGCACGACCCGCGCCGCTCCCGATCGCTATCGCTTCACGAACATCTGTCCACCCACAGTCTGCGCGTGGACGGGATCATACATCCGATAGGCCGCCTGCTCGGTTCCGCCTAACGAGTCAAGATCGGTCACCGTGAGCTTGATGGACTTGGTTTCTCCTGGGTTCAACACCTCTTTCACCTTTAGTTTGTCGATCGCGAATCCGTGCTTCTCCTTGGTGTCGTTCGTTACCACCAGCTCAAGCGGTTTGAGCTTCACCTTCTCATCGACGACGATCGTCGAGGGCAGAATGAAGCTGACCTTCCCGCTGGAAAGAATCGCGACATGGAATTCTCGCGGCTCTCCTCCCAGCATCTCTCCCGAGGCCAACACGCTGCCCGCGACCCCGATGATGCCGAACCACATGCCTGCCAGCGCGACGACTAGAATTCTTTTCATGATGTCACCTCCCGGAAAAATGATAGGGACGAGGCTGATGCTTCCGTTACGAGCGGGAGCGCCGGGTGAATCTAGGCATCCCCGGTTCACCACTCCTGTGAGCCGCTCAGAGATCACCGATTCGAATCGGACATCGAAGGGCGTTCTTTCCTCCTCGACGGAGGCTCCCGCCTCTTCATAACTCAAGTACGTGCACCATCAATGCCAAGCGAATCGGCTGCCAGGTCTATGAAAACTCGTATGTCAGCGGTCAATCCGATCGAGAAGAGCGATCCTGAACGGAGCGCCCTGTGCGATTCGCCTCCCCACGTCCGCATCATCCGCGACAAACCCGTCGTCTACGGCGATGACGCGGCCTTTCGCGCTCAGGTGCTGCAAGCCCTCGCGGTCAGACTGTTGATCCTCTGCATGCTCCTGATGTTGTGGTACGTCGCCGCCACGCTTAATGGAGGGACAACTTGACCGCATATCAGGCAAAGGCACGCCGCAGCGATGGGCTGCTCTTATAGCACCTTGACAGAGATTACGCAGGCAAGGATAGTGTCCCAGATTTTCCTTTAGTGAGGTCTGGACATCGGTAGGAATTGGCCACATTGGCCACCAGGACATAGGGGTCTCGTGGAGCCGCATTAAGATGCTCAGCGAGCGGACAGGTGGTTGTGTTTAGAAAGGGTCATGGCTCAGTATAGGTTCACCGAATACTTCGAGCAGGAGGTTCTCCGGAAACGCCCATACATTAAGAGGGAGTGGTGCATATTCGTGCTGGAGCATGCCATCCGATCGGAGCCGCAGGAGCACAACCGGCATCGTTTTTGGGCGGCGATCCCTGAGCTTGGCGGCCGCTACCTAAGAGTGGTAACGCTAGCGGACAAGGTGACGATTCACAATGCATTTCCGGACCGAGGGTTCAAACCATGAAACTTAACTATCATCCAGACACTGACTCACTCTATATCGACCTTTCCGAGCGGCCCAGCGTGGAGAGTCGCGAGGTTTCTGAGGGCGTCGTGCTCGATTACGATGCCAATGGGCGGCTGGTGGGCATTGATATCGACAATGCCGCTAACAAGGTCGAGCTACAGAAACTGATCCTCAGCAAACTGCCCGGCAAGATCGAAACCGACGCGGCCTGACGAGGAAGCCATATGGAGAACCTTTACTATGCTTGCTACCTTATCGCGACCCATTCTATACCTAAAGTCATCCTGCCCCACTATCAGTCAGTTGGCTCACACACACCATGAAGGCACAGATCAACCTTTTTGACATCAACTCTACTGCGGCTTTCTACCGGACAATCTGTCGGAACGTTCAGATTCTCAGAAATGCTGAGGCAAAAGAGACTGAACGACTTCTCTTCGTGATCTTTGGTCTAAACCAGCTGCGGGAGTGGATTAGCCCCCGTTCGAGGCAAGAACGGCGGAATCCTTCTCCAACGCCGGGGCAGCGATTTTACGATGCGGTCTTCGAACTCGGCTCCTTTAAGGTCATTAATGCCATCTGTAATCACACCAAGCATCTACAGCAATCACACCAAGCATCTACAGCCGCTCCCCAAGCGCATTGACACCTCGTACGGCCTGAGCATCGACGAGTGGCCAGATGTTGGCGCCGTGCATAGCTTTGATAACGGCCCACCATCTGGGTACAGCATTGATGGCCGTGATGTGCTTGATGTCGTCGAAGAGGTACTACGGTTTTACGAGGACAACTGGTTCTCGAAACAGGAGCAGCCAGGACGCAATTATGGGGTCCGATAACCATCTCGAAGGCTCCTCACGTGGAGTGTACCGTCACGTCATGGAGGCGTGATGCTCACCCACCACAGACAAGAGGGTTCGATGAAGCACTATGCCGGGATCGATCTGCCGTTAAGGGGCCTGACCCCTTAATTGTCCTCACGTTGACCGTGGAACTGCTGTTCAAGGCCGCATGGGGATAGACCATCAACCAGGGCACGCAGGCAGGATATGACCCGGAGGCGATGGACATTCAGGCCTGGGTCACGCAGGGCACAGCAGAGCTGGGGTCGCTCGATCCGAGCATCACAATACTCGCACCCCTCGGCGATCGATCCTATCTCGTGTCACTGCCGCGATACGAACCATTCAAGAAGGCCGTGCAGACCTTGATCCGAAATGGTAGCCGAGTGGTGGAGGTCGCGGGCAATGAACAGATCCTGATGACGATCGTTGCTCCGCACACCTGGCAGGATCAGTATCATCGCGGCGAGAAAGTCTGCGAGTGGACGTTGCTCACGGACCCGGCGCGCAAACGCGTGGCGTTGCTGGTGCCTGTCGGCCGACTGCACGAAACGCTCCCGAGCCTCGATCGCAAAGGACTGCCCTTGGACCACCTGTACGATTTCTAATCCGTGCGCTCGACGATTCAAGACTGGAAGCAGCGGGATCGGCGGCCATCATGGTAGTCGACGATACGGCGGCGGACCCCTTATGGTGCTCCTCGCAGCTATAACGGAGCTATGCCGGTCTGTATATCACGCCAACGAAACAGTGTGGGGATCGTTGACAAGTGATTGAACACGCGCAAGAATCACGCCCCATCGTGCAGTCACATGGTGCATACTATGCCGGTCAGCATACTCAATAGTTAGATTGAAACGTGGCTTCTATGCGCAAGCCCCGGGTATCGAAGACATCTGCCGAGAGACTCGTGGACTGTGAGACTCACCTGTACTTCTTGTGGGATGCGCTTCGGCTTTATCCAAAAGAGCGGGATAGATTCAAGCAGATCGCAGCCGAGCTTCGCATTTTGGTGTGTGAGACTCGGAAGAACAAGCCTCTGCTGCTGAATCTTATGGATGAGTTCGCGTTCGTGTACGAGGTTCAACCGCCCGGCATGTCGGCGTCAGGGCCACCGCTGAAGCCACAACCACTACCCATGGTGGGTTGGCGGGAAGACCCGATCCACGCCGAGATCTCCGAGCGCCTATCACGGGCGATCGAATCCGGGGATACGGCTCAGATGAAGGAGATCGACCGGAGGCTGGCAGAGCTCGCCAAGCCGATTCCCTTCCGCGAGTGGATCAACAGAGGACTCGCTGTCTTCATCGCACCGTACGACTATAGCCATCGCGAGTTGGTTCTTGCGATCGCCCAGCAGCTCGGGAGTAGTCATGAAGACGACAGTGTTGAGGAGCCAATATTGCGATTGCAGCAGATATACATCGGGGGACAGAGAGGCGACCTTGCCCCCATGATCGTCTTCGCAAACGATGTGCTATCAGTCGGTGTGGCATTCATTCGCCATGTTGAGAGCGATCACAGTTTCCAACCGCGGTACTTCCGCGGCAAGGCAGTCTAACAATAGGCTGGAGCGGTTTGGCTCGACGTCGTACGCTCAGCCTGAGCGGTTAGCCTCGGTAGGGAGTGTGGAAACGGAAATAAGGGGTCCGGCCCCATATCGGTCGACGCGGAAGCCCGCATCTGTAACGCTCATCGAGGAAAAGCGAACCATGAATGATCGACGATTGAGAGTGCTGGCCTCGATCGGCCTGGCGGTGGGAGGAGTGCTTGGCATGGCCGGGACGTTCGCCCCCTCTGCCGCTCTTCGCGGTCTCGCGTGGGGGATCGACGGGGTGGCCCTGGTAATGGCCGGCACGTTACTGACGGTTGTGTGTTACAGAGCGGGACAAGAAATTTGGACATTCTGAATTTCAGTCGAACAGAAAACGCATGTCAACGCTTCCGTCGAGCCCACCGTCAGCAACAGGATAACCCTTGGGACCTGGCAAATCATCGAGCTTGAATCTGCCATCCTTAGGCCGCTCCTTTTCTCGGTGTCCGGTGCAATGCCTCGGCAACGGCGCGCGGGTTGCGAGCCGCGATACGCAAGAGCGCCAGTGCCGGCCCATCCGGTATGCGTCGTCCCTGTTCCCAGTTGCGGAGAGTGGCGACACTCACGCCGATCATGAGGGCGAACTCGCTTTGCGATGCTTTCAACTTTTCACGGACGCTTTTCACATCGGCCGGTCGAAAGGTGGTGACACGAGCAGGTTTCACAGTACCGCGGCGAATCCGTCCCGCCTGGCGGATACTCATGAGCAGTTCTTGGTAGGCCCCTTCCTTCATGTGAATTCCTCCCGAACGAGCTTGGCCAACGCCTTGAGCTGAGCGGCCGTCAGATCGCCTTGCTCGTTCTTCGCATAGAGGTAGAGCATGTAAAACGTCCGGCTTGCCGATTCCCAATAGTAGATGAGGCGAACCCCTCCTCGCTTTCCCCGCCCTAGCGCAGACCATCGGAGTTTCCGCACCCCCCTCCACCCGGAATGATTGGGCCTTGCGTCGGCGGAAGACCAGCGCCAATTGGAGTGCGCGATACGTCTCCTCGTCGAGATGACGTCGGAGCGCCGCAGTAAAGACCGGGGTCTCGACGAAGCGCATCGCACATAGTACGCCAATGGCGTATATCCTGACAAGGCAGGGATACGACTCCGAGCGCATTCTCCGGGAGATGGGAATTGTCCCAGATCTGACAGACACCCTGAAATGTAGCCGCGATTCCCACGCACCGCCCACAGATCGTCCCATCGTGATGGTTACGTGTTCGCATTTCCGGTAAACTCCCCGGACGTTCATGAGTCCGGATCGCTCACGCTGATCGAGGAGAAGAGTTGTGGAATTGGAAAAGGTGTCAGGAGCCACTAGGGATCTTGACTTTGACACCCGGCAACCCCCAAAACACTGAATAATTCCTGACGCCATTGTCCTCCCTTATTGTCCGCCCATATGGTGAAGAGCCCTTTTCCGTTTCACCTGTCATGCCTTCTACATGCTCTTGCGCGGAAATACGAATATTCGTATAATACATCTCGGTGAAGCCCGCGTATTTTGTCGGGACGGTCCGTAAGGATTCAGCGCGATTCCCGAAGTCCGCACGCCAACGCGCCGGACACGAAGTGTTCATGGTGCAAGTGGGGCGTGAGCCGGCGGATTTCAAACCGATTCCGAGCGTCGGACCAGGCGCCTACGAGATTCGCGTACGAGACGAGGCCGGGGCGTTCCGTGTGATCTACGTGGCAAATTTTGAGCACGCGGTCTATGTGTTGCATGCGTTTCAGAAGAAGACTCGGGCGACCGCGAAGGCGGACATCGAGCTTGCGGCGCGACGTTACAAGCTCATCGGAGAACAACCATGAAGAAAACCAATGTGCGGATCACACGGGGTAGCGGAAACGTGTTTCTCGATCTGGGATTTCCTCCACACGAGGCGGCCGTCATGCTGCTACGCTGTGAGTTAGCCGAGGCCCTTCGCAAGTGGATGGCGCGTGAGGGGTTGACTCAGGCGCAAGCGGCCAAGCGTCTCGGTGTCGTTCAGCCACGCATGTCAGAAATCGCGTGCAACAAGGTGGACAAGCTTTCCCTTGATTACCTCGTGGGCCTCTGCGCGAAAGCCGGGCTATCCATTGCAGTCAAGTCTGCCGCGTAGAGAGAACGTTTCGTTACGGGGTCCGACCTGGTTTCTTTTCCGGAAAGCGTTGGAGAAATAGGAAACGGTGTCAGAAGCCATTACAGATCTTGACTTTGACATCGGGCAACTCCCAAATCCCAACGCACCACATAGTGCCTGACATTCGTAAGAGTTTGGTCGAGCACACAATGCGCGACCCCGAATACGAGGAACGTCTCTACATTGTTTTCCGACCGCTCTTGCTTCCTCCTTCACATACTTTCATTCAGATCGCCAGCGTGTAGGCTTCGAGGTTGGTCAGCGTGTGGATGACCTTGTTGACGAAGCGCGCGGCGTCGGCGCCGTCGTTGATCCGGTGATCGAACCCGAAAGAAATCGGCAACAGCAACCGCGGCACGATCTCCGGCTGCTCCACTGTTCCGCGCACCACCGGTTGGAGTCGCGCGCGGCCCAACCCCAGAATCGCCACTTCCGGATAATTGATGATCGGCGTGAAGGTAGTCCCTCCCATCGGCCCAGGATTGGTGATGGTGAACGTGCCGCCGCTCACGTCCTCCCGCTTCACATCGCCCTTGCGGACCCGCTCGGCGAGTTGAAACAATTCGACGGACAGGTCGGTGAGGCTCTTGCGATCGACGTCACGGATCACCGGCACGAGCAGCCCCCGCTCGCTGTCCAGAGCAATCCCGAGATGGTAATAGCGTTTGAGGATCAAGGCTTCCTTCTCCGCATCCAGGCTGGCGTTGAACCGCGGGAACTCGTGCAGCGCCGCCACCACCGCCTTCATCACCAAGACGGTCAGCGTGAGCTTGCCGCCATTCGCCTCGATGGTCTTCACGTGTCGATGCCGAAAGGCTTCGAGTTCCGTGATGTCCGCCACATCGTTGTGGGTGACGTGAGGGATCTGAGACCAAGAGATGGCCATGCGCTTGGCCGTCTCGCGCCGAACCGACCGGAGCGGCACCCGCTCGATCTCGCCCCATTGGGCGAAGTCCGGCAGCAGCGGACGTTCCATCTGTGCAGCCGGTCGCTCGTCCGGCAGTTTCACGGCGGGTTGACGCGGCTTGGCGACAAGCCCGCCGCGCTGCGGCTCCCCGCCTTCCGCGAAGGCGCGAACATCGTCGGTAAGCACGCGCCCGCCTTCGCCGCTCGGCGGGACCAAGCGCAGGTCCACCTTGAGTTCACGCGCGACCCGTCTGGTTGCGGGTGAGGCCAAGACCGGCCCCTGTTGCGCGGGCCGCGTAGGGGGCGCATCTTGCCCTGTACCCAATGGCAATGCCTCCTCGCGGTCTGCTTCGGTCGCCTGCTCTTCCTCAGTCGCCTGGCTCGGCGTTGCCGGCCTTGCGGCCGGAGCCGCTTCGGCCGCGGCATCCGCCGAGCCGATCCGCATTAACGGATCGCCGACCCTGATCCGGTCGCCTTCCTTGACCGCGATCTCCTCCACAACGCCGGTGTAGGGGCAGGAGAGGTCGAAGCTCGCCTTGTCGGTCTCCACGGTCAGCACCTCCTGCCCTTCCCTCACACGATCGCCCCGTGCGACCAGCAGCTTCAGCACCTCGGCTTCGTGAATGCCTTCTCCAGGATCTTGAAATGTCCATAGCTTGGCCATCGGCGGAATCCTTTCGCTCGCACCGGCCTGAACAATCAGAACCGCAGCACCTCTCGCGCGCCGCGGATGATCCGTTCGGCATCCGGGATATAGGCCTGCTCCCTCGCGAAGTAGGGCACGATGATGTCGTACCCGTTCACCCGCTTGATCGGCGCCTCCAGATGGAGGAACGCCTGCTCGACCAATCGAGCGACAATCTCGCCGCCCGGCCCGAAGGTTTGCGGCGCCTCATGGACGATCACGGCCCGCCCGGTCTTTCGGACCGATTCAATAAATTTCCTGTCGTCCAGAGGCGAGAGCGTCAGCAGATCGATCACCTCCGCCTCGACGCCGTCCTCCTGGCGCAGTCGCTCCGCCGCCTCCATGGTCCGGCGAACCATCGCTCCGTAGGTGATCATGGTGAGATCATTCCCCTCCCGCACGATCTGCGATTCGCCGATAGGCAGCGTCTCTTCCTCCTCCGGCACCTCTTCGCGGAAGGCCCGATAATTGGCCTTCGGTTCGAAGTAGATCACCGGATCGGGGTCGCGGACGGCGCTCAGCAGCAGCGCCCTCGCGTTGCGCGGCGTCGAAGGAATCACCATCTTCAATCCGGGCGTATGGGCGTAATAGACCTCCCGGCTTTCCGAGTGATGCTCCAAGGCCCGCACCCCCGCGCCGTAGGGCATGCGGACGACCATCGGCAGGTGGAAGCGCCCCTGGGACCGCCAGCGCATCCTCGCGACATGGCTTTCGATCTGATGAAAGGCGAAATAGCCGAAGCCGGAGAACTGCATTTCCGAAATCGGTTTGAGCCCAGAAATCGCCATTCCGATCGAGAACCCGACGATGGCGGATTCCGCCAGCGGGCTGTCCATGACTCGCTCCGGCCCGTACTGGTTCAACAGCCCATCCGTCACGCGGAAGATGCCGCCGTCGACCCCGATGTCCTCGCCGATCAGGACCACCGTGGGATCGCGCTGCATTTCCTGCCGCAGCGCAAGATTGATCGCCTGGACCATTGTCAGTTCAGCCATGGGCCGTCTCCTTGCTCCGCCTCGCCCAATCCTCCCGGAAGGCCTCCCGCTGCGCGCGCAGCCCCGGCGGCATCTCGGCATAGAGGTGCTCGAACATGACGGAGGGGTCGGTCAGCCTGGCCATCTGGCCCTGCCAGGCCTCCACGGCTGTTGCGATCGTTTGCTCGACTCGCTCTTCGGTCTTTTTGATCTCGGCATCGGACAGGATCTTCTTGCTCTTCAGATAGCGCTGGAACCGCGGGATCGGATCGCGTTTCTCCCACTGCTTCACTTCTTCCTGCGCTCGGTACTTGGTCGGATCGTCCACCGTCGTATGGACGGAGAGTCGATAGGTGACGCACTCGATCAAGGTCGGGATGTGACGAGTGCGCGCCCGCTCGACCGCTTCCTTCGCCGCAACATACACGGCCAGAACATCGTTCCCGTCCACCTGCATGCAGGGCATGTCGTAGGCAACGGCCTTTTGCGCGAGGGTGCGGGAGGTCGTTTGCTTGGCCCGCGGCACCGAGATCGCATAATGGTTGTTCTGACAGATGAAGACCATCGGACAGGCATAGACCATGGCGAAGTTCATCGCCTCATGGAAGTCGCCTTCGGACGTCGCCCCGTCGCCGAAGAACGTGATCGCGATCTCAGCCTTCTTCTGGAGTTTCAACCCGTAGGCGAGCCCGGCCGCATGCAGCATCTGCGAACCGACCGGTATCGCGATCGGGAGCACATGCGCTTCGTCCGGCACCCGGCCACCCTCGTTGTACCCGGCGTTATAGAGCAGCAGGCCCTCCAGCGGAAGTTCCCGCCAGACATAGGCGGCGACCTCGCGGAAGGCCGGCACGATCCAGTCCGACTCGTTCAGTGCCGCCACCGCGCCGATTTGCGCCGCCTCCTGGCCCTTCACCGGCGCGAAGGTACCGAGCCGGCCCTGCCGTTGCAGACTGAACATCCGCTCGTCGAAACGCCGGCTGAGCAGCATCTTCTCGTGCATGGTCCGCAGCAGCTCCCTGGACAGCTTGGGCTCCAACTTGCGATCCACCTTGCCGTGTTCGTCCAAGATGGACAGGTATTCGAGCTTGGCCGGAATCTTGATGGTTGTTTTCGGCATCCCCTGCTCCTTCTTCGGCCGCGACTACGGACTAGACATGGTATGCGCGCCCATGGACGGCCAGCGCCGCTTCCCGCACCGCTTCGCTGAGCGTCGGATGCGCGTGGGCCATCCGCCCGAGTTCCTCCGCCGTCGCGCCGAACTTCATGGCCGCCACGATCTCGTGGATCATCGTCCCGGCGTCCGGTCCGATGAGATGGGCGCCGAGGACCAAGTCGCTCTCGGCATCGGCCAAGATCTTCACGAACCCATCCAACTCGCCGGTGCAACGCGCGCGGCTGTTGGCACGGAACGGGAACCGCCCCGCGCGATACCCCCTGCCCTGCTGTTTCAACTCCTCCTCGGTCCGTCCGACGCCGGCCACTTCCGGGCTGGTATAGATGACCGCCGGAATACCGTCGTAATGCACGTAGCCCCTCCGACCCGCAATGATCTCGACACAGGCCGTGGCTTCATCATACGCCTTGTGGGCCAACATCGGTTGGCGCACGACATCGCCGATGGCGAAGATCCCCTCGGCGCCGGTGCGGAACTCCGCATCGATCGCGATAAATCCTTTCCTGTCGAGCGTGACACCGGCCTTGTCCAACCCCAGCCCCTCCGTGTAGGGTCGGCGGCCCACCGCCACCAGCACATGGCTACAGGAAAGCGGCTCGTCCTTTCCGCCGTCCGCCGGTTCCAACGTGAGCGTGACGCCCTTCTTGATCACACGCGCCGCCTTCACGCCGGTGCGTAACCGGAACGTGAAGCCCTGCTGTTCCAAAACCTTTTGAAGGAGCTGCGCCACCTCTCCGTCCGTTCCCAGCGCCAACCGGCCGAGCAGTTCGACACAGGTGACCTTGGCACCGAGCCGGCTCCAGACCGATCCCAGTTCGAGGCCGATGTAGCCGCCGCCCACGACCACGAGATGCTCGGGGACCTCCTTCAGGCTCAACGCGCCGGTGGAGGTCACGATCCGATCTTCATCGATGTTCAATCCAGGCAGTGAAACCGGCGCAGACCCGGTTGCCAGGATAATGGCGGGCGCCTTGAGGACACTCGGCGATCCTTCTGATGGACGAACCTCGACTTGCTGCTGCCCGAGGAGCCGTCCGCGTCCTCTTGCGTGGTCGATCTTGTGTTTCCGGAAGAGATGAGCCACGCCGCCCGTCAGCGTCTGCACGGCCTTGATCTTCTGTTCCATCATCGCCGTCAGGTCCAGCGCGACCCCTTGACAGGTCACCCCGTAGCCCTTCAGCGAGTGCTGCGCCTCCCGGAACTTTTCCGACGAGTTCAGCAGGGCCTTGGAAGGAATGCAGCCCACATTAAGGCAGGTGCCTCCGAGCTGTTCACGCTCCTCGACGCAGGCCACCTTCATGCCGAGCTGCGCCGCCCGGATCGCGGCCAGGTAGCCGCCCGGCCCGCCGCCGATGACGATGAGGTCATAGTCCTGCTTGGCCATCAGATGCTCAGTGAGATTGCGCTCTGTTTCCGACACTCAACCGATCGTGCAACGGACGACCGGCATACTATCGGCTTTCTATAGTGATGGTATGCCTGACTGGGATCTTGAGTTCAAGGGAGGGGATGCCAATGACCTGACTGTTCTCGCTCGCCTCTATTGGATGATCGTGCCGCTTGCACGCAGCAAAGACTGGGAGCGACTGTTTGACAAACTCCGGAGGTTTCCAGCGTGTCTCAGCGAATATTTTATCGCTCAGACAGCGTAGGTAGAAATTGAAGAAGCCTGGTCATGGTTTCCGTTCGGCTGGCCTGCCGCAGTGTGGTCCGAAAGGCTGCTCCAGGGTGAGATCTGGGCATCGGAGCCGGCAGAGCGTCGCCCTCGTTGTAGTCGGACCAGATCGGCTAATGTCCGAAAGCTGAAATCTTGAGTCTTGCAGAGGAATCAATTTCCGAATTTGCCTTCCAACTGGTCCCATTGCGGTCCTCCAGCGAGTAGTTTGTCATCTTCTTCCTAACATTCCGATCAGCCTACCGCACCACGAGCACCGAACAATGGCTGTGTTGCACGAGACGCGTGGAGACGCTGCCGAGCAGGAACCGCGCGAGGGCCCCGCGTCCCCTCGCTCCGCTGACAACCAAATCGCTCTGCCGCCGCTCGGCGAATTTGATGATCTCATCCGCCGGATGGCCGATTTTAAACACCGGCTCGACCAGATAGCCGGCCTGTTCTAATTTGGCGGCGGCGGCCTCGACCAGCCGATGGCCCGGCTCCTTCAGCTCCGGGTACTTCAGCAAGGGCATGGCGTAGAGCACCGCCACCTCGATGGCGGGCCCCTTCTCCTTCTTCGGAATCAAATGCCGTTGCAGAAAACGCAGCGCTTTCAACGAGGCTTTGGAGCCGTCGGTCGCATAGACGACCCGGCGAATCGGCTTGGCCGGTTCCCGCACGACCAGCACGGAACCTTTCCCATGATGGATGACCTTGGTAGAGACACTGCCGAGCATGAAGCGATCCAGCGCATCGAGCCCCCGGCTTCCGATAATGGTCAGCGTTCCGGCTCCGCTCGCCTGCTGGAGAATGGTCTCGGCGACCGGCCCGTGCTCAGAGCGCACCGTCGCCTGAATCTTGAGCGACGCGAACCGCGCACGCGCCTCCGTCACGACCTGTTTCGCCCGCTCCTCCAGCCGTTCCGTTTCCTTCCGAACATAGGGCGCGTCCCAGGCCGGCACCGGATGCGGCACAAGAGGCATCTTCAACGAAGTGAGGTCCACCACATGCAGCGCCGTCACCTTCTTCACGTCGACCAGGGGGAGCCGCGCAACCCAGTCCATTGCCCAGCGACCGTATTTCGACCCATCGACCGCCACCACAATCTTCATTGCATCCCTTTCCGACGCCGGCTCGTACCGTCAGGCCGACATCCCTGGTTGAAGCCCTCGATGTGAGGCTGCGACAAGAGCCGTACATGTCCCAGAGGCAGCATGCCTGGTCGCGCCTCGCCAAGATGGCGACTGCCTTGTCAGGCCCGACCTCCCGAACACGTCCGGCAAGTGGCGAACGGCGAAACGGAGGCGACAGCGGACTGACGGCATCACACGACTAACCGAGCCCGAGCCGGGTCGCCGGCATGCGCAGCCGTCTCGGCGTCCGAGAGCCGTTCGATCCGGACGGCCGACACTTTGTACTCGGGACACTTGGAGCTCTCATCGGCACTCGACGACAAGAGGACGTTGACGCCGGTCGATGGAAAGTGAAAACTGGTGAACAGTTGACCCGGCTGCACGCGTTCGCTGAGTGTCACCGGAATAATGGCCTGACCACGGGCGCTGACCATGCGGACGAATTCTCCTTCGGCGATGCGCAGACTTTCGGCATCCCGTGGATGCATTTCCAGCACATCCGTATTCACACAGCGCAGAATGTCCGTCCTCCGACTCTGGGCTCCACACCCATAGTGCTGCAAGATCCGGCCGGTGATCAACAGGAACGGATAGGCCGCATCCGGGATCTCACCGGGAGGCAAGTAATCCACTGCCACGAACCTCGCCCGTCCTTTCGGAAACCGTTCTCCGTGCATGAGCGAGGTTCCGGGATGATCACCGGACAAGACGGGCCATTGCAGCCCCCCGGACGATTCCAATCGCCCGTAGGCAACACCCGCCATGGAGGGCGTCAGCATGGCAATCTCGTCCATGATCTCCGATGGATGACCATACCGCATGGGATATCCCATGCGGTGCGAGACCTCGCAGACGACTTGCCAATCCGGCAACACCCCGGCAGGCGGCTCGACGACTTTGCGGATACGCTGGATCCGTCGCTCCAGGTTGGTGAACGTCCCATCCTTCTCAAGAAACGCCGCCCCGGGAATCACCAGATGGGCGAGCTTCGCTGTTTCGCTCATGAACAGATCCTGGACGACGAGCCATTCCAGATTTCCGAGCGCCTGTCGGACCTTGTTCAGATTCGGATCGGTCTGGGCGACATCGTATCCGATGATCCACAGCGCTTTCAGACGTCCTTCGATCGCAGCATCCCACATGTCGGGAGTTTTCATCCCGCGCTTCGTCGGTAACGGCCGGCCGGTGAGTTCGAGGTGACGCGCCGCAAGCGCCGGATCGTCGAAGGGCTGATACCCCGCAAAATAGGTCGGGAGGCATCCCATGTCCGATGCGCCCTGCACGTTGTTTTGGCCACGCAGCGGATTGATACCGGTGCCGGGGCGCCCGACATTGCCTGTCGCAAGGGCGAGGTTCACCAGCGCGATCACCCCGTGGCTTCCCCATCGATGTTCCGTGACCCCCAAACCATGCATAGACAACGACGCCCCGCTCGTCGCATACCGCCGGGCTGCTTCCCGAATCGCGGTCGCGGGCACGCCGGTGATCCGCTCCGCTTCATCGAGAGACGTCGCCTCGACGGTCTTGAGCCATTCATCATATCCATCGGTTCGATCGGCAATGAAGGCGTGGTCGAGCCATCCCTCTTTCGCGCACACCTGCCCGATGGCATTGAGGAGGGCCACGTTTGTTCCGGGTCTCAGTTGCAGGTGGAGATCGGCGAGCCTGGCCAGTTCCGTTCGGCGAGGATCGATCACGATCAACGGCACACCTCGCCGCTGCCGTTGTTTGATCCGTGCGCCGACCACCGGATGCGATTCGGTCGGATTGGCTCCCACCACCATCATGAGCTTGGTCTCGTCCAGGTCCTGAAGCGAATTGGTGGCCGCGGACGCTCCCAGCGTCTCCATCATGCCCGTCACCGTGGCGCTGTGACAGACCCTGGCACAGTTGTCGATGTGGTTGGTGCCGATGACACAGCGCATGAACTTCGCAAACAGATAGTTTTCTTCGTTCGTCCCTCGGCTCGATGAAATCGTGGCAATGGCGTCCGCCCCGTGCAAGGACCGGATCCGATCGAACTCGGAAGCGATAAGATCCAATGCCGCATCCCAGGAGATGTCTTCCCAATGCGAGCCTCGCCGCCGGCGAGGCAGGCGGAGCCGATCCTCCGCATAGATGTAGGTCCAGCCGAACCGGCCCTTCATGCAGGCATGACCGTGATTGGAGGGCGCGTCGTCCGCGGGAACCAGGCTCACCACTCGACCGTCGCGAGTGCCGGCGTCGAAGGCGCATCCCACGCCGCAATAGGCGCAAGTGGTGCGCGTCCACTGCGTCGGTCGGCCGAATACCGCGACGCTCTTCTCCTCCAACGCTCCCGTGGGACATTCCTTCACACAGGCCCCGCAAGAAACACAATTGGAGCTGTCGAAGCCGCGTCCATCCCCCGCCGCAGGTCGCGACCCATACCCACGCCCGAGCATGGTCAGGGCGAAGGTGCCTTGCACCTCGTCACAGACCCGCACGCAGCGCGCGCATGAAATGCAGGCCAGATTGTCGAAGCTGAAAAACGGATTGGACTCGTCTCGCACGGGCTGTCGTGGGACAGCCGCCGGATATCGCACCTGTCGCAGTCCCAATTGGTCCGCCAACGTGAGCAACGCGGCCGATCTCGTTTCCGTTCCGATTCGCTCGGAGAGATACAATTCCACGATGTTGCGCCGCAGCGTCCGGAGCCGCTCGCTTTGTGTTCGCACGACCATACCCTCCCGCATCGGCGTCGTGCACGAAGCGGGGGTTTCCGCCTGTCCTTCCACTTCACAGAGGCAGAGGCGACAAGACCCGAACGGAGCGAGGTGAGCCGATGCACAGAGGCTCGGAATCGTCACCCCGGCGCGTCGCGCGGCTTGATAGATCGTTTCTCCGGGCGCCGCCTCAATGGGACGCCCGTCGATCGTGCCATGAATGAATTGTTCCACCGCGCTCACGCCCTCAACCTCGCAGCAAATTCGGAATCGAAATACTCCATGGCCGTCAAGACCGGATAGGGTGCGCGCCCCCCCAACGCACAGAGGCTCGCGGCCTTCATCGTGTCGCCCAGATCCCGCAAGAGGTCCAGATCCGCTCTCGTCCCTTGTCCGCTCTGAATGCGTTCCAGAATTTCCCGGCCACGCACCGACCCGACACGACAAGGCGTGCATTTCCCGCAGGATTCGTCCGCAGTAAACGCCATAAAATGCCGCGCCAGCTCGACCATGTCGGTCTCGCTGTCGTAGACCACGATCCCGCCGTGACCGAGGATCGCATCCCGCTTGGCAAATTCGTGGTAACAAATCGGAACGTCCAGCTCGGATTCCGGAAAGAGGCTGCCCAACGGGCCGCCGACCTGTACCGCCTTCAACGTGGCGCCTGGCGCCATCCCTCCTCCGAACCGATCGAGCACCTCTCGTAAGGTGGCTCCGAAAGGAATCTCGACCAGACCCGGCTGTTTCACACGCCCCCCGAGTTGCAGGACGGCCGTGCCGCGCGACTGTTCCGTTCCCAGCGATGCATGCCACGCTCCCCCGGATGCCAGGATTGTCGGGATCGTGGCGAACGTCAACACGTTGCTCACGACAGTCGGACGGCGGTGCAGTCCGGAGACTGCCGGATAAGGCGGCTTGACCTGGACCTCTCCGCGTTTCCCTTCCAAGGATTGCAGCAAGGCCGTCTCTTCCCCGCACACATAGGATCCGGCTCCGCGATAGACCTCGATCGTAAACGGGCGTGCATGGACCTCAAGCCGTCCGGCTTCGCGCGCGATCGCAATGGCCTGGGTGAGCGTGCGAGCGGCACCGGGATATTCGCGACGACAATAGATGTAGGCGGCACCCGCACCGATCGCGGTGGCGCAGATCAACAGGCCTTCGATCAGCCGAAAGGGATCGCCTTCCATGATCATGCGATCGCAGTAGGTTCCCGCATCGCCTTCGTCGGCGTTGGCCACCACATATTTCACGTCCGAGGACGTGGATTGCGCCGCAGACCATTTGCGCCACACGGGGAAGGCAGCGCCACCTCGCCCCCGCAGACCTGAAATGCGAATCTCGTCGATAATGGCCTCGGGCGAAATCGACCGCGCTCGATCGAGCCCGGCCCAACCCTGGTGAGCCTCATAGTCGCCGATCGAGAGCGGCCGCGTCAGTCCGAAATGTGAGAAGGTATATCGCTGCTGTTGGCTGAGGTACGGAATGGCAGAGACGGGAGTGGCTCCTTCACCGGCCAGAATTCTGTCGAGATCGTCCGGACCAACATTAAACCAGGCGATTCGTCCCTCGGGAGAATCGCGCTCCACCATCGGCTCCAAAAAGAAGGCTCCACGCGAGGAGGTCCTGACAATGTCGATGTCCGGACGGTCGCGCCAGGCCGAGGCCACACGCTCCGCGCCGGCGGCCAGAGCCGACGTATCGTTGGGGATGTACAGCTTGACCATTGTTGGCGTTGGGTCAGCGACGTGCTCCGAGCAGGGTCGGGATGTCCTGAGGCGTCGCTCTCCCGTGCACCTCATCGTCCACCAGCACCGTGGGCGAGACGGCGCAATTGCCGACACAATACACCCGCTCCAACGTGAACTGGCCATCCGCGGTCGTCTCGCCGATCTCCACGCGGAGGTGCGCTTGCAGCGCTCGAAGCACGCGTCCTGCATGGTTGGCCACGCACGATTCTCCGAGACAGACGCGAATCCGGTGACGTCCCGCCGGATGCATCCGCAGATCAGGATAAAACGAAAGCACGCCGATCACATCGGCCTCAGTGACGTCCAGACCTCGGGCGATTTCGGCTATCGCCGGATGGGGAACGAAGCCCACGGCGGCTTGCACGGCGAGTGCACAGCGCAAAATATGGCCGTTCGCGCCGGAATGCTCGTCCTTCTTTCGGCATTCCATCACGATCTCTCGTATCGGCGGAGAGGACTGGGTCATGGAGACAATTCCGAGAGACCCACATGGGAGCGCAACCGGTTGTAGTCGTATCCGACGAGACCGGTTCGCCGCCGCGCCAGATCGTCGGCTTCCAGGTGCCCGATGAGCCCTTCCACCTTCGTGCGCATCTGTGGCTTGGCCGCAGCATGGCGCGGAGTCTGGCCGGCAAGGGCGGGCGACGCGACATCGGGCCACGTCAGATAGACGGACTCCAAGAACGATCGTAACAGGTCTCGCTCTTCATCGGGCGTGACCGCGATCTGATACGAATCCGCGTGGGCGAGTTCTTCCTCGGTCACCCGCCGAGGCGGCGGCGCGGTCGTCTCTCCGCGAAAGTGCAAGGCATAGCCGAAGGTGGAGGCCAATTGGTGTTTGAGATTTTCGAGTCGATCCGGCGCATCGCATTCCACGATCAACTGCACCGGCGTAACGGTGATCCGGGCGACCAGCGACGGGGTGCGGAACGCCCAGGTCCTTGCGGGCGGTTTCCCGTCCTTTCCCTTGTCGCCCTTCTCGACGGTGCGGTCTTGAACCGGATCGAATCCCTTCAACTCGGCCATGCCGTCGCACAGGAATCGAAACTCATGGTGCTCGTAGAGCGCCATGGCATAGAGAAACGGTTGGCCCTCGGGGGTGACGTATCGGATCTGGACCACGGCCTCGACCAGCGCGTCATATCTGGCCTGGGCGTAGCCCCAGAGCAAGACCTGTCCGTACCGTTTCGCGAACTCGGCCCATTCGCCGAGCGCGAAGGAGCCCGATTGCATCTCGAGCGTGCGCCTGGTCTCTTGAACCGACTCGATCAGGCTCCGGCCATCAGCGGCCGACAGCCGGAGCGCACAGCCGGCCATCACAAACTGTTCCGGCTGACCCGCTTGGTCTCTGACCAGGCGGGTCAGCAGGACCTCGCCCACAGGAATGGTTTTCAGTATGGCGCTCCCCACGACCGTCCACTCCCGCCGGTCTCCCAACGAGCGGAGCATGAGGCGCACGGTCGAATCGATGGCTTCAACCTGCACGATTTCGAGGAGATCGACGAAGGAGTGTTTCAGCGGGTCCAGCCAGACCCGCTCCTCCTCAGGGATATGCTCAGTGACCACATCCCGCAATTGTTCGATCAGCGTCAACTGACCGTCTTGCGGATAGTAGTCGGCATAGAGAGAGAGGTTCGCGAGCTGCACCTCCTGCGGTAAGGGAGCCAGCACCGAACCTTCGCGGCGCTGCACGTAGGGGCGAAGCGCCTCGTTCAGGGCCAGTTCCCGCTGGAGTCCGAATCCAGGCGCCCGTGCCAGGACATCGAGCCGGCTTAACAAGGCATCCAACGAACCGGGAACCTCGGTCCAGACTCCCGCCGTCAACTCACTCGCGAGCTTCATGGATTTCTTCCATCACGCTCGTCTCGGCCTCCAGCCAATCTTCTAGCGCATAGCCTTCCCGGCGACCACGCTGCTCCCAGAGTTCGTGGGCCTTGCTACTGATCCGCTCCCACATTCCCTCCGGCAGCTCGATGGGCTGAGTCCCAGTGAGACCTGCCTTCGTGCCAGAGGTCTCGGCCGCCTTCTTGACCACCTTTTTGCTTGTCGTCTTGACCTCGGGGCTCATATGTCCTCCTTCATCATTTAACAGGCTGCGGAAAAACCTTCCGTTCGCCCGTCGAGGTCATCAGGACGAACGGAGCGCTCATTGACGATCCTGGTGATTTCCGATCGTGCTGAGACCTGTATGATGGTTGTCAGGTGTCAGTACATGTCCTCTTTCGTGAGTATGATGGTGCATCGCATCGCCATGGCGCGTAAGGAGGACTTCCGATGAGACAGCACGCGTTT
>JBFWWG010000012.1:0-118542 GCA_050246315.1 Nitrospiraceae bacterium | reverse complement strand
GGGTCGATGATACTGCTGCTGTGAGGCAGTGGGAAAGTAGAACGCTGCCGGGGTTCAAAAAGCCTGCTGATCGAAAGGTCAGCAGGCTTTTTTATTTTCCGGGCGCTGACTCTTAATCAGCGGGCCGACGGCGTGACCGATCCTCTGTGCTCGCCAACCGCGCACGCGGGACCCATCGAATGATTAAATTATGGGCGGTGCTCGGTCGATGCGCGCAGTGTGAGGATCAATCACGCCATCGGCCACAAGGGTCGTCTGCATGACAAGAAGGCCCTGCGGGAACTCCTTTGGGAGCAGGCATTCGATTCACACGACAGCGCTGGAGGGGGGATAGCGCTCGTTCCGTTGGAAGCTGCGCTTGAACGGAACTGCGCGATAGAAGATCGCCTTGAATCGCCACAGTGTCGTGGTTTCTGATTGAGCACTGGTGAGGAGATTGCCTCCTCCCCTGGTTCAACCTACAATGGCCATTTGTATTTCGAGATTGTCGGTGAGATCGAAGAAATTGAAACAATAGCCATCGGTGGCAGAATCAGGGATATTATGCGGCTGCGGCGGAAATATGGCGCTGGACGATGGAGAAAGCTCAAAGGGCGGGCACAGGTGCAATTCACGAATGGCGGAACTCGATTGGCCGAAGTCCATTGGCATGAGGAGCATGCGATCGGTCGGAAGAATATGAAGATCAAGCGATTCTTGGATTGAGAGGATCAGGATGCGTCGAAAACAGCGAGACCGCAAGTTTGTGCTGTGCGTGAAGAATGACGATTGTGAGGACCTTGAGAAGCGCAAGGTCTATCGCGTGCTCGCGGATGAAAAGGTGGAGAAGGACGGATATCTGCGCGTGATCGACGAATCTGGTGAGGATTACCTGTATCCGGCCTCCTATTTTTTCCGTGTTGAATTACCGCGTGAAGCTGAACAGGCCATCGCTGCCGCAGGATAGGCTCATTGGCCAGCTCGGTGTCCTTCAGACATGACCTATCTCCAACAGCGGTCCCTTCCGCTTTTCTCCTCCTCGTACGATTGAATAGCCCTGTTCATCACGTGACTGCCTAGAACGAAACCAGGAATGGACGGCCTTTTATTCTGAAGAACAGAGGTTATACTCCTCGTGATGTGATACGGAGAACGCCAGAACCAATGGGCCGCGCTTGTCCTGCTCACGAAATTCCGCAGTTCGATTGCATTGATTGCCGAAGGATCGCAACCATCCGCCAAGCCGCTGAGGATGGACGCATCGAACTCGCGTCTACGGCCTTGGTAGACACGCTGGAGTCGTATGTCGAATTTGTGCTGGAGGCCCTGGACCATCCAGATGCCCTGGTTACTGATCTCAGTACGGTCGGCGACTTTGGTCTTGATGCCGACGACCTTTCCATCGCGAGTACCAGGTTAGAACTGACATTGTTGGATACGGACTACGTGCATGAGGTCGCTCAACGCCTTCGAAACAAGCCGCGAGGATAATTGGGGGGAATGATTTCGATCCAAAAGTGAATTGATGTGTCAATGCAAGGCCTGACCCCGTCAGTTGACCCTTGACCCCGTCAGTTGACCCTCGGGCCATCTCTATCAGTGGCGGTTCAAATCCTCTCCGTGCAGGTGAATGAGTACTGCCTATCGGTGTGTCAGTATGTTGAGCGGAATGCGTTGCGAGCTAACCTTGTGACTCAGGCGGAAGAGTGGCGCTGGTCCAGTCGGTGGCGGAGCAGACAGACCACGCGGGCAGCCAAAGATCGACAAAGGTTCGTGACACCTTTATTCCCACCTATTCCGTGACACCATTATTCCGCCACGGAGCACATTGCGTTTCAGAATCCTCTCAACCGCGGCGTAGTCACCTGGCTGCCCGAGCAAGGGGAGGCGACTGACACGCCGGTTCAGGACATGATAGGCGAGATCGCCTGTCGCGATGCGGGGACGGCAGGGCATGAAGAAGCTGGTAGCGAACGCGGGACGTCCGTGTCAAAAAAAGACCCCTTTCGCTCCTCCAGGGTTGGGCCTCCTCGCGTCAGACCCATTGCATCAATCGAAGACCGTAAGGGATGTCTCAACAATGCTGGCGGTCTTTTTCAACATGCTGCTTAGAACTTGGAATGGATCAGACCTTCCCTAGATATGGATATTGGTGATCTGCCCGACCGGCGAAATCTTCCAGCTCTGAATGGCGTTGTAGTGGTAGACGGAATTGACCCCGCGCACGGCAACAAGGGCCGCGCGGCTGGGTTGCACGTATCCGGTTTCGTCCGTGCAGCGACTCTGAAGAATGGTTTCGGTTCCGTCCCACCGCCAGGGGAAACGAAACCGCGTGTGGCATTTGGAGAGGACTGGCTCCTGAAGCCGAGCCTGTTCCCACGAACGACCTCCGTCGGTACTGACCTCCACCTTGGTGATCGTCCCGCGTCCGCTCCAGGCGAGTCCGCGGATTTCGATGAAGCCAGGCAGGATGGTCTGTCCACCCGAAGGACTGGTGATGACGGACTTGGCCTCCATCACCATCGTGAATTGCCGCGCCGTACCGTCCGGCATGAGATCGGTATATTGCGACGTCTCCTCGCGCGTCATAAAGGGAGCGGTCCCCAGCTTCAAACGTCTGAGCCACTTGATGCAGGTGTTGCCCTCCCAACCGGGAATCACCAACCGAAGCGGGTAGCCCTGTTCCGGCCTGAGAGCCTCACCGTTTTGCGCATAACAGAGGAGCGCGTCGCCCAGGATGTCGGCCAGGGGGAGGCTACGGGTCATGGCTGCGGCGTCGCTGCCTTCCGCCAGCATCCAGGTGCCCTCGCGTTTGACGCCGACTTCTTCGAGGATCGTCGACAGGGGCACGCCGGTCCATTCATTGGTGCTCGTGAGTCCGTGGGTCTGCTGGGCGGTCTGTCCGTTGGAGGTTCGCCATTCGGGAGCCGAATTTCCCGAGCACTCGATGAAGAGGAGACGCGACACTGAGGGAAATCGCTTCAGCTCTTCGACGGTGAAGATCAGCGGTCGCTCGACCAGCCCATGGACGAGAAGCCGGTGACGAGATGGATCGATGGTCGGGATGCCGTTGTGGTGGCGTTCGAAGTGCAAGGATGCGGGGGTGACGATGCCGTGAAGATCCTGGAGAGGAGTGAGAGAAGACCACCAGGATCGACCCACCCGCGTGCTTGCCTCGAATGCCGAGCGCTGTCCGTATCCGCTGGGTGGAGACCCGGGTACCTTCGTCGGATCGGCCGGGGGCGACGGCTCTTCTGCGCGAACGGGACCGAGCATGGCCTCGCCGACGGCGACTCCCACGACCGCGGCCGCCTGACTGAGCCACGCGCGACGGTTTACCAGCGGCTCATGCCGATGCTCGTCCAAAGAGCCTTCCGTCGCTCCGACTGCCTGATCCTCAGGCTGTGGGGTTATCGACCTTTCTCCTGAATCATCCATCGATAGGTCTCAGTTCTGTAACAACCAGGGGAACAGTCGCACGGTGACATCATACAGAGGGCTAGCGGGCCGTGCAACCCGCGATGCGGCAACTTCTCCTCATCGTAGAATAGAAGGCAATTAAGCGGCACAAGGTCACAAGTGAAAGTGAAGGGTCAGGTCTTGTATTAACATATGGGCAGGGCACGGGCCTGTATCAATAGGCTACTTCATGGCAGCGGCCAAGCTGACGGCGCGGAGCACATGAGATTCCAGCGTTTAATCGCCCGATTGCGGTGATGATAGAGCTTAGCTCGGGAACACTCATAGAGGTGGTTCATGGCAGGGAGAACTGCGATCCTGGGATTCGCGGTCAGTCCGGCCCTGGCGCGAAAGTACGAGAGGCTTGCCGAGCGTGAAGGCACGATGAAGAGTGACCTGTTCCGACGTATGGTGACCATATTCAAGGCGGATTGTGAGGAGCAGTGTTCTTCGCGCTTCAGCGAAAGCTGGCTCGCCGTGTCCGCAAGACCGGCATGTGGACCGAAGCGGAGGTGGAACGAATCGCGTTTAAGGACCGCTGATGAAGGTGGTGTTCGACACGCATGTGTTCGTGTCCGTGTTCCTCGTGCCTGGCAGTCAGGGCGAGCAAACGCTGCGCCGATATCTGTGCGGCCTCGGCATACTGGTCATCGACTCAAAGAGATCAAAGGCCGTGCACTCCGATGGCACCTGCACGGGCGGCCATTCGTCCTAGTCGAAGCGAACGGGCCACTATCGTAGATTCCTGACAATGAAAGCACACATCCCAAGTCCTCACCATACGGCCTGCCGGAGTCGGGACTAGAAAGTCAAAAGGCCTGCGGAATTGATCAGGCCGAGGGTGAGGCCGGATCAGGAGGCGCGGCGGCATGGCAGGATCGATGTCCGGAACCAGAAATCGCTCTTGGACCTCCGCGATGGGCTGGTTGATCACACCACCAAGACCCCAATCTCGCGCGAAGAGATCGGTCTTCATCTGATTGCCCCGTACCCAGGCGACCCAAAATTCTCAAGATTCAGTTGGCCCAGCGCAGACTTGGCGAAGGCGTTGCTCTCGATGCCCAGTTGCCACCTGAAGATGACCGGCATGATCTGGCCCTCCATCGGCTGCTTGGGATGCATGCCGGCTGTGAAGGTCGAGACGAGGATTTCGCCTTGCGGAATTGGATCGTGTGTCCGGCTGTGTTGGAATGATTGAGGCTGCTCGCGGCGCGGCGCCTGACGTTCGATCTGGTCGCCATTCTCCCTCGTCATCTCGAACACGTTCCCACGATCGCGGCGAAAGCGCCGGGTCTCAGGTTGATCATCGACCATTTGGCCAAACCTCCGATCGCGGCACGCGAATGGGAACCCTGGGCATCTTGGATCACTCGCGCGGCCGGGGTTCCGAATGTCTTCGCCAAAATATCGGGCCTCGACACGGCGGCCCAGGCAGGTTGGACCGCCGATGATCTCTCGCGCCATGTCGATCATGCCCTTGACGCATTCGGCGCCGGGCGGCTGATGTGGGGCAGCGATTGGCCGGTTTCCAACTTGGGCGGCGGCTACGCGTCTGTCCGGCTGGAAATGAAGCGTCTCTTCGCGCGGCGGCCGCCTGGGGAACGCGATCAGGTACTGGGATTGACCGCGGCGCACGTCTATCGCCTCGATCGAGGTACGGATTGTATGGGAGGTTAATGCGCACCGGCCGTCAGTCATCGGTGTCCAGTCTGCACCGGCGGCGTACCTTTACAGCACACTTGTTTCTCCTCATCCAAAGGCCAATTACATCGAAGTCCCCGACAAGGGGTAGCCCCGGACAAAATCGTTGCTGACTCCCCCGACTCCTTCGCCCCGGTAGACCCCAAATTGATCGGATTCACTGAAACGGGATTGGTGGCCCGATCAGCGGCGTGTTGATCGGGCCGGCGGCGCCGATCGCGATCACGATAGCGTTGCCGAACGGGTTTTGAACGGGATTGGCATCCCGTTTCCAGTTGTTGGTCAACCAGATGTTCCCCGACGGATCGATCTGGCCTCCCGTGATCCGCTCCAGTGCATCGCTGCGATAGCCGGTGTACGGAGAGATCGGGTCTCCCACCTTCAGACCTCTCGGACATTTGTGCGTGGTCATCCCGCAGAATCGGCTGATCCCTGTCGGAATCTCCGTGGGTGTCAGGACAGGCTCGACGCCGAAGTTGAACACCCAGACCGTATCGTTGCCGTCAACCGCGATTCCCCAGGGAAGCGTGAGGCCTCCTCCGGTGAACGGCGATCCTGGATAGGGTTGCCGCGTTGCCATCTGGTACAGGGTGATCGACGGATTTTCGGCGGAGCCGAGATTCCCCCTGGTCGGACAAGGGGAATCAAGCCAATCGGAATTCGCAACCCAGATATTGCCTTTGCTGTCGGCCGCGTTGCCCACAGGATGGCTGAGCACCGTCTTACCATGCACGAGACCCGGTAAGGTCTCGATGAGCTGGCCCCTTGGAGAAACGATCGAAATGGTGTTGCTCCGGTTGTTGTTGATCCAGACGTTTCCATCCAGATCGACGACGGCCCCGAACGGCTTCATTTGCGGATCGCGGGCGGGTGGTGTAGGGCCTAACGGAATGTTGAAAGCCCGAGTGTGATCGCCTTTCGGGATTTTCGTGACCGAGTCGTTGCCGCAGTTGGCGATCCAGATATTCCCCTCGCGATCGGATACCGTGCCCTGCGGCCACGAAATATCGCCGTTCGTAAAACCTCCCACACCCGTGATGGGCCGGCCGTCCGGACGGAAGACCGAGACGCTGTCATGTGTGGCAGCATCGGGAAGCAGCGCGCAGGGCGGATCCTGGAAGCCAAAATTGCCGATCCAGACCCTGCCGTTGGGATCGAGCGTGATCCCGTAACCGGCGCCGCTCAGACCGCCGCCGATGTAGGGTGAGCCGGGGAAGGGTTGACCCCAGGGGTAGAACTTGAGCAGTCGGCGTCCTGCGCAGGCGTACTGATCACGTGGTTGAGGTACGGCATTGTCGTTCGCCCAGACGAAGCCCTTCCGATCGATCGCGAAGTTGCCCGGCCCGTTCATGAGATTGTCGCTGTCCTGCTCGCTATAGAATCCGCCGGTAATTTTGAGGAATAGCAGCCAGTTCGTCGGTCGGTGCTCGAGCGCCGGCTGGTAGATCGGCGTGGCTTGAGAAAGGAGGAAGATCGGATCATCCGCATCCGTTGGGTATCCGGGGTAGGAGGGATCTTTCACGAGATTCGCCAGCGCCTGCAGCACATTCCTTGGCGGTGAGCCCCCTGGTCGAGTCGTGGCGTCAAAGAGTTCGGCGCAGATGCGGGCATCGGCGACGCAGCCGGCCACCACATTCGCCAGCGAGTTGAAGGTGCGAAGCGTCGAGGTTTCGATGCCATTCGGGGACGAATCGAGGACAACTCCGATCGCTCCCGTCTCCGGGTTCGCCAGGTTCGCCGCCATTTGCACGGCATTGCGGATGCCGTAAACGTTACCTCTAACCTCGTCCCGGTTCACGAATTGCGCGAAGGCGTTCCCGACGGCCACCGTGGTCCGTTCGTTCACTGACACGTGGTCGGGAACACTGTCGCCGATTCCGATGGCGCTTGCGAGCGTGACGGGACCTTTTTTCGCGATGACAAACAGCACGGGCTTCGATCTGTGGTTCGATTCGCTGTGGGTGTCGGAATGTTCGGAATCGTGATGACCAAAATACTCGAAAAAGTGGATTTGGAAACGACCATGTTGGTCGGTTGTGTCTGAGCCGAGGGCCTCGTAGCGCCCGTGACGAGCGCCGTAACTCGCGTACAGCGTCACGCGATAACCGGCCAAACCGACACCCTGGCTCGACACCAGCCCGTCAATGGTCGGAATGCGGCTACCTGTCGCTCCGGTCGTATTCATCAACGTCAGGGCGAGGGTCGCCGCGAGCATCCCGTTCCGGACAATCCGAGATCGCCACTTACGCCATCCGTCTGCCATAACGAGGCCTCCTCAGCAACGATGAGATGATTGTACGCTTGTCAGCGCGTGCTACGGCGAGAGGAGTCTACTCTATCATCCAGTTTGAGGGCAATGAATAAATACGTAGGCTTTGGCGCATACATGATCCATCCCTAACCGGCACCTCCGACCCTCCAGGGAAACGCGAGAAGAGCGCCTCGTACATCCGCTCTTCCGCGATCGAGTGAGCGAATGTGTTTCCAGCATGGACGGATGACCAGCCGGCGGCCAAGTCAGTGGCCGCCGGCTGGAGCGCCGGGATGGACTCGATGGGCCTGGATGACTGCGAAGAAGAAGCGGGTATGGACGATCCTGATCTTCTGACGCTTCACGGCTGGCCGGAATGCGTGGAAGGTGACTGAGGTTTCGAAACGCTCTGGAGCAGTTCGTGACGGGCTTTCTCCTTCTCGGCTCGCTGCTCTTCGACCAGCCTATAGGCGATGTAGTACTTGTAGATGTTGGCCACGTAGGTGACCGTTTCCTCACCGATTCGTCGCGCCGCGATGATCTCGACGTTGTTAAACCAGACGTTCGGATTGAGGCCGCGTTGTGCGGCTTCCTTCCGGAGTTTCTGAATGCGACCTGGTCCGGCGTTGTAGGCGGCGAACGAGAACAGGATCTTATTCCGCGTATCCATGGGCTGGTTTTCAAAGAATTGGTCGCGGAGCAAGCGGATGTACTTGATGCCGGCGTGAATGTTCGGTTCGAGCTGTGTAATGTCGCCGGTCTGCATCTCGTTGCCGGTCGCGGGCATCAACTGCATGATTCCGATTGCGCCGACGCTGCTTCTGGCATTCTGATCGAGCAAGGACTCCTGGTACCCCTGGGCGACCATCAAGAGGTAGTCCATGTCGTACTGGGCACCGTATTTCCGAAAGAACTCGACTGTATTCTGGAATTTCTTGATCTCGCCGGCCGATGTGGCCTGTTTTACGACTCGTGGATTGCCATCGCCGCCGTATTTCTTGATTAAGGTCTTTCCAAAGTCTGATTTCTGGCCATGCTTTTTGGCAAACTCGGCGATCTCCGCTTTCAACTTCGGACTATCCTTACGGATCATCCAGGCCAAGTCGCCGCCTGCGTTGACGACGACATCATTGTGCGGCTTGAGCTTCTTAAAGACCTTTGCCCAAAGGAGGGCTTGGTAGCGGTCCACGACGATGATTTCAACGAGCCCCGCATTGACCATTTCCAGGAGGTCGTCATCCTGCAGATCCTCCGGCGCGGCCTTGAGCCGTACCGGTGGTTTGTGCTCGTGAGCGAACCGCTCGTTGAGATGTTCAAGGTGAGTCCAGTAGCTTGATGATTTGCGGGCAAACACCTCTTTGCCTGAGAGATCCTCGACGGATGTGAGTGGGGGCGATGCAGGTCCGGTCACGGCGATCTCCTTCACTCCACGGAAGAAGGGCTCGCCGAAATCCACTTGCTCGAGACGTTCCGGTGTGACGGTCAAAATGCCGGCTGCGATATCGCCACGTCCCTCCAAGAGGCTCGGGATTAGCTGGTCGCGGGTCGTGGGGATAAAGACCACATGGACGAGGATGTGCTTGCCCTGTGTCTTGTAACGACGGTTGATGTCTTCCTGGAATGCCTTGAGGAGTTCATATTCGGCGCCGGTTTGCCTCGCGCCGGTGAGCCAGTACGACGTGCGGGATGGTGCCACCAACGCACGAATGACACGGCGTTCGACCATCCCGTCGAGGTCGCCCGTCCATGGCTTGAGAATAATGGAAGGCGTCAGGTCGTGCTCCTCCGGCAGGTGCTGACCAGACGCGGTGACAGACAGCAACAGCGAAATGCAGATGCATAGGAGGCTCAGAAGAGGACGATTCATCGCGTATGTCCGTCTGGGAAAAGGATCTCCGCTGCGCTTGGGCGACCAGGCGGACCGAGGCTACCACTCGTCGCGTAGGTGGTCAAGGACGCGCACAGGTTACGGAAGAACGAAACCCTTGCACGCGGCAGAGGTTGACTCAGTCTGGATGGTGGGCTTGACTCACCTAGGTCATGAAGCATAATCGATCAGAATCCATGATGCTACGAGGCAACAGGTCTGTTGGCATGGGAGGAACCTGTCAGTCATACTGGGACATCGATGTAGCGGGTGAAAGGGTAGGGGAGGTGTGCATGAGCAAGGAATTATTTCATGTCTTGATCACGGTTGGCTTCATGCTCATTAAGGGGATTCAGGGGTGCGAACGGGAAACTCTCACCCACAGAAGTAGAGCACAGAAGTAGAGGGTCAGGCCTTGCATCAACACATTAGCAGGACACGGATCGGCATCAAGAGGCTACCTCATGGCACCGGCTTACTGGCCGCTCCCGGCACGTGAGGTTCCAGTGTTTGCCCACCGGTGGCGATTATGATAGAGTTTAACTTGGTTAAACTCACAGAGGTGGCCCATGGCAAGGCGAACTGCGATCCTGGGGTTTTCGGTCAGTCCGGCCCTGGCCCGAGAGTACGAGAGGCTTGCCGAGCGTGAAGGCACGACGAAGAGTGACCTGTTCCGTCGTATGGTGAACACATACAAGGCGGAGCGTGAGGAGCAAGAGTTCTTCACGCTTCAGCGGAAGATGACTCGCCGTGCCCGCAAGACCGGTGTGTTGACCGAAGAGGAGGTGGAACGAATCGTGTTTGAAGACCGCTGATGAAGGTGGTCCTTGACACGAATGTGTTCGTGTCCGCGTTCCTCGTGCCTGGAAGTCAAGGCGAGCAAGCACTGCTCCTCGCACAACGCCGCAAAGTCGAACTCTATAGCTCCGTTCCTATTCTCACCGAGACTGCCCGCATTCTCCGCACCAAGTTCGACCAATCAGAACAGGACGTCATCGAAGCCCTAAAAGTGATTGGTCGGGCAGCCACCATTGTTTGGCCATCCCGCAAGGTGGCGGTGCTGGCGGATGTCCCCGACAACCGCATCCTGGAGTGTGCCGTGACCGCAGATGCGGATCTCATTGTGACAGGAGATCGCCGTTTGCTCGCGCTCAAGCACTTCGAAGAGATTCCAATTGTGCGTCTCGTGGATTTTCTGAGAACCCTGCCGGCGGAGTAGAGGACAGAAGCGACCATATTGCTAAGATCGGAGAAACATTCTCCTTTCCGTCCTTTCCGTTCGGTTCTTTCACGCCAGGGTCAGAAAGGCACTACTCCAGCCGAACCACGATGCCTTCGTCCGGGCCGAGCGGAAATCGGTCGGCGGTCCACCGTTCCTCGCCTCGTTTCGGATCGGTAGAGAGCATCAGCGTTCCGGTACGGCCACGCGTCGTGATCGTTGTTGGAAGCATCACAGTCAGCGATCGAGGACTGAAATTGACGGCGATCAGCATCGCTTCCGATTGATTTTCGGCTCGGAATACCCGCTGGTACAGCACACATTGGTTCGGACCGCCGTCGATCGGCTCGTACGTTCCAACAGTCAGCGCCCGCGAGCCCTTCTTCAATCGGATGAGCCGCTTGTAGAGCGACAGCATTGAGCCGGCCTCCTGCTGTTCGCGGGCCACGTTCGTCTGCCGCCACTCCGATGACAGGGGCAGCCAGGGCGTGCCGGTCGTGAAGCCGGCCTGAGGAGAATCCTCCCAGGGCATCGGGGTTCTCGCCGGGTCCCGTCCGGTTTTCCACGGCCAGTACCGGATGGTGTAGGGATCACGCAGGTCCGACCGTCGGAGTCGTCCATCCCGCAGGCCCAATTCTTCTCCGTAATAGAGAAACGGCGTACCGCGAAGCGCGAAAAGCAGCAGGGCGGCGGCCCTTGCGCGTCGGACGGGATCTCCTCCCTTGCCGTACCGGTCGATGTGCCGGGATTGATCGTGGTTGCTGAACACGATCGGCGGCCAGCCGCCGCGAGGCACGGCCTGGTCGCTCTCCAGGATCAAACGGCGAAACCGGTCCGCTCGCCATGGTGACCGCAGGAGGCGGAAATCGAACACTTCATGAAGTTCGTCCGTGCCGGTCCCATAGAATGTGGCAGGTCCGCCAGGGGTGTCGGATGAAGCCTCGCCGACGAGCACCGTCTTGGGCCAATCTTTGACGACAGCCCGGAGGGCTCGTAGGACCTCATGGGCTTGGGGTTGGTCGCGGTCGTAGCGGTGTACCTGGCGATAATAGCTGCGCCAGGCCAGCCGGCGAGGATTGTCCGGCCAACGGGTGTCTTTTCCAAGCCAGTTGATCGCATCGAGCCGGAAGCCGTCCACGCCTCGCGTGAGCCAGAATCGAACCACGTCGATGAGCGCGTCGCGCACGGCTGGATTGGTCCAGTTCAGATCGGGCTGCTCCGGCAGGAACGAATGCAGATAGTATTGACCTGTGTGCGGATCCCTGGTCCAGGCCGATCCTCCGAAGCGAGCGGCCCAGTTGTTGGGAGGCCGATGTCCTGCTTTGCCATCGGCCCAGTAATACCAGTTGCGCTTCGAAGACGTTCGTGATGATCGCGATTCGATGAACCACGGATGCTGATCGGATGAGTGATTGAGGACGAGATCCATGACGACGCGGATGCCGCGGCGATGGGCTTCCGCCACGAGACGGTCGAAGTCCGCCAGCGTCCCGAAACGGGAATCGATGTTGCAAAAGTCCATCACGTCATAGCCGAAGTCGTGCATGGGGGAGGGGTAGAGCGGAGACAGCCAGATCGCGTCGATGCCAAGTGAGTCGGGCCTCCCCTTGAGATAATCGAGCCGGCTGATGATCCCAGGCAGATCGCCGATCCCGTCTCCGTTGGAATCCTGAAACGACCAGGGATAGATCTGATAGACGATGGCCGATTGCCACCAAGGACTGTCTGGATAAATTTCGGACATGGTTCATCTCCGACCGTACCCCATCTGTGCCATGGCAACAAGCATGGATTGAAAGATGCGCATCAGTCAGGATGCCGGCGTCGGTGGTTGACTTGGCTCACCGCCGGTGACACAGTCTATCCATCTGCCGGGCTTTCCCATGGCCGAGCTTCACCAACCTCGCGATCCATCCCCTCCGATCCGCCTCCGTGGCCACACGCTGTTGTGCCTGCAAGGGTTTCGCGGGGAAGGGTATAGTCCCGAATTCGTCGCCAATATGGCGGCGATCCATCAGGCGCTGACACAGTCTCACGGCAGTCAGATTGAGGTCATCGCGGCCCCCGACGTGATCTGTGCAGCGTGCCCTCACCGGCAACCTACTGGATGCAGGGCCAATGGCGAGCGATCGGAGGAGGTGATGATAGAGCAGGATCACGTCGTCATGCGAAGGCTCGGACTGAACGTGGGCGATCGGTTGCGGTGGGGAGACCTCCTCGATCGGATTCGCAATTCGATCGACGGCGACGAGTTACCTGCTATCTGTGGCAACTGTCGCTGGTTGCGCTTGGGCTATTGCCGAGAGGGGATCAACCGGCTCCGCCGCGCAGTCGAGCATGAGGAAACACAGCATCACCTCGTCGATTACTGATCCGGTGCCACCGTACGTGACATTCGAGCCAGTGTCAGATCAACCGGCCATTTGCCGAGGAAGCGCCGTTCATGGAACGCCTTATCTCTGGGCGCCGGTCTTGCTCTAAGCCGAGGTCCCCGGTCCGCTCCGATCTTTTCATGGGCAACTTTCAAGGCGAAAGCCGTCTCAACGACCGGTATCACAGCGCGCTCGCCTCGCTCATTCGAATGACGACCGGCTTGGCCAAGAGCGGTGGTCCGAGCGGGAGGAGGGGTTCGCCGGTAAAAGCCTGGGTGAGGCTGGCGACCGCATAGTAGAATGCGAGGAGACCCACCAAGACATGGCCGACGCCAGGCAAGGTTTCACTGATCATGTCGAGCCGTTCCAGCGAGGTGACCACAAACGTGGCGGCGATGATGGCGTGGAGAAGGCTGAGGGTGGTGTTCCGGTAGGCGGTAAGATAGACCATGACCACGGAGAAGACCGCATAGACCATGTTAATCGGTGCATATAAAACTTGGTCGAAGTGAAACGAGGTGCTCTCGCCGACCAATTTTGCCGTGCAGATCGTGGTCCAGAAAAAGCCGTACATGGTCAGTGCGGTGCCGCCAAGCTGTTCGTGATATCGAATGTCGGTAATCCCGGCGAGAATCTGAACAATTCCTCCGAAAGCTAGGGCGATCACCAGCGTGCCGATCTGATCCCGGTCAGGAATGCCTCCGAGTTGCGCGATGCCCAGGGTCAGTGCGGCGACGGCGAGTCCGAACAATCCGATAGCAAGGACGTCGATCTGCCGAGTGGTCTGCTCGTTCTTGGTCACGGGCGCCTCCCAATGGATAGGGCGTGATCGGGGCGTCAGAATGCCGGAGGAGGCGGAGCCATTTCAACCGATCATATAGCTTACGAAACAATAGGTAGGATTTAAGCTCGTCGAGCGCACCGAGGCGGTCCGACGAGTGAATACGGCTCGGCTAGGCCGGCCCGCGTGCGCAGCAACGATCGAACCCGAATCATTCACGATGACTTCTACTGCAACCGCCGATATGCCGCTGCGACAAGGTTGGCTGCGCCTGAAGGACAGCCAATCGGGCAGGCTCGCCGCTCACCCCCTCGACATACTGTTGCAAGTAGGCCTCGGGCTCTCGCGGCTCCGCGCGCCCGTCTCGCATGGCATCTCCGCGATTTCGCGACGAACCGTCATGAATCATGCGGGCTAGGCAACGGATGAGGTTCGTGCGGGACTGTTGGAACGGTAGCTTCCCGTACATCTGGATTCGGCTTTGACCTTCGACCGTGCTTCGAGTACTATAAGTCGCTGAGAAGAGTGCTTGCTGGACAACGCTGACTGCCCAATCCCTCGTGCGCGTTCCGCGCGATTGATACTCAGTCGTCGTTCCCGACCATACAGAACCTGCGACGGTTGTCGCGGCAGGAAAGAAGGAGAGAGCCCCACCATGGCGCCAAACCGAACGGACACGACGACGCAAAAGCCCTGGGTGCGGATTCCCAACGGAACGATGGTGCGACACCGTGATGGAGGACCGCAGGGATACATCGATGGGTTGACCGAGCTCGGCATAGGACCCGGCAGGAATCCAGACGGGCGGACGCAATATCGAATCAATACCGGCGATGGAGAGCGCCTTCTCGCGATCGATGAGGATCTTCTGATCCTCACTGATCAGGACGGGTTGGTCTTGATGTTGCGTGAAAAAGTGCCCTACCGATCCTACATCAGTACGCAGCTACGGGCCGCCTTTGCGGCGGAGCGGTTCGTCAAATCCTCTTCGTAATGTCCCGCCGTCCGACGCCGAGTCGATCGGCGTCGGACGGAAGCAGGTCGGCCTGAATCAGAATTGAGGCGCCTGCGGACCCCAGGTCAGGCCTGCGAGATCCGGATCTTCCCCGCTCTCACCAGGCGGCGGCCGCGTCGCCTTCTCGGCCTTTCGCTGCGCCCGCCGAGCCTCCTTCTCACGCTGCTTGACCTGTCTAGCTTTTTCTCGATCTCGCTTCGCGAGGGTCGTTTTTCCAGCTCGTGCGATGATGCCCTCCTTCCCGCGTTATGAGGCCCGCGAGGGATGAACCTACTACTCCTCGGTCGACTGCCTCCGCCCAATCGCGGTGCCTCGACGGACATGGATTCCGGGGAGGCCTCGTTACCAGCGCCCGCCGCGTCCGCCGCGATCACCGCCGCGCCCGCCACCACCCCCACCTGATCGCGGTTCCTGCGGCTTGGCTTCATTGACGGTCAGGGTCCGGCCTTCGAATTGGGTGCCGTTGAGCGCTGTGATGGCCTTCTTGGCTTCTTCGGCGGAGCCCATCTCTACGAACCCAAATCCTCGCGATTGGCCGGTAAACTTGTCCGTGATAATGCGCGCCGATTGGACCGTGCCGTGGGTGGCGAACAGGTCGTTCAATTGCGCTTCGGTCGTGGAGTACGGTAGCCCGCCGACATAAATCTTTGTTCCCATGATGCTCCTCTCTGGTGATGAACGTGAGGTTTGGACCGCGGCATTCTGCATGGATAAGAAAACGTGGAAGCCTCCCATGAGGGTTGCGTTTCTGACTTCGTCACTGTTCCAGCCCCAACTCAGGCTGCGCGTTTGTGACGCTCTGTTGCTGGTTCCAGGCTGGCGAGTCGTGGTCGCGTTGTGGGCGATTGCGGTACCGGTTCCCAAGCTGCCGTGGAGCAAGTCCACAGGTCGAGCGCGCCAGACCTTGTTGTCGAATTTCCTCGACTGAGGGAGGCCGGCGGTCAGGAGGAACAGGAAGCCCGACCTGAGGGCATCTGATCTTGACGACCGGCCGATGGATTCTGGCATTGTGTGCTGGACTTCTCCGCCACGACTGCAGTGGCATATCTCGCCCCCCGCTCTGGTATGCGGATTGTCAAACCTGTGGTCCGCTTGGTCTCAATCGACGGTTACGAAACAAGATAAGGACCTTTCCAGATCAAGTAGGGAGGCCTTCGCATCGTGTCAGCCAGACGAGGGTACAGCCGCTGGGCCTGTCCGTACGCATGGTGCTGGGCTTCCAAGCAGGTAGCGCCCTCGTGATAGCTGGACACCATCTGCATGCCGCGGACTCCCGCCTCAGATGGTTTGGACCGATACAATGCGCAGGCGAATCGACCGTCTCGTCCGGACTCCGTGCTGATCAGTAATTCAGAGCCATCCGAGAATGTGGCGATCGGCTCCGCGTTCATCAATCCCATACGAGGAGCGTTCCTGCGCCGAAGGTGCTCAAGGTACACAGGTGTGGTGCCGGACTCGCTAATCTCATCAGGAATGGCTCTCATCCATAGGTGTGCCTGCACACGGGCACCCAGAGATCGTCGAATCATCTATGTTGGAAGCCATATCTTGGGATCAGCTAGGCCGTAGAGAGCAAGCACGAGACGATTTGTCGCGTGGGCACGTCGAGTCGCCGACGGGAGGCGCGTGACGTAGGGCACTCATCGGGGCTTATCCAGGGGGCAACGCTATCATGTGGGGAAGACGGAGTCAAACGGTGATCATCAGAGGAATCAGCCGTAGGGTGGATGCCTGGTTCGTCGTTCCTTGATGACGGTGATACAACCCTTCTCCGAACTGACTCGTGACGCGGGGTGACCTACGGACGATGTCGGGATACGTGAAGGTGCGACCATGAAGTTGGATGCATGTCGGAAGAATAGGCCAAACGCCTGGCCCCTTGTCGGTTTTGTCACAAACGGCAATGTCGGACAGGGCCCTAGCCGGCATTATTCATGACGGTTCGTGACGAAAGAGCGGAGTCGCGTGGCGAGACGGGCGCGTGGAGGCGCGAGACGCCGAAGCATACTTAAAACAGTATGTTGAGGGGGCGAGCGGCGAGCCCGCCCGTTTGCGTGCCGAAACTCCGCACGCAGGCCTGTCGCAGCGGCGAATCCGCAATTGCAGTAGAAGCGTTCATGAATAATGCGGGCTAGTCTTGAGTCAGGCCCTGATCGCGCCGGAGATGGAAGGAGGAGGACCAGCGGGTCTTGCGAGCGGGCATCGATGCGGGCCGCTCCAGCCGATCCAACGGAGACGGCGATTTGGTGCTCAGACATGCGGGCGCTACTTCGGTCGTTGGGATGAGCGCATCGGCGCACCGACTCCGAATCCGTTGGAGGATGCCGCGACACGTGCCGGACCGAAGCGTGGCGAATCTTGAAAATTGATTCACGAACCCTGCCTTCTGGGATAGAGTTTGTTCAACCAGGAGGGGATGCATGGAGCCTGCTTTTGAACTGGAGATCGAAGGGACCGTCGTGGATGCTCGTCGCCATCGCCGCGTTCGCGTGCCGGCGCCGTTTGCTTGCGCCCTTTCACGCCGAGGGTTAGCACGGTGGTTCTCACAGGATCGCAATGGCCTGGGGGTGGTGTTCGATGTGTCGATTGGAGGGGCGAAGGTCATGTCAGAAACTCCGATCAAGCTGGGAGACCGGATGGCGCTGCGACTCAACCTTCCGAAGCAGGCCTCGCCAGCCACGGTGGACATGGCGACGGTGCGGTGGGCGAACGGCCAGACGTTCGGGGTGGAGTTTCAGTCGGTCTCACGCGCCACGGAACTGCGGCTCAGGAAATATCTCGCCCTGAACGCGCAGCCTGCCAAGTAAGAGCCTCTCACGCCCATCGAGGAGCCGAATCCCTGCGGTACGCCAGCCGGCCTCACCCGAGCGTGGTAGCCCCTGATTCCTGACGGTTCGTGACGTTGCACCCGTTGGCCTTTCCCATGCAACGGGCGAGGATCATCTCGCGGTGGAGAGGCGCTGTGCTTCGAGCGCATAGGTTGGCCAGGGACCCGTTGGAAGCCAGGATCAACAGGTCCCTGCGGCGAATCAGCCTGCCTGTCGGCAGGCGGGCGGTTGCAGTGGAGACGTTCATGACTAATAATGTGTAGGTTAGGGAACCTGAGGCCCATAGGTAGAGAGGAGAAACTGAAACACAGCCGGCGCCCGGCGGACAAGCTCCTGTTGGGCATCCCGATCCGGGCAGAGGCCGGCTTGGAGCCATCCCAGCGCCTGTTCGTGATCCCCCTTCCGATACTCGCGAATTGCGAAGGCGACGCAATCGTGAGGAGAAATGCGGCCGCGGAGCAAGTGATCAGCCCAGGCTTTGACGATAAACGAGAGGCAGTGTTCGTGAGGAACCGGATTGCGGTTCAACCACATGGCGTCGAGGTGACGAAGCAGTTCTTCTTGGTCTCCGTCTGCCTTGGCGGAATCGGCCATCAACAGCGAAAGCAGGGTCGCCATCAGGAGCAGCGTCACGGAGCGTGGCATTGGTCTGTCCGCCCCTGTGGGAAGCCGTATCCGCGGAGGCGCAAGGGCGGGAGTTTGCACGGAATTGTCGGGAAAGACAAGTGAAACAACGCCGAGAACCCTGCACGAGATTGCGGATGCGAGTCACTGGTCCTGTCGGAGGAAAACCCCTGGGTGGTCAGTTCAGAGCTATGGGAGAGGGCCATGGGACAACGCGGTGGATCGGAGGCGGCCGGATCGAAAGGAGGAACACGATGTGGTACCGAACGCTCGGATGTGTCGCTGTGCTGCTATGGACGATGGGGAGTGCGGAGGGGTATGCGGAAAGCTTCCTGGAAGGGCTGTTTGATCGCTCCGCCAACAGCGCCAAGCAGAAGGCGGAAAATCGGATGAATCAGCAGGTGGATCAAACAATTGACAAGGCGATCAATAAGACGGAGGAAACGGTCAAGTGTGTCGCCACGGACCGAGAATGCCTGACGCGTGCTCAGGAGCAGGGGAAAAAGGTCGTCATGGTGGAATCCGCCCAGCCCGCCGATTCCGTGAAGTGCGTGGTCACGGACACCGCTTGCTTAAAGACGGCTAAGCAGGAGGGGAAAAAGGTGGAGATCGTGGATGAGGCGGAATTGGATGTGCTGCGGTGCACCGCGACCGATGCGGATTGTCTCAAGCGCGCCAAGGCTCTGGGGAAAAAGGTCGAGATTATCGACTGACGGTCTGGAAACCCGGTCTTCCGTTGTTGAGCGGAATCCCATCATGGACTGAACTCAGGCCCGTCCTCTCCGGTTCGATGTTGCATTGCTGCTGACGACAGCTTCGCCTGGCGCGTCCACCTCCTCTGCGCTCTCCGGGCGTGAACCGATCGCTTTATGACGATGAATGTTCACGCGTGGTGGCCGAGCGCCACATCCATGCAAATATGGCAAGACCGATCGAGGGAAGCCAGACCCAGATGAACTCACTGCGCAGGATACCAAGTCCCCGGCGGGAAAAGAATTTGTAGGGTTCCAGGGGGGACACAATGATCGGGCGAAATGGAGCAAAATAGCGGTCATTGGAAAACGGCGCCAGGAAGGCCACACCCAGCCCGCCGTCGGTCATGGCGTCCAAGAGGCCGTGCGAGGCGGTACAAAGAAAAAAGTAGAGGTAGAGTCGGTGTCGGAAGGAGCCGTCCATCTCGGGGAACAGGCCTCGTCCGACTCCCCACGCCAGCGCCGCCGCGAACGGGAGCGAATGGGTCAGGCCGCGATGGCCCAATACATGCTCATAAGGAATTCCAAATAGGTATCCAACGGAATCAAGATCCGGCAGGATCGAACAGCCAATCCCCAGCAGCCAAGCTCGCCTGGCTTGTAACGGAATCCCCGCCGCAGCGCTCAAGGCCGAGGCCGCTGCGGCATGTGCGAAGGCCGATGCCATGAATTCTCCGCGTGAATGTCGTGCATTATACCGATCCTCGATGGGACACGGAATCCCCATCCTCCGGGCTGTTCCTCAAATGGTCTGGATCCGGCCCGCGAGGCACGATGAAGCGGGAGTCTGTAAAACGGGGGATTGCTGGCGCACGGGCAGCTTGGATCGGTGCTGGCTCTATGGAATCGACGGCGAAACCGAGGGGCCGACCATTCTACTTGATGGCTACCGCTTTCACTTCCTTGAAGGTGGTCTGGCCTTGCAGGACCTTCTCAATGCCGTCTTGCACCAGGGTGGTCATGCCGTCTTCAATAGCGGCCTTGAGCAGATCCTCCGTCTTGGCTTTGGCCTGGACCAACCGCTTCATCTGGTCGGTTCCCAGTAGGAGTTCATGCAGGGCGATCCGACCCTTGAAGCCGCTGCGATTGCAGGTGTCGCATCCCTTGCCACGCCAGAGTTTGAAGCTCGGGTCATATTTGACGCCCACATTCTTGTCGAATAACCCCGGACCGTAACAGTCACGCAGTTCGAGAAATTCGGCTTCATCAGGGTGGTAGCTCTCTTTGCACTCTTTACAGATGCGTCTCGTCAGTCGTTGAGCCAGTACGCCCAGCATCGCGTCGGCGAAACTGAACGAGTCGCAGCCCATGTCGAGCAGCCGCGTGACCGTTTCGACGGAGCTGTTGGTGTGCAGGGTGCTGAGGACGAGGTGTCCGGTCAGCGAGGCCTCGATGCCGATGTCCGCCGTTTCCTTGTCGCGCATTTCGCCTACCATGATGACGTCGGGATCAGCCCGCAGAAAGGCTCGCATGGCGGCGGCGAAGGTAAAGCCGATTTTCGGCTGAACCTGAACCTGGCGTAATCCGATCTGGGTGATTTCGACCGGGTCTTCCGCTGTCCAGATCTTGATGTCCGGTGTGTTGATGTAGCCGAGCACCGAATGCAGCGTGGTCGTTTTTCCGGAGCCGGTCGGACCGACGCAGAGGACGATGCCGTACGGCTTCTCGGCGATCTCCTTCAATTCGCGTAGATTCCGTTCCGAGAACCCCATCTTTTCCAGGGGCAACGGTTCGCTCGCAGCCAGGATGCGCATGACCACGTCTTCGTTGTACCCGGCCGTCGGAATGGTGGCGACGCGCAGTTCGATTTCCTTGTCGGCCCCCATCTTGAACTTGATCTTGCCGTCCTGCGGCTTACGGCGCTCGGCGATGTCCAGGTTGGCCATGATCTTCAGGCGCGACACGATGGCGCGACGGTAGCTCGGGGGAATCTTCATATACTCGAAACAACTGCCGTCCACGCGGAATCGGACGACGGTATCCCGCTTTTCACCGTACGGCTCAATGTGAATATCCGACGTGCCGGCCTTGTACGCTTCAAAGATGATCTGATTGGCCAAGCGCACGATCGCACTGTCGTTCTCGTCCAGCCCGCCGCCGCTACCCTCCTGTGCGGCCTCTTCCTGGGCCTCGCTGACCAGTTCGCCCAGAATGTCGGAAATATTCCCCTCGGCGAACGCGGGTTTGGCCGTTTCGCTCTGGCCGGTCGTACTCGACAGAAATTGGGCGATGTCACGTCGGAGGCTGACCGCGAATCGGATGTTCAAGCCGGGAAAGGTGCGCTTGATGTCCTGCACGCGGTCGAGGTCGCTGGGATCGTCCGTCAGGATTTCGATGGATAGCCGATCGCGCTTCAAGGGCATCCAATGATGATTCTTGAGGTAATCCACGTTGAGATTCTTCAATAGCTCGACGTCGACGATCGTGCGTTCACTGTATTCGATGTAGGGACATTTGTAGTACTGGCTGAGCGACTTTCCCAGATCGGCGCGCGGCACCTTGTATTTCTCGATCAGAATCGACTCGAGATCTTGATGGCCTTTCTTTGCTTCGGCGAGCGCGTTGTCGAGGTCGTTCTGAGAAATGCGACTCGTGGTCAGCAGGTAATCGAATTTGGCGGGAGGCTTCTTGGAGCGGTTCCGATGACCGTGCAGTGAGGCGCCCAGCGCTTTGGCGATCTCTCCCGCGTACTCCTCGTCCTTTCTCGTGAACTTCGAACCGCCCCGCTTGTTCAGCAGTTGGATGACGCCCATCAGGTACTTGTTCTCGGCGACAATGGGGTAGGTCAGCACCTGCTTGGTCCGAAACCCGGTGTTCTTGTCCATCGTCGGGTCGAAGGACAGAGAGGCATGGATGCTGCTCAATTCGATGGGATTATAGGCATCCACAATGTTGACAGGGCGCAGATATTTTGCGGTGAAGCCGGGGAGGCTCTGCTCGTTGATGGGCAGCCGGAGGATCTCTTCGGCCTGGAGATTCGGCGTCTTGGAATAGATCTCCTTCTTGTCCGAATCGATGGCGTAGAGGGTGAGATCTTCCGCTTCGAACAGGGTGAGGATTTCTTTGTGAAGGTCGAGCAGGATTTCATCGAGGTCTGGAGCGGCCGAAATCTTGGCGGCGATGCGCTTGACCAGATCCAGGTGGCCGGATTTTTGAAGGTCGCCTGGCGCGCCGGGAGTGGCCTTGGACGGGATCGTCATGCGTGACCGTTGGGTGCCGTCGTACTTGATGCGGCGATGGTCGAGCCCTGGCGTGTCGCGTGTGCGACGGACAAGTCCGCCGGGTGCGGGCTGATGTACGTCTCAAGGTCAGTCTAGCGGAATCGGGTCCGAAGGCAAGTAGAATGCAATCTCGGGACGATGGTCGCGAACGCGTGCAGATCTCAGCGGGCTCGAAGGGTGGAGGCGAGGGCCAAAACCTGGTCCGGCGTCAGCTTCTGCACTTGACCGGTCTTGCGTTCCTTCCATTCGACGAGACCTTGCGCCAGGTTCTTCTCGCCGATCAGCAACTGATAGGGGATTCCGATCAAATCGGCATCGTTGAACTTGACGCCGGCCCGTTCGTCCCGGTCATCCCACAGGACTTCGACGCCGGCCTGAGTGAGCCGGTGGTACAGGTCCTCGGCCTTCTTGCTGACCGCGTCGGACGGGCTCAGCGGCAAGAGATGGACATGGAACGGAGCGATAGGCAGCGGCCAGATAATGCCCTTGGCGTCATGGTTCTGTTCGACGGCGGAAGCGGCCGTCCGTCCGATCCCAATACCGTAACAGCCCATGACGGCGAGTTGCTCCTGCCCCTGTGCGTCGAGGTATTTCGCATTCATGGCCTGGCTATACTTGGTGCCCAGCATAAAGACATGCCCCACCTCGATGCCCTTGACGACCCGTAGCGGACCGTCGCCGCGCGGGGAGGGGTCGCCGGCTTGGGCATTGCGCAAATCGGCGAACTGGGTGACCGTGAAATCACGATCCCAATTCGCATTGAGGTAATGGGTCTCGGCCTTGTTGGCGCCGACCACCATGTTCCGGACCTGCTTGACCGCATGGTCGGCGAAGAGACGAACATCGCGGAGTTCGATCGGGCCGGCAAAGCCGACCGGCGCGCCGGTGACGGCTGTGACGGTCTCCGGTGGCGCCATCGTGACTTCCACGACCCCCAGAAGGCGTGCGAGCTTGATCGGATTGACCTCGTGATCGCCGCGGACCAGGACGGCCACCGTTTCCGGACCGGCCGAATACAGCAGCGTCTTCACCAATTGCTTGGGCGAAATCTTGAGCAGCGTTGTGACCTGTTCCACCGTAGAGGCTTGCGGCGTTGGGACCGACTGAAGCGGCTGCAGTGGATCAGAAGGCACGGTCGCCTCGGCTTGTAGCTCGGCCCGCTCGACATTGGCCGCATAAGTGCCGCCTTCGGTATAGACGATCGTTTCTTCGCCGGTGTCCGCGAGGACCATGAACTCATGGGAGGACGTACCGCCGATCAGCCCGGTGTCCGCCTCGACCGCGCGGAAGGTCAGGCCACATCGGGTGAAGATCCGTGCGTAGGCGTCATACATCTTCTGGTAGCTGAGCTTGGCGCCGGCCTCATCGCGGTCGAAGGAATAGGCGTCCTTCATGATAAACTCGCGCCCCCGCATGAGGCCGAATCGCGGGCGGATCTCATCCCGGAACTTGGTCTGGATTTGGTAGAAATTCATCGGCAGTTGCCGGTACGAGCGGACCTCGCGACGGAAGAGATCCGTCACCACTTCTTCATGCGTCGGGCCGAGGCAGAAATCGCGTTCGTGGCGGTCTTTGAACCGGAGCAGTTCCTTGCCGTAGAAATCCCATCGGCCGGTCTCCTTCCATAATTCCGCCGGAGAAGCGATCGGCATCAGAATCTCCTGGGCACCGGCGCGATTCATCTCCTCGCGGACGATCGCTTCGATGTTCCGGATGATGCGGAGCCCGAGCGGCAAATAGGTGTAGATGCCGGCGGCGACCTTGCGAATTAGTCCGGCCCGCAGCATCAGCCGATGACTGACCGTTTCGGCTTCTCCGGGATCTTCACGAAGTGTGGGGATCAGGGCACGGGAGACGCGCATGCGAGTCTAGCGGAGGAACAACCGTTCGAGATCGTTCCAGAAGGCAAAGACCATGATGCCGACCAGGAGGACCAATCCCACCTGCTGGGCGATCTCGCGCTGGCGCTCGCCGAGCGGCTTGCGGAGGATGCCTTCGAGCATGAAAAAAAAGAGATGACCGCCGTCCAAAATCGGGATCGGCAACAGGTTCAATACGCCAAGATTGATGCTCAGGATCGCGATCAGGAAGACGACGCTGGACGCCCCCTGTGTCGCGGCTTCCCCCGAAATGTTGGCGATCGTCAGCGGGCCGCCGATGTTCTTGCTCGAAATCTCACCGACGATCATCTTATAGATGCCCACGGTCGTCAGCTCCGTCCAACCCCAGGTGGCTTGGACGCCATAGAAGACCGCCTGCAAAGGATTCGAAGCGCGCATGAGCGCTCGACCAGGCCCGGACACCCCGATCTTGCCGATCACCACCTCTTTGCCGCCGATGGTGGTCTTTTCCGGCGCCGGCGTCACGGTCAACGTCATCAACGTGCCGTCTCGGTCGATCCCCACCTGAAGCGGTTTGTCGGGACTGTCTTTGACGATCCCGGTCATCTGAACCCACGAATATATCGGCTGCTCTTCAATGCGAACGATCCGATCGCCCGGTTGGAATCCCGCCGCGGTCGCAGGGGAGCCGGCCATGACACCGGTCACCACGGGAGCCGGATCCTCGACGCCGATCCGGAACGCCGGTTCCTCGCTGCCTGCTTCATGGCCGGGGACCGGCTCAGGTGTCAGCACCAGGGTCTTGACCTGTCCCTTGCGCCGGACATCCAGGGTCATTGAGTTGCCGCTGCTCTTGGCAATCGCGTCGAACAGCTCGTTGCGGGTTGAGATGTCGTGGTCGTTGACACGGATGATCCGGTCGCCGACTTGAATGCCGGCCTGGCCCGCAGGCGAGTCCGGCAACACGGCCTCCACGTCGGGGCTCAGATCCTGGAACGTCGGTACGAAGAGGGGCGATCCAGTGGACAGCCATCCGGCGAAAATCAAATAGGCGAGGATAAAGTTGAATCCGGGGCCGGCCGCCACGATCAACATCCGTTTCCAGAGGTCCTGGTGAGCAAACGAGCGTTGGCGATCGTCCTGGGTCAGAGCCTCGCTTTCCTCCTCGCCGAAGAGTTTCACGTACCCGCCCAAGGGGATGGCCGACAACAGATACTCGGTTTCGCCGGCCTGGCGGCTGAACAGTTTCGGACCGAATCCAAGCGAAAACTTAAGGACCTTGACCCCGACCCATCGTGCAGCCAGGAAATGCCCCAATTCGTGGAAGGCCACCAACACGCCCAGGACAACGAGAAACCACCAAGCCTTCTGCAGGAGGACCCACATCGCATCCGGCGACCATGTGAATGCCGGCAGCATCATCAGGATTTCTCTCGTCCGTATTGCTCTTCGATTTTCATCGCGATCCTTATCGTGCCAGCGCCGTGACCAGCGACAGAGCCTTCTCTCTGGCCCAGCGGTCCGCATCCAACGCGTTCTCCAGACACTCTAACCCACGACGGGTGTGAGATTCCATGGTGCCGCGGATCACCTCAGCAATTTCGCCGAACCGAATACCGCCGTTCAGATAGGCCTCCACCGCCACCTCGTTGGCGGCGTTCAGGGTCGCCGGCATGGTCCCTCCCTCCGTCAACGAATCGTACCCGAGTCGAAGACAGGGGAAGCGATCGTGGTCGGGACGGTGAAACGTGAGTTTGCCGATGTCGGCCAGATCCAGCGAGGGCAGGTCCAGGACAAGCCGTTCCGGATACTTCATCGCGTAGGAGATCGGAGTCCGCATATCCGGGAGTCCGAGCTGCGCGATGATCGACCGGTCAGTATATTCTACCAGAGAATGAATGATGCTCTCCCGGTGGACCAGTACCTCGATCTGCGAGGCCGGAATGTCGAAGAGCCAGCGGGCCTCGATCACTTCGAGGCCCTTGTTCATGAGCGTGGCCGAGTCGATCGTGATCTTCGCGCCCATTTTCCAGTTGGGGTGCTGCAGCGCCCGTTCCGGCTTCACGTCCTGCATGTCCGCCCGAGACATGTCCCACAGCGGGCCTCCTGAGGCGGTGAGCACGACCTTTCGCACATCTTCGCGGCGATGTCCTTCCAGCGATTGAAAGATCGCACTGTGTTCGCTGTCCACCGGCAGGATGCGGATCCCATGCATCTCCGCCTCTTCCCGCATCAGTTGCCCGGCCATCACCATGGGTTCCTTGTTCGCCAGCGCGACGTGCTTTCCGGTTCGAATCGCCGAAAGCGTGGGGAGCAGACCGGCGGCGCCGACGATGGCGGAAATGGCCAACGTCGGTCCAGGGACTCGCGCCACCTCGGCGACGCCTTCCGGACCGGTGAGGATCTCCACCGGCAGGTCCCGGCAGCGATCGCAAAGCCGGACGGCGGCAGAGGGGTCGGCCATGGCGACGACGGTTGGACGGAAACGACGGATCTGTTCTTCCAGTTTTTCGTCGTTGCTGCCGGCCGTGAGGCCGACGACACGAAACTCGTCGGGAAATCGGTCCACAATATCGAGCGTATTCGTCCCGATCGATCCGGTTGATCCGAGCAGCACAATCTCTTTCATAGGGCTGTCCTTTGCAGTCGTGGAATCAAACGATCGGGATGGGGAGATGCGGCAACGGCGCGGATGCCCGGCGTGGCCGTGACGGCGAGGCGCATCCAGGGGATCCTTCGCGCTCCGCGGAATGTCGTCATACAGGGGTTCCCTGAGTCAGGACCACATAATAGTAGAAAACCGGCGAGGTGAACAATAAGCTGTCGATCCGATCCAACACGCCGCCATGCCCCGGAAGTAACCAGCCGGAATCCTTGACTCCCGCGCTGCGCTTCAGCGCCGACTCAGATAAGTCGCCTATCAGACCCGCTCCTGTCAATACAAAGCTTGCGGCGATCGCATCGAGCGGGCCGAAGCTCGGGAGGAACCAGTATGACGAGGCAAGGGCCGCCGCCATCGCAAAGATCCAGCCGCCGATCAATCCCTCCACCGTTTTCTTCGGACTGAGCTTGGGCGCCAACGGCCGACGTCCGAGCGAAATCCCAGTGTAGTAGGCTCCCGTGTCGCCGGCCCAAGTGACCAGGACGAGAAAAAAGATCAACCACAATCCCTCGGACAACGACCGGATTTTGAGGACGTACGAGAGCGTCCAGCCGACGTAGAGGAGCCCGAATCCAGCCAGGGCCGTGTCGGCGAGAACGCTTGGGCGAGCATCTCCCGGCCAGAGCGTGGCGCATAACATCAGGAGGATGGAGAAGGCGAAGGCTGCCGGTCCGTCCAGGAGTTCCGGCCATTGCACCGCCGCCAACAGGAGGGTGCAACCGAGAAACCCGCAGCGCATGACCGGGGGAAACGGCCTTGCGCCGAGGTGCATGCGGTAAAGTTCGCCCAGCGCCAACAGGGCGGTCAACAAGACGAGGAGGAACAATCCCGCCGGCGGAACGTAGCGAATAATCGCGTAGACGATGGGAAGGAAGATGAGAGCCACGTAGACACGTCGCGGATCGAACCGGCGAGGCGCAACGGAAGGGGCCGCGGAGGCCCCGAGACTGTCGGGCGATCGTTCAATCGACGACTCGTTCACCGGGTGGTGGAGGGCGTCATGGACGGCTTGATGCGTCCAAACCGGCGATCGCGCTGTTGGAACTCGATCAACGCGAGCAACGCTTCTCGCCGCCGAAAATCGGGCCAGAGGGTGGGAGTGAAGTAAAGTTCGGTGTAGGCCAACTGCCAGAGCAGAAAATTGCTGATGCGCGACTCACCGCTCGTGCGGATCAACAGATCTGGGTCGGGAAGGCCGGTCGTCGAGAGGTACTGTTCGAAGAGCCCTTCGTCGATGTCGTCGGGCTGAAGACGCCTGGCTTGACAGTCGGCGGCGACCTTTCGAACGGCGTCCACGATTTCCGATCGCCCGCCGTAGCTCAGCCCGACAGTCAATACCAGCTTGTCGCAGTGCCTCGATTCCTCCTCGCTTGCCCGCAGTCGCGCTAGCGCGCCGGTCGGCAGCATTTCAACTCGGCCGATCGTCCGCAGGCGGATGCCGCGCTCCACCAATCGGCCCTGCTCTGTCGAAAGGTAATGTTCCAACAGCCCCATCAATGCCTTGATTTCGCCTGCCGGACGGTTCCAATTTTCTTGGGAGAAGGCGTAAATCGTGAGGGCGGGAATGCTCAATTCAAGGAACAGCCCGATGACTTCCTGGAGTGATTTGATGCCCTCCGAATGGCCGGCGATGCGGGGTAGACCTCGGGCTCTCGCCCACCGCCCGTTGCCGTCCATGATGATGGCGACGTGTCGGGGCAGCGAGTCTGGCGTGAGCCTCGCGATCAACTCGCTGTCGGAAAGCACGGCGGTGCCGGCCGGGGCGCTGTTGCCTATCATGAAGGTGGTAGGGTTCCCTTTTATCTCGAACGGTGGCGGGATGGCAAAGTCTAAAGGGGAGCCGAACAAAAGTCAAACAACCCATCGGTTGCAGCGAGAGTCCCGTGGCGGTCTCTCATCGGGATCCGCGCGCGGGCACAATCCGAGAGGAGAGACTGCTCGCCTCGATGCCAGCGAAGGCTCACATTGCGCCGGCAAAAACGCATCAGTTATACTCCGTTCGCCTTGTTCGTGGTGAACGTGTTGCTCGACCCGGACGGAATCGTATGCCGACACAACCGCAGACGGAACTCAGCCAATTCGGCGTGACGGAGCAGGAAGCGCTCCGGGCGGTCGCTCGTGTGAAGGCGCCCGCGGTCGATTACGCCGATCTCTACTTCGAGGTCAGCCGATCGGAATCGGTCTCGATGGAGGAGGGCCTCGTCAAGCGCGCCACCAAGAGCATTTCACAGGGTGTCGGTGTCCGGGCCACGGCAGGAGAGAAGACCGGGTTCGCCTACTCCGACGAGCTGACCAAGAAGGATCTCGAAATCGCAGCCGACGCGGCCCGGTATATCGCCGCCTCTCCTCAGGGCGGCAGCCCTGTCCCCGTCACCCAGCGCCGACAACCCGCACATAATCTCTACCCGCTTGAGCAGACCGTGGCGGAGGTGGCGACTCAGGATCGAGTGGCGTTGTTGAACCTGATCGACCAGGAGGCGAGGCGCTGCGACCCGCGCATCAAGAACGTGTTCGCCTCCATCAATATGGAATACAAGCTCGTGATGGTCGTGAACCATGAAGGGATGGCGGTCGGCGACGTACAGCCGTTGGCCCGGCTGCAAGTGACCTGCATTGCGGAGGAGAACGGGAATCGTCAGGTCGGGAGTTTCGGCGGGGGCGGCCGAATCGACTTCCACTGGTTCCGTGAGCAGGACCGCTACGCACGCTACGCCAAGGAAGCGGCTCGCCAGGCCATCTTGAATCTCAGCGCCGTCGAAGCGCCGGCCGGCGTGATGCCGGTCGTCCTAGGCGGGGGCTGGCCCGGGATTCTGCTCCATGAGGCCATCGGGCATGGATTGGAGGCAGATTTCAACCGGCGAAAGACATCGGCCTTCTCCGACCGCGTCGGGACGAGGGTGGCCTCGGAGCTTTGCACCATCGTGGACGACGGAACCCTGCCGTTTCGCCGTGGGTCGTTGAACATGGACGACGAGGGGACGCCGACCACTCGAACGGTCCTCATCGAGAAGGGCTTGCTGCGCGGGTATATCACGGACCGGCTCAATGCGAGGTTGATGGGGATTCCTCTGACGGGGAACGGCCGGCGAGAGAGCTATCAAAGTGTGGTGCTCCCGCGCATGACCAATACCTTCATGCTGGCAGGCCAGGACGATCCGCAGGATATTCTCCGTTCGGTGAAGCGCGGGCTCTATGCCGTCTCCTTCGGGGGTGGACAGGTCGATATTACGAGCGGCAAGTTCGTGTTTTCGGCGAGCGAGGCCTATCTGATCGAAGACGGCCGGATGACGCGTCCCGTGAAGGGCGCCACCCTCATCGGGAACGGACCGGATGTGCTGACTAAGGTCTCGATGGTCGGCCACGACCTCGCATTGGACGAGGGGATCGGCACCTGTGGGAAGGAAGGTCAGTCGGTGCCGGTTGGAGTGGGACTGCCGACGATCAAGATCGATGAGCTGACGGTCGGCGGAACGCAGGCCTCGTGAGGCATAGAGGCGCTCGTCACGCGTCAAACGTCAAGCGAGCAGAACGGGCAGGGGTCCTCAATTCAACGATTGATGTATGACGGTTGGCGACATGACGGTTGACGAATGGAGTTGGGCATGACGACGGCCGTGACATCCGGCGGCTCGTATGTTGAGCTGGCCTTGGATCTGCTGGATCAGGCGAAGGGCGACGGGGCGACCGACGCGGAAGTCATGGTGGTTGACGGCGAGACGCTGTCGGTGCAGGTCCGTATGTCGGCGGTGGATCGGCTTACAAAGGCCAGGGAAAAGCGGCTGGGACTGAGGGTCTTTATCGGCAAGCGCTCGGCGACCACCTCCACGTCGGATTTCTCGAAGGCGTCGTTGACACAGTTGGTCGCCGATACCTGCGCGCTGGCGAGGGCCGTGGTCGAGGATGAGATGTCCGGGTTGCCCGAAGGGGATCAATGTGCCGGAGAACTCCCGGATCTGGACCTGTATGACGAGACCCGTCTCACGACCGAACAGCAGATTGATCACGCCCGCGCCGCCGAGCGGACGGCCCTGTCGGCCGATCCGCGCATCATTAATTCCGAAGGAGCGGAATTCGACTGGTCCACCGGGTCCATCGTGCTCGCCAATAGCCGCGGATTTTCCGGACAGTATCGCGCCACCAATTATTCCCTCTCCGTCGCGCCGGTCGCCCGCGACCCGGACAACGGTACGATGCAGCGCGATAGCTGGTACGCCGTGCAACGTAAGTACGCCAAGCTGGACAGTCCCGAATCGATCGGTCTCGAAGCCGCGCGCCGGACCATCCGAAGGCTCGGTGCAAGAAGAGTGGCGACCAAGCGGGTCCCGGTCGTATTCGATCAGGAGATGGCCGGCGGGTTGTTGAGCCAACTTTGTAGCGCCCTCTCCGGCTACGCGCTCTATAAAGGAGCGTCCTACCTGGTCGGCCAACTGGGTCAGAAGATCGCGCCGGAGACCGTCACGCTCTACGATGACGGCCGCGTGGTCGGCGGATTGGGCTCCAAGCCCTTCGACGGAGACGGGTTGCCGACCAGGCGGACCGTTGTCGTCGAGCAGGGTCTCCTGAAGAGTTACCTCCTCGATACCTATTCCGGACGCAAATTAGGATTGGCGTCGACGGGCAATGCCTCCAGAAGCGTCGGGGACAGTCCCGGTGTGGGGCCGACAAACTTTTACCTGAGCCCCGGCACACAATCCGCCGAGCAGATCATCGGCGGAATCAAGGAAGGGCTGTACGTGACGGAGTTGATCGGCTTCGGCGTGAACATGGTGACAGGAGATTACTCCCGCGGAGCGGTGGGGTTTTGGATCAAGGATGGGGAGCTGGCTTTTCCAGTGGAAGAGATCACCATCGCCGGCAATCTGAAAGACATGTGGTTGAACATCGAGGAGATCGGGAACGACTTGCGTTTCCGCGGGCGGATCGCCAGTCCGACGATCAAGTTGCATGAGATGACCGTCGCCGGTAGTTAGTATTGTCTTCCTTTCCTTCAGGTGAAGATCCGTTCGCCCTGAGCCAGTCGAAGGGCTCACCACGAACGAACTTCTACGACGCTACGGTAGTAACGGTAGTAACTGAGCATCATGCCGGAACTGAACGAAACCATGGTGCAGTATCCCGGCGAGGGGGGCACCATCCGCGCGCTCCTCGTCTCGGAAGCGGCCAAAGAACCGAGGCCCACGATCATCGTCGTCCAGGAATGGTGGGGGCTGAACGACCATATCAAGGACATTGCGCGGCGTGTGGCCAGGGAGGGGTATGTGGCGATCGCACCGGATCTCTATTCGCGCTTTGGCCATGTCGTCACCACCAATGCGAACGAAGCCGGTCAACTGATGAACAAGCTGAAACAGGAGGACGGCCTCAACGATCTCGTCGCGACGGTGACCTATCTCAGGCTGGCACCGGAGGTCGATGCCGGTCGCATCGGGGTCATCGGGTTTTGTATGGGCGGGTCCTATACGCTGATGTTGCCCTGTGTGAGTCGGGACATTAGAGCCGCGGTGCCTTTCTACGGGCAGGTGCCGAATCCGGACAATCCGATCCAGAACCTGGCCTGTCCGATCCTCTATATCTATGGAGAGGACGACGGCTGGATCACCAGGGCCGATGTGCAACGGTTGGCCGGAGCGTTGAAGAAATATGGTAAGGCAGGTGAGATCAAGACCTATCCGGGAGCGACGCACGCCTTCTTTAACGATACGAGGAAGGAAGTGTATCGGCCGGCCGAGGCGCAAGATGCGTGGGGACGGGCAGTGGCCTTCTTTCGCCAGCACCTGGCCTAAGCTGCATTATTTATGAACACTCCTGCTGCAATCGCGGATTCGCCGCTGCGACAGAGCCTGACGGCGGGCGCGCTCGCCGCTCAGTCTTTCGCGGCTGCGCTTGCCCGTCTCGCTTGGCGACTGCCGGGTACCCGTTGCGCTTTCACTGCAACGGGTGGAACGCAACGAACCGTCATGAATAATGCGGGCTAACGTCACCGCAGGAATTCAGACGTGGCGCGGCGCACGACAGAGTGGTTTGCAGCCCCGCTGAGCTTGGTCTATATCGCCGGCACGTCTCGCGAGGCGGAAGCGGCGGAGCAGGCCTTGACGGCGCAAGGAGTGGACTACGCGCTCAGCCTGGAAGAATATCGGAATGAGTCGATGCTGGGGGCGATCTTCGGCAGTGTCTATAAGGGGCTGTTTTTTTATGTGCCGCGCGTCTACCACCGGCCGGTGTGCGAGATTCTCGAGGCGGCCGGGCTGAACGACACCGTGGCATTGCGGGAAGAGGAGAGGAATTAGGTGGACTATGGCGCTGGACGCTGAACTGGGCGGAAAGATGTTGCAGTTGATCACCTCACGGTACAACGACTGGAAATGGCGAAAAAAGATCGAGAAGATCTTGAGCCTGCCTCAGTCCGGCGTGGGCGATGACCCACAACGCGCCATCTTTCTCTATTTGAAACAAAACCTGAAGGCCTATAAATCGCGCCGTGCCGACCCCGATAGCTGGATGGTCGGCGGTTTCGCCACCAAACAGGTCATCGATCACCTCAAGGCGACTCCGTCTGCGGCCGGGGCTTCCCTCACGGCGACCGATGTGGCCGGCATCGGTGTTGATCCCGGTGACGAGGTGAATGAGGCCTGGTGGGAAGACATGCTGGCGGCCTGGTTCGATGAGCCGGAACCGAGCGAACAGCCTGGAGAGGAAGGGATGCAGCCTGAGAAGGAATCGTCGGCGAGTTCCTCCGATGCCAAGTCGCCCGCTTCGAAGTAATCGGCTCGCGGCGGCGATCCCACGCGCCTCGACCGGAAAGACTAGCCGAAGAGGCTCATCTGAGTCGCGGCCTCCCCCTCCTTTGTCTCCGATGAAGACTGATCGGGCTGTGCCGGCGTGGATGCGGGCGGTGGCTCCGCGCGCATCTTATCGAGATACGTCTTCAGTTTCTTGAAATCCTCCCGCAACGAATCCATCAAATTGCCCTGGTGCAGTGCTGCGGCCGGATGGAACAATGGAAACAGCACGAAGTCCTTCAAATAAAACGCCTGTCCCCGCACCTTCGTAATCCCCACCTTCCGCTCCATCAAGGTCTGGGTCGCCCAGTTGCCGAGCGTGCAGACAAGCTTCGGCTTGATCAGGCCGATCTGTTCCATGAGGAAGGGCTTACAGGTTTCGACCTCGTCCGGCTCCGGGTCGCGGTTGTTGGGCGGCCGGCACTTGATGACGTTCGCAATGTAGATTTCGGAACGTGACAGTCCCGCAGACTGCAAAAGATCGTTCAAGAGTTTGCCCGCTGCGCCGACGAACGGCTCTCCCTTCTGATCTTCGTAAAAACCGGGCGCCTCGCCGACGAACATGATCGAGGCGTGAGGGTTGCCGACGCCGAAGACCACTTGAGACCGGCCGAGCTTGGCGAGCTTACAACGCTGGCAGTTGTGGAGCGAGGTGCTGAGTTCTTGGAGTGTCATCGCCATAACAGTCGGATAGATGAACGGGGCGAATCTTAGGTGGGAGCAACCGGCTTGTCAACGAGACCAAAGCGCAGAATTAGTTGGGCATTGACGCGGCCTGTCGTACAGTCTGGATGGGGCAACAATCAGAAGGGAGTAGACCGATGAGAACAGGGTTTGTCCAAACCGTCTTCGGCATCGGTGTCTTGACGGTTTGCGTTGGAGGCGTGCCCGCGTTCGCAGCAGACCAGATCATCCCGATTGAGAAGATCCTGTCCAATCCGACAGGCTTTCACCGAAAGGTGGTCCGCATACAAGGGAAAGTCCATGTGATCGGGACGAGGTCGGGCAGGAATGTCGCGGTCCAATCGCTCTGTGGACAGGACTTCGATCTGGAAGACAGCACGGGAACGATCAGAGTGGTCTATCTGGTGCGATGCCAGGAGGATGAAAGCCTGACCCAACCCGCACGCCACGGGATGGTCATGCAGGTCGAAGCGTTGATCGAAGCGCCCCCTGACAACGTCAAGAGCTCGATCGGAAGCGACTTCACCGCCACCGCCCTCGCCAGAACGATCCTGCCCGCCGCTCCATAACGGGATCACGTGAGCGAGCGGCGCTGTCGGCTCTCGCCAGCTTGCAGCGTAGGCAATCTGCGTCCAGCCCGCACTTTCCTTTCTGATTCACAGGCTGATCAGGCCAATCCAGTGACCCCGGATGTCGCGGTTGGCTGATACCCTGCCCAAGCCGGTGGAGTCGAGGCCTTGTGGTCGTTGCTTGACTGGATGCTCGGCTGTCGAGCCCGTCCGGCTGGCCGCCCTTCAGACTCAGCCACCGTAGTAGTGTCCTTTAAGTTCCTGTGATAATCCATTCGTCCTGAGCCGCTCGAAGAGCGCCCGGGCTGAAGCAGTTCCCTTCACGGTTCAACAGGCTCACCACGAACGGACTTCTGGGATGCTCCGCGAGGACCGCCGGTGCTTCTTCTCAATTGCAGGCGCGTTCTTCGGCTCGTCCAAGTTGGTCTTGGCAGGCAAAAGACTGTCGCACAACCCTGGGTGGGGGCCGTATCTGGACAGGCCGTTCGAGTTGGCGAAGTGATTGGAGGCTGATCACGATTCAAAGTAGCAATGGTCCCATTTTCGTGATGGTCGTGGTGCGCGCCGTCCATCTCGGCGGAAATCCTCGACAAGTCCTCCCGATCCCGAGACAATCAGTCTCAATCAGCAATGCCCGGCGGTTCGATGCGAGTCGTCCTTCGCGACGCGCAGGGCACCTACCAGTAGGGGAGCCCACTCCTCCTCTGAAGAATCGCATTTCAATCGGGCAAGCACCTCGAATGCCGCGGCTTGCGGGTGGGGTCAGGCCGCGGTACTTGGGACACGGACGCTTCGCGATGAAATCATTGGGAAGATGTCCGGAACGTCATCTCGAAGAGTCCATAGGTATGTAACCAGGAGCAATGAGATTAGGTAATTACAACTTGGCTAGCACCACAAGCGAAAGGCGGCGTGGATGTTTGGCTTAGCGGTTCTTCTCCTCTGCGGGCTTTATGTCGGGCTTGCGCGGTATATGGCCCAGCGAATGGAAGTGCGTACGCAGAGCAAGCTTGGCAAATACGCAACCATCGCGATGTTTGTATTGATCCCCACGTGGGACATCATTCCTGGACGGCTGTACCATCAATACATTTGCCAGAAAGAGGGAGGGGTAGAAGTCTTCAAGACTATTGAGGTGGACAAGACGTATTTCATGCCTGACGGACGACTGGATGAAAAAGAACTTCAAAAGCGCTTCGATAGGCAAACAAGCATAGTTCGAGGATTTTCGAAAGTATTCCGTATCACGAAGCATCAACTTTCCATTCTTGATAGGCAAACCGGAGATAAATTGGGGACAGCGACACAGTTCTCCTACTTCGGCGGCTGGCTCCATACGACAATCCTAAGTGAGGCTGCGCCAGATCCTTGTCCGCAGTTCAGCCCTGATCCCTATGAGAAGATTTGGCAGGAGGTCTTTCGTCCCAAGACAGAAACGAATTCTGGAGGTACCTGAAATGAACGAGGCAATCCGCACGTATTATGAGCACGCCGAATTGTCCGATGCGGCATATGCCAATTTGGCCGTGGGTATGCTTGAAGATATTTATGTCCGAGCCTTAACAGACAGGGGCTTTACCTCGCTTGAGGCAACCGAGTTTGCAAATCGATACTCGATTGTCAGCACCTTCAACGACGTTACGACGGGATTTGCCGCGACGTTGTTCCAACGGAACGGCAGGATGTTGCTTGAGGGTCATGACGTTGCTTGAGGGTCGTTGCTTGACTGGATACTCGGCTGTCGAGCCCGTCCGGCTGGCCGTTCAGACTCAGCCACCGCAGTACTGTCCTCTAAGTTCCTGTGATAATCCATTCGTCCTGAGCCGCTCGAAGAGCGCCCGAGCTCAAGGAGTTCCGTTCATGGTTCGACAGGCTCACCACGAACGGACTTCTGGCATGCTCCGCGAGGACCGCCGTTGCTTCTTCTCAATTGCAGGCGCGTTCTTCGGCTCGTCCAAGTTGGTCTTGGCAGGCAAAAGACTGTCGCACAACCCTGGGTGGGGGCCGTATCTGGACAGGCCGTTCGAGTTGGCGAAGTGAATGGAGCCTGATCACGATTCAAAGTAGCAATGGTCCCATTTTCGTGATGGTCGTGGTGCGCGCCGTCCATCTCGGCGGAACTCCTCGACAAGTCCTTCTGATCCCGAGACAATCAGCCTCAATCAACAATGTTCGGCGGCTGAAGGATAACGGTCCTTCGCGACGCGCAGGGCACCTACCAGTAGGGGAGCCCACTCCTCCTCTGAAGAATCGCATTTCAATCGGGCAAGCACCTAGGATGCCGCGGCTGCGGATGTGAGTCCGCCTGCGGCTCCGGGTGGAGAAGGCCATGGAGCTAAGGAGGATGGGATGAGCATCGAAATGAAGGGAGGCCGCAGCATGATGGTCTTCGTGATTGGGCTGTTGAGTGCCTCGTATGCCATCGCCGGGTTGCTGTCGCAGGACGAGACACCCGGCGAGCGATTTCGGAAAGCGATCAAACGAGAAGCTGAATACTGTGCCACGCATAAGATCAAACCCGCCAACCACCGGTGCGACATCACGAAGCTTCAACCCGCCGATCCGCTGGCGACCGAAGAAGGTCGGTTCGCGCACTCACTCAAGATTCCCAATCCAGTGCCGGCAGACAGCGGGTACAAGCCGGGCATGACACCCGAGCAGTATTTCGAACATCTCTGCAAGGCCGAAGCCGGGGAGTTTATCTACAAGACCGTAGAGAATGTGGAAGGGCTGTACATGATGCGGCCGAGGAAGGAAGCCACGGATGATGAACTGAGTCATCTGTATGCTCTAGAAGACCCCTATGGCCACACAACAGATGAATCCTATCTTGTGCAGGATACATATGTTCAACCAGCTACCGGCAAGTATCAGTTCTTGGAGGTGCCCTTATCAGGATCATCTGGTGAGGCTGAACGATATCGACGGTACTTCCGAGACGAGAACGCACACCCGGGAAGAAAATATCAGACGGCAATAAACGAGCAAGGAGTGTTTGTTCCTTATGTTGTTGCAGAAGCGACCGTGTCAGAGATCAAGAGCCGATATGGTTACACGTGGCGGGGAATCAATCGGCCACATGAGAGGACATTGGGAATTGCTGGCGGTGAGCTCATCGTTCTTGATCTCAAGACGAACGAGGTACTGGCCGTCCGCCGTGGGTATATGCGAACCGGCTTAGTTCGCAACAACATGACGGGTGTCTGGTGGTTGACAGGGCCTAGTTGTCCAAATCGAGGAACCAACCATACTTTCAAATTTATACAAAAAGTTCTGAAACCTTTTCCATTCGACGTGAAGGAGCAGAAAGATGGCAACTAGCATCAAGACTTGGCTCGATTTTGCTCTTCAACAAACGGCAGCGGAGTCTTATCTTGATCAGTTTGTGGTGCAGGGTAGTACACTTCAACAAGTCCTTATAGACGGCAATAATGACCGCCGTGTAGTTCCCCTTGACCAGTTCATGGGTAAGACTCGTTTCACCGCTCTTCAAGCGCAGCAATTCATCCAGCGCTACCAAATCCTCGATCATCACGCCAACGATGCGACAGGGTTCTCGGCGACGCTGATCTTCGATACCTGCTTAGGGGGCGTTGCTTGACTTGATACTCGGCTGTCGAGCCCGTCCGGCTGGCCGCCCTTCAGACTCAGCCACCGTAGTAGTGTCCTTTAAGTTCCTGTGATAATCCATTCGTCCTGAGCCGCTCGAAGAGCGCCCGGGCTGAAGCAGTTCCCTTCACGGTTCAACAGGCTCACCACGAACGGACTTCTGGGATGCTCCGCGAGGACCGCCGGTGCTTCTTCTCAATTGCAGGCGCGTTCTTCGGCTCGTCCAAGTTGGTCTTGGCAGGCAAAAGACTGTCGCACAACCCTGGGTGGGGGCCGTATCTGGACAGGCCGTTCGAGTTGGCGAAGTGATTGGAGGCTGATCACGATTCAAAGTAGCAATGGTCCCATTTTCGTGATGGTCGTGGTGCGCGCCGTCCATCTCGGCGGAAATCCTCGACAAGTCCTCCCGATCCCGAGACAATCAGTCTCAATCAGCAATGCCCGGCGGTTCGATGCGAGTCGTCCTTCGCGACGCGCAGGGCACCTACCAGTAGGGGAGCCCACTCCTCCTCTGAAGAATCGCATTTCAATCGGGCAATCACCTAGGATGCCGCGGCTTGCGGGTGGGGTCAGGCCGCGGTACTTGGGACACGGACGCTTCGCGATGAAATCATTGGGAAGATGTCCGGAACGCCCTCTCTGAACGCCCATAGGTATGCCGGTAAGGGTGATGACCTTAGGCAACGGCGACTTGGCAATCACCACAAGCGAAAGGCGGCGTGGATGTTTGGCTTAGCGGTTCTTCTCCTCTGCGGGCTTTATGTCGGGCTTGCGCGGTATATGGCCCAGCGAATGGAAGTGCGTACGCAGAGCAAGCTTGCAAAATACGCAACCATCGCGATCTTTGTATTGATCCCCACGTGGGACATCATTCCTGGACGGCTGTACCATCAATACATTTGCCAGAAAGAGGGAGGGGTAGAAGTCTTCAAGACTATTGAGGTGGACAAGACATATTTCATGCCTGACGGACGACTGGATGAGAAGAAATTGCTACTCGAACGGCTCGACTGGCAAACGACAATGGACCGCGCCTTTTCGAGAGTGTTTCATATGACAAAACATCAAGGCGTCCTCATTGATAAAGAAAACGGAGAACATTTGGGTATGGCAACAGGATTCTCTTACTTCGGTGGTTGGTTGCATACGACGATCTTGATTGAAGCTGCCCCGGATCCTTGTCCGCAATTTGGTCGTGATCTCTACGGCACCCTGTGGCGTCAGGTCGTTCGCCAAAATGCAAGCGAGCAATAGGAGGAAGTTAGAATGAGCGGTTTAATCCGTACGTATTACGATCAGGCCCAACTTGCGGATGCGGCCTATGCCGAGCTGTTTGTGGGAATGCCTTTGCCGGACTATATCCAAGAGTTGAAGGAGCGGGGCTTTGCCTCGCTTGAGGCAGCCGAGTTTGCAAATCGATACTCGATTGTCAGCACCTTCAACGACGTTACGACGGGATTTGCGGCGACGTTGTTTCAGCGGATCGGCACGAACGAAAAGGTTCTGGCAATCCGCGGGACGAACGACGTCGTAGACCTCCTCCTTTCAGATCTCCAGATCGGCCTATTTGGTCTAGCCGATCAATATGTCTCGTTGAAGAATTTCTATTTGCAACTCACCACCGAGGGCAAGCTGTTACCCACGGACAATCTCACTATCACCGGACATTCGCTGGGTGGTTATCTTGCTCAAGCCTTTACCGTCGACCATCCACTGAACGTATCCCATACCTATACCTACAATGCTCCCGGGTTCGGTGGGGTGCTGGTCAATCCGTTTGGTTCTCTTGGCGTGGCCGGTGCTTCCATAGACAACCATTTGATTACGAACCTCATTGCGGAGGGCCCCTCTTTTGTCTCCAGTCAGGGCCGCCAACTCGGAGAGGTAGAACATGCATTTATCGAGACGAGTCTGAACCCGCTGACCAATCATAGCGCCCGGTCTCTTGTTGATGCGTTGGCTTTGTACGATGTGTTCGCACGCATCGACCCGAGCCTGTCTGTCTCCAGTGTGACAACCATCCTCAATGCTGCCTCCGCAACAGCGGTCAATAGCCTAGAAAATGGCCTCGACGCCCTCCGGAAGGTGGTCCTGGGACCTAATCAAACCACAACACCAGTGGGTGATCGCGACGCCTACTACACCAATCTCTTCGCCTTCCGAGACAACCTGCCGTCAGTCAGTTCCTATCGTCTCGACAGTCTTGCCGGAGTTTCCAATAGTATGGTGTATAGCCAAGCCAAAGCCTCAACTGCCGATGGCCTGGCGTATCGATATGCACTCAAAGAACTCAATCCGTTCGTTGTGCGCGGCGTGGACTATCAGGCCATGCACAGTCAAGACGGCTCGCTGGACCTCTACGATACGGTGACGGGGCAAGGCGCCTGGACCTTGAATGCCTTGAGCGATCGAGCGGAGCTACTGGCCAAGCGATTGGCGGTGAATATCAACGATGGCGACACGGTTCCAACCGACACGCATTACGTGGACAAACAGACCGGATTGGAACTGGGTAGCGTCGCCTCTGCGAACGAGGTGATCTTCGGCGATGCCCAGGACAACCGCGATCTCACGGGCCATGCCGGCGGGGATCATCTCTATGGTGGAGCCGGCGACGATCTTCTGATCGGGCAAGGTGGGCAAGATTATCTCGAAGGCAACGCGGGGAGTGACGAACTCTACGGTGGCAGCGAGAACGATATTCTCTTGGGCCAGCAGGGCGACGATCAACTGTTTGGCGAAGCCGAGAACGACCGGCTCAATGGCGGACTCGGCGATGATCGGCTCGACGGCGGCACCGGCCTCGATACCTATTTCTATCATTCGGGCCAAGGACTGGATCGCATCGTCGATGCCGACAGAATCGGCACGATTGTCTTCGATGGGCAGACGCTGGTCGGGGGGATTCGACGGCAGGGTGATCCTATCGATACGTACCGGAGTCCCGACGGCCAGGTTACCTTCGTGAAGTCCGGTGCGAACCTCGTGATCAATAATGCGCTTATCATCGAGAGCTTCGATTTCGCCAATGGCGCGTTGGGGATCAAGCTGGCCGATGTAGGCAACCTCGTCGATAGCGCCGGCCCGACTATCAACTACAACAACGGTGAAGCGACCATCCGCTACGACGGCGACGCGACGGACAATCAGCCCATCTTCACCGCTGCCGCAAACCATGAAGCCTACGGATATGGCGGCAACGACATTCTCAACTTCGAAAGCGGGAGCATGCTCTTCCATCATCAGATCTTCGGGGGCGACGGCCACGATGAGCTGCGCGGGGGCAACGGCCATGATCGGGTGTTCGGGGGGAGTGGACGGGATCTCGTTCTGGGCGGGTTCGGCGGCGACGATGTCCTGGACGGTGGGGACGACATTGATTTGCTCAAGGGAGGCACCGGCCAGGATGCGTTGTCCGGCGGGCTCGGGGATGACGGACTCGATGGCGGTTCCGGGGACGATGTGCTGTTTGGGCAGGACGGCAACGATCTACTCTCCGGGGAATCTCTGGCGCTGGGAGCGACCACGACAGGCAACGATTATCTGGACGGCGGAGCCGGCGCGGACTGGTTGATGGGGATGCTCGGGGAGGATGTGTTGGTGGGAGGCACCGAGAATGACCGGCTGTATGGCGATCAGGCGCCAGCTACGGCGCCGAACTTCGAACTGGCCTACCCGGGCGTGGTGACGCCGCAAAGTGGTATGGCCTTTGATAGCGTCACGGGTGGTGCGGACTATCTCGACGGCGGTGAGGGAGACGACTATCTCCAAGGCGATGCGGGCGGCGATGTGCTGCTTGGCGGAGCCGGTGTCGATGTGCTGGCCGGAGACGATCTTCAGCTCGGCGTGATCCAAGAAGGCAAGGATTGGCTGGACGGCGGGCTCGGGGACGATGAACTCATCGGCGGGGGTGGCGAGGATGCGCTGTTCGGAGGTGACGGCGATGATTTCTTGGTGGGGGATTATCTCAACAATCTTACGCAGGGCTTTGACGACACGCTCGATGGGGGCGCGGGGAGCGATGAATTGCAAGGGGGCGGCGGTCACGATCTGCTGGACGGCGGCAGCGAGCAGGATCGGTTGTTCGGCGACGCTGGCGATGACAGCCTCTACGGCGGGACCGGCAACGATCAACTGGCCGGCGGGGACGGGGCCGATGCCTTAGTGGGAGAGGAGGGGGCCGATCTGCTGTTCGGCGAGGCGGGCGATGATTGGCTGTTCGGCGAGGACGGCGACGATCAATTGGATGGAGGGATCGGTACGGATGAGTTGGACGGCGGGACCGGCAATGATCTGCTCTTCGGCCAAGATGGCAACGACCGACTCTTTGGAAATGCCGGGGACGACGAGCTGCAGGGCAACCTCGGCGACGACCTGCTCGTGGGCGATACGGGCAACGACCGGCTCTTCGGTCAAGAAGGGAACGATACACTCTTTGGCGAGGACGGACAGGATACGTTGGTCGGCGGTCTCGATCGAGACGTGCTCACCGGTGGAACGGGAAATGACACGTTGTATGGCGACGAGGACGAGGATCAATTGTTCGGCGACGAGGGGGCCGATACGTTAGACGGTGGGGCCGGCGCCGATCGGCTCGAAGGGGGGGCCGGCAATGATGCCGTCCTTGGCGGGGATGGAGCCGATCGGTATCGGTTCAACCTCGGCGATGGCGAGGATCAAGTCTTTGATGTCTCCGGTGGCAATGTCATTGAGTTTGGCAGCGGCATCACGATCGATTTGCTCCGGTTGGGACAAGATCGACAGGGATCCTTTCTGATAGTGGGGACGCCGGATGATCGAATTCGGCATAACGGGAACGCCTTTGACCAAGCGGTCTTTGCCGATGGGACGACCATCGCCTGGACCGCCCTACTTGCCCAACTGCAAACCAAAGGTGTTCTGACCCTCGGCGGGCCTGGGAACGAGGAGATGATTGGGAGCGATCTGGCGGATGAGATGCAGGCCGGCGACGGTCATGATCAGCTCAGCGGACTGGCCGGCGACGACATCCTACGAGCGGAATCCGGGAATGACACCCTCTACGGCGGCCTGGGCCACGATCGGCTTGAGGGTGGCGAGGGGAATGACAGCCTGCGTGGTGAAGACGGAGATGATCTGCTCATCGGCGGGCGGGGAGAGGATTTTCTCGATGGCGGGCCTGGCCACGATACCTATCTCCACATGCAGGGAGACGGGCGGGATGTGATTGCCGATACGGCGGTGGCCGGCGCCGGCAACGTCTTGCGGTTCGGTCCGGGGATTTCGTCGCAGTCCGTCAGGCTTGGCGTGGACGGGAGCAATTTGACAGTGCAAACCGGCGTGCCGGGGGAGGACATCGTGTTGGCCAATGCGCGCCGCACGAATCCCACGGGCGCTCACGATATCGAGACGTTCCAATTTGCCGACGGTACGACCCTGACCTACGCCGAGTTGGTAGCGCGTGGGTTCACGCTGGTCGGCACGTCCGGCAGCGACAACCTATTCGGCACGGCCTTGCCCGATCGGCTTCAGGGTGGCGCGGGAGATGATCAACTGGTTGGAATGGCCGGCCACGATCAGTACGTCTTCAACCTTGGGGACGGTATCGACACGATCACCGATTCTACGACCGCCGGTGAAGGAAATGAAATGGTGTTCGGTCCCGGCATCACACCTGGCATGCTCCGCTTGGGGTTTCTCCGAAACGACTCGATCTTGACGATTCGCGTCGGGACGGGCGGCGATGAGCTTCGACTCTCCGGCTTCAATCCTGACGATGTGTTCGGCCTGCATGCGGTTGAGACTTTTCGATTCAGCGACGGCACGGTGCTCTCATACAACCAGCTTATCGCGCGAGGGTTTGAGGTGGCGGGCACCCCCGGCGCCGATACGCTTGCCGGCACGAACGGCGCCGATCGGATGGTGGGAGGAGCTGAGAATGACGTGTTGCAAGGTAAAGACGGCGACGATGTCTATGTCTTCAATCGGGGCGATGGGTGGGATCGGGTGCTCGATCGAGCCGGCATGGCGGATGCGATTCATTTCGGGACGGATGTGCTGCCCAGTGACGTCGCCGTGAGGCGCCAGGGGCGAGATCTTGTCCTGAGCATCAATGGGACAACCGATCGCCTGACGCTATCTGAGTTTTTCCTCGCCTCGACCTTCCAGATCGAACAGGTCCACTTTGCCGACGGCACCGTTTGGGATACCGCCGATTTGGAAGCCGCGACGCAAACCAGACTGGCCGGGACTGTTGCCGATGATGTGGTCGTCGGAGGGACCGGAGTGGATATATTGACCGGGCTCAGCGGCAATGACGAACTCCGCGGGCTCGACGGCGACGATGTGCTGGATGGTGGAACCGGCGACGATCGGCTCATCGGCGGGACCGGCGACGACCAGTATCTCGTTGACGCTCCGGGGGACACGATCGTGGAACTGCCCGGCGAGGGCATCGATTCGGTGTTCAGCGCCGTGAGCCATGCGCTGGCCCCCAATCTTGAGCGGTTGACCTTGACCGGGACGGGCGCTGTCGATGGGACCGGCAATGATCTCGACAACGTCTTGATTGGAAACGCTGCGGCCAACGTTCTGGCAGGCGGTCAAGGCAACGACACCTATCTAATTGGGGAGGGGGATACGGTTGTTGAGTTACCGGGCGCTGGCACGGACACAGTCCAAACGACGGCGACGGCGACATTAGGCGCCCACATCGAAAACCTCGTGCTGTGTGGAACGGGATCGATCAACGGCACCGGCAATGAGCTGGATAATGTGTTGAGCGGAAACGGATCGGTCAATATCCTGGCCGGAAGAGCGGGGAACGACACGTACATCGTAAAAGGGTTCGAGCAGATTGTCGAAGAGGCAGGGCAGGGAATCGATACGGTCGAAAGCGCGAGGACCTATCGCTTGGGAGCCAACCTGGAGAATCTGGTGCTCAGAGATTCCGATCTCAGCCTGCTCGAGATCCAGGGTGTGGAGTCTCCGACGGTGGACGGTTTCGGCAATGGCCTCGATAATACGCTGGTGGGCAATCGTGGCGTCAATCGTCTCGACGGCGGGGCCGGCATGGACACCCTGATCGGCGGCGCCGGCGATGATCTGTACGTCGTGGATCATTCAGGCGACGTGGTGATTGAACGGATCGCCGAGGGTTACGATACAGTCGAGAGCAGCGCCTCTTTTCAATTATCCGATCATCTGGAGCGTCTGGTCCTGACCGGAATCGCGGATATTGCGGGTCTCGGGAATGGACTCGACAACATCCTCATCGGTAATAGCGGCGCGAATCTGATGGACGGCGGCGGCGGGAACGATCTCCTGGATGGTGGCTCTGGAAACGACACCTATCGTTTCGGCATCGGATCGGGCCTGGATCAGATCAGCGATTTCACCGGCAGTGAAACGATTCAACTGGGCGACGGCATCGCTCCCGGCGATATTCGGGTACTGTCCAACTCCAATGAGATCTTGGCGATTCCCAACAATCTGGTTTTGGCGATCGGCTCGACGGGGGACAAGTTGCGGGTCGTCGGATATTTCGATCAGGCAGCGCCCCCGATCGTCCGATTTCAGGATGGCACGACATGGGAGAAGACCACGGTGGTTGGACTCTGGAAAGCGGCCTTCTCACCGTTCGACACAACCGATTGGAGACATCTGACGCAACGCCGTGAAGCGCCGGCGTCTATTGTCGGTACGAGTGGGGACGAGACTCTAATCGGCACGGCAGTTCCGGATCGGTTTGTCAGTGCTGTTGGCGCCGACACGTTGATCGGCGGTACCGGCGACGATGTCTATCGGATCGATTCGGTCGGCGACGACACAGTCGTGGAGCAGCCCGGAGAGGGATTCGATACGGTGACCGGGGATGTGCCGTCCGTCTACACCTTGCCCACTCATGTGGAGGCGCTACGGGCGGCCTCGTCGAACTTCCAGCTCATCGGGAACGAACTCGACAATGTTCTCGTGGAGAACGGCGGAGCCAGCACGATCGACGGCGGCGCCGGCAACGATGTCCTCGTTGGAGGATATGTCCGGGCGTCGTCCGTGGCGTTCGACGAGTCGCAGAGCGACATGCTGATCGGTGGAGCAGGCGACGACATCTTGGCGCCGATCGGAGGTACCGTCCGATTCATGTCCGGGCAGGAAGCGATTCTCCCGGTCAGCAACCCGTCCTCTATCCTGGCTGATGATGTCTTGGTTGGCGGCGCCGGGGACGACACCTATGTGATCTACAATTCCGGCGAAATCATTGCGGAGCAGACGGATGGCGGGATCGATACGGTCCGGAGTTCCGTTTCCTATGAGCTGCCCGATCATGTCGAGAATCTTCAACTGACGACCTGGGGCCTGCCGCCGGGCGATGGGCCGGCGATGACTGGTACGGGCAATGCCCTCGATAACCTCCTGATCGGCAGCCGGAATGCCGACGTGTTGTCCGGTGGAGCGGGGGACGATACGTTGGCGGGCGGGAGCCTGCGCCCCTCCCTTTCGATCAACGAGGCGCTCGCCGAAAGCATGTCGGATGACGGGGTAAATGATCTGCTCATCGGAGGAACTGGCAACGACACCTATGCCGTGATGGGCCTGGCCTCCGATACGGGCCTGCCCGATACCATCGTTGAAGCGGCGGGTGAGGGTATCGATACCGTGGCCAGTGCCGTGAGTTATGTGCTGGGTGATCATCTGGAAAACCTCACACTCATCGGGGAGGGGCCTAGCACAGGGACCGGAAATGCACTCAACAATGTCTTGGTGGGCAATCAAGCCGCCAACGTGTTGGCAGGAAAGCAGGGAAATGATCGGATGCTTGGCGGCGCAGGCCACGACACCTATCTGTTCAACGCCGGCGATGGCATCGATACGATCGACGATCGTGCCGTTCCGGGCGACGGCAACGTGATCCAATTCGGCGCCGGAATTTCACGGGCTGATCTGACCCTCGTTCAATCCAGCGGTCTCCTGACGATTCAGATTGGGACCAACGGCGATGCGCTGCGGCTGGTAAACTTCGATCCGAACGATTTGAACGGCTCGCTGGTGGTCGAGACCCTCGCATTTGCCGACGGGACGACGGTGCGGGTGGCGGACCTGCTGGGACCGCGGGCGACCGATAGCGACGATCTGCTGGAGGGCGGCCTCGCCGACGATGAGATCGAGGCGTTGGACGGGAACGACGTCGTGGACGCCGGCGCGGGGAATGACAGGATTGCCGGCGGAACCGGGAACGATACGCTGACCGGCGGACCCGGCGACGACACGTATCTGTTCAATCTGGGAGATGGCGTCGATACCATTACCGATCAGGCGCTGCCCGGCGAGGGGAACAGCCTCCAATTTGGAGCCGGCATCACGCCGGCCGATCTGAGCCTCGGATTAGGGTCACTGGTGATTCGGGTCGGAGCAGGTGGGGATGCTATTCACCTCACCTCCTTCGATCCCGCCGACGTGTTCGGCCCGCGTGCGATCGAGACGTTCCGCTTTGCCGATGGGACGGTCCTGACCTATCAAGACCTGCTCGCGCGCGGGTTCGACTTCGTCGGGACTGCCAACGACGATGCGCTCACCGGCACCGACACGACGGATCGCCTGATGGGATTGGCCGGCAATGACAACATGCAATCGGGTGGAGGCGACGATCTCCTCGACGGCGGTGTTGGAGCGGATCGGATGGCCGGTGGGGTGGGCCACGACACCTACAGCGTAGACGATCCCGGGGATGTCGTCACCGAAATGGCCGGAGAAGGTCTCGATACGGTGCAGAGTCTCGTGAGTTACAGCCTTGGCGCCAATGTGGAGAACCTCACCCTCGCCGGCACGGCGGATCTCACTGGGACGGGCAACGAGCTGGACAATCTCCTGGTCGGCAACAGCGGGCGGAACCGCTTGACCGGCGGAACCGGTAATGACACCTATGTAGTGGGGATGGGCGATACGGTGATTGAAAGCGCCGGAGGCGGCATCGATACGATTCAGACCAACGTCACTTGGACGCTGGGGAGCAACCTCGAGAACCTCACGCTCACCGGCACCGGCAATATCAATGGGCATGGGAACTCGCTCAACAATCTCATCATCGGCAACGCCGGAATGAACTGGCTTGACGGGGGATCGGGCCAGGATCGGTTGGAGGGCGGCGAGGGCCACGATCTTCTGCTCGGCGGCAGCGGCCACGATCAGCTTCTCGGCGGGTTGGGGAACGACGCCCTCACTGCCGGGAGCGGCCACGATCTACTGGATGGAGGCGACGGCACCGATATGCTCGACGGTGGATCGGGCGATGACCAACTCAGCGGAGGCGCGGACGATGACCTGCTCCTGGCCGGCAGCGGGGCGGATCAGCTTGCTGGTGGAACCGGGAACGATCTCTTGATCGGAGGCTCAGGCCACGACGACTATCTCTTCGCACGTGGGGATGGTCAGGATCGGTTGATCGAAGACGGAGGCTCCGGCCAGGATACGGTACGATTCGGTGCGACCATCGATCCGTTGGATCTGGTGCTGAGCCGGCAAGCCGATGACCTGCGGATTGCGCTTTACGGCACGTCGGATCAGATCACGATCCACAATTGGTACGACGGCACGTCCAATCAGACGGAGCTCATCGTTGCAGGTAACGGCCAGCAGTTGTTGAACAACCAGGTCGATCAACTCATCCAAGCGATGGCAGGCTTCACGAGCCAAACAGGCCTGTCGTGGGAAGCGGCCGTTGCTCAGCGACCGGAGGACGTGCAGGCCATCCTGGCTGCCAGTTGGTCCTAGCCCGCACGAGTCTTGTGTCCTATCAGGTCGCGGTCTTGATCCGCCAGGGAGTTCCTGCTCGCGGTCTCTCCCGGTCTTCCCAATCAGGCCTTGTCCATTCATTCCTCCCGAGTGGAGTCCCGTATGGCCCCGTGCCATTAGGGGGGAATCCCATTCATCTGGAGAATCGTCGATTCATCGGCGCGTGAGTAGGATAGGCCCGTTTGCTCCAGGTGTGCAGGAGGCAACGAGATGGCCGTCCCGCCGATGCCAAGACGATGAGCCCGCCCGACGACTCATCCCAACAATCCAGTTCAGAACCAGTTCACGAACCAGACAGTGGCCTGCTCTGTCTCCTGATCCTCGCGCGGTTTTTTGACTTGCCGGCGGACGGCGGGCAGATTCGGCACCAGTTTGCGGAAAGCGGCAGAACGCTCAACGAAGGCGATCTGATCCGGGCGGCGAAGCATCTGGGGTTGAAGGCCGGACAGGTGACAGTGGGTTGGTCCGAATTGCCGACCCTGCCGCTGCCGGCCATGGCCCGTCGGAAGGACGGCCGGTTCGTCGTGCTGGCCAAGGCCGAAGCCGACAAGGTCCTGATCCAAGATCCCCAGGGCGAGCGACCTCTCCTCCTCACCCGCCGAACGTTTGAAGCCGCCTGGTCCGGCACATTGCTGCTGTTCACGAAGCGAGCGCACAGACGGCCACAAGATCTGACGTTCGACTTCACCTGGTTCGTTCCCGCACTGGTGAGGCATCGTCGGCTCCTGGGAGAAGTCCTGCTCGCGTCGCTGTTTCTGCAACTCTTCGCGCTGCTGACGCCCCTATTTACCCAAGTCGTCATCGACAAGGTCCTCGTTCACAAGGGCTTCACCACGCTCCATGTGTTGGCGATCGGCATGGCGGGCCTGGCGCTCTTCGATGCCCTCCTGGGAGGGCTACGCACCTACTTGTTCTCTCATACCACCAATCGGATCGACGTGGCGCTCGGCGCGCAATTGTTTCGACATGTCCTCTCGCTGCCGCTCGCGTACTTCGAAGCCCGGCGAGTGGGCGATACGGTGGCGCGCGTGCGCGAACTGGAACAGATCCGACAGTTCCTGACCGGCCACGCCGTCACGGTCGTCTTGGATCTCCTCTTCACGGCGGTCTTTCTAGGCGTGATGTGGTTCTACAGCCCCTGGCTCACGCTGATCGTGCTGGGGTCGTTGCCGTTGTACGCGGCGCTCTCGCTGGTCATCACGCCGGTCATCCGAGCGCGGCTGAACGAAAAGTTTACGCGTGGCGCCGAGAACCAGGCCTTTCTGGTCGAGGCTGTGACCGGCATTCAAACGGTCAAGGCGCTGGCATTGGAGCCGCCCCTCCAGCGTCGATGGGATGGGCAACTGGCGGACTATGTGCACGCGAGCTTCCGGACCACGAGCCTGATGACGGTGGCCGGCCAGGTGGCGGGTCTGATCCAAAAGCTGACGGTCATCGCGATTCTCTGGGCCGGCGCCTACCTGGTGATCGACGGGACCTTGAGCATCGGTCAGTTGATCGCGTTCAACATGTTGTCCGGGCAGGTGACGGGGCCGTTACTCCGGATCGTGAACCTCTGGCAGGAGTTTCAACAGGTCGGTGTGTCGATGCAGCGCTTGGGCGATCTGCTCAACAGCAGGCCCGAGCCCTCGTACAATCCAAACAGGACGACGTTGCCTTCCGTAAAAGGCCACGTGGTCTTCAACGAGGTCACATTCCGGTATCGATCCGACGGCAGCGAAGTCCTCCGCAAGCTGTCCTTCGCGATGCAGCCGGGTCAGGTGGTCGGGATCGTCGGACGATCCGGTTCGGGCAAGAGTACGATTGCGAAACTGATTCAACGTCTCTATGTGCCGGAACGGGGCCGCGTCCTCGTGGACGGGGTGGATCTGGCGCAGGTCGATCCGGCCTGGCTGCGACGGCAGGTCGGGGTGGTGCTGCAAGAAAACTTTCTGTTCAACCGGTCGGTACGCGACAACATCGCCCAAGCGGACCCCGGACTCTCGATGGAGCGGGTCATTCAGGCAGCGATGCTGGCCGGGGCTCATGAGTTCATTCTGGAATTGCCGGAAGGCTACGACACGATCGTCGGCGAGCAGGGCTGCTCCCTCTCCGGCGGGCAGCGCCAACGAATCGCCATTGCGCGTGCGCTGATTGCCAATCCGCGCATCCTGATTTTCGATGAAGCGACCAGCGCGCTCGATTACGAATCCGAGGCCGTCATCCAGCGAAACATGGCGCGGATTTGCCAAGGTCGGACCGTCATCATCGTCGCGCACCGGCTGAGCACGGTGCGATCGGCCCAACGCATTTTCGTGATCGAGAAGGGCGAGATCGCCGAGCAAGGGACGCACGAGGAACTCCTCAGGAGCAACGGAGCCTACGCACGGCTCTCGCGCTATCAGCAGGGAGATCAGGAAGCTGCGTGAGATCGATTAGATCAATAGGTTATAACATCATACTTCTATTAAACTTTATGTCATGGAATGCGATAGCGAGTCATCTTGGAGTCTGGGTCTCGGCCTGGCGAGTTGAGGCTGAAATGGCGAAGGGCACGGTGCCGTCAAATCGCGCATCAACCCCCACGCTCAGTCGTGCCGTCGAATTCTTGCCGGCGGTGCTGGAGATCGAACAGAGACCGCCGTCTCCAATCGGGCGCGCGATCGTCTGGACCATTATCGGGATTTTCATCGCAGCCGTCGCCTGGGCCTGGTTCGGTTGGCTGGACATCGTCGCGGTGGCGCCGGGAAAGGTGATTCCAAGCGGCTACTCGAAAGTCATCCAGCCCTTCGAGACCGGAGTCGTCTCCTCGATCCATGTACAGGACGGACAGATCGTCCGGAGAGGTGACGTGCTCATTGAACTGGACCCCACTCAGAATCGAGCCGACCGGGCGCAGGCGATCAACGAATATCGCGCGGCGAGGACGGAAGCGGCTCGACTGCGAGCGTTGATCGCCGGCACCCCGATCCTGGAAGCGCCGGAAGATGCCGAGCCGGCCATGGTCGAGTTGCAGCAACAACTGTTGCGCGATCAGCTTACCGAATATCAAGCCCGCCTGGATGCGGCGCAATCGCTGGTCGAACAACGGCGGGCCGTGGTGGAGGGAACGAAAGAAAATATTCGAAGGCTGGAAGCGACAGTCCCCATTGAAGCCGAGCGGGCCGCGGCCTACAAACGGCTGCTCGACCATCAGTATGTATCGAAGATGGACTACCTGCAATTCGAGCAGCAACGGATCGATAAGGCACAGGAACTGGCGCAGAACCGGCAGAAGCTGGTTCAGGACCTGGCGGCTCTGGCCGAGGCGGAGAAGAATGCCCGCGCTCTAGTCTCGGAGTTTCAGCAGAGCAAGCAGGCCGAACTGTCTGCGGCCGAAACGAAGGCGGCCTCCCTGGCGCAGCAAGTCGTGAAGGCCGGTCAGAAAGCCGAGCTCCAGACACTGGTCTCGCCGATCGACGGCGTGGTGCAGCAACTCGCCGTCCACACGGTCGGCGGGGTCGTCACGCCCGCTCAACCGTTGTTGACGGTCGTGCCCCAGGCCCATCCGGTGGAGGTCGAGGCGCGGGTCGAGAATAAGGACGTGGGATTCGTCAAAGAAGGCCAAGAGGTCGAGATCAAGATCGAGACGTTCCCCTTCACCATCTATGGGACGATTCCCGGAACGGTGCTGAGCGTCTCGGACGATGCGGTGCCGCTCGATAAGGAAAAGGGTGGACTGGTCTATGCCACCAGGGTGAGCATGGATCGCAGCACTATCCCGGTGGAGGGCAAGCAGGTGCATCTTTCGCCCGGCATGGCCGTGACGGTCGAAGTGAAGACCGGCCGGCGCCGGGTGATGGAATACCTCTTGAGCCCGCTCCTCAAATCCGTGACGGAGAGTTTACGGGAGCGATGACGCCGCTGCTCCGAAAGTTCAACTCGGCTGGGTGGGGCGGAAACAATTCCACTGTCTGTGATCAGGTCTGATGGTCAGTCAGGCTTCGGCAGAACAGGTCAACAGTGTTTCGGAACAGAAACAACGCCGTATCTTGGCGGGACGCGCCGATGGCAGCCGAGGCCGAGGCTTGAATGGATTCAGTTGAGAGACCAAAGCGTTTCACGACGAAGGTGGCATCTTCCAGGTCGAGATCGGTACCGCGCCGCCATTTCGCGATCACGAAATCGACGGGTGCGAGCAATTGAATGCGAAGATTCGGGCGCGAGACAAGGTCGGTCGCGCGGTCTCGATAGCCGGGAGGCATCGCCACGAGCGACCAGCCCGAAATATCTTCGCTCAGATCGGCGGGCACGCCGTGCGCAGTCAGGAACGTGACCAGCGGTTGGAACGGTCCTGCAACTTCGCCATCCACATCATGAGTCGGCCGGTCATGCCAGCCATAGGCCTGAAGCGCGAGTGCGCAGTATTCATGACGATGCGTCACGAACCGTCATGAATAATGTGGCCTAGCATTCCTACCGTCGCCTTGCCGACCTGATCCGTTTCGACTACTGTATGGCCCGCCGTCCGTCTATGTCTGTGGGTCCGTCGTACTGCGCGTATCCGTCGTTCAGGAGGGGCCATGCCGAGAAACGACCAAGTCACCCGCCAATGGCATATCCTTCGGCGTCTGGAAGCGGCGAAGCGAGGCCTGACCTTGGACGCGCTCCTGGCGGAGCTGCCGGACGACCTGCCCAAACATGCCCGCACGATCCGGCGCGACCTGGCGGCGCTGGAGGCCGTCAACTTTCCCCTCGTCACCGAACGGGTGGATGGACAGGTGCGATGGCGACTCATGGAGGGGTTTCGCAATATCCCGACGCTGGGGCTCTCGCCGACCGAGGTCATGGCCGTCGCCTTCAGCCGGCACCTGCTGGCTCCGTTGGAAGGCACCGAGCTGAAGGCCGCGCTCGATTCCGCGATGCAGAAGGCTGTGGCCAGCATCCCCCCGCCGGCCATGGAGTTCGTGCGCCAACTGGAGCACTCGTTCTCCGTCGGGCTGGGTCCGCACAAACGATACCGGGACCATCGCGTCACCATCGACTTGCTGACCAGGGCGATCACGCGCGGACGCACCGTCCAGATGCGCTACTACTCGGCCTCCCGTCAGGCGACGACCAGGCGCGAGGTCGATCCCTACCGCCTGCGGTATATCGACGGCGGGCTGTATCTCCTCGGCTACTGTCACTGGCGGAAAGACCTGCGGATGTTCGCCGTCGAGCGCATTCGCTCCTGCACGCTCACGGACCATCCCTATCAGATGCCGATCGATGATGATGTGGAGGCATCGATCGAGGATGCCCTCATCGTCATGCGCGGAAAGCGCATCGAGGTCGAGTTGTTGTTCGACAAGGCGACCGCGGCCTGGGTGCGGGATCGCATCTGGCATCCGAGCCAACAGCTCACCCCGATCCGGGACGGCAGGCTCCGCATGGCGCTCACCGTGGCCGATACCAGGGAACTATTGGGATGGATCTTGAGCTTCGGCAGCGGCGTTCGGGTGGTCAAGCCGGAGTCGTTGCGCGCAGCCGTGGTGGAGGAGAGTCGATCCATTCTTCATGGGTATGTGCCACAGGACAATAGTATGAGAAGAGTTTAGAAATCATGGTTCTTCCGGCTTTCATGTGGGGAGCGAGGATAGCCCTTATCGCCTCGGCTGCCGAAGGCCGGGCGTCTCCGGGCCTTGCCCCGATGCGCGGGCCTTGCCCTGATGCGATGGTGTCGCCGTCCTCTTCTCATGTCGTCCTGGTGGTCGCCGCGCCTCTGAGGCCGCGCCGCCCTTCCAGTCTCACCCGCGCCGAGGGTGTGGGTTTTACCAGCAACCCATCCGATTTCCGGAAGAGCCAGAAATCATTTCAAGACCTCATGACCGTGCTTCGACAAGCTCAGCACGAGCGGAGGAATATCCTGTGTTCATGAACAGATCCGTTCGCTCTGAGCCGGTCGAAGCCTGCGGTGAGTGTATCGAACCGGGTGAACGCAGGGTGTTGAAATGACTTCTAGCAGGCTGTTGAAAAACCCTTCGAGTACCCGTGAGAGCCGGCACAGCGAGGGATCACGGATGATTTCAGAACCACGTACAGGATGGTCAAAAAGGCCGGCTTTCTCACCCGCCCAACCCCGGCGCGCCGAAGCGCGCCTCTCCACGGGCACGGCCGCAGCACGTGAAGAGGCGAAGAGGTACATACCACACTTCGTGTGTACCAGCGGCTCACCAGGCGTAGCCTTTCCCCATTGACGCCGCTTGAGAAAATCCTACAGGGTTGGCCTCTTCGCGTCAGACCCACTGCAGCATGAAAATTCAGCATTGGGTGCCCCAACAAAGCTGGCGGACTTTTTCAACATCCTGCTAGGCCGATACGGGTGTGTAAAGCTGTACCCCGGGAATCCGCTTGAAGTGAGCGTCGAGACTATAGACCCGACAGTCCCATTCGATCGCCAAGCATGCGATCGTGAGGTCTGATAGAGGGATCGTCGCTCTTCGACGAAGAAGGGTTGTGGAAAGGTCGCCGATCCGAAGCCAGGTGGATTGGGTCACCTCAAAATAGGGCAAGGCAAGAAGGGCCTCGGCGAGCGTTTCTCGTTCCGCAGCAGTCCGGCAACCCTGGAGGAATTCGACGAGGACCGGGCCGACCAGCGCAGCCTCATCGGCATCGATCAGAAGATCGAGGATGGCTTTTTCCTCTCGCGTCGTCGTATCGTCGGATGGCCTTGTGACCTCGGATGTCACGACAGTGAACACCTCCGTGCGCCAGTCGCCGCGCAACGTCCTGAAACACAAGGTCGCCTGAGCTTCCGTCTTTTTCCATGGCCTGTGACCTCGGATGTCACACGTATTTCGTATCCTCCTCACGATCCTGGGTTCCGCCCTCTCCTCAAGGGGAGGGGCGACGGTGAGGGGGAAAGGAGGCGTCCATGCGTGCGCTTGCGTTAGCGGCAACTATCATGGTGCTTATGGTGCCGACTTGGACCACGGGAGGGGCAGCCGACCAAGGCTTCGACGAGAAGTACGAGCGAGACTACAATATCTTCAATCCCGCCAATCAGTATCGGCCTGACAATCCGCTCAATCCCGCGAACGCGTACGCGCCCAGCAACCCCTTCAATCCCGTCAATCGCTACGATCCGGGGAATCCCGCAAACCCGATCAATCAATACAATCCCAACAATCCGTTCAATCCCGTCAACCAGTTTCGTCCGGATAACCCGCTGAATCCGGCGAATCAATTCAACCCCAATGTGCCGTTTGCGCCGTTGGATGGAAACAGTTGGAGGAATAAGTGACGAGGGACGAACGCGGCTTGTGCGGACGCCATCGCGCTGCAAACGTTGTTCGGGGAGGAACGTGTCGGAACCGGTGCGCTAGGCCTTGGCGCCGGCCGCTTGCAGGACATAATGCAGTTCGCCCTGCAAGCCCAAGCGGTCCGCCCAGCTCCAGAGGTAGTCGAGGTCGAGCTGGAGCCGAGGGTTTTTGACGATACCGATCACGTCGTCAAAATCTCGTGGCCGACCGGCGCGTAGTTTCATCAGGATGAGGTCCTCAGGTGAACTCATCCAAAATCGTCAAGCCATGAAGATCGACGGGCTGGCGCCGATCGAGCACGGCACGCTCCAATGGCCCTCGCGAAAACACCAGGTCCACGGGAAAATGCGGGACCCTGGGATGCGAGAGCCGCGGGACGACCTCCTGAGCCATCGGATTCGCGTGGTGCCACGATTCGTTGATCGAAAACCCCGCGCTGAGCAGCAGTCCAAGGAACGGCTCAGGATCGGTGCGTTGAGCGAGAATGAGGAGATCGACGTCGCAGGTTGCGCGCGGAGTCCCCCACATGCCGAGGCCCAAGGCCCCGATGACGCAGTAGGGAGATTGCGTGGAGGACAGTGCACGATGCGCCATCTCGACCACGACGCGGTAGTCGTCATGAACGGCATCGGGTTGGGCCATGGTTCGAACTAGCTGTGAGAAGAGGGCGATGCGGCGCCATCGGCTTCGGTGGTGGCGCGGCGCATCGCCCTTATCCAATGGTACTGGGCATCGGAAAGACGACAGACGGCCAGGAGGCCATCGATGGGCGATGTCGGATAGTCCGTCGGGTTGATCTGCACCGCGGTCACGTGGAGCTTGCGCAGCCAGATGGGCGGATTGTCCGGATCGAAAGCCATGCGCGGATTGTACAGCACCGGCAGGGAAAGACAAAGCCGGTCTCATCCAGGCCTTCCGTCAACGCCGCCGGCCGGCAGGTCGGCATCTCAGGAGGAGCAGGCGAAGACCAGGCCACTCGCCGAACGAGCCACCGGTGCTGATTGGAGGCGGGTCCAATAGGACCGTTTGTCCATCCTCTGCGTATTGAATCATTCAGGAAAATGGCGTATGCCTGCTCGGGACGTTAACTCGCCTCCTCGATCAACGGCACCTTGCCCCCGGCTTTGAACCCGAGTATGCGTCGGAGTGGTCGAGGAATCAGAATTTGGTCCTTTGCAGAATTTGAGAGACACCCATTGAAATATCCTCCATGTGGAATTCAGTCTACGGAATGTCCCGATCGTGCTCAGTTCGTGAGAGGTCCTTTACAACGGATACCGTATACGCCGCTGGATGGGGAGTGGGAGTCGGAACAGGAGAGAGTAAAGAGTGACAGGGGGAAAGCCAGATGAGTCAGGAGCGACAATTCTCTGAATGGTTCAAGCAGGCGACGGGATATGTCCCGTATCCATTCCAGGTCCGCTTCGCCTGCGAGCGAATCTTACCATCGTTGGTGGATGTGCCGACAGGTCTTGGCAAAACCGCGATGGCGGTGCTGGGATGGGTGTAGTTCAGGAAAATTCTGGATTGAGAAGAAGAGTGTAAACAAAGGAGGAGCTGTCCATGAGTGAGACGCTGACATTGGAGAAAGTGAAACAAGCAGTGGGTGGTTCAGCCGCAGCGTTGCGATGCGTAACCGAGTATCAGCCCGCCGGTGGGCCTGGGGACAAGGTATTCCCGCCGACTTACGAAGGTGGAAAGTATGCGACCGAGAAACGAGTGATGAAGGACAGCAAGGTTGTGGACTGCGTACTGTTGGATTCGGTGCAATCCCAGGCCAACCGAATGGAGTCGGCGCTGCTGGATGCATGGGAAGCGAAACGTTTCGGACCCCATTCACTTCCGATAGTGCAGGTGAAGTTCGAGTTCGAAGTGAGGGGAGTGCCGAAGACTATCAAGGTAACGAGTCTTGACGCTCCTCACCGTGTTGCAGACGCCCTGTTTCGCGACAGCCTCCATGAGGAAGCTGGCCAGGCGGTGCTGTTTCGCAGGTCGAGTAAAGGCAGAGTTTTGGATGTGGCTGATCTTCGAAATGCAACCGGGCTCTTTGGTCTCTGCCCAACAGCGTTACTGTTTGGGCTATGGGACTCTGCAGGACCGCGCGGTGGTCTAGGCGCGAAGTTCCAACGGGCACTCGTATCGGAGATTGTAGGCATCAATGCTCAGCCGGGGATCACGACCGGTGGCAAGGTCGATCACCTGAATATTCTGAGAAGTGCGGGGCCGCTCCTTCAGCGCCAGAAAAAATCTGACTCTCTTCCCCATTGGACTCTGAACGAGTCCGATGCTCGTGAAAGGGATGGGAAGAGACTGAAGATTGGCAAGGAGGGCAAGCCATCTGAAGCCAATCTTGGCGGTGTAACGCCAGATTTTGCCTATGCTAAAGACAACAGAAACAACATTATTCGGGAGAAAAATGGAGAACCACGCATCAGAGGTGGTTTCACAATCGACAAAGCTAGCCAGACCACTGTGCTATCACTGACAGCACTGCGACGACTGCGATTTCCTCTCCAAGGCAAGAATGCTGAAGAACAGACCATGGTAGACAAGGCGGCACGCACGGTGCTGGCCGCTCTTGGCATCTGTGCAGCCACGCTGGCGCGCGAGGAAGGTTCGGATCTACGATCCCGTTGCCAACTTGTTCCTGATGGACCATTTGAGTGGAATCTTCTGAGCGGACCCGGCCGGGAGACACCGTTCGATCTTACAGCCGATAATGCAGTAGTGCTCTTCAATGAGGCTGTGGACGAGGCAGTACAGTTGGGATTGCCGTGGGAAAGGAATGTCATCCAACTTGCTCCCTCCGACGACCTGCTCCAGTTGGTACGCCGGAGTCACGAAATTGCTGCAGAGGGTGAAGAAGGAGACGAATGATGTTTGGTCTCGGCATCCACTTTTTGAATGGGTGGGTGATGGCGGCGGCAGATGGACCAAAGAAAGAGCGCGCCGAATGGCCACCCCATCCGGATCGGGTATTTATGGCGCTTACGGCGGCGTGGTTTGAAACAGACCAGGACGCCGCCGAAGGAGAAATCCTTCGCTGGTTGGAACGACTTAACCCACCGGGGATTGCAGCTTCGGAGGCTGAGTTTCGAGAGGTGGTTACTAGTTACGTGCCAGCGAACGACTCGGAACTGGCCGGATCGAAGAAACTCGCTTCAGTGCTTGCTGATCCGCAACCTTCCCTCAAGGATTTGAAGGAGGCCGGTCTGACAGTGGCTGTAGAGTTCCGTCCCAGGCAGGAGCGTTCTTTCCCAGTCGCCATCCCTCATGACCCAGTCGTTCATCTGATATGGAACGACGACATTCCAGAAATTTACCGCGAACCGCTTGCCCGCCTTTGCGGGAAGGTGGTCTCCATCGGTCATCCCGCTTCACTGGTGCAGATGTGGTTGACCGACTCCCCACCAGCACCCACTCTTGTCGAGCGCGAGGGTGTGACCCGCCATCGCTTGCGCATCTTTGGGCCGGGGCGGCTCGACTATTTAATCAGAACGTGTGGGCGTGAGGCACACATCGCGGTAGTTGACGATTTATGGGCGCTGGAGCAAGCGGCCCATGGTAAGCGGAGAAACGACCTCAAGAAAAGGCGGGAGAACTATCTCCATGGCATCATCGATCGGTTGCGACCGAATTCGTGGCATTACACGGGGTACAACAAACCATTTATAGAGCCTGGGAAAACGATTCGCGGCAGCATCTTCGATCCTCGCCTGGTGGTGTTGAGTCTTTCTGGTCCGCGATTGTCGCTTCCGGCTACTCTCAGGCTTACCGAAGCGTTGCGTGGAGCATTGATGGCCGGCGCTTCACAGCCTCTGCCGGAATGGCTGTGCGGTCATGCATCTGGTGGTGGACGCAGCGAGAAACCCCACTTGGCTTTGGTGCCTCTACCATTTGTCGGAAGGGAACACGCCGATGGTCGGCTGCTGGGTGTAGCTCTGACATTGCCGCGAGCGGTTTCACAGGACGAACCAGCACGTGTTCTGGGACATTGGTTACGTGATGAATACGAACTCCCCAAGCGCCACCGTCTTTTCGATGGACAATGGTTCGAGTGTGGTGTGGAGCTGGATACCCGAGAATCACCACCGTGGAGCCTGAGGCAAGAGACATGGACAGGCCCGGCGCGCGTATGGGCCAGTGTCACGCCAGTGGTGTTGGATCGTCATTTCAATGGCAAAGATAAATGGGAGCATACGGCGGAGAGCGTCAAGGACGCATGCAAACGTATTGGTCTGCCTCGTCCACAGGAAGTCTTATTGCATCCGGTATCAATGTTTGAGGGTGTTCCGAGAAGTAACGAGTTCCCTTATTTGATCCGCAAGAAGGATGGTGGGCGTATGTCCCATGCTCATGCTGTGATCGATTTCGGAGAAGACGTTGAGGGTCCTGTGTTGGTGGGCGCCGGGCGGTATCGTGGCTATGGTCTCTGCCGGCCCCTTTCGCAGGGAGACAGAGATCATGCCTGAATTGAATGCCGCAGACTTCAGCGACTTCTTCACAGCGCTTTGGGGACATGGACATGTTCCGTTTCAGTGGCAGAGAGACCTGGCTGAAAGGGTATTGTCGAATACATCGAGGCCTTGGCCTGACGCAATCGCACTGCCAACCGCCTCTGGCAAGACGGTCTGCATCGACATCGCCGTCTTCGCTTTGGCGGCACAGGCGGACATGTTGGCACCGGATCAATCGTTGACCGCTCCGCGGCGCATCTTTTTTGTCGTGGATCGCCGTGTGATCGTTGATGAAGCCTATGAGCGCGCCCGCAAGATCGCCGACAGGTTGCGGGGAGCAACCAAGGGCATTCTGTACAGCGTAGCCAACCAACTGCGCCGACTTTCGGGTGGCGAAGAACCCTTAGCTTGTTTTCAGTTACGCGGCGGCATGTATCGTTCCGATGCATGGGCACATTCACCTATCCAACCGGCAGTGATTGCCAGCACAGTGGATCAACTGGGCTCGCGCCTGCTGTTCCGGGCCTACGGTCGCTCCCACCGTGCGTGGCCCATACAAGCAGGCATGGCCGGTAACGATGCGTTGGTGTTGCTCGACGAAGCCCATTGTGCTCAACCCTTTCTGGAGACCTTGCAGGCAGTAAAAAAGTATCGCCTTTGGGGCGATGCCGTACCGAAGGCGCCATTTCATATCGTCATCATGAGCGCCACGCCGCCGGATGGGCTGTCGGATGTGTTCAGGGACAACTCCGAGGAGCCGAAGACCGCTGGTCATCGGCTCGGTGACAGACAACTTGCGGAGAAGCCCACTGAGCTTATACAGCCAACTGAAAAAGATAAGAAACTTGCTTGGGGAGTCAAAGATACGCTCAAACAACTGAAAGAGGCCAAGGGCAGCAATGCACAAAGACGCCTGCGCAAGCAGCTTGTCGAACTCCGCGCGAACGCTGAGGAAATGCTTGCTGCTGCGTTAGCAATAAAAGCCGAGGACCTGGTTGCAGGACGGGCGGTTGCCGCGGTGATATTCGCTAACCGCGTAGCCACCGCACGCCATATCCACAGGTTGCTCACGAAGAATTACGGTCAGGCAGCGGTGTTGCTCACTGGACGGATGCGAGCGATTGACAAGGACGATACGGTAGCAGCACGGCTGGAAGCTCTCTCCGCTGAACATTCAAAAGAGCGACAGCTTGCTGGTCCTCTGTTCGTCGTTACCACCCAGACGTTGGAAGTTGGCGCCAATTTGGATTTCGACGTATTGGTGACCGAGTGTGCCAGTCTTGATGCGCTGCGACAGCGCTTTGGGCGACTCAACCGAATGGGGCGAACAATCGATGGAAGGGACGAGGCCGGTCATCCTCGTGGCGCCAAGGCTGCGATTCTTATCCGGGCCGATCAAACCGAGAAGAGTGAAGATGATCCGGTGTATGGACCGGCACTTACCGAGACATGGAAATGGCTGAACGAGCAAGGGGGGAAAGCTAAGGTGCTTAGCATGGGCATCATGGCATTAGCCGGGAGGCTGCCGAGCGGAGCGAAATTGGCGAAACTTGTCGCTCCCGCTGCGCATGCCCCGGTGATACTTCCTTCCCATGTTGACTGCTGGGCGCAGACGGCCCCGGAGCCAACACCTACACCGGACGTCGCTGTCTTCTTGCACGGCCCGGAACGAGCCTCGGCTGATGTGCAGGTGTGCTGGCGGGCCGATCTTCGTGTTGGTGGCGAGGAAGACTGGCTCGAAACACTCGCTCTTTGCCCTCCCGCCGCGATGGAGTGCCTGCCTGTTACGATCGTCACTTTACGCAACTGGCTCATGGGAGACAGAGCTGCCGGTAGCAACGATACCGATGTGGAAGGAGCGAGCAGAGATTTCGTCGCGGAGTCTGACACGGCGTTAAGCACTTCTTGTGTCGTTCGTTGGCGCGGACGGAAGGACTCACGGGTCATCTCCGATCCACAAGAAATTTGCCCCGGTGATGTCGTGGTCATTCCCGCAGAGGCGGGTGGCTGGGATGTTCTTGGTGGTCTACCCGCGGGACCGAACGGACAACCCGTGTTGGATTGGGGCGATCGCGCGCATCGCATTGCGCGAGCAAAGGCAATGCTTCGGTTACACCCGGAGGTCATGTCCATCTTCCCTGAAACATCATCCACGGAACGACTACGTCGCCTTGCTGCGGAGGCAGCGAATCGTCTTGAGGCAGATCCGGAGTTATTGGCTGATGATCTTAGAGCAGCATTTTCGAATATGGGAGGCGATGCGGTTGCTCCAGAATGGCTCAGGGAGATCGCATTAAGCCTCGCTAGTGATAAGAAGCTTGCACATGGTCTTATGTTGCACCCAATGGGTGGGTTGGTGGTACGGGGTAGCAAGAGGCTCTCCGCACGCCCAGGCGAGACCGATGCTTTTTCGGATGAGGACGATGCCACTGCTTCTGGTACTTGTCGCGTAGGGCTTGCGGCGCATCTCGACGGAGTAGCGGAGTTTGCTCGTCATTTTGCGGAAGGGTGCGGTTTATCAAAGCCGTTGGTAAACGCAGTGGAGTTGGCGGCTCGGGCGCACGATCTCGGCAAGGCCGACCCGCGTTTTCAGGCGTGGCTCAGGGGCGGCAATCCTTGGGTAGGGAGTGATTTGCTCGCAAAGTCCTCGGATATGCCTCAAGGAAGACATGCCAGCGAAAAGGCCAGGCGGCGTGCCGGCTACCCTAACGGCGGCCGACACGAATTGCTTTCTGTGCGTTTTCTCGAACAAGCCGCTGACCTGTTGCCACGAGATGATGAGTATCTTCCGATGTTGGTGCTGCATTTGGTTGGCAGTCATCATGGTTATTGCAGGCCTTTTGCGCCCGTCGTGATTGATGACATCCCAATGGATGTGGCCGTGAAGTTTCAAGGTCGCCAGTTGATCCATTCCAGCGCGACGGGTCTTGAATTTCTGGATTCTGGAGTGGCTGAGCGATTTTGGGCGCTCACGCGACGATACGGCTGGTGGGGACTCGCATGGCTTGAAGCGATCATGCGGCTGGCAGACCATCGCCGCAGTGAAGCTGAACAATGAAATTAAACCGTCCCTCAAGGTGGCGTATGAAGAACCGTTGGTTATTGAAAGGACTGGATGGCAGCAATCCGCTCGCCTTTCTCGCCGCGATAGGAACATTGAGAACGGCAACGCTGGCGTGGCGATGCTATCGCTGTCGCATGACCTGGAAACGAGACGAGGGTGGTTGGCGGCCAGAGCTGACCGTGGATTTTGATGAGAAGATCGATCTTTTTGCCCAACTGATGCAAGAACTGAGACGAGAGCCGAAGCATGAAGCTTTTGAGCTGGCTGACAACCTCACGATAAAGATTGAGGACTTTCGCAAGGAAGCCGTAAAAGCGCAGAAGACGGGCACCAACAGCGAAAGGCGCCTTGCTGATTTTCTGGCGGCATTTGGCAGTGAAGCCATAAGGAACATGACCGACCCCAAGATTGTTGCGGATACAGCATTGCGCACTATGAGTGGGTCTGGGCACCAGCACTTTCTTGGAACCATGCGGCAATTGGCTCAGGACAGCCAATCAGAACATTTGTGCAAAGCGCTGATGGAACCCTGGCGTTATGATGATCCTATGGAGAAACACACTATGCGTTGGGATCCTCGTGACGATGTACGTCGTGCACTGCGCTGGAGTGAGCCTAGTGGAGACCCTGCGCGTAAGGTTCAAGGTAGCGTCTGGGGTGCCAACCGGCTCGCGATCGAAGGTATAGCGCTATTGCCGACAGCACCGATTGGGAATCGACTTGAAACCACCGGCTTTATCAGACGCAAAGATATCGGTGTGTTCTGGACCTGGCCTATCTGGGAGGGTGAGGTCAGTGTAGACGTTGTACGTTCTCTGTTGGCATTAGATGAACTACGGGCAGAGTGCCCTAATAGACGCCAGCTCGAGGCGATGGGGATCAAGGAAATCTATCGCTGCGAGCGAATTACCCAAGGCAGGTTTCGCAACTTCACAATGGGAATACCAGTGTGAATATACCTTGCTCCCTCGGCTACGGCTGCCACTTCGGCCTCGGGCAATTTATGCCGGTGGATGGTCGTGGGGGCGAGCGGAGCGCGTAAGGGCTCAGGTGAAGATCGTAACCTGTGCGTGTGAGGCGCAAGCTATGACACGTACGGTTTCCGCTTCCCTATTCGTCCGGGACGGTTGGAGCATGAATGCAATACAACATTGAATTCAAGCCAAGGGCGATCAAGGATCTGAAAACCCTGACCTTGCGTGAGTGCGAAAGGGTCGTCGCGAAGGTGGAGGCGCTGGAGATCGACCTTGCCGGCGATGTGAAACGCCTCACTCACTTCACGCCGGAATACCGATTGCGGGTGGGGGACTACCGTGTGCTTTTTGAGGTTGCAGGCACCGGGTGATAATCTTTCGCGTGTTGTCACGAGATAAGGCCTATCGTTAAGGCTTGAGAAGAAGTCGATCTTGACCTTACATCCTGAGATTCTGATCAAAGACGGGAAAAAACAGTTTGCCGTGCTGCCGTATGAAGAGTTCGTGTCCTTAAAAGAACGGTTGGAGGACATGGAAGACCTTTTGCAACTCCGCAAGGCGAAGAAGACGGAAGGCCGGAAACGCTCCGTTCCCCTCAGCCGTGCGAAGGGTGAGCTTGGGGTGAAGTAAGACATCGTCGGGGGCGATACCCTCGGCATCTGGCGCGTGAGCAGGTAGAGCATGAGGTTGAGGCATGAGTTGCCATGCCCGAGCCTGTGGGGCCGGGGCTGACCGGTACCGGGTGGGGCTCATTCGGTCGCCTTTGTTCTTTGACATCTGAATATTTCCATCGCTCCCGCCGATAGAGGGAGTATGGAGAACGAATCCCTAGGGCCATCCTCGGGGAGCGACATTCCGTTGCTCCCCGCCCGGATGGTGAACGAATTCACCTATTGTCCGCGTCTGGCCTACTTCGAATGGGTGGACGGGGAGTTCGCCGACAACGCCGAGACGGTTGAGGGCCGGTTCCATCATCGGCGCGTGGACCAGGCGCCGGCGCGAAAAGCGAAGCAGGCGGAGGACGAGGCGGCTGAGACGGCCATCCATCAGCGGTCGGTCTGGCTATCCTCGGAGCGGCTCGGGGTGACGGCGAAGATCGACCTGGTGGAAGGTGAGGCGATCTCCTCGGGACAAGAGGAAGGGGCCCGCGCAGTCGTGCCGGTGGATTACAAGCGGGGCAAGCGCCCGCATACGGCGCAGGGCGCGTGGGAGCCGGAGCGGGTGCAGCTCTGTGTGCAGGGGTTGTTGCTGCGGGAACAGGGCTATAGCTGCGACCGGGGTGTGCTTTATTTCGTCGGTTCGCGCGAGCGGGTCGAGGTGCCGTTTGACGAGGCCTTCGTTGCCCGAACGCTGGACCTCTTGGCGGAGATGCGGGCGATGACGACCTTATCCGTAGCCCCGCCGCCCTTGGTGGATAGTCCCAAGTGTCCCCGTTGTTCGCTGGTGGGGCTCTGTTTGCCGGACGAAATCGACTGGCTGCGCGGGCCGCATGAAGGGGAAACCCCGGCGCTCAGAAAACTGGTTCCCACGAACGATGATGCCCTGCCGCTGCATGTGCAGACCCCCGGCGCCAAGTTGGCCAAGGACGGGGATTGCCTCAGAATCAAAGATCACGACGAGGTGATCGGCGAGGCGCGGCTGGTGGAAACCTCTCAAGTGGTCCTGTACGGAGCCGTGCAAGTCAGTACACAAGCGATTCAGGAACTCTGCAAACGCGAAATTCCGCTGGTTTACTGTTCGAGCGGTGGCTGGTTCTACGGCATGACGACGGGCCTCCTGCACAAACATGTGGAACTGCGGCGTCGGCAGTACGCGGTCGCGGCGGACCGTGAACGGTGTCTTCAACTGGCGCGACGCTTCGTCCAGGCCAAGATTGCCAATTGCCGCACGCTGCTCCGGCGCAATCACCGGGCTGCGCCGGAGACGGTGATTCAGGAGTTGAAATATGATCACAGGCAGGCCGGCTCAGCGGAATCGGTGGAGTCGCTACTCGGTACGGAAGGTACGGCGGCCCGGCGGTACTTTTCAGAGTTTGCCGGCATGTTGAAGGAGGCCGAACCGGGGGCGCGGTTCGATTTTGAGGGACGCAATCGCCGGCCGCCGCGCGATCCCGTCAACGCCATGTTGTCGTTGCTCTACTCGATGCTGGCGCGCGAGTGGACCGTCACGCTGCTGAGCGTGGGACTCGATCCTTATCTGGGGTTCTACCACCAGCCGCGCTACGGCCGTCCGGCCTTGGCGCTCGACATGATGGAAGAGTTCCGGCCGTTGATTGCGGATTCGGCTGTGTTGACCGCCATCAACAACGGGGAGATCCGGACGACGGACTGGATCGAGCGGATGGGGGCCGTGACCTTGACGCCGGAGGGACGCCGCCGGTTAATCGAGACCTACGAGCGGCGAATGGGACAGGAGTTGACCCATCCGGTGTTCGGCTATCAGATCAGCTATCGGCGGGTGTTGGAAGTACAGGCGCGGCTGCTGGGACGCTACCTCTTGGGCGAGATCCCGGAGCTGCCGGCCATCATTACGCGGTGACTGCCATGCGCCGGTGCTATCTGGTCACGTATGATATTGCCGATCCGAAGCGACTCCGGCGCGTGTTCAAGACCATGAAGGGCTATGGCGTCCATTTGCAGCTTTCGGTCTTTCAATGCGATCTTCCCGACATCGATGTGGTCCGCATGAAGGCCGCGCTGACGGAGATCATCCACCAGACCGAGGATCAAGTCCTGATCATCGATCTGGGTCCGACGGAGAGCCGGCCGATTAAGCGGTTCGAAGCACTCGGCCTTCGGGTGGAGGTGGAGGAACGACGGGCGCGTGTGGTGTGAGGGGGCATCGCAGCCGCATCCCACGCGAGCGGTCGAATGGTGGCTCGGAGGCCGGGAAGCGCTCGTGGACAACAACGAGCCATACCAGGCTTTAACGAACAACAACGGGCTACGGAAGGAGGTGAAGGACCACAATGACAGGGTGGTGTTGGCGAGAGGAGGCAAGCGCTCGCGATGTGCGGCAGAAGCTCAGGCTGACCGCTCACTTGTATGTGAGCTGATTCCACGGCAGCAATGCCGTGGCCCCATTGAAGCAACAGATACCAATCCGTCGCATCGGTGAAGAGCGGGTGATTCCACGGCAGCAATGCCGTGGCCCCATTGAAGCGGCAAAGTCTTAGGCAAAGACTTTGAGAAAGGGTTTGATTCCACGGCAGCAATGCCGTGGCCCCATTGAAGCCGATTCGGCGCCGCGGATCTCCATCGCATCGGCCAAGGATTCCACGGCAGCAATGCCGTGGCCCCATTGAAGCGAAGAGACCACGACCCACAGCAGCGCCGCGGAATCCGGATTCCACGGCAGCAATGCCGTGGCCCCATTGAAGCGCCGGGAGTACGGGGGCGCCGATCACCTTGACCGGAGATTCCACGGCAGCAATGCCGTGGCCCCATTGAAGCATATTACGTAGGCGTCGATGAATGGTTCACATGAAACCAGATTCCACGGCAGCAATGCCGTGGCCCCATTGAAGCTGTTGAGAAGGAGTGTCGTATGGCATGGACAAAAACGATTCCACGGCAGCAATGCCGTGGCCCCATTGAAGCGACACTCGACATCCCGCACGCGCCGTCAATGTGCGGGATTCCACGGCAGCAATGCCGTGGCCCCATTGAAGCCAACGCATTGCTTTAATTGACTGGCCCATATCTTCGGATTCCACGGCAGCAATGCCGTGGCCCCATTGAAGCGCGTATATCCGCAAGAACGATGCGGTGACGTTGCGCGGATTCCACGGCAGCAATGCCGTGGCCCCATTGAAGCTCTAGCTCCTCGATCTCTTCGGCCAATTCGTTGCGCGATTCCACGGCAGCAATGCCGTGGCCCCATTGAAGCGGAGAGCTTATGTTTCGGGTAGTTCCACATTGATACTGATTCCACGGCAGCAATGCCGTGGCCCCATTGAAGCTACCGAATGCGCGGAGGTGGCGCTTCGGTCGTCGCCGCCAGATTCCACGGCAGCAATGCCGTGGCCCCATTGAAGCGGTGACGAGTCGGGCGAGGTCAGGGGTATCCAGCACGGATTCCACGGCAGCAATGCCGTGGCCCCATTGAAGCAGGTCAATCAACGACTTCAGGGACTCACGGTCCGAAGATTCCACGGCAGCAATGCCGTGGCCCCATTGAAGCCAGTAGGCCGCTCGCGCCCATCATCGACCAGGCCGTGGATTCCACGGCAGCAATGCCGTGGCCCCATTGAAGCAGCAATAACCGTTCGTCACTTCCCATCGCGGCGGGCCGATTCCACGGCAGCAATGCCGTGGCCCCATTGAAGCGCGTGAGCACACTCGCGACGCCAGCAGTTGCCAAGTTGGGATTCCACGGCAGCAATGCCGTGGCCCCATTGAAGCCAGCAGCTTTTTACCGTCACCGGCGGTCCCGCCGTTGAGGATTCCACGGCAGCAATGCCGTGGCCCCATTGAAGCCAAGATCTTCGCATGCCTTGGCTGGGGAAAACGAAAAAAGGGATTCCACGGCAGCAATGCCGTGGCCCCATTGAAGCGCCTAGAGCGGTAACACGCCCTGTGCAAGGCGTTCGAGATTCCACGGCAGCAATGCCGTGGCCCCATTGAAGCGGCTCCTCCGCCTCGAACTGGTGGCAGACCGGGCCGGCGATTCCACGGCAGCAATGCCCCATCTACATTGAAGGACGCGCGCAACTGCGTAGCCCGCTGTGCAGCGGCGCCGGACGGTGAAACAGGGAGACAGGGGGCGCGAGGGATCGGGGAAGAGCACTGGTTTGTTCATGCGGACGTGCTCGGGAAATAGGGAGCAAGTCTTTCAGCGCAGGTCGATGAATTGTTCAGCGGAAATCTCGGCGCCGTGCGGAATCCGGTTGAGTGTGCCAGCGTTGATCACGAGGCGGGGCAGGTCCTCGATGCGGTCGACGACGGCGTGATGGAATGAGACGAGGTGAGACTCTGCTCAGCGCAGCTCCAAAACATCCTCTATGGCGCGGGCGATGGGGCGGAGTTGTGCGGTGGTGAGACGAGTCAGGGGGCCTTCGATCAGTCGGTGGTTGTCGATCGCACGGAGTTGGTCCACGAGCAGATCGGAGTCTTTACGCAGTTTGCCTTGTGCCTGAACGCGAAGCCGAAGAGGCTCTGCGTCGTCGACGAGCTGGGTGGTGAGAGGAATGATCAGTGTGGAGGGGTGTCCGGCGTCGAGCAACGCTTGAGCTTGGACGATGAGCACGGGCCTGGTCTTGCCGGGCTCCGTCCCACGCCGGGAATTCAGGTCGGCGAGCCAAATCTCGCCGCGCTTACGCATGTGGATCGGTTTCGATGGTATCGAACTCCGCATTGACGCGCATGCTTTCGTCGCGAACCTTGCGCGAGGCGTGGATGAGGCGATCGGCTCGCAAACGCCGTTCGGTTTCCCGGTTCATGCGCTCCAATGATTGCCGGATGTACGCCGCTCTCGACACTCGCAGCGAATGGGCATAACGAGTAGAGCGTTCGAGCAGGTCATCAGGCAACGTCACGGTAATGGTGCTCATCGATCCCTCCACATGCTATCAAATCGTGATATCAAATAACACTGTAACCGATTAGGTGTGAAGAGGCAAGCCGCACGCCCGCGCAGACAACACCATGCCGTGCTTTGACAACGGAATGGTTCCGTCGCTCCCGCCGACAAGGAAAGTATGGAAAGGAAAGCGCCTGATGCTGTCACGCACGACGGAGGATTTCCGGTAGGACTCGTCCCTGTCAAGCGCTTGCTGCCTAATCCGGTCTTTCACCCCGCTCTGCCTGGAATTCACCAATTCCTATGACGAGCGTTCACTCGGATATAGGATGATCCGGTTTTAGGAGCGACTAGGACGGAGCCGCTATGTCTGATATCGACTGGGATCACAAACAATCAGCCCGGCGTTCACCACTCAAGGAGACGCCCCTTCGACTCCCCGGCCAATCCATCGATGAGCGCATCGGATTCTTGCAGGAGAAAATAGTCGAGCATTTGATCATGGCAATGTGTTGCATTGTCGCGGCATGTTTCGGGTGGATTCAACAGTGGACGGGGCGACCACTCAACCCTGTCGTGCTGACGATCATCGCGATCATCGCCATCGGCTATGCCTGGAGAAGGATCGTGCCTTTGAGGACGACCATGAAGAATCTTCGTACAGGTCGAGATGGGGAACGTTCAGTGGGGCAGACCCTCGAACAGTTGCGGGAAGGAGGCTATCGAGTGTTCCACGACGTTCCTGGTCCGGGGTTCAATATCGATCATGTGATTGTCGGGCCTGCCGGCATTTTCGCAATCGAGACGAAAACGAGAACCAAGCCGATCGGGGGCTGCGCGAAAATCGTCTACGATGGTCAGACCATTCGGATCGGACAGAATCAAGTCCTCGAGAAACCGTTACGGCAGGCGCACGCACAGGCAAGCTGGCTGTCCGACTTTCTCAATGACGGGCGGAGCGCGGTGTTTCATGTCCGACCGATTGTGGTGTTCCCTGAATGGTATGTCGAACGGACAGGGCATCACAGTAAGGACGATGTCTGGGTCCTCAATCCGAAAGCCGTCTCCCATTTTCTCCAACACGAGCCTTCCGTTCTGTCTCGGCCCCTCATCGAGGCAGCTTCGCATGCTCTCGCCCGACATTGCCGGTCTGCGCAGTCCGCATGAACTAGCAGGCTGCGAAAAAACGCGATGTGTGTGCTTCGACTGGCTCAGCACGATCGAAAAACGCCGGTCTCTTCAAAAACTGCTCCGTTCGTCCTGAGGCTCTCGAAGGACGAACGGAGGGGTTGGCCGCATCCTGCTAGATCCCGAGAGCTCAGCCCAGCGGCACACCACACAAGAATGCTCGCCGGTTCGCCGGCTCGTGCGTAGGATTCGTGGCGGGTCGTAGCATCTCCCCCGCTGCGTTGCGGTTGCAACGGGCCATGGTCGGAGCCGTGGTCTGGAATCATACGGGAGCGCTCCACAAGCCGCGAAGGAAGGCGCTCCAGCGGCTCGCGAGATCGTAGCCATACACCCAGTAGTAAAACGTGGTGCCCACGAGGGCATGTGAGAGCGCCAGCGGCCAGAGCCGGCGGTCGCGAAGGTACAACCAGCTCCAAAGGGTGCCTCCCAGCGCCGCCGAGAGCATGATTTCGATGTCGGTGGCGTGAACCAGACCGAAGAGCAGCCCGTTCACCGCGGATAGCGCGACCGGATGGAGCGATGGGCAGAGCATGCGCACGCGGCCGAGGAGGTAGAACTGGAAGAGCGTCTGCTGGAGCCAGGCCCAGGGCAGGTACAACAGGATGGCGGTGGGGATGTAGGGATGGAGGAGCCGGGCCCTCACGCCGGGCCAATCGGCGCCTCGATAGCCGATCACGGCTCCGACGAATACCAATCCGAGAATCACAAGGATTGTCAGGGCCAGGGTGATCACCACGCCGTGCTGCCGGGCTGCGCCACCGATGGCCACCGGGCGCGGTCCCCAAAACTGAGCCTTGATGGAGCTGGCGTTGAGGAGCACAAGACCTGCTGCGAGGAGGGCGAGGCCGAGATCGACGACAATGGGTCGGCGTGGAAACAGCGCGAGGAAGCCGCTCGTCAGGGCACCTACGACCAGCAACTCCAGCGCCGCCCTGCGCCGCTGAGGCGTCTGACAAGGGGGCTCGGCCGCCCTGGCTGAAGATACGCCCATGGAACTCCCGCCTGCCGAATTCATCATATCAAACATTGGAAGGTGGTTCGCGTGCCCAACGGAGGCGAGTCGGTGTAGACTGATCAGGAGCTGGGCTTGTGTCGTTCGAGAAGCCGGCCTGACAAGATCGTGCAATGATGCGCTACCGATCCCACCTGGTGGAACTGAAGACCACGCTATCGGCCCATCAACTTGAGGTGCTGAACAGTGAGATGGTGCGGCTTCACAAGTCCGCCCTGACGGCCTATGCCCTGTGGTTGGTGCTCGGTTGGTGCGGGGTGCACCACTTTTACTTGGAACGGCCCCGGAAGGCGGTCGGCTATCTCCTGGCTTTCACGGTGGGAACGGTCGGGTTCTTCGTGGGATTTCTGTGGTCCTGGGTGATGGACGAGAGTTGGAGTCTGGTGTTCCGCGGCGCGGCGATCTGCGGCGGGCTGATGCTGATCGGCTGGTGGTTCGTGGATCTCGTCACGCTTCACAAACAGGTGGATCGCTATAACGAACAGATGGAAGAACAGGTCATCGAGACCCTTCGTGAGCCGGCCGGTCCTTCGCGACCCGAGCAGGAGAGGAGACCGCGTCCGCTCTATCTGAACCAAGAGTGACGCCGGCGTGAGCGCATGATGGATCGAATCCGACTGATCGGCCTCTTGATTCTCTTATCCGCCGGCGTGGCTTGGGCCGCCGGGTACGATGTGCTGATGGGAGGAGACGAGCAATTGTGCCGGCAGGCGGCGGAGGCGCTTGAGGTGGGGGCCTCTCCATCGAGGGTCTTCAGGCCGGAGGACGATCGGATTCATCCCGTGATCTGGGAGCCGGTTCAATTGGGAGGGGAGGCGCCCAAGACCACCGTCTGTTCCGAATTGCAGCAGGCGCTGGTCGATCTGAACAACGACGGGCGTCGGGACCTGGTCATCCGCGCTCGTTTCTGCATGAAGGGGAAACCGAGCGACAGTCTGTACGTGTTTCCTGAAGACAGTCCGGTGTTGCAAGAGGCGACCTGGCAGGACCTGACGCCTCTTCACGCCACCCCGGACAAGTTCGAGCGGACGGGCGGCGTCTATCCGTTGTCGGAGGGAGCAGGCGGCGGCGCCTCTGCGGCCTTGCACACGCTGTTTACGATCGAGCCGTTCGAGGTGGATGGGCGGACGTACGTAGGCCTCACTTCGCCGCCCTATGATGATGTGGTGATCGCAACTTATCAAGCCGGTGATGCGTTTCGAGACCTATGCTATCTGCGAAGGAGGCAGTCCTCAAACCGCTAGCCGCGGCGGGAGCCGTCCGCGTCGATCCGATTCTTGCCTGATACCGTCCCGGTCTTCGAACGCGCAGCGCCCTGTAGGGACTTCATCGCGTCCATCATCAGAATCACGAGAATCGCAGAGGGGAAGAGGAGCAGCAGCACATACCACCACGTCCACATCATGGGCGGCCTCCCTTCTTGAAGGGCGGTTCATGATCCAGCAAGGCCTGTGCCGCTCGGTCTCTCCAAGAGGGTCGTTCGATGGAGGCTGGGACCGAGTCATCAGATTCGCGAAATAAAACGAGAGCATGATGGGACGGCGAGAGGCGTGAGCGCGGGGAGACGATGTTGCAGGGTGATCGGACCGGCGTCCCGCAAACGAAACAGTCTGTTGAGAGAATCACACGGCATTCGTGCAGAATCGTCCAAATGCCGGCCGGGTCGCTCAGCCAAGGCGGGCCAACCGATCGCAGGCCTCGGCGAGGTCGTTCTCGGTCTTGGCGTAGCAGAACCGGATAAACCGGTGGCCGGTCTTGCCTTGAAAGAAGGCTTCACCCGGCACGCCGGCCACGCCGCATCGCTCCAAGACATACATGGCCCGCTCCTTTCCCGTCTTGCCCGGTAGTCGCGAGACATCCGCCAACACGTAATAGGCTCCCTGCGGGACCGACGGGGTCAGACCGGCCCGTTTCAAGGCGTCGCAGAACCGATCGCGTTTGGCCTGATAGTCGGTCGCGAGCGCAGCATAGAACTCCGCCGGCAGCTCGTTGATGCCCGTGGCTACTGCATGTTGCAGCGGCGCCGGCGCGCAGACGTAGAGCAGATCGTTCATCGCCCCGATGGCTTGGGCCCAACTCGGCGCGGCGATGGTATGGCCGATTCGCCAGCCCGTGATTGCAAAGGTTTTCGAATAGCCTGAGATGGTGACCGTCCGTTCGGCCATGCCCGGTAGGGAGGCCAGGCTCACATGGGACCGGCCGTCGTACAGGAAGTACTCATAGATCTCGTCGGTGATGACGAAGAGGTCTCGTTCCACGGCAATCCGAGCGATCTGTTCCAGCTCGGCCCGGCTGAAGACCTTGCCCGAGGGATTTGACGGCGTATTGACCACGATGGCCTTGGTGCGAGCGGTGACCGTCTGCTCCAGCGATCGGAGGTCGAAGGCCCAGTCTGGCGGAACCGTGGGGACGATGCGCGGGACCGCATCGACCGATGCCAGGGCATGTAGGTGATAGGCATAGTAGGGTTCGAACACGATGACTTCGTCACCGGGATCGAACAGGGCCATGCAGGCGCAATGGAACGCACCGGTTGCGCCCGCCGAGACCGTGATCTCCGTCTCGGGGTCCGGAGTGAAGCCGTTGTACTGAGCCGTCTTGCGGGCCAGAGCCTGACGCAACTGAGGCAACCCATCGAACCTGGTATAGATGTTATAGCCGAGATCGACCGCATGTTGGACGGCCTGAGATACCGCCGGAGGCACGCCTGTGTCGCAGACGCCCTGCGCCATGTTGATGCCCTTGATCTGCGCGCAGGCCTGCGTCATGGTCCGGATGTCCGATTGTCCCAAGCCCGCAATGCGCTGACTCCATGCTCGTGCCATGATCCGTCCCTTCGATTCAGGCCGTGCGTTGGTTCCGTTCACCGGCGCTGCACTTCGCGCTCAAGGTCTGGGCGCAACGGTCGGCGCTGAGAATCGCCCCTTCCACCGAATCCGGCAGGCCCGTATCGGTCCATCCGCCGGCCAGCAGCAAGTTCGCAAACGGCGATTCCGTCACAGGTCGGTAGGCGGTAGAACCGGGTCTGGCCATCAGGCAGGCTCGCTCACGCTTGATGACCTGTGCTTTGATCAGGCGCGCCTGGCTCGCTTCCGGGAGAGCCGTCCTCACGTCTGTCCACGCGAAATCCGCCAGCGCCTGGTCGGAATGGTGCATCAAGTCGGCCCGTCCGGTTGCGACCAGCGAGACCAGCGCCTCGGTGTTCGAGCCCGATGTCCGCCGGATGACGAGCCAGTGGAAGGTGTGGCCGACCAACAGGGCCAGGCGAGGCGTCCCGCTCGGTGCCTCCAACCAGAGATGGACGGTGAGGCCGACGGCATCGGCGAGTTTGCCGAGTTGGTGAAAAGTCGCGTAATGCGTGACGACGCCCTCGGGCAACAGGTCGGAGAGCCGTCGCGGCGGGATGGCGGCGACGTACCAATCGGCGGTCAGCAGCCGGCGGTCTTTCAGGCGCACGCCGGCAACGCGGCTGCCCTTCACGTGAATTTGGTCGAAACGCGCACCGGTTTGCAGGATCACCTGTCGCTTCTTAAAGTGCTCCGCGGCCGGCTTCATGAACAGGCCGGACCAGTCGTGGTCGGGGATGCCGACACGTGAGTTGGCTCGGGTGGTCAGGAAGCTGCGACGGAGCATTTCGACAAGCAGACCGGCGGAGGCCGAGGACAATTCGCTGCTCAGCAGGAAACGGGAGAGCGGGGCCCACACATTGACCTGGGCTTCCTCCGACTGCCGGATTTCCGTCAACCATTGATCGGCTCGGCGGCTGTCCAGATCCAATGGAAGGCCGGGGTCTTCTTCCCAGGTCCGTTCCAGAAAGACGAGCGCTCGCCAGAGATCCCGGAGCGTGAGGCCGCGCGACGCTGCGAGACCAAGGATGCTGTGAAACGGCGCCGGCAGCCAGAGATTGCGCATCCGCCTGGTCGTGCGATCCCTTGTTCGAAACTCGATCTGGCCGGGGGTTCGGAGTTGGGTATGTTTGAGCGTGCCGAGATCCTGAAGGAGCTGCAGGGTCGCAGTCTGGTGGCCGAAGATGACGGGGGGGATCGCGTCGACCAGGCCCTGGTCCTCAGCCGAAGCCACGAGGCCGCCGCCCAGTCGATCACGCTCTTCGAGCAGGGTCACGGAGTGACCCTGCTGGCTCAGGCGAAACGCGGCGGCCAATCCGGCCGGGCCGGCGCCAAGCACGAGAACGGACGAGGGACGTGTCATGCCGAGGCCTGGGAGAGGAGATGAGATCGCAACCGAGACCGGAGCCAGATGGCCGCCGCGACTCCCAGCCGGTGAGGGGACGACAGGCGGATGCGCGGACCGAAGACCTGGTAGTTGGAGGATTCGATGCGCGTCAGAATGCGGCTGTACACTCCGCGCATGATTTCCGCGACGGTCAGGAGCTGTCGATCGGATGCCGGCAACTCCTCCAGGGACTGCCGAGCCTTGTCATAAAATGTACGGGCTCGCTCGCACTCGAATCGCATCAGCGCATAGTAGGCCGGCGTCATCCGCTCCGCGAGCAGATCGGATTCCTGGTAGCCGAACCGGTCCAAGTCCTCCAGCGGGAGATACATGCGGCCGTTGCGCGCGTCGACCCCCAGGTCGCGGAGGATATTCGTCATTTGAAAGGCAAGACCGAGATCGATGGCGTAGGCCGTGGCCTTGGGGGATTGGACGCCGAAGATGCGGAGACAGATCAGGCCCACGACCGAGGCGACCCGATAGCAGTATTGGTACAGATCGGTGAATGTCTGATAGCGGGTCAGGCTGAGATCCATCTCAACCCCATTGATGAGTTCTTCGCACAACTCCTGCGGAATGTCGAACAGTTTGGCATGGGTTGCCAAGCTGATCATCACGGGATGAGTGGGGCGGCCGTGGTAGACCGCGGTCAGTTCCTGGCGCCATCGGCGCAGTTCTTCCCGGGGGTTGCTTCCCGCCGGCGGCTCGTCCACGGCGCTGTCGACCTCTTTGCAGAAGGCATAGACGGTGTACATCGCCTCACGGCGCTCTCGCGGCAGAAAGAAGAACGAGTAGTAGAAATTGCTGCCGCTCCGCTTGGTGAGCGTCGTGCAGTAGGCTTGAGCCTCGGTCGGCGTCATCGCTTACACCCTGAGGCCCTGAGCCGGCACGTTGGTGATCCGCCGTGCCCCCGGCGGCAAAGGAACGACGAGGTCCTCCTTCGTCAGCAGGGCCTCCAGCAGCTCCAGCCCGTCGATGAGTCTGGGACCGGGCCTGGAGAAATAGGCGTTTCCGTCGAGCGCAAACACACGTCGGCGATGGACGGCCGGCAATTGGTCCCAGGGGAAGGCCGGGCAATGGGAGTCAAACTCGTCGACCGTACGTTCGAGGGTGAATCCACAGGGCATGATCAGCAACAGATCCGGCGCCGCGGCGACCAGGTCGTGCCACTCGACTTTCCGAGAGGGCGCCCCGGCTGTCCCCAGCACATCCCGTCCTCCGGCCAATGCCACGAGTTCGGGCGTCCAGTGTCCTGCCACATAGAATGGATCGAGCCATTCCAGACAGACGACCTTGGGTGGCCGCGCGCGGCCCGCCTGCCGCTGCCGCACCGCTTCGAGCCGGCGGCGCAGGGCATCAACCAGCAACTCAGCCGTCTCGGTTCGTCCTACCGCCTGGCCGATCCGCACGATGTCGTGGAAGACGGCCTCCAATGTGGAGCCTCCCACCGTGATAAGCGTCGGTCTGGTCGGCAGGCCACTGAGCGTTTGATCGAGGTGGTCGGGAGTGATCCCGCAAATGTGGCAGAGGTCTTGCAGGATTATGAGATCCGGATTCGCGGCTGCGAGCGAAGTGGCATCGATCTCGAACAGCGGCTGGTCCGCTGCCATCCGCTCCGCGACGGATCGGTCGATTTCGCGGCAGGACGAAGGAGCAGGCGCGCTGAACGACCTGGTGACGACCGGCAGGCCGGTGATCGTTGGGGGATAGTCGCACTCGTGACTCAGGGCGACAAGGTGATCCGTCAATCCCAAGGCCGCGATGATCTCGGTAGCGCCTGGCTGTAAGGAGCAGATTCGCATTGCCGATATTCGTTAATCGTCGCCCGTCTTGCGTCAATCGTAGGTAAGGCAGAGGCGATTCGTCTATTCACTTGGTAAGGGCGATTCGTGACGGATGACCAGCGACCAGCGACGTATGACGCGTCAGCCTGGTCCCCACAGTCGCCCGATCAGCTCTTGGAGATCGACCTGGTCCAGGCCGGGTGTGATGGCGTGAGCCTCGGCCAAATCTCCGATCGCGTGGGTGTTGGCCACGGCCAACACTTTCATGCCCGCGGCCTTGCCGCTTCGGATGCCCGGAATGGAATCCTCGATGACCAAACATTCGCCTGGCTTGATCGGAGCCGTCGCCGCCGTCCTGCTGGACTTATTCACACGTTCCAACGCCAGCAGGAACGGTTCCGGGTCCGGCTTGCCCCTCACTACGTCCTCGGCGCTGGTGATTTCCTGAAAACAGTCTCGTAGGCCGATCGTGCGCAGGATCAGTTCGATCTCGGGTCGGAGCGCGCCGGAGGCGATAGCCAACGGATACTGCCGGCTGGCTTGCTGCACGAAGGCCGGCACGCCGGGCAGCACGACCAGGTGCCGGCGCACGGCGTCCAAATAGGCGGCGGCTTTCCGCTCCATTAAGGAGTGAATGGTATCGGCTGGTGTCGGGTGTCCGTTGGCGGCCAGGGCCGTGATGAAACAACCTCGATCGTCAAATCCCAAATAGTCGGCGTAATACTCGGCCTCGCTCATCGAGAGGCCGATCCCTTCTAAGACCTGCTGGAAGGCCCGGAAGTGAAGGGGCTCGGTATCGGCGATGACACCGTCGAAATCGAAAATGATCGCGCGCAGCATGGCTGGGAGTTCGAAATGAGAGGGCAGTATAGCACAGGACTCGGCGCAGGAGAGAAGGCCGAAACGAAGGGGTCGATGGATGTGGCGGTCGGAGCTTCGAGGGTGCGTGGTGGAATCACAGAACAGCGCCGGGGTTGTCCTTGGGGCAACCCCGGCGCCTCAAACAAGATGCTGAAAAAGTCCGCCGCCGGAGTGGAGCACCCATTGCGGTCCTATCTTGATGCAATGGGTCTACCGCGAAGAGGCTCAGCCTGAGGGAGCTTCCCCAGCGGCGTCAGCATCGGATGGGCTTCTCCCGATGAGCCGCTGGTTCACACGAAGTCGAGCCTACTCGTGCCATTTCAGTCGAGCGGAGGCTGGCGATTCGCTATGGGATCAGCCGCAGCATCCTTTCAGGAACCCATCCCTTGGCGCCCTGCTCGGTCCGCACTGAATAGACCCAGCCGGTCGCTTGGAGATCGCCGTCCAGGACAATCAATGTGCTTCCTGGCTTGACCGACGGCCCAGGCTGCCGTCCTGCCGCATCCTGTGACAGGATTAACGGTCCGGCTGTGCCGGCGATGGTGACACGCTGGCCTTCGCCGAATTGTGGGTCACTAAACGGTCTGGCCGAGACGGTTGGCGCCGGAGCGACCGTCGGGGGAGGCGAAGGGATGGCACGCGGCCCAGGCGCCGACGCCGAGTCCATCGGAGTCGGTTGTGCCGCCGGTGAAGGAGTCACCGGTTCGGGTCGAGGAGTTGTTGGCTTCGATGATGGCGGACTTTGAGCGAGCGGCGGTGTCGAGACCGGCTCGCCCAGCAGCGGATTGAGGAGGTCCATGACGATATCCGGGTCCATTGCGACATAGGCGCCGCCCCCGAGGAACAGGAGCAGCAGGATCCACATCATCGGGCTGCTGCCCTTGCGTTTCGGCGGCTTATTCGCGGAGGAGGGCTGACCCGATCCCGACCCCGCCTCTTCCAACACATCCTCTTCGAATTCAAGGTCCGGTTCCGGCGCTCGGGCAAAGAGCAGATTCCAATGCGGAAGTTGTGCGGCGCCTGTTGACCACCCGCTATGAGCGAACATGGATCACCTCTCGTAGGATGTGTGACACTCGATCTCGAAAGTCGTTCTTGTGTGCTGTGATAGCATCCTCATCCGGCCATGTCAAACTTCCGCTGAAATCGTGCGGGGTTAGAGGGCCGGCTTTCGCGGCTTACGGCTGCTTGGCACTCGGGGGTCCGGTATGAAGTCAGCAGTATTGAATGTTGGCGCACGAGAGCACTTGCCTTTCGCGGCTCCCGTTGCGAAACACGGTCAGCCCCTTGCAACCCAACTGGTAGGCCAGGCGAAATGCCCCGGCCACGTCGGCCCGTGAAGCGCCGGTCGGGAGGTTGATGGTCTTGGAGACGCCGCTGTCGCTATATTTTTGGAAGGCGGCCTGGATTCTCACGTGGTGTTCCGGGCTCACGTCGTGCGCGGTCACGAACAGCCGGCGCAGGTCCGGCGGGATCTCAGTCAGGTGCTGAATCGATTCCTGTTGGGACACCTTCCGGAGCAGCGCGTCGCTCGCGATGCCGTGACGGCGCGCCAGCCTCAGGAACTCGGGATGGACGCTCGTGAGGCGCACATCATCCATGACGGTCCGCACGAAGCTCACGCCGTAGAGCGGCTCGATGCCCGCCGAGCAGTCGGCAATGATGCTGATGGTGCCGGTCGGGGCGATGGTCGTCACGGTGGCGTTGCGGCGGCGCTCCCCGGTCTCCTTCAAACGACTCGTCCCGTAGTTGGGGAACACCCCCCTCGTCCGCGCCAGGTCGCCAGAGGCCTCGTGCGCATGTTCGCGGACGAACCGCATCAGGGATTCGCCGAGCTTCAGCGCTTCTTCGCTGTCGTAGGGGACGTTCAGCGAGATCAGCAGGTCGGCAAATCCCATGACGCCAAGCCCGATCTTGCGATTACCGGTCGTGAGCCTGGCAATCGCCTCCAAGGGGAATCGGGTCATGTCGATGACATTGTCCAGAAACCTCACGGCCAGACGGACCCTTTCGGCGAGCCGTTCATAGTCGATGTGGCGGGTCTGTAACGGCCCGTCGACGAACTTGGCGAGGTTGATCGAGCCCAAGACGCAAGACTCGTAGGGCAACAAGGGTTGCTCGCCGCACGGATTGGTGGCTTCGATCTCCCCCACGGTCGGCGTCGGTTGGGTCCGGTTGATGGTGTCGAGGAAGATGATCCCCGGTTCACCGCTGGTCCAGGCCGCGTCGATGAGCGTGTCGAAAACCATCTGCGCGGAGATCCGACGCACGAGCCTGTTGGTCCGCGGATTGATCAAGGGGTAGTCGCGCCGGCGGGCCACGGCTTCCATAAAAGCATCCGTGACACCGACCGAGATGTTGAAATTGGTCAATGCCTCAGGACGCTGCTTGGCCTGAATGAATTCCAAGATATCGGGATGGTCCACGCGGAGAATCCCCATGTTGGCGCCGCGGCGGGTGCCTCCCTGCTTGATGACGTCGGTCGAGGTGTTGAAGATTCTCATGAAGGACACCGGGCCTGAGGCGATGCCGTGCGTGGTCGCGACCACGTCGTCCTTTGGCCGAAGCCGGCTGAAGGAGAAGCCGGTGCCGCCTCCGGATTGATGGATCAGCGCCTGGTGCTTGAGCGTCTCGTAGATGGATTCGAGCGAGTCCGCGACGGGGAGCACAAAACAGGCGGACAGTTGCTGCAACCGACCCCCGGCGTTCATGAGTGTCGGCGAGTTCGGCAGAAACTCCAGTTTCGCCATCATCTCGTAGAACGAACGGGCCACACGCGCAGGGGGCATTTGCACGCGGTAGCCCCGTTCCGCCCCGGCGATATTGGTAGCTACGCGGGAGAACATCTGCGCCGGTGTTTCAATGAGACGTCCCCGCTCGTTCTTCATGAGATAGCGCCGTTGCAATACGGTCCGCGCGTTGGACGAGAGGTGGGGAACTGTCGGGCGGCGAGTGGGCACAGATGTTCCTGAGGAAAAATTTCCGTCGTCTCGTGATTATAAGCGATGCAAGGCCTCAGTGCCAGCAAGGCACCATGCGCATTCGTTCGAGGTCATGAGTCGTCTGATTGTGAGTTGGCCCTCATCCGGTCAGGGTTCGATCATCCGGTTCCCGTTCGACGTCTGCATCGGCGACGGCGGACTTGCAACTCCGGCGGAGCGTGAGGCATCATCGTGCGACGGACCGTCCGTGGCTCGTCATGAAACAGTATCGAGAAGAACTTTCCTTCGAGACGCCGACCCGCCGCGCCTATCTGAACATCACGCCGCAGGTGGAGGGCGCGGTGCGGAAGAGCGGCATCCGGGAAGGGCTGGTGCTGGTCAACGCCATGCACATCACGGCGAGCGTCTACATCAACGACGACGAACCGGGCCTGCTGCAGGATTACGACGATTTTCTTGAACGGCAGGCGCCCCAGGCCGGTGCCTATCGTCATAACCTGACGGGAGAGGACAACGGCGATGCCCATATCAAACGCCAACTCATGGGGCGGGAAGTGGTCGTGGCGCTGACGAACGGGCGGTTGGATTTCGGTCCATGGGAGCAGATCTTCTACGGCGAGTTCGACGGGCGGCGAAAGAAGCGCGTGCTGATCAAGATCATCGGCGAGTAACGACGAGCGAGGCGCGACTCGCGGACGTGTCGATGTGGATGTCTCGATGATGAAACTGTGAGAAACTTGCCTCTCCATTCAATCTTTGGCAACATATTTTGGGTCGGCTCGCCATCCTGTGCAAGCCGACGCGTGATTCGAAGGAGCGCCACATGTTCAGTTGGACCCGTCCCGATCCCCTCACGCGGGACCTGATTCACCTCATCAACGCCCGCCGGCACGATCATGGGGACAACGATGCGGCTGTCGATACGCTGCAGGCCTTTTTGGATCAGGGTCGGGAGCAGGAACTCCTCATGGTCATGGCCGCCTTGGATGAAGAAATGGCCGAATGGCTGTTCGACCTGCTGGCCGAAGCGGCCTGTTCGGCGATGATGGATGTCCACGATCCGGACGAGAAGCCGACCTATGCGGTCATGGGCGCCTTGGCGCTGCCGTTGCAGGCGAACCTCACCCTGCCGCTCGGCCTGAAAGTCGACCCGGTCGCCACCGCGAACCTGCTGCACCAGTACTTGCGCGTGCCACCCGGCACGGTCATCACGGTGGAGCCGCGCTTGCTCACCGACTCGACTCTGGACCTGCTCAGCCTGCAATCGATCCATGACCATCTGTCGTTGTTGGCGGAATCCCAGCGGCCGCAACCGGTCGCGGCGCGACTCCATCCTCCGGTCGAAAACACCGCGTTCCTGCTGTTCGAGCTGATCGGGGCGACGGAGCCGGCATTGCCCGAGGGCATGGAGGAGCAGGATCGGCGCGCACTCTTGGCCGGGTTGACGGAACAGTGCGCGGAATTGGCGCAGGCGCCCCATATGATCGAGGCGCCTGTCTATGCCGCCTATGCGTTGTACGACGCGCAGAATGCGGTTCGTCTGCACCGGCTGGCCGACGAAACCGCAGCGGTGTGGCGTGAATTGGACCCGGCCGTGCGCGCCCGGACTATTGTCCATCTCCATACACAGTGCGGTAACGGAGTCTACATGCCGATCTGGACCGACCTGTTCGATCCCGAATTGCCGGAAGACCATGGCCCGGTCTGGACCTCCCCCGATGTGTGGGTCTTTACGGCGGATCTTCCCATCGAGTGGCCGGGAGAAATGTTGACCAACCGTCTGCTCGCCGAAGGCTGCACCAAGTTCGAGAATCACATCGTCGAAACGCCGGAGAATTGATCTGGAGTTCGTGGGTGAGCGCCGGTGTTCTCGCGACCGGCCATGAGAGGGAGCGTGTCCCATGACTGATCCTCTCCCCGGGCGATCGTCGTTGCCGGCCAGGGTGCTCACGTTCTTCGTGTTGGGGATTGCTTGGTCGCTGATCTGGGTCAATCTGCCGACCACGCTTTTTAGCGCCTGGACCGGCATCGGGTTGGAGTCCGGAGTCGAGTCTCGCCCATCCCTCGTCATTGCGCCGGATGACCGGCAGGGTTCCGAGAACAGGCATCCGCGTGGTGAGGGGCCGACTGTGCCGGCGCAGGATATCACCGGAGCGCCGGCTCTTCCGCGCGACCAACCGGCGCTCTCGCTCGAGCCGAGCCTGGAGTTAAACTGCGTCGAGGAAGTCAGGAAGTTGTGCGGCGAAGTAGAGCCGGGTAGCGGGCGGTTCCGAGATTGCCTGCGAACCTACGGCAGTTTGCTGCCGCCCTCTTGTCAGGGCCGCCCTGTTGAGATGATGGCGCGTCCTCGTGATGGAGCCCGAGCCGTCCTCGCGTCGTGCCGTGCCGATGTGCGGAGGTTCTGTCCGCAGACGCCCATGCGCGGTGGTCCCATCTTGCGCTGTTTGCGTACCCATGCGGAAGATCTGTCCTCCGCCTGCACCGAGGTGCTGATCCAAGAACGCGTGCTGGACTGATCCGACCTGATCAGCCGTCGGATCTTCCAGCCAAGGGCTCGACACAGTTAGGCCGCCTTGGGGAGGATCAACGAAACCCGCAACGTCGTGCCCGCGACGTCGATTTGATCGCCGTCCTTCAATTCCACCTGCGTGGTCACCCGAGTCTGGTTCAGGAGCACCTTCTTTCCGTGGTTGGACGGGATGAGAGTCCAGGCCTCCTTCCGTCTGGCGATCATGGCCGCGACTTTGGGGGCAAACCATCCTGTCAACCGGATCGTGGCGTCCTCCTGCGAGCCGATCACCGTCACGAGTTTCGTCAACTGATATTCCGACCGGTCGGTGCGGCCCGAGAGGACCTCCACCTTTGCGGGAGGACAAGCCGGCACTGAGCTCCGAGGTGTCTTCCCGGTCAGGACCATTGTCCTGTCCAGATCCGTTGCGCCGATCGCACCTGTGAATGGAGGCTGCAAGGAGACAGGACTCTGATCGCGGAAGACCAATCGAGCATGACCGATCGTGATGACATCTGCATCCTGTAACTGGCGACGGTCCACGGCCTTCGAGTTCAGCAGGGTGCCATTGGTGCTCTTGAGATCCTCAAGGAAGTAGGCCGCCTGGATTTTGAGGATGCGCGCATGGTGCCCGGAGACCGTGGGATCGTCTACCACGACATCGTTGTCGGGGTTTCGCCCGATCGTAAAGGTCGGTTTCGTGATGTCGATTTCTTGTATCGCGACCTCCTTCGATTTCAGGAGCAGTTTGGCATGGGCGGCAATGACTTCAGGCATGGGGATTCTCCTTGTTCATCGTGACGGACATCGTGTGGTGACAGAAACGGCGTCGGATGCGATCCCAGACGGTTGGGGTCGTTTCGGTTTGAACCGCCAAGACCAGGACCGTAATGTTGTCGCGCCCTCCGGCGGACTTGGCCAGCGATAACAGGTGTTCGGCGATCGGCTGCGGCATTTGGCGGTCGAGAACGGTGTGCAAGATGGCGTCCGTCGTGACCTCACGAGTCAGGCCGTCCGAGCAGAGGAGCAAGACATCGCCGGGCATCAACGGCGCTTCCGACAATTCCACCTCGACCGAGTCGGCGATCCCCACTGCCCGGGTCAGCGCGGAGGTCCAACGGGGGCCGTCGGTCTGGCGGACGCCGGCACAGTCCCAGCGGCTTCGTTCACCCTCCACCGTATGGTCCGTGGTCAGGGAGTCAAGCCGCCGGTCGCGCACCAGGTAGAGCCGGCTGTCGCCGACGTGGGCGATGGAGGCAACCTGATCGTGAATCAACACGGCAACGACGGTCGTGCCCATGCCCACACAGGCCGGCCGTTGCAGTCCCTCGCCATGGATGACGCGGTTGGCGTAACGGATTGCACTATTCAACCGGCTTGTGACCGGGGAAACGGATTCGTCGCAGGGAGCGCCGGCCCGACAGTCGAGGCCTTCCGGCATGTGGCGCAGGTAGGAACAGATGCTGTCGGCGGCGAGACGGCTCGCGATGTCGCCGGCCGCATGGCCGCCCATGCCGTCGCACACCAGGTAGCATCCCAGAGACGGGTCGATCGCATAGCTGTCTTCGTTCCGTTCCCGCAGGAGGCCGCGGTCTGTCAGGGCTGCCGCAGTGATCGATAACGCCATGGTCACAGCTCAACGTTCAGGCGGCCATCGCCCGCAGGCAGTCGCGCAATGACCGACTCAGGTCGCCGGCCTTCGCGAATCGATGGGCCGGCTCTTTTTCCAGGGCGCAATCGACGAGACGGTAGAGCTCTGACGGAAGATCGGGGCGGTCGTCGGCCAAACGCCGATGCGGTTCGCGGGCGATTCGATAGAGCAAGGTCGTGAGATCGTCGGCTTCAAACGGTCTGCGTCCTGCGAGCAACTCGAACAACACCACCCCCAGTGCGAAGATGTCGGCACGGCCGTCGGCCTTTCGGCCGGCTACTTGCTCCGGAGACATGTAGGATGGGGTGCCCAGAATCGCCACGGAACGGGTCTTGATGGAATTCGTCACCGTGGCGATCCCGAAATCCATGACTTTGACACGAGGCTCGGAGGTCAGCATGATGTTGGCCGGCTTGATGTCGCGGTGCACCACGCCTTGACGGTGGGCATGGTCGAGCGCGTCGGCTACGGTGGCCACGACGTCCAGCAGCTTGACGAGCGGCAACCGGTTCTGCCGGTTGCCGTAAGGCCGCAATGTCGTCCCTTCCACATATTCCATCGCGATAAATCCCAAGCCGTCCTGCTCCCCGGCGTCGTAGATCGTGACGATATTCGGATGGGAGAGACGGCCGGTGGATTCGGCTTCGCGAAAGAACCGGGCCTTTCCGGCTTCGGCCTCCTCCGCGTCGTCCCACTCGTCCAACCGGACGGTCTTGATGGCCACGAATCTTTGGATGGTGGGGTCTTTGCCCAGATAGACCGTCCCCATCGATCCGCGTCCGAGTTCCTTCAGCACTCGGTAGCGTCCCAGCGACGATCCGAGCGGGTTGTCGGCGGGGCGAGGCCGTGGTTGGGGAGGCGCAGGGGAGCGACGGGTATGAGACAAGGTTTGTGTCCGCTCCTCTCTTCCTTGTTCGATGACGGATGGTTTCGCCTCTACCTCCTGATCCGTGCTCAGCGCCCTTGCCTTCGAGAAGCGGCTTTCGAGCAGGTGGTGAAGGGAATCGATGCGTCTGAGCCAGGCGAGGGTGAACCACAGGCCGGTGCCGATCAGGGCTCCGGCGAACAAGAGGAGGAGAGGGGCGTGGGCCTGCGATCCGGCGGCCAATTCGAGCGTTCGACGCATGGATGGGGCGGCCAGGAGGCATCCTCCCAATACTGTGGCCGGGGGCACGACCGTCCGGGCCCAGCTTCCTCCCTTGCCATCGTCCGGACAGGCGACGGCGAGATGGCGGGCCAACAGGTAAGCCCAGAAGACGACGAGGGTGTTGCCGAGCAGCGGACTCCAGGCTCTGACCGTCAAGTCGGACTGGCCGATCGGCAGGCTGGGCAGCAGAGGATGGCGGCTCAGTACGGACCCGCCGATGAGCGACGCCATGCCGGCCATCGCGCAGAAGCCGACCCAGCCCCAGGAAATTGTGCCGTGAGTCGTTGACATACAGAACAGCCCCAGTCTAACGGAGGGTCGGGCAGAGTCAATAATTTGGTCGGTTTTCGACGGAGCTACGGTGATGACATTGGAACGGATGAATTGCTGGCGCCTCTCCGAGGAGTTGCTAAGATTCAAGCACGTGCTCTACAGGATTCTGTAAGGAGGAAACGTCGATGAAACTGTTTGGTCCGAATCGCTCGATTGTCACGGGATTGGTGCTGACGGCTCTACTCGCCACGACCAGCGCTTGTTACGGCCCTTTCAACCTGACGCAGAGCGTCTATAAATGGAACGGTGACGTCAAGGGAAGCGGGGAGGTCGGCGTCAAATGGATGAAGGAGGTCATTTTCCTGGCGCTGGTCATCGTGCCGGTCTACCCACTCTCCACCCTGGCTGACGCTCTTGTCTTCAACTCCATCGAATTCTGGACCGGGCATAATCCGGTGAAGGTCAGCCAAACGTCGTCGTTCAATGGCACGAAGACGGTCCGCGTCGGCGATTTGCGAACCGAGGTGGTGTTCATTTCCGACGGGGCATCCAAGCGAGTTGAATATCGGCGGGACGGGGTGGTCGTGACAACCGGCACGGTGATCGAAGCCGGTGGTCATCTGAAGCTGGTCGATCAAAACGGACAGGAGCTGTTTTCCGCCGAAGTCTCGCGCGATGGAGGTGTGACCATTTTGGACCGTAATCGCCGGCCGGTCGCCATTCTCTCGTATGAGCAAGTGAACGCGCTTAGACAACAGGCGGAGAAATTGTAAGCAGGAAGAATCCGAGCTAGCGTCCGTGAAAGCCGCCCGTCGCTCCATGTACACCGAGCGTGAATGGCGCCGAGTCCGCAGCGGATCCGGGCATCAAGGGACTATGAGGATAAAAGGGAAGAACCGGCGCGGGCGTGAGGCTCGAAGGAGGTGGCGGTATCCCGAAGGGTGTGCTTGTCCGCTGTGGTGATTGACCGAGATGCAGGATGAGGTTCGATGCTGGAGGTCTCCACTCCTGAGCCGGGCCGAATGCCTTGTGCGAATCAGAGGCGACCATCGTGTTGCCGCTCCGATTCGCGATCGTCCCGATGGTCCCGCCCTGTCCTCCTAACACCACGACATCAGCCTCCGCGTCGGAGACAGGCGAGATGCTCAGCGCCATGGTGAAGGCCATCACCATGGTGGGCCATCGTCCTGTCAGAGCGATCTTCATGATCGATGAAGCGCTCCGATTGAACACGGATCTTCTGTCGGTCAGCCCGCCACGGCCGCTGCGCGCCTCAGCGGTTCCAACAGTTTCTCCGGCACCGTGAGATCCCCCCGGCCGGTGCCGACATCGATGTCCGGTTTCGTGAATCCGTGGAAATCACTCCCGCCGGTTACCAATAAATCCAAGCGTTGCGCGAGTTGAAGGTATTCGGCCGTCTGCTTGGGCTTGTGAGTGCTGTAGTAGGCTTCAATGCCTCCGAGGCCGGCCGCTTTCAGGTCCTCGCACAATGTGATGAGCGCGGCGCCGGTTGCAGGCGCCCAGGTTGGGTGGGCCAGAACCGGAATTCCCTGTGCTTCACGAATCCATTGAATGGCCGTTGCCGGATCGGGCAGGTCGCGTGGAACAAAGGCCGGACCGCCGTTCGCAAGGTAGCGGTCGAATGCTTCCTTGGCCGAGGAGACATAGCCCTTGGCCATCAGGACCCGCGCGATATGAGGACGTCCGACCGATTCCGTGCCGGCAAGTTGCTGCACCTCGTGATAGGTAATCGCCAGCCCGAGTTCCTGCAATTTCTGGATGATCTGAGGATTCCGTTGGTGGCGGCTCGCGCGCAGGTGGGCCAGTCGCTCATTCAACAGGGGATCTTCCCAGTTTAGAAAATATCCGAGAATGTGCAGTTCGGTATCGAGATAGCGGGCGCTGATTTCGATGCCGGGAATGACTTCGATGCCGTAGTCGGCTCCCGTCTTTATCGCCTCGGGCAAGCCGGACGTAATGTCATGGTCGGTGATCGCCAGTGTGGTGACGTTGGCCTCATGGGCCAGGGCCAGCACGGCGGCCGGCGACAGGCTTCCGTCGGAATGGGTCGTGTGCAGATGGAGGTCGATGCGGCGGGCTCGGTTGCTCATGCGGATTTGTATCGTCAGACCTTTTGTGCGAGGAGCTGTGCGGTCCAGAGAGGTGCGGCGCCGTCGCTCCCGGCATGTTCCCCTTCATCGTAACACAGAAGCTGGAGGGGCTGGGTGAGGCCGATCAGCTCGTTCGGTTCGAGACAAAACTCTCGACGCCGTGGGTGTTGATGCTTGAGATGGTTCGCAACGGTGAATGTCTCGTACACGAGCATCCCGCCCGGCTTCAGCGCTTGAATCAGGCGCGGAAACAGCGGGCGATACAAATAGAAGAATACCAACACGACATCATATTGCTCTGTTCCGAGATCCGGAATATGGACCGGGTCGGTTTCCAAATCGATGGTTTTGGTCGAGAGGGTCGCGAGATGCCGTTCCTGCGCCATCGTATTGAGCGCGATCAACGCCTGCTCGTCCCGATCGATACAGTCGAGCTGGAACCCGTTGGCCGCCAGGTACATGGCATTGCGCCCGGCGCCGCTCGCCACATCGAGTGCGCGGCCGCGCGGAAGGCGGTGGAGTTGTTCGACCAAAAATCGTGCGGGAAGCGGATCGTGTCGCTGATTCATATGGGCCTGCCTCGTTCGTTTGATCTGGACCCCGACCGAACCCTGCACGGCCTTGACCGGCGGATGGACCTTACGCACCCACAGGTACGCCGCCTCGACCGGAAACTCTGCGAACAGGGTCGCGAGCATGCGCTCGGCCATGGTCTCAAGGAGGTGGCACGGAGCGCCGGTACCGACCTGGACCAGCCGGGCTGCCACCTGGGCATAGTCGATCGTGTGGCGTAGATCGTCGGTGAGCGCGGTCTCGCTGGCGTTCTCGGGTCGGCCCTCCAATTCCACATCCACCGCAATGGGTTGCGGAATGTGACGCTCCTGATCGGTGACGCCGCAGGAGGTCTGGAACTCCAGCCGTTCAATGACAATCCGCGCGGGCATGGGGGCCATTCTTAAAGATTGCCGTGGGCCAAGTCAAATGAGGATCAAGAGACCGATGCGGAGACGGCACAGGGGCGGTCGAGACGATGCTGACAGTCTCAGACCACCTGAGGAACAGGCGTGGGGACTGGCTGGGATGCCAGGAGGGGCAGGAGGTTCTCGGTGATCTGCTCAAGCGCCCTGGCGGCGGGGGACTGTGGAAAGGCCTCTGCGACCGGGAGGTAGCTGCGGATGGCCCGCTCCATGGCCGGGTCGTCGGGAATCTCTCCGATCAAGGTCATGTCCCCGCCGACGTAGTCACGAAGGAGCTTGCGGAGATGCAGGATGTTGACGTGGGTGTGGCGAACGGTGCGGTTGATGATCAAGCCGGGTCGAAAGGTGGACAGGGCCGCTTCCGCCGAGGCCCGCCCGGCTTCGTCGGTCTGGCCGGCCGTGTCCAGCACCTCCTGCACGCTGTTGAAGTTCCGTTCGGACAACGCCTCTGTCATCGGATCACGGGACAGAAAGTGGGACAGTACCCGGCGGATCGCGGCGAGCTTGATAAACCGATAGAGGTCCAATACCGAGGTCGGGTCCGGCGTCGCCACCGCCAGATGGACCTTGGCCATCAGGAAGAAGTCCAGAGCCTGAAAGCCCGTGCCGGCGCCGATGTCGATCACGACCACGTCGGCCTGAAGATCCTGGAAGTGGCGGATCAACCGTTTCTTGCGCGCATAGGGCATCTTTGCGGTTGCCAGCGCATCGCCGGTTCCGACGATCAGTTTCAGGTTCGGATGGATCGCCACTGGCTGGGCCACCTCGTCCAACCGTACGACGCGCTTGTTCAGAAACTCCGTCAGGGTCACGGGAGGGTGAAAAAGACCGAACAAGACATGCGCATCGGCGCCGCCGACATCCAGGTCGGCCAACACCACCTGCTTCCCCTTCTTCGCCAGCAACAGGGAGAGATTGGCGGCAATCACGCTCTTTCCAACCCCACCTTTCCCGGAGGCAATGGAGATCATGGTCGGCATGGGATGCGCTGGAGTTCTGGGTCTCGTGAAGGATCGTGCTGAACGGAACGACGACGCCCTCGTCCCGCGTGGTGCCCGCCTCGTGGGGTCAATCTTACCTGCGGAAGTCCGATTCCCCAAATGAATTGCCAGATTCAGAAGGGCTCACTGGTCGCCTGACCTGTCCACTTGAATAGTCTTCATGTCCCGCTCTAGGATGAGTCATCGGATCGACTCGTCGCGAAACCCCTTGCTCAAACCCAGACCCGACAGCTATGCGGGACTATCCGACCGGACGGGAAGGTCCGTATCAACGGTCGGGCCCTGAGCGGTGCTCTAGCGGTCCGCTGTGCATTGATTTTTAGCTGAGCCTGAGGGAACGGGCCGTCTGCCTGAATCAGTATCGGTTCTCATCTACAAAGTAGTATGGAGCACCCTCGCCGTTCTTCCCCGTCCATTCCCCGTTGGTTTCTCCTTCTCGCCTTCGTGATCCTCATCGGACCATCGCTTCAGGCCCTGCTGAACCTGGCATCGGTGCGGAGCATGATCGTGCGGCAGGTTGCGAGTGAGACGGGGCTTGAGGCCGGAGACCTGCGTATTCGACTTGTCCCGCGACCGCGGGTGCAACTGCTCGATGTCGTGATGCGTGATCCGACTCTCCGGGAGCCGGTGCTTCGCGCGGAGCGGTTGGAGGCGGCGATGGCCCTCCGCCCGTTGCTGCAGGGGAAACTCGCACTGGCCAAGTTGCTGTTGCTGAATCCGCGGGTGACGCTGCGCCGTGATGCCGAGGGGCAGTGGCGCCTGCCGTTCGAAAGCACGGCAGGCGCCGTTCCGGAGCGGCATGGGCTCTCGGAAGAAACGCTGTCGCACTTGCCGTTGACTGTCGAGTGCCTCGGAGGGGAGGTCGAGCTGATCGTGGAGCGAAGCGGACAAGCTCCCGAGTCGCTCCGGCTCACGGATATCCATTTCGTCACGACGAAGGATGCCGTGGGCCACGAAACCGACCTTCAATTGACCGGACACGTCCACAGAGGGGAGCAGGCCTCGACCGTGACTTTGGGTGGAACCCTGACCGGCCTTGATCACCCGGCGGAAACACGGACCGCGGAGGCAACCGCCCGAGCGGCACACGTGTCCTTCTCCGGCCGGGTCGAGGTGCAGGATTTGGCGACGCGGGAATGGACCCGATGGTTTGGCGGTGATGCGGCTCAAGAAGGGTTCGTAGGGTTGACGGATATGACAGTCCGGGTGAACGTTGCCCCGGGGCCGGCCGGCTACGACCTCACTCTGTCTCAGTTTGAGCTGCGGTTGGACTGGTTGGCCCTGAATGGGGAGGGCGACATTCACGGTATCGGGACGGATCATCCCACCTATACGGCGACCTTGTCCTCGTCTCCTTTCCGGCTCGGGACCTTCTTCCGGAATGTTCCCGCGTTATTGGCCGATCCGGAATTCCGGACCATGCTGCATCGGCAAGAAGGGGATGGAATGGTCGAGGTGGTCAGGGCTACGGTGAGCGGACGGCTCGGCGAATCTCAGGTGGATGAGTGGAAGGGGATCCTGAAATTGTCTCAAGGCCGTATGCTCATGGGGAAAGCCCGCGTCCCGCTCCAAGACCTGTCGGGCAAGGTGGTATTTGATCCTCATACGGTTCAATTCGTGGGCCTGAAGGGAGCCTATGGGCCGATCCGAATCTCCGACGGCACGATGACCCTGTCTCATGTGCAGGTGGCGCCGTCGTTGGATCTGGACGTGGCCGGCGACGTGCAGGCGAGCGAGCTGCTCCAGCTCATGCGGGAAACGGGCGACGCCGATGTGCGACGGCTGTTGCGGGACACGATCGACGAGGCCGCGGGAGCACTCCGGCTGTCGGTTCGTCTGGCGGGGGAACTTACACCGGAGCCGACGGTTACGCTGGTGAGGGCGGAGATTTCCGGACAGGATCTGGAGGTTCGGTCGTCGAGGTTGCCGCGCCCGATCGAACGGCTCTCGGCCGATGTGATGCTGACGCCGCGCGCCGTCGAAGCCCGTCAGGTTCACGGAACGATCGGGTCGGTCCGCTTCGAGGCCAAAGGGGCAGCGGATCTCGAACCGCTGCCGAAGCTGCATGACGTCACGGTTCACCTGGAAGGACAAGGCGAAGACATCCTCGCATCGGCAGGCTTCGAGCCGTCGGCCCATCCAGGTCTGGCCTTGAAGGGGCTGGTCCGCGCGACGGCAACCGTGCAGGGCCGTTGGTCGGCTCCCCGATTCAAAGGAGTACTCGAATTGGACCAGGCGAGTTTGGCGGTGGCTCCCGTCATTGAGAAGCCGGAAGGAGTTCCCACTGCCGTGACTTTCGAGGGCCGTGTCTCGGGAGCGGATCGACTCACCTTGTCGCGAATCGAGGTCCGACTGCCGTTCGTGCGGTTGGAGGGGAGGGGCAAGATCGGCCTGACCTCGCCTCATGGATTCACGGTGCATCTGGCGGCGGGGCCGGTCTCGGTCGCGAGATTGGAGAGCGGGTTTTCCGCCGGTCCGCTCAAAGCGGGGATATTGAAGGTCTCGCTCGATGCTACGGGGCGGTGGTCGGAGTGGGCCTCGTCCCGCCTTTATGGGTGGATCAATTTGAAACAGGGCGTGATCCAGGGCGAACGGATGAAGGACGCGGTGAAGGACGTCTCGCTGCGGGTGCAATTGGCGGGGCGAGACATTAACATCGAGCGGATCTCGTTCAAGCTCCGCAAGAGCGACGTCATGATCAAGGGGTTCGTCAAGCGGGTGCTGGACGTGCCGGACATCGTGCTCACGGTCGAATCGTCGAAATTGGATCTGGGGGGGCTGTTGTCGCAATCCGACACAGACCAGGTGAAGTCATCCGAGAGAGACGCACCGCTCCTCGACCGGCTGCGCCGCTGGGCCCATTCGAGCCATGTCGATGCGGGGCTCCTTGTTTCGAAGGCTCGGTACCGCCAACTGCTCTTTCGGGAACTGAGCGCCCACCTCCGCATGGGAGAAGGGCGGATTGAGTTCCATCGCCTGAGCGGCGACACGACAGACGGCACCGTGACCGGAGAAGCCTCGCTGGATTTCCGCGATCCGTCGAGGATCGACCTGACCGGCTCATTCGATCTCGACGGGGTGCCGGTCCAGCGAGTGGTTTCGCTGTTCGAACCGAACGAGGAGATCGTTCAAGGGCTGTTAGCCTTGGAGGGACGATTGCAGGGTACGTGGCAGGAAGGCTCACCCTTCCTCGGCACCCTGCAGAGCCTTGATCCGATCACGATCACAATCCAAGACGGGCGGATCCTGCGTGGGAAGATCATGCCCAAGGTGCTGAAGATTCTCAATGTGTCGGCCCTGCTGAAGGGTCAAGTGAACTTTGACCGCGACGGAGTGCCGTTCGATTCGATCGCGGCGACCGTCGCGATCAAGGACGGGGTTCTGACATCCGAGGACATCCGGTTCGACAGTCCCATCGTCAAGGCCAGCGGGGCCGGAACGCACAATCTCGTGGCGGATGAACTCGGTTTGTCCGTGGCCGTGAGTCCGTTGGGAACCTATTCCGAAACGATGAGCAAGATTCCCCTGTTCGGCCAGTTCTGGGCGGGCGATCATCCGGGCTTGACGACGGCGCTCTTCGAGGTCACGGGGTCGCTAAATGATCCCAATGTCCGCTATCTTCCCGTCGAATCCCTCGCGAAAGGTTTGGCCGGCTATCCGCGGCGGGCTGTCGATGTGCTGGGGAATATGGTCACCCTCCCCCGGAAGGAGTTCTCTCGGGCTGAATCCCGATAGTCGTGCAACGGTCTCTTCCGTGAGGCTTCGTCATCCTCCGGGCCGACCGGCGGCGCGGTGGCTTGCGACAAGGACGAATGTGTCAGGGGTATCCTAGAAGGATGCGCATCTGTCGGAGTTTCCCCGGTCTCCATTTCATCACACGATGATACTCAATGAGGAGTACCGTGTGCTTCCTACGTGTCCAAGATGCGGTCCCGGCGTGATGAAGATACCTCATAGAGTAATGAGGAGGAGGATAGCAATGAAGACGCGCACGGCAATGGCAGTTGTCGTGGTGGCGAGCAGTCTTGTGGCCTGCGCCGGCCCGAAGACGACGCGGAGCGGAGAGATACAGACGGTGAATATCGAAAAGGAGCCTGTTCCAGCCGATCTGGTCGTCGACGTCGGCGATGAGGTCCGGTGGGTGAATCACCGAGCCTGGCCTGTGCGCCTGGGTTTGGTAAGCGGCAATCTGCGGGAAACCCTGTCCTGCGAACGCGGATTCTCCAATTTCTTGGGCATGAAGCGAGATTCGGCTGAGATCGGCCCCAATGAGTCCGTCTCGACCTGTTTCAGCAAGGTCGGCGTGATCAAGTACAATCTGCGAATGGAATCGGCCTTGCCGGGCGGAAAGACGATCACCTCGGGGACGGTGCAGGTTCGAGATCCCGTTAAGCGCTGACGGATCGTGTCTGATGAGCGTGGTCGGCTATCAAGCTGCTCGAATCCGTGAACTGAAATCGTCGCTACGGGGCCAAACTCGACGAGGCTGCTCGACTCTGCCATGAATAGGATCGCGATATGAACAGGGCTGATGTGGAGTACCAGGATTTTCGGGGTTCGTGGGAGCGCGAGACGGCTTTCTCTCGGCGGTGTCCGACGGCGAGCGGCCTGTGGACGGTTATCCTGGCCGGGGCCCTCCTGGCGGCAGTCGGGTGCATGTTGCCGCAGGAAGTCTCAAGAACCCCGCGGAGCGCGGTCGAACAACTGCTGCTGACGGAATCGGTGAGACGGGCGGTTGGCGAACTCGATGTGCCTCTGCCGGAAGGAGCCACGGTCGCGATCCAGGTGAACGGCCTGGATGCGGATCGCAGACAGGTGCATCTGAACGACGCGCAGGTGAATCTGAACGGGGAACAGTATATCGGGATTATCGATGCTCCCTCGTGGGACCTGGGGTACGTGCGCGACGCCGTAGCCGGACGATTGGGAAAACTGGGCTATCGAGTTATCAGCGCGGCCGGCGACAGGGCGTATGTCGCCCGGGTCATGGTGGAGTCGTTGGGAACGAATCAGGGGATCACATTCTTCGGGATGCCACCCGTCCAAAGCGTGTTGATCCCGTTTTCGCTCCCGCAGCTCACGCTGTATCAGGAAATTGATCAATTGGCCCATGTACGATTGTATTTGGATCTCTATGACAGCCGCACTGGACGCTTCATTCGTTCGACGCCTTCGTGGATCGGCACGGCCTACTACAACCAGTACACCCTCTTTTTCTTCATTTCTTTTAAATCTACCGATCTGGTCGAGGCGCCGTAACCATTCATCATCCGATGCGTGGTCCGTTTCGGCGCCGTGGGAAGGTCACGGCTTACGCCGTCGAATCATGGCGAGGCAATGGCGAACCTCGATACGACAGCTTCGCAGCAGAGCCCGTTGATCTATCCGGTTGTGGAACCGTTCCAGCGAATTTGTCCATGCCGAATCCTCGGGCGGCGTGCTGTGGTTGGCCGCCACGCTGGTGGCGTTGGTCTGGGCCAACTCGCCCTGGGCCGATTCATACCACGCATGCTGGATATTGTTCGTGAGTGTGGCGGCGGGGTTGCATGTCCTGACGGAAACCTTGTTGGACTGGATCAACGACGGCCTGATGGCGATGTTCTTCTTTGTCATTGGGTTGGAGATCAACCGCGATTTGCCTGTCGGGGAACTCGCTTCGCCGCAGCAGGCGCCGCTGCCGCTGTTCGCGCTCGCAAACACCGGCGTCTCGCTGAATGCCGATTCGGGCGGGATCCTGGACCATCCGGTTGTCATCGGAACCATGCTGGGTCTGGTGATCGGCAAACCGATCGGTATCGTGGAGGCAACGTGGATGGCCGTTCGGTCGGGCGCGGCCTCGCTGCCCGATGGTGCGTCCTGGCGGCAACCGCTTGGGGTCGGGTGCGTGGCGGGGTCGGGTTTACGATGTCGCTCTTTCTCGCCGGCCTGGCGATTGATCAGGCCGACCATCTGCGCGCCGAGGAAATGGGCATTCTCTTCGCTTCACTCATAGCGGGGACTTTCGGATGTGCCATCCTACGAGGCGTTCGACCCAAGGCGGGCAGGGAATGAGGGTCTGCGTCGCTGATCGCGAAGCCGATGAGGCGATCATCCGATCAACGTGACATAGGCCATAATTGCAATCCCCAGCAGGACAAGCACCCAAAGCTGCAACCTCTGGACCATGGCCGCTTGCTTCGCCTGCATCTGTTGCAAGAGGGCCGGGTTGGCTTGCAGGTACCGATCGACCTCGTCTTTCGCTTCCTTCAAGCCGATCTGCCGGTCTTCGCGCAGCAGCTTGATCGCCTCGACCTTCTCGCCCCGCCGTAGCGCGGCCACGACGGAGAGCGGAGGCTGGTCGTGTTTGCGAAGTGCAAATCCCATCGTCGAGCCCTCTCGTCAGAAACAACCCAACGGCCTGTGCGAATGTCGTTCAGCGGAAAGACATCGATCTGCCGGCTTCACTCTATGACGATTGTCTCTCGCGACCAAGAATTCATGAATTTGAAACCGGTCGGTTCCTGGGGGCCTCAAGAGGTGGGAATTGCGAAAACCGTTGCACGAGGTGATCGGTGCGTTGAGTCAAGCGAATGATAGGGGAGGATGATCGGAACAAGTACCGCAGCCGCCGGTGATGCAGGCGGCCGCGGGAGCTGCGACGATTATTTGTGTGCAATCGATTTAGTGGTGAAGAGGTAGTCCTTGAGATGTTCGGAAAAACTCGGGTCCTTGCGGCGAATCCATTCGAGGACCATCGACGCGTGTTCCTTTTCTTCGTCACGGTTGTGCGCCAGGATCGCCTTCAGGTCCGCATCCTTGCAAGCATCGACGCGTTGGTTGTACCAGTCAACGGCTTCCAATTCCTCCATCAACGAGGTGATCGCGCGATGCATGTCGCGGGTGGCGTCGGAGAGGTCTTCAAATCGTTCGTGATATCCCTCATTGGCCATAGGGTCTCCTTCCTGGTGAGTGCGGGTCAGAGGAGGTCATGTCAATTGTCATCGTACCGGCATCTCCTCCGAACGGTTGGATTGGAAATCTAGTCAGGCTGACCGGACGATGTCAACGGGAAGAGTCAATGAACGGTTGTGGGCCTGGTGAGAGTGACGATCCACCACGCGATCAATCAGATCAACGATTTTGCAACCTCTCTTCGATATCGTGACGGACGTCCGGCCAAGGCCGGCCGGCGACAGGTTTGGCTTTGTAGGATTCGAGGCGTTCTTGAATGATGCGCCGGTGCCACTCTGGGACTGGAAGACGCTGAGGGCTCGGGACAATCCGGTGCTACAGAGACTGGACATAGTCGATCTGTTCATCGACCGGAAGGCGCTCGAAGGCAGACGGTGGTACTGAGGTCATCTTGGGCAATCGTTGTGCTCCCGTGATGAAAAGTCTCGCATCACCAACCAGACAAGCAGAGGAACCGGTCCGACCGGGTATTAAGATTCAGGTGTCTCCTCAACTCTCTCCAAAGTTGTGACGGTGTTTGCTAAGTGCCGCTGTCAATAAGCTAGCTCTCCGATTCTTGCCAGGGACAACTTGGCGAGATTCCTCACCGGTATCAATGCTCCCTCCAAGTTTGCTTGTTGTTTCCCTTCCAGGGGGCTAACGGGAGGGTACGCTCCGACTGCGCGCACCGCGACCCCTTGCGGTCAGGGAGCAACGGGTACCCCGGCGCCGCCCGCTGCTTGAAAAATCTGATTGAGTCCTGCGTGCGCGGTCTGCGAGCAGGGGAGGGTACCCCTGGTCCTCGATCTTCTCCTCTTGACCTCGCTGTAAGTGGCGGTTTGGTAGGTTCCCCACCGGGCGCACACGACCCATTGCGATTAGGGAGCAATGGGTGGCCCGGCACCTTCTGAGTGTGCGGCCTCTGCGAGCGAAGGGGACCTACCAAGTCGCCGCCCGCCTCTTACCTACCTTGACTGCCCCTTCCACCGGCTCCTATAATCCGCCGACGGTGGGCGCAAACCGGCTGATTCGCCAAGGCAAATGGCCGAATTGACGCATTTTAACGAGTCGGGTCGGGCGCGGATGGTTGATGTGGGCGCCAAGGCCTCGACGGAACGGGTGGCGGTGGCCCAGGTCCAGGTCTTGATGGAGCCTGCAACCCTCCAAGCCATCCGACGGGGTTCGATCGCGAAGGGCGATGTGCTGGCGGTCGCCCAGGTCGCGGGGGTGATGGGAGCCAAGCGGACCCCGGATCTGATCCCGATGTGCCATCCCCTTCTGCTGACCAGTGTCGATATCTCCTTTAAAGAAGAGCCTCAGCCGAATGCCGACGGGCAGTGCTCCATCAGCGTCACCGCGACGGTCAAAACCACCGGGCAGACCGGGGTGGAGATGGAGGCGATGACCGCGGTCTCGGTGGCCGCCTTGACGATGTACGATATGTGCAAAGCCATCGACAAGCGGATGAGTTTTCGCGATATCTGTTTGCTCTCCAAGTCGGGCGGGAAATCCGGCACGTTCACGAGGGAAAGGTCCTGACGATGGCCGGTCCGGTGCAAGTCTCCGTCAAACTGTTCGGCATGACCAAGAGCCTGGCCAAAAATCAGGCGGATTTGGTCTTCACGTTGAACGGCGACCGAAAGGTCCGTGACCTCGTCGGAATGATCGATGCCCAATATCCGGCCATCGGAGAGTTGATTCTGAAAAAGAAGGTGCTGGTGTCGGTGAATCAGGATATGGCCCATGAGGACACGGAATTGTCCTCCGGCGACGAGATTGCACTGTTGCCTCCGTTTGCAGGTGGCTCCGCGAGGAGTGAATCGAATGGGAACAGCCTCGTGACCGACGAGGAGGCCATGCTCGTCCGGGTACAGCGCGAAAACTTTTCCATCGACGCGGAACTTGACCGTGTGCGCCGTCGTTCCAAGCGCATTGGCGGGATTGCTCTGTTTCTGGGCACGGCGCGCGATCGATCGAAGGGCCGTGACGTGAGCGGCATCACCTTTGAACATTACGAAGGGATGGCGCAGAAGAAGCTCCGGGAGATTCGCGAACGGGCGCTCAACGATTTCGAAATCCTTGAACTGTTGATCGTGCACCGCTACGGCCCGATCGAGATCGGCGAAAATATCGTTCTGATCATCGCCGGCGCCGAGCACCGCGCCGATGCGTTCCGGGCATGCAAGTGGGCAATCGACGAGTTAAAGCAGATCACCCCGATCTGGAAGTTGGAACAGACACCGGAGGGGGAGGTCTGGGTCGAGGAGCACCCGTAGAGGATGATGAAAAAAGGCCGCCAGCTTTGTCGGGGGCACGACACTCACTGGTGGGCTTCTCCAGCGGCGTCAATACGGAGGGGGCTCCGCCCGAAGCGCCGCTGGTTCACACGAAGTGTAGTATGTACGTCCTCACCTCCTCACTCGCTGCGGCGTTGCCTGTGGAAAGGCGCGTCCCGGGAAGTCGATTGCGGAGCAATCGGAGGGTGGGCGGGTGAGACAAATACGCCGGGGTCGGGCGGATGAGAAGACTGACCTTTTTGATCATCCTCTTGTGATCAAGGTTTGACATGGAACAGGCGTTTTCTCACAACGCGAACCTGCCGACCGTGAACGATACCTTCGGTCGGCCGTTGCGCAGTTTGCGGCTCTCGGTGACCGATCGCTGCAATCTCCGCTGTAAGTACTGCATGCCGGAGGAGGAGTATGCCTGGTTGCCGCGCGAGACGGTGCTTTCGTTCGAGGAAATGGCGCTCCTCACCAAGGCCTTTACCGGGTTGGGGGTCGACAAGGTCCGGATCACGGGCGGGGAGCCGTTACTGCGGCGTAACCTGCCGCTGCTGATCCGTATGCTTCGGCAGAATCACCAGATCAAGGAGCTGGCGCTGACGACGAACGGCATTCTGATGGCCGAGCAAGCGGAGCTGCTCTACGAAGCCGGCTTGGATCGGGTCACCGTCAGTCTGGACACGCTACGACCCGAGCGATTCCGGGCACTGACCCGCCGCGACCTCTTTCATCAGGTGCTGGAGGGGATCGATGCCGTGAATCGGACCGGCTTCCCGAATCTGAAGATCGATACCGTCGCGATGAAGGGCTTCAATGACGACGAGGTCGTGTCCTTGATCGAGTACGGTAAGGCGGTCAGTGGCGAAGTGCGGTTCATCGAGTATATGGACGTGGGCGGGGCGACCGATTGGTCGATGAGCAAGGTGCTCTCTCAGGCAGAGATCCTCCAGATTCTGACGAAACGATACGGGCCAATCGAACCGATCCACGAAGCCTCGTCTGCCCCGGCGCAGCGCTTTTCCTTGGCGGATGGGACGATCTTTGGCATTATCGCCTCCACCACGGTTCCCTTCTGCGCAACCTGCGACCGAAGTCGGCTGACCGCCGACGGCATGTGGTATCTCTGCTTGTATGCGAAGCAAGGATTCGACTTGCGGGTGCCGTTGCGTCGGGGCGGAGCACCGGAAGCGATTGAAGCCCTCATCACCTCCGTGTGGCAGGCGCGTCGCGACCGAGGCGCTGAACAGCGAAAGGCCCTGGAAGAAGGAGGGCTCCGCGAATTGCAACTCATCGATGTCTCCCGTCTGCGTGAAGATCCTCACCTTGAAATGCATGCCCGTGGCGGCTGACGCGCAACGAACGTCCTGTCGGCATCCGGTTTGGCGCAAGATCCGGTACGAATTTCTTCCGCATGTCTGACCTTCACTTCCTGACCATGTTGGGGTTGGGTTTTGTCCTCGGGCTGAGGCATGCCCTGGACGCGGACCACGTGGCCGCCGTCTCGACGATGTTGGCGCGATCGTCCTCCGTTTGGCGATCAGGCCTTGTGGCACTTTCTTGGGGTATCGGGCACACGGTCATGCTGCTGGCCGCCGGGACCATCCTGATGACCTTTCAGCTCTCGATTCCCGATCCGGTGGCCCAGGCGTTCGAGGGGATGGTCGGCTTGATGCTTGTCTGCCTGGGCGGCTCGCTGGCCTGGACGCTCTATGCCGAGCGATGGCATTGGCACAGCCATGGGCATGACGGAGCCCGCCACCTGCACCTCCACCACCATCGAAGCGGTCCGGATCATAACCATGCGCATTGGCTCAAGAGCACGTGGAAACCTTTTGCTGTCGGGATGGTCCATGGGCTTGCCGGATCGGCCGCGCTGCTGCTCCTGGTTCTCGCCAACGTCCGGACGTTGGGGGAGGGACTCACCTATATCGCGATCTTTGGCGTCGGCTCGATTTTCGGTATGATGCTGACCGGCGCGCTGATCAGTTTCCCGATGGTTTATGCCGGGTCGTGGGGTGCGTGGGGGCCGGTCGCGCAAGTGGCGATGCGAGGCATGGTGAGTCTCGGCAGCGTGGGCGTCGGCATCGTCATGATCGCGCAGGCCGGTTTCTTGAGCCCGTAATGCGATGAGCGCCGATTCGGTCCTGATAGGAGAACTACCTCGGAACCTCTGAGAGACATAGCGTATGGCCTGGTTCAAGAAGCAAAAGACAACGGTTGAAGAGCCTCCGCGGAAGCCGAAAGCGGCCGAAGGCATGTGGCTCAAGTGCAATCACTGCCGCGAGATCATCTATCGCAAAGAAGTGGAGCGGAACCATCGAGTCTGTCCCAAGTGCGATTACCATTTTCCGATCAGCGTCCTTGAGCGGATTGCGCTGCTTCTCGACGTGGGGACGTTCAAGGAATGGGATACGGACCTGGAAGCTCAGGACCCTCTGAATTTTCAAGACCAGCGGTCATACAAGGACCGGCTCAAGGCGCAGCAGGACAAGACCGGCCGCAAGGATGCGCTGGTTACGGGCGAGGGGCTCATCCATAGTCGGCGAGCCGTGCTGTGCGTGTTCGACTTCGGCTTCATGGGCGGCAGCATGGGATCAGTGGTCGGAGAAAAATTCTGCCGGGCGGTGGACCGGGCCATTGAACAGAAGCTGCCGGTGATCCTGGTAACCTCCTCCGGCGGCGCGCGGATGCAAGAGGGTACGCTGTCGCTGATGCAGATGGCCAAGACCTCCGGCGCTGTGGCCAAGCTCCATGAGGCGAGGTTACCCTTCATCTCGGTTCTGGCCGATCCGACCTTCGGCGGGGTGACGGCCAGCGTGGCGATGTTGGGCGATGTCATCCTGGCCGAGCCGAAGGCCTTGATTGGATTCGCCGGGCCACGCGTGATCGAGCAAACGATCAAGCAACAGTTGCCCGACGGTTTTCAACGCGCCGAATTTCTGCTGGAACACGGTATGATCGATCGGATCGTCGAACGCAAGCAACTGAAAGACACGCTGGCTACACTGATCGGACACTTGTAACCGGCGTCCCTCTGTCGTGATGCCGTCCTCCTACGCCGCCTCGGTTGCGTTCCTCTACGGACTCCAGCGACACGGGATCAAGCTCGGCCTGGAGACCATCCGGTCGTTGCTGGCGGCGTTGGACCACCCCGAACGCCGGTTTCAGGTGCTTCATATCGGCGGCACCAATGGGAAAGGGTCTACGGCGGCGATCGTAGCCTCCGTACTGGCTTCGGCCGGCTATCGCGTCGGGCTGTACACCTCACCGCACTTGGTGGACTTCCGCGAGCGCATCCGGGTCAACGGCGCGCAGATTACCGAGGCGCAGGTCGCGGAGCTGACTGATGCACTGCGCGCGGCCTGCGAGCCCGGATCGATTCCCACATTCTTCGAATTCACCACCGCCATGGCCTTTCGGCATTTTGCCGAGTCGGGGGTTGATGTGGCGGTGCTCGAAGTCGGGCTCGGCGGACGATACGACGCAACCAACGTGGTCACGCCGCTGGTCTCCTGCATCACCACCGTCTCGCTGGACCATGAGGAGTATCTCGGCCATGATCTGGCCTCCATCGCATACGAAAAGGCCGGGATCATCAAACCGCTGGTTCCGATCGTCACCGGTTCGTTGCCCGCTGAGGCCGTGCAGGTGGTGGAACTGATGGCTAAGGAACAACAAGCGGCGCTGTTCCAGTCGGGGAAGGATTATTCGATTGTTGGTGATCATCCCGGCGACTGCCGGTTTAGCGGCCGCCGCTGGACGTTCACGGGATTGTCCTGTCCCTTGCAGGGAGCGCATCAATTGGATAATCTCGGCTGCGCGCTCATGATGACCGAGTTGGCCGCAGAACGCGGAGTGACGATCCTTGAGCAGGCTGTGCGCGACGGTGTCCGTAGGGTGGAATGGGAAGGACGACTCGAAACGGTCGAGCGGAAGCCGACGCTCCTGTTAGATGGGGCCCATAACCCGGCGGCGGCGGAAGCGTTGAGCGCGTATCTCCGGCAAGTGCGGACGGGGCCGGGCCATTCGGATCGTTCCGTCATTTTCCTGATCGGCATGATGCGAGACAAAGACCATCTCGGGTTTCTTCGCGCCGTCCTCCCGCTGGCGGATCACGTCGTGCTCACCCAGGCGAGGATGGCCCGTTCGGCGCCAGTCGATAGCCTGCGCGCCGCGATCCCCCTCGGCGGGCCGCCGGTCCACGTCGAACCGGCCGTGGCCGACGCGTTGGCGCTCGCTCGGCGTCTGGCCCGTCCGTCCGACGTCATTTGCGTAACCGGTTCCCTCATGATCATCGGAGAGGTGAAGGCTTTGCTGCGTGGCGCCGCTCTATCACCGCTCCGGGGTTGACATGAGGGATTTCCCTCAGTCCGTGGTCTGGGTCCTCTGGCTCCTCTGTCCGTTCCTGGCCCTCCTGTCCGCGCATTCGGCCTCGGCCCAACCGGTTGCGGCATCCAGCGTTGCGACCAGCGGCTCGGCCAATCAACGCGTCGAGGTCACGGCCGATCGCATCGAATATCTCCAGGAAGTGGACACGTACGAGGCCGATGGGTCGGTCGTGATCCTGTATGGCGACCAGCGTTTGACGGCCGATCACGTCACCATCCATTCGCTCACGGGCAACGTCATCGCCACCGGCAACGTCCACCTAGTAGGGCCGGTCTCGGAGGTCTGGGGCGAGCAATTGCGGTTGGACATCAATACCGAGGGCGGCGTGGTCGTCAACGGCCAACTGCATTTCAAACAGACGAACACGTTCGCCACCGGGCGCCTTCTGCAGCGCTATTCCGAAAGCCATTACCGTATCAAGGAGGGGTCCTTCACGAATTGCGACGCCAAGGACGGAGAAGTGCCGGCCTGGCGGTTCAAGTTCCAGGACTTGGATCTCGACACCAGCGACAGTTTGGCGATGAAGGGCGCGTGGTTCTGCGTCTTGGACCACAAACTGCTGCCGCTGCCGACCTTGACCTATCCCTTGACCTATCGCAAGACGGGGTTTCTGATCCCGTCGCCGACGTTCGACAGTCGATTCGGGTTGGGCGTTCAGGTCCCGTTCTTCTGGGCCATCAATCCCAGCCAAGATCTGCTCATCACGCCGAACTACTATAGCAACTTGGGATACGGAGCGGATCTCGGCTATCGCTATGTCCTGAACCGGCAGACGCGGGGTCAGTGGCTGGGGAGCTTCATTGATCAGGTCTCGAGCGGGAAAGGAGTCGGAGGGGATGAACGAGGGTTCCGTGGCATGCTCAGCGGCACTCACGTGCAACAGTTCAATCCGGACCTTCGGATGAACGCGCAGGTGTTCTTTGTCTCGGACCCCGACTACCTTCAGCAACTCAGCAATTCGGGTGTCCTGCGGGCCTTGCCGAGCGGAGAGTCGAACCTGCTGACCACGCAGCGGTGGGGAACCGGTAATCTCTACCTGCAAGGCCAGTATCTGCAACCGTTGCAGTCCGGCGGCAGCGATACCTTTCAGCGCCTCCCCGAACTGGGGTACAGCATGGCGAACACGGCCACCCCGTTCACCGGGCCGCTTCAGTTCAACATGGATACGGGCCTGACTTACTTTTATCGAGAGGAGGGGTTCCACGTCGGCCGCGGCAATATCATGCCGGGGTTGACCACGGACCCATTGAACCTGGGTCATGTCCTTGCGATCACGCCGCAGGCCAAGTTTCTCGAGGCCTACTATTCGCGCGGAGCGGTGCAGGACGTGTCGGTGCAACGGCAGACCGCCTGGCTGGCGCTCGAAGCCAAATCCCGGCTCACGAGGCGATTCGGGACCAGCGAAGGCCATACCATGCTCCATACGATCGAGCCTCAGGTGATCTATGAATACGTGCCGCCCTCGGACCAGTCTCAAATCGCCCAGATCGACCAATTGGACGACCTACCGAAAAAGAGCCTGGTGACTTATGCGGTGCGCAGCCGATTGCTCGAAAGCAAGCGCTCGGGCAGCGCCTTTAACTGGCTCGATCTGACGATTGCACAGAGCTACCGCATGGGGGCGGTGCAGACGACCGCCCGAGACTTTATGCCGGGGGTGCCGCCGACGCTCGGCACCATCACGCAACCATTGATCCCCGCCACCACGCCGGTTGACGGCCGAAAGTTTTCCGATCTGTGGATTCGGGCGATGATCGGCAACAACACGCCGGAGTTCATTCCGGGGCTGACTCCCAATACGATTGATGTCTGGTCGCGACACTATTCGCTCAATCAATACCTCACCGTGGACGCCTTCATCGATCCCTATAAGGGGACCTTGAGTCAGTTCAACACCGACTTCCGGGTACAGAACAACAATGCCTGGTACATCGAAGTCGGCCAGCGCTTTGCCCGGGAGGGCAATCTCGTGCGGCGCGGCGACATCTGGAATCCGATCTCCTTCAACGAGGTCTACGCCCCGACATCGGAAATTCAATTCGTTACGGCCATGGCGGCGGTGCGCTTGCCGATGGGATGGACGGTCGGGGCGCGCGGCTATTACGATGTGAAAAACAAGCGGAGTCCGGAGTTTGATCTGGTCGGGATGTACCAGAATCCATGTAAGTGCTGGTCGCTGGGGATGTGGTATCTACAGTTTCCCGACCGCGTGCAGTACAACGTGGTCCTCAGTCTGACGGGAATTGGGTGGACGGAAAATTTCGGCACGGCGGTCCTGAAGCGGATTCTTTCGCCCATCATGATCGGCGAGCGAGGCCTGCCATGGGGGGCGGTGGGAGGCCCCTACGGTCGCATGTTGCCTGCCGGACAGTCGGGCGCCTCGACCATGAAATGACCGACGTGGCGGTCCGACTGAACACCTAAGGGAGTACCTGCTGGCTGTCACAAGGTGAGTCGCACGCCGCAAGGCGTCGTACCGTCGCATGACATTGTGTCTCGGGACGAGGAGGTGGACGATGGGCCGAATGGCGCTGGGAGCGGTTCTGTTGCTCTGTGCTGCCTGTTCGAGCGTGAAGGGAGCAACAACACCTGCGGAGCCGATTCCCCCGCATCTTCAACTCCGCCACGCCCGTGTCTTCCTTGCCGCCGCGGACTATCGTCGCGCGATCGATGCCTGCCTGGAGGAGGTGCGCGCGCAGCCCTCAGTGGCGAGCTACGTCTACCTCGCCTACGTCTATCATGCATTGGATGCCTATTTGGAGGATCTGGCCAAAAAGGACCAGTGGGTCGGCGTCGAGCAACTCGCGCTCAGCCTCGCCGGCGACCGGCCCGAGCAGTTGTTGGATCCTCCCGACATCCTGGCCCGAGTGGCGAAGGAGCTGATCCATACGAGCGTCCAGAAACAATCCGACATCACGGCTGCAATGGCCTCGCGGTTGGATGCCACGGAAGTCAGGCGCCTATGGGAGGAACAAACGGCCTGGAGGCGCGCGCACCCGCAGGATTGGTGGCGATCCGCTCCTGAGGCGTGGCGGTGGGACGGTTCATCACCGTAAGAGGCAGGAGGGCATTGGCCTTCGCCCAAGGTACGGAAGCGCGATGGGCGTCAGGATTCGTCGTCGCGACAGAGTGAGAGAGGAAGTCGAGGTCAGCCTGCCTTCCATCCTCGATCTGAGCACGCCTGGAGGGTGCCCTGTGGTCGCGCGGGCGTCCTCGTCACCGTTGACAGCCGAGGGACGGGCAGATTACGATGGAAGAGCGCCTGGCTCACACGCACCAGTGTGGAGGTCTGGAGCGCAAGACGACCGTCCTAACCGAAGGAGGCCATCCGGTGTCTGGTTTAGCGCTGAAAGTCGATGATAAGAATTGGGAAGCCGAAGTCGTTAACGCGCCGGAACTCGTCATGGTCGATTTTTGGGCGGTTTGGTGCGGCCCCTGCCAGATGGTGGCGCCGATCGTCGATGAGTTGGCTCAGGAGTACGCCGGTCGAGTTCGGGTACGAAAGCTGAACACAGATGAGAATCCGGAAATTGCGGGTCGCTATCAGATCATGAGCATTCCGACCATTCTGTTTTTCAAGAACGGCCAATTGGCCGAGCGCCTGGTCGGCGCCCGTCCCAAGCGGCAGTTTAAGGACGTCATCGACGGGTTGCTGGCCAAGCCCTCCGCGACCACCTGACCGCTCGTCTCGGTTCACCCTCAACGGGGTCATGCTCAGCGAGTTGCGAGTTGCCAACTTTGCGCTGATCGAGCAACTCCAGCTCACCGTTCCGTCTGGATTTGTCGTGCTGACCGGCGAAACTGGGGCCGGCAAGTCCCTGCTGATTGATGCCATCTCTCTCTTGCTCGGCCAGCGGGCGGCCGCGGACCTTATCCGAACCGGATCGGATGAGGCGGAGCTCGAAGCCGCCTTTTCCTTCTCCGACCCACATCCGGCGCTTCAACATCTTCGTGCTCTCGATCTGCTCGGTTCTCAGGAGTCGGAGCTGATCGTCCGCCGCGTCCTCTCCCGATCTGGCCGAAGCCGGACCTATGTGAATACGCGCCTGGTCCCGCTTCAGTGCCTGGAGCAACTATCCGGGGTGCTCGTGGATATTCACGGGCAGCACGAACAACAGTCCCTGTTGCGACCCGCCGTGCAACTGGCCGCAGTGGATGCCTTTGGATCTCACGATGAACTCCGTGGACAGTATGAGCGGGCCTTCGAGCGATGGCGTCTGGCGCGTCGGGCAGTGACGGAAGCCGAGACCCAGGCCCAGGATCTCCGGCAACGGGAGGACCTGTTGCGGTTTCAGTGGAAGGAAATTCAGGATGCAGCTCCGACGGCGGATGAAGATCAACAGTTGCATGAAGAGCTCCAACGGCTTCGTCATGCGGACAAGCTCCAGCATCTATCCGATGCGGTGTATCACATCCTGTATCAGAACGACGGGGCGGTGTTGGCACAACTGGCGATGGTCGAGCGGCAAATGCAGGACCTGACCGGGATCGACCGGGCGAGTGCGGAGTGGCTGTCTGAGATCCGTACGGTGGAAGTCAAGTTACGGGACATGGCCGAGGAGATCCGGCGGTATCGAGACCGGATTGCGGCCGATCCATCGAAATTGGCCGAAGCGGAAGACCGGATGGCTTTGCTCGAGCGGTTGAAGAAAAGATACGGCGGGACGCTGGCAGAGGTGCGCCGAAAGGGCGACGAACTCTCGGCAACCCTCTCCCTCTTGGACCATTCTCAACACCGGCTCCAGGATCTGCAGGAGGCAGAACTGCTGGCATTTCAAGAAGTTCGCCGGCTCGCGGATCAGTTGTCGGTTGCCCGTGAGCGCACGGCCGCACTCCTTGAACGTCGTCTCCAGCGGGAGTTCACGGAACTCCAGATGCCGCATGCGCGACTACAGGTGAAAATCGAACGTAACGGCGGTGACGAGCCCCTCGGTCCGGCTGGTCAGGATCGGGCAGAATTCCATTTTTCGGCCAACAGAGGTGAACCACTGCGCCCTCTGGCACGGGTGGCATCGGGCGGGGAGATGTCCCGGGTCATGCTCGGACTGAAAACCGCGTTGGCCGCGCACGATACGATCCCCACCCTGATCTTTGATGAAATCGATGCCGGAGTCGGAGGGGCGACGGCCGAGGCGATCGGTCGACGACTCCGCGCCCTTGCGGCCTACCACCAAGTTTTGTGCGTCACACATTTGCCGCAGGTTGCGTCGCAAGCTCATGCACACATCCTTGTGGAAAAGAAGGCCCGAGATCGACGGACACAAACCTCGGTCCGACTGTTGGATGTGCGCGCGCGGTCCGAGGAAATTGCCAAGATGCTGGGAGGCCAGACGGTCACGGCCGCAATGCGTCGGGCGGCGGCAGAATTGTTGGGACAGGGTGGAGAGGCCGAGCCGAACTGATCGATTGATTACGGATCAGGCGTGGAAATAGGAACGTTGGCCAGAGCCAGTGCCGGCAGAGAGGTCTTACATTCGCTGATGACCTGAGCGAACATGGTCGCGAGGCGCGGATCGAAGTGAGTATGGGCCTGCTGGACCACGTAGTGGATGGCATCGTCGATCGAAAGGGGTGCGATACCGGGGCCGTCGAAGGTGATCCGGTCGAACGCCTCGGCGATCCCCACAATGCGGGCCAGAAGAGGGATGCCTTCTCCTTCCAACCCGTGAGGAAACCCTTTCCCATCATACCGTTCATGATGGTATGAAATGATCTGTCCAACCTCGGCCGGGATGCCCAATGAGAGGACCATGCGGGCGCCGATTTCTGTGTGGCGTCCCAATTGTTCCGCCTGCACGGTGTCCGGTGTCGAAATGTGACCTGCCTCCATCCCGATCATTCCCAGGTCATGGAGAAGTGAGCCGAGGGCCAGGGATTTCTGTTCCGCCGGGGTCAGGCTCAAACGGTTCCCGAGCAGCGTGGCATAAAAGCTGACACGGCTGGAATGGTTCAAGAGGTTGCGGTCCTTCGCTTCCAGGAGGCTGGAGAGCAATGGCACCAAATCAGCGTAGTCCCCCGATCCAATTCGACCATCGGTCTTGGTCTTCGTCAGGGCGCGATAATTTTCCTGTAGTCTGACCCAGGCTTGCGCGGCCTGATCCTCAGACTGCCAAAGCGCCTGGCTCTCCGCGATGAAGGTGCGCAGAAAATCGAGACGCTTCTTCTTGTCCAAGGTTTGGTTGATCAGTGTGATGAGCTCGGTCACGTTGAAGGGTTTGAGCAAGTACCCTGCCGCCCCGTGACGGATGCCATCCATAGCCGACTTCAAGCTCCCGTATCCGGTAATGATGATCACTTCGATGTCGCGGTAGAGCTGTTTGATGTCCTGCAAGAGATCGAGCCCCTGCCGATCAGGAAGCTTCTGATCCAATGTGATGAGATCAATGTGATGTTCCTGGAGAACGCGAAGTGCGTCGCGCGCGCAATCGACCGATTGGACATTGAAGAAGGGGCGGAGGATAACTTTGAGGGCGTCTCGAGGACCGGCTTCGTCGTCGACGACCAAAATCGTAGGTTTGTCCGTCTGCGAGGAGCCTGGATTAAGAGGCATAGGTAGCTGTGTAGTGGTAATCGCCTAAAATGTCAAGCAATTCACAGGGCCTGAACGGTGAATACTGTGGACAAGCGAAAGCTTGGAGGACGGACCATGACAGGGGATCGTTGATCATCTACTATATATTGCGGGGTCCCACTCTTACAACATTACATATGGGTGCGAAACAGTCCATTCAGATCGAGCCATAATTCTGAAAAAGATGAATATCCTGTGAAGAGATTGTGGGTCGGCTGTGAGAAGGATGTGAGCGGGGTTTGAGGCCTCAATCCTGAGTCATCGACGGAGGATCGGGCACGGCAGTGACGGTCTCCGGGCGCGAGATGCCGAGGGTGTCCATTCGGTACTTGAGCATGCGACGGCTGATACCGAGTAGTGTGGCGGCATGAGTCTGAATGTAGTTGGTCCGGCGCAGGGCATCCAGAATGATGTCCTTTTCGAAATCCATGACGGCCTTTTCCAATGACACGCGTCCCGACAGGATATCCTCGCGGAGAGTGCCGGATTTCGTATCGGACTTGAGCGAGGCGGGAAGGTGGTCGGGCATGATCGCGGCGCCTTGGGACCAGAGCACGGCCTGCTCAATGACGTTTTGCAGTTCGCGCACGTTGCCGGGCCAAGGATACCGGCAGATCAATTCCAAGGCCTCCTTGGAAAAGTCCTGCGCGGGACGCTTGTCCTCCTCATTGCGCTTGGTCAGAAAATGGCTGGCCAACAGCGCGACGTCTTCTCCACGCTCTCGAAGCGGCGGCAGGTACAGGGAGATCACGTTGATGCGGTAGTACAGATCCTCTCGAAATGTGCCTCGTCGAACCAATTCGTCCAAGGTCTTGTTCGTGGCCGCCACGATCCGGACATCCACTTTGATGGGTTGCACGCCTCCGATCCTTGTAAATTCACGCTCCTGAAGAACCCGAAGGAGTTTGGCCTGCGTGGTGGGACTCAAGTCGCCGATTTCATCTAGAAACAACGTGCCTGTATGGGCAAGTTCGAACTGTCCGACGCGGCGGGCGGTCGCGTCGGTGAACGAACCTTTCTCATGTCCGAAGAGCTCGCTTTCAATCAGGGTCTCGGGCAGCGCCGCGCAGTTGAGCGCGACGAACGGCCGGTCTCGACGCGCGCTGTTGTAATGGAGCGCCCGTGCGACCAACTCCTTGCCGGTGCCGCTCTCTCCGGTGATCATCACCGTTGTCCGGCTGTCGGCCACCTGCTCGATCTTCGAATAGATCTCCTGCATCGCCGAGCTCTTCCCGATCAGATTGTGAAATGCATACCGGTGAACAACCTGTGCGCGTAGGTACCGTACCTCGCGCTCCAGTTCCTGATTGTCAAGGGCCTTGGCAATGATGATGCGGAGCTCGTCAATCTCAAACGGTTTCGAGATGTAATCGGCGGCCCCGAGCTTCATGGCGTCCACGGCCGTTTTCACGGCCTTGGTGCCGGTGAGCATGATGACGGGGATCGAGCGGTCCTCCGCGCGAAGCTTCTCCAGCACGGCCAGACCGTCCATGCCGGGAAGGATGACGTCGAGTAGCACCAGGTGCGGGCTTTCGCGTCTGAACAGGTCCAGTCCTTCCTGCGCATCTGCCGCCTGGAGTACTTCGTAGGTCGGCTCCAGCACCATTTTGAGCGAGGTGCGGACCCGTGGCTCGTCATCAACGATCAGAATGCGTCTCTTCATGCCGGCTGGTGTGACGAGGGTTGTTGGAAACCTTTGCGGTCCACCGATGGTCGCTGATGAGGAGGGGTTTTGGACGACGCACGCCCTCCGGGTTTTACCTCAGCACCGGAGGAAGTATACATGGCGGTCCCGCTTTCAGCCAGTGGAATTCGGCTTCTGGGCCGCGGCGACATGTAAAAGATGGCTCAGAGCGGATTCGACGGAAGGCAGGCAGCCTCCGGCTGTTTCGAGCAGCAGTTCCACCTGACGGTGCGTGAACCGCCACAGCGCGCCTTCGAGATAGCTTCGCTGGATTTCGCCATATGCGTGGAGCAACTCGCGGCTCGGCGGTCCCGCGCCCGGTGCATATCCCGAGAGCTGATGTTGGTGCCAAGTGAACAAATTGGCGTCGGGGTGGAGGCACAACACGACGAGTCGGCCGCCTGGAAGCAACACACGTAAGCATTCCCTGAGCGCCGACAGCGGGTCGGCAAAGTGTCCGAGGACGATATGGCAGAACACCGCGTCAAAGCTGTTGTCAGCCAGCGGGAGCGGACCATCGAGATCGCCGAGGCAAAAGGATGGCTGCCGGTACCGATCTGTGGGCCAGGGGCGGGGAGCCTCGTGTGAGACGTTGCCTAGGACCGACAGGAGGATCTGGCGACTTTGAATCAACCCATCGACACAAAAGTCGAGACCCGTATATGCCGGGCTGACCGGCCAGGTCGCCCCCAGTGTTCGATGGCGGAATGCATGATGGGTCAAGAGAAGTGTGCCGAGGTGGCCGCTCACGTCACCAATGCACAGCAATCGACCAGTGGCCTCCAGGGGGCCAAGCAACTGACAGGATCGTTCCAACAGTTTCCAGTAATCAGGAAGGTTGAGGAGCGTGCGCGAGTGGATGGCGTAGTTGGTCCAGTTACGGACCCGCTCGGTGGAGGAACGATGATGGAGAGACCGGACCCGCATCTGCTCGAGGCCTATTTCACGTTGGAGATCCTGCGTCGGTGTGAGAACCCGCCTGTCCGCCCGCAGTGCGTATGAGGATTCCGCCAGGCAGAACTGTGCGATTCTGTCGAACCAGTTGTCCGGATGGAGCGGTCGTCTGGGCGCGCCGGTGATCGGCTCCGCGAGATAGGTCACGAAGCGGCAGGCCTCGCCGAGAGTCGCGCGCATACGGTCGAGGAGGTCCCGGTGCGCCGCCGCCTCTTCAAGTGGTGCAAAAATGCCGACCGGCGCTCGGAGTCGCTCGAGATCGTCGAGGAAATCCTGGCTGCCCGCCAAGCGAGACAGGATAGCGTCACGGATGAACGGCCCGGGTATGACGTTGATGCCATAGACGCTTCCCGAGTCGAAGTCCTGTCCGTGCATCTGCATCGGATCGTTGTCGGTATGCTGGAGCCGATGCAGCTCCTGGTTCAAGTCCAAGGGCGCATGCAGCAGGAGAAGCCCGGCGAGCCGGGGATGGTCCTTGAGACCTCGAGCCGCGATGCCGCCACCGATTCCATGGCCGATCACGAAGAGCGGGCAACTGGGCCAGAATTCAGCAGCAAAATCGAGCACGGTCACGAAATCGAGGAGCATATCGCTCAGCATCGCATGTGGGGCGGCGGCATCGCTCTCGCCGATATGGTTAGTGCAATCATAACGAAGCACCTGCATACCCTGGGAGGCAAGGTCATAGGCCAGTTCCGCATATCCCTCTTTAGGATTGGCGAACCCGGGCACGATGATCACGAGTGGAGCCAGAGTCGCCCGGCTGCCTGGTTCATGGTCGTGATACAGCGCGATCTTGCGATCGTAAGGATTCATGCAGAATAAGAGATCGGTCAGAACACGTCGGGCGATTCGTTGCTCGGGGTCCTCCATGACAAAGAGAGCCTGGTGATTCACCAGCCGGAAAAAGACTCCGGAAGCCCGATCGGGAATCGGCGCCAATCGTGCACCGTAGGTCCAGTGGGGCTGCCGATCGAGAGCGGTTGCCTCCGTGGCCGGCTGGCGCTCCCAGATGATCGTGATGGGCAGGGTGTCCGGACTCTCCAATCCATACACCACATCACGCGCCGATCTACTCGCTCCGATAGGATGAGCGGGAGTGGTGTCGAATGGTGCGAGGATGAGGTGAAGCGAACCCTGACTGATGGGAAGCGGCATTGGACTGCTGAAACGGCATCCGCCCAAACTGATGTTCAGGAGCTTGAGAGCGATCGGCCCATTCCGGTGTGTCTCCTTGTGAGTCGCGAGAAAGGCCGCACATGTGCATGGCAACCGAACGTTCAGTCGGCGATCGCCGCGGTCGATCTTCCAGGGAGTTTGAGGTGAGCGTTCAGAGAGTGACGTAAGGTGGGTCCCACCGGTGATCACGATCTCCACATTCAAGCCCTTCGGGTCCTCTCGTAGCGCTTCCAGGAATGAGAGCAATACGGCTCGCTGGATTTCTTCGATGGGATCGAACAGGACACGACCCCCCGACGGGCGAGCAGCATCCACCATGATGGTCCCGGTCAGATGGAGGAACATCACGTCGGATGCCAGACGGATTGAGGCCTTGCCGGTCGGAACGTTGGTGGACCGCGTAGCGAGGTGAAACTGCAATCCGGCCACGTCCAAGGCGGTTGTGATCCCGCTGACCGTCTCATGTTCGGATCGGATGTCGGTGTGTAATTGGAGCGCGGGGAGTTCTGTCTGGCGAGGCGTTGTGAGGCGGGTGTCCGGTTGTTGAGCCTCGTGTGTAGAGGGAACTGGGTCCGTCTCAAGCACGGAGGGGGATAAGGAGGGGGACGCGGCGGTGGACACAGGCTCCGGTTTCATCGCTTCAGCTTGCCCCGACTGGGAGACAGGAGTCCTGAAGGACCTGTCTTCCACGCTCAATGAGGCTTCTCTGGGCTTGCCGAGAAAATGGTGAATCTGCTGCCACAACGTCTCGACATACTCCCAAGGTGGAGCCGGTTGTGGAGGTTGTCCGGTCGGTTCCGGTGCAACCGGCAGCTCGATCGTGGATTGGCCCGGGTGAGGTGAAACCCGAGCATGAATGACTCCCAGTGTTCCGAGAAATGTGTGGTGGGGTGCGTAGATGCCCTTCGCGCTGATCACGGCGTGCAAGCGGGTGCGAAGGACCCCTTTGCGAAACTTCGGCAACAGATGGAGATCGAGGCGGCGAGTGGCCCGTGCACCTGCGCGCCGCTCGTTAAATCGCTGCTCCGCATAGCGCCGCGAGTCCGGATCCAAGAACTGACTATAGTGACAGCCTAGGGGTTCCTGGTTCCCGTATCCGAGCCATTGATGAAAGCCGGGGCTGACGTAGGTAAATGCTCCGCTGGTGTTCAATTCATAGAGAACTAACCCGGTGGACTCTACGAGATGGAGGTACTGGCTGAGAGTCGGACCGCGCGTGGCGGGTCGCTCCTCTTGGGTGAGGACTTCTTGAGCCGCCGACAGGACCTCGTCCGTAAAATTGGTGGATTGTCTGAACAACACCGCGTCGGCGCCATTCAGTATGGCTTGCAAAGGACTCAATACGGAGCGTTCAGTATGAAGCAGAAGGCCTGCATGGGGAGCCTGCGCGCGCAGGCTGTGGATGCAGGAGATGCCAGAGAACGCGTCATGGTCGGCATCCAGCAGGATGATATCCCATGTCAATCTTCCCGCCCACTCAATCCCTTCCTCCAACGTTCGGATGGCCTCGATACGACAGGCTTCGTGGCGTCGCCGTAGAGCGTGCGTCAGGCGGGTCGTCTGTTCAGCCGAATCGGTAATCAGAAGGACGTTCATCAACCGAAGCGACATCATCGAGCCTGTCCTGCCCCGAGCGATCCGACTGTGTTGGGAGGCATCGGTTTCTCAACAGGCTCTGAATCAGCGGTCGATGTTTGACCAGCAGAGGTCGGCGTCTCCGTCCCAGAGACCGCTTTCAGATGACAACGGGTATCGATGCGATGTCGTCTCAGGGCAGATGGCTTGACCGGCGAGGACTGAACTCTTCGAATGGCCATCGAGACCGTTCTCCCGTAGGGCCTGGATAGCATAGTTCCTGCACATCGGGGAGATAACAGCTTGGGGGGCCTATCCTACTTGTGCAGGGCCGAAGAGTCCAATATGCTATGCATCCATGTGGACTTATAGTATAGGGCTGTATGGCCCCATTTCGATCAAGATCTCGAAAAAGGTGCAAGAGCTTGGATGGCGAGGAGAATACCTACAAAGTAGCCGGGAATGATGGGTAGCTTGTCAATAAGACGGCGGAATCCTGACGGTCAGAGCGCACTCGATCTTCGGTGGAATGGTCCCGTCAATGAAGGACCGAAGCTGGATGCTCGATCAACCAAGGGACAGACTCTGTGCAGTCTATCCGGAGAAAGGACTTGGCGTCGCTACCGAGGAGTGCGCGATGTTGAAGGGGAGTCGACGCGTTTCCACGTATAGGGGCCCCCCCACTGCCTGGGAGGAATGTTGTTCTTGTTACCGACACGGCTATACCACCACACTCCCTTGGCTTCCGATCCATCGTCACCGAAGAGCACGTCGAACCCGCCTTCTCGGTCATTGCCTGATTGTTTCCAGGTGCCCTCGCATCGGCGATTGCGGCATTTGGAGACGGTGATTTCGCCGTTCTGCCATGTGTAGAACCCATGGCCATTCTGATCCAGAGTGGCCACATAGGACTTGTCTTCCTCCTTGATCTCCCACTGTCCCTGTAGCTCAGGCTTCTCGGTCTCAGACGTCCCAACGGATTCGGCGCGGAGGTTATCTGGGAACGTACACAGGAGGCTCGCCAGTCCA
>JBFWWG010000011.1:0-162111 GCA_050246315.1 Nitrospiraceae bacterium | reverse complement strand
GCTGACTCTTAATCAGCGGGCCGTAGGTTCGACCCCTACACGGCCCACCATACCGCACTTCGTGTGAACCGCTGGCCTATTTATCGTCTCATCGTAACTGTGGCCAGCGGAGAAATCCTCCCGTGGTCTTCATTTCAGATCCGCACTTCGTGTGAACCGCTGGCCTATTTATCGTCTCATCGTAACTGTGGCCAGCGGAGAAATCCTCCCGTGGTCTTCATTTCAGATCCGCACTTCGTGTGAACCGCTGGCTCTTTCAAGTTGTTAGGTATATGCCGCCCGCGGAGAACTCCCTCAGCGATTCACCCTGTCAGATCCAAGCTTGCTAGCCCCGCGGCTCACCAGGCGGAGCCCCATCTGCATTGACGCCGGAGAAACACCTTCCACCGATTCGCTCCTTCTGATCCAAGCTTTACTTGAACCGCTCGCCGTAATATCGGTTTATCGCAGCCGCGGTTAGCAGAGAAGATCGCCAGTAGAAGCCTTACCTCCGATCCAAACTTCTCAAGAACCGGCAGCTCTGCATGGTTTCCAAGAAGCCGCTGTCGGTAGAGATTCCCCCCACCAGGAAACTTCTCGCACCGACACACCCATGTCTGGGACAGGGTTCCTCTTGCCCGCAGCTCAGTTGACCTGTCTTGCGTCCGACGCGTAGACTAGAATTGTTCTCTGCAACCGCCTTGCTCTACAGGTGGTGGCTATGGTCCTCCGCGGAACACGAATCCGACGGTATGGCCATCCCGGGTGCCCTCCCTTCAGCACCCATGTTCTCTTTCTGTGCGATCACACCATCGTTCGTTTCACTTCTCACTTAGCCTCTGAAATCATCGCCTTAGACGTTCGCTATCAGGCTCCACTGCGGCCGATCTCAATCGGCACCACGAACCGGTCACGCCGATTCATCCGTGCCGAGCCATCCCGCACATCGCTCAGGAGGAATTTAACTTGATGGACTACCGGCTTAAACCGCTATGCGAAGGCCCTCGGGCGAAACGATTAATCGGACACCTGCCGCGCAGAGCCCTGCCCGACGGGCGAAGGAGGGTATTATGGAACGCCATTACGACATCAACGATCTCGCGGTAGCCATTGGACTGGCGGCGACGGTGTTCAGCGGCTACCTGTTGATGACCGCCGCCAACGGGACCTTCCAGACGGGCCGACCTCAACAAGGGGCGACCTCGCATCCGACCGGCATTCTAGCAAGCATGGTCTGGCTCCAGCCGGCGCTGGGCCAAGCCATCCTCGATGAATCTCTTCTGGAACGCGACGGCCCTCGCGCGATCACAGAAAGCGCAACCAACCTTTCGCGCGCCCTGATGGCACAGCACCGGTTCGACAGCTCGCCCCGGAATCTCAACCAGATCGTCGAAGACAAGGCTGCACGCATGAAGACCGATCATCACGGCCGGGTACAAACCGTGATGGGCCGTGCCATCGTCAACTTTTCCCAGCGCGGCTGGCGGAACGGCATGGTGCCGACGGGATTCGAGTCGTCGGAGTTCAATACACGAATGATTCACGCGACCGAAACCATGGGGCAGAGATTGGATGGCGAGTTTTCGTCGGTTTGGCAGCCAACCCTCGGCCGAACCATTGTGGACACCAGCCGGGAATTGACGGCGCTTGCCGGGCAAGTTCAGGAACGGACCGGCCGAGCCATCATGCAGGTGACGCAGGCTCAGATGCGGTATGAAGATGCACACGCCGCCAACCAACATCAATTGGCCGGCGTGTTGACGGCCATCAGGAAAACTCAACAAGTCGCCGAGCAGTTCGAGCGACTGGCCATGGCCGATAAACGGACCGCCGGACTAACCGATCCGCGATCCTGGCCTGAGATCCCGGTCGGGTACTTTATCGCGGCCAGCGCGGCTTTGCTCGGCATCTTCGGCGGCAGTCTGGCCTTCAGGTCAGGACGGTCGGAAGAGGAGACGGTTGCCGACATGAAGTTTGAGGCCCTGCAGCGGGTGTACCGGAAGATTGCGTGAACGACGGAGCACAGACGAACACCGATCGACCGCGAAACAGCCGGACGTCACCACCGAGGTCGTCCGCAACAAGCGAGGTGCTTTATGTCCTGGGGATACTGGGGAATTGTGGCGGGTCTGATGACCATGGTCGGGCTGTTCTTTGTGTGCATGGCGATTCTCTATAGGGGAAAGAGCGAATCGTCAGACCTGTCGATCGACCTGAGCAACTCGACCGAGCCGACACATGGACCAGTCAGAAGCCGCCATGCCGCATAAGTATGCGTGATACCGGGCGCCACTCCGATTGTCCCCAGTCGTTGCGAGGTGTCGCATGGTTGAGATCATGGGCCTCGCGACGATGGTCGCGCTGATCGAGTCGCTGGATCGTCGATGACCTGGAAGAGCGACGCGGAGCGCAGGAGGCTTCACACGCCATCGAGGGGAGGTCCCGTTGCCTCCTCCGCAGCTTGTGACCGCCGCCGGCGGCAGACAGCCTGAATCAGAGCCGCTGCCTGTTGCACGGTGTTGCAGGGCCGGTTGAAGAAAGGCTGGGCCGGTTTACTAGCTGACGCGACAGGAGGGGTGCTGTGTGCAACGATACTCTGAGGAAGGTATGAGGGGCATGGCTACGTGAGAATCGTCGGATGGCCGATTCCCGCGATAGCATCTTCGGTGATGACCACGGATTTCACACCGTTCATCGCCGGCACCTCGTACATCAGGTCCAGCATGACGTCTTCGAGAATCGTTCGCAACGCCCGCGCCCCGGTCTTCATGAGCGCGGCGCGCCCGGCGACGGCCTTCACGGCCGCCTCGGTAAATTGCAACTCGACCCCTTCCAGCTCGAAGAGGACCTGATACTGTTTCACGAGAGCATGGCGCGGCTCGGTCAGGATGCGGATCAACGCCGGCACGTTGAGATCGGCCAACGTCGTGAGAATAGGGAAACGGCCGACGAACTCCGGGATGAGGCCGAATTTCAGCAGGTCTTCGGATTGTACGGAGGCAAGCAGATCCGTGTGGCCCTCGATCTCCTGTATCGGCACGCCCGCGCTGAAGCCCATCCGCTTGGGCGCGGTCCGCTGGGCGATGACCTGATCCAACCCCACGAACGCCCCGCCGCAGATAAAGAGAATGTTCGTCGTATCCACACGGATGTACTCTTGCTCGGGATGTTTGCGCCCGCCTTTCGGCGGCACGTTGCACAATGTCCCTTCGACCAATTTGAGGAGCGCCTGCTGGACGCCTTCGCCCGAGACATCGCGCGTTACCGACGCACCTTCGGACTTCCGGCTGATCTTGTCGATCTCGTCGATATAAATGATTCCGGTCTCCGCGCGAGGCACATCGTAGTCGCAGGACTGCAACAACTTCAGGACGACATTCTCCACGTCCTCCCCCACATAGCCGGCCTCGGTGAGCGTGGTTGCGTCGGCAATGGCGAAGGGCACGCGAAGAATGCGGGCCAAGGTCTGGGAAAGGAGCGTCTTCCCCGTCCCCGTAGACCCAATCATCATGATGTTGCCCTTCTGCAGATCGACGTTCGTGAGGCGCTCCCGATTCAGAATCCGCTTATAGTGGTTGTGGACTGCGACGGCGAGCACCTTTTTCGCACGGTCCTGCCCAACGACATATTCGTCCAGCGTGGCCTTGATTTCGGTCGGCTTGGGAACCGTCATCGGTCCGGACGGAGGCGATCCGGAGATCGCGCGTTCCTGCATCGGGGATGCAGCCCAGCGCTGCATACACTCATCGCAAATCAACAGAGGGGCTTTGGCTTGGCACGAATCACAGATGTAGTGGGTAGGACTGGGGATCAGGTTGCGGACAGCGTCCTCTTGTTTGCCGCACAACGCGCAGAGACGTTGGCGTCGGTCCGCCGGGTTTCGCGTTTGCCAAAACACCGCCATCCCCTTGGTGACGATCGGCCTCGTAAAGAAGGACCACGTAATCTTATGTCCGATGAAGGCCGAATCGCAAGCGCGTTTCCCTGATGCCGGCCGATCGTTCGTGCCGGACGGGTCGTGACGCAGGTGGAGTTCGTTTGGCGGACGATCAGTCGGATCGATCGGCTCAAGACCCCGACCGGCCTGGCCCTCCGTTCGCTCCTTCCCTCCTTTGAACGGCGCTTTTTAAGGGTTGCTGGCTCCTTATCCTACAAAAGACTGCGGTTCTGTTCCTTTGAGGACTACCCCGACAAGGCCGCCCTCGGCTACCTTGAGACCTCGTTCCCAGCCTACAAGGAGGAGCCGATGTCTGACTTCGAGGAAGCCGGACTGGTGATGAGCATCTTGGCGCTGCTCGGCTTGGCACTGATGGCCGAAGGACCGATCGAAACAGCCTGCGAGCGTGTCCTGAATTGGTTGCGCGTCAGACGATCGCACAGCCGATAACGGTTCCGCGCGGTGCCTCGCCCCGCCTACACCCCCGTCCTCACCCGCCCTGACCGTGACCTGTGCGATCCCCCGTCACAAGGTCCCTTGTTTCAGATCTCCGTTCGCCCTATGATCGCGCAAGTTGGTTGTGTTCGATCCGAAAACCTTTCAACATTCCGACACATCTATGGCCATACACCCACTAGCCGGGAAGCCGGCTCCGCCTGACCTGCTGATCGATGCCGCGGCCTTGCAGGACGCGTACTATGCGAACGCGCCCGATCCGGGCAACCCCGCCCATCGTGTCAGTTTTGGGACCAGCGGCCATCGGGGTTCGGCCTTGCGGCAGACATTCAACGAAGCCCATATCTTGGCCACCACGCAGGCCATCTGCGACTATCGACAGCAGGAACGAATCACCGGCCCGCTCTTCCTGGGTCGCGATACACATGCCCTGTCGGAACCGGCCTTTCGAACGGCGATTGAAGTGCTGACCGCCAACCACGTGCAGCTCATGGTTGATCGGGACAACGGCTTTACGCCCACTCCGGTCATTTCGCACGCCATTCTGACCTATAACCGAGGCCGACAGGCCGGCCTCGCGGACGGCATCGTCGTCACCCCCTCCCACAATCCCCCTGAAGACGGCGGCTTCAAGTACAACCCGCCGAACGGCGGCCCGGCGGACACCAGCATCACGAAATGGATCGAGGAACGGGCCAACAGGTTGCTGAACGAGCGGTTGCGCCAGGTCGTACGGATTCCCTACGAGCGGGGGATGCAGGCCGGGACCGTCCACCGGCACGATTACGTCGGAACCTTTATTGAGGATTTGGTCCATGTCGTGGACTTGCCGCGTATACGCGAGGCGAAACTGACTATTGGCGCGGACCCACTCGGCGGTTCCGTGGTGGGTTATTGGGAACCGCTCGCAGCGCGGTACGGCCTGGACGTGCAGCTCGTCAACCGGTCGGTCGATCCCACCTTCCGGTTCATGCCTCTCGATTGGGACGGAAAAATACGAATGGACTGTTCCTCACCCTATGCGATGAGTGCGCTCATCGCGCTGCGCGACCGCTTTGACGTAGCTTTTGGAAACGACGCGGACTCCGACCGCCACGGTATCGTGACGCGAAGCGCGGGACTGTTGAATCCCAATCATTACCTCGCAACAGCCATCGCCTACCTGTTTGCCCATCGTCCTCAGTGGCCTGAGACTGCCGCAATCGGCAAGACTCTCGTGAGCAGCAGCCTGATCGACCGGGTGGCGGACTCACTAGGCCGCCGGCTTGTCGAGGTGCCAGTGGGATTCAAATGGTTCGTACCGGGGCTCCTGGACGGGTCGCTGGGATTCGGCGGAGAGGAAAGCGCAGGGGCGTCGTTTCTGCGGATGGATGGGACTGTGTGGACAACCGACAAGGACGGCATCATTATGGATCTGCTGGCAGCCGAAATGCGCGCGGTCACCGGCAAGGACCCAGGCGAATTGTATCGTGACTTAACGAAGGAACTCGGCGAGCCCTGTTACGAGCGGATCGATGCCCCGGCGACGGCGCGTCAAAAGACGATTCTCCAGAGTCTCTCGCCCGAGCAGCTTCAAGTCAGAGAGTTGGCTGGGGATCCAGTTCTGTCGGTGCTGTCCAAGGCTCCAGGAAATGGAGCCTCGATCGGAGGCGTCAAGGTAGTTACCAGCCACGGCTGGTTCGCCGCACGACCCTCGGGGACAGAGGAAGTGTATAAACTCTATACCGAGTCATTCCGCGGCCGCGACCATCTCAAACAGATCCAGACCGAGGCGCAGGCGATCGTCGGTCACGCCTTCGAATCTTCATCATAACGATTCAGGACGAACACCCCTGCTTACGCTGCAAGAGGCTCGTCCATCTGCTTCTGCATACCGGCAGGATAATGAACCCGGCTGCACCCGGCTGCCACGCAGGCGGTCACCAGCAACACCAGTCCGATGCCAACCAGGCAGATGCCGGGTCCCATGGTATCGGCTGCCCATCCAAACCCCGCCATTCCCGCCATCGCCGAGGCCATGCCCCCCGTACTGAAGGTCGTGAACACGCGGCCCAAGAGCGGTTCCGGCGTCAACTCCTGTAGAACACCCCACACGATCGGCATGAACAGTGCGGTACTGCCTCCAATGATCACGATCAGGCCCGTCGCCACGAGCGGAGTCGGCAGCATGCTCAAGCCACACACGGCCACCCCTCCCACGGTCATCGAGCTTGAAATCACCTTGAATCCGTTGGTGGTTGCCTGGTGCTTTCTCGAAGCCAACCAGGCCGAGCCCGCCAACATGCCGATCCCCAGCGAAGACCAGAGCCAACCCAGTTCCAACGGCCCCAGGTTCAACGTCTGCTCGGCAAATACCGGCAGCATGAAGACGAAGGCGCTGACGCCCAGGCTGTACAGCGTCGCCGTCAGCATCAGGGCCGTGATGGTCCGATGTTGAATGAACACGAATCGGAATCCGACCATCAGGTCTTCCCGGAAGGACCGTTTCGCCTCCAAGACCGCATCAACGGCCGCGCGAGCTCGTACGCGGATCGGCATCAGACAGAGGGCGGAGATAAAGAAAGTGGCGGCGTCCACATAGAGCACGTTCTGTGCGCCGATGAGGACGATCCCGAGCCCGCTGATCGCCGGTCCAATCAAGACGCCGATGTTGGCCGTCCCTTGAAGCAGGGCATTGGCGCTTGTGAGTTGTTCCCGCCGGACAATCTGGGGTACCGCCGAAGCCAAGGCGGGACCAAAGATCATCGACACGACCGCCACGCAGAACACCAGGACATACAACCGCTCCAGAGTCAGTAGGTCTAGAGCGTAGAGCCCGGGAATCAACATCACCAGGAAGGCTCGAAGCAGATCGACCACGATCATCGTCGATTTGGTCGGCAAGCGATCCAGATAGACACCCATCACGGGACCGAGCACAAGCGGCGGCACGGTCTGCAAGAGGCCGATGATGGCCATCTTCAACGCCGATCCCGTCATCTGATAGACAAACCACAGCAACGCCACCTTGCTGAGGCTGTCTCCGATTTGCGATGTGAGCTGCCCCCAGAAGAGCAATCCAAAGTCCCGCGTACGGAGTAGCAGCCAACCGCCGCCGTTGGGCGCAGGCTCCGCCTCGGCAACCTGCTGAACGGCCTCTGACGACTCTTGATTCATCTTGTCGTTCCTCGCGCGCGTCTCAGTCGCCATTTAACTCCCCACCAGTGACACTGAATGCCGGCCGTTGGTTGATGGCATCTCCTCGGCCCCATATTTGGCCTCGATCAATCGCTCATAACACCTGACGTAATCCTGCGCCATACGTCGCGCGGTAAACCGCTGATCGAACGCGGCCCGACAACGGGCCCGATCGATCGAAGCAAGCCCAGCCACGGACGCGATCATCCCCCCGATGTTCTCGGAGATGAACCCGGTTACGCCGTCCTCGATGATTTCCGGAATCGAGCCGCGACGATAGGCCAGCACCGGCGTGCCGCAGGCCAGGGCCTCGATCAGCACGAGCCCAAACGGCTCCGGCCAGTCATACGGGCAGACCAGTGCGTAGGCTTCGCCGATGAACTGGTTCTTTTCTTCGTCTGTGATTTCCCCCAAGAACTCCACCAACGGGTGATCCATGAGCGGTTCCACCTTGGCCTTGAAGAAGTCTCGATCGGCGGGATCAACCTTGGCGGCGATCCGGATGGGAATGCCGACACGCTTGGCCACTTCGATCGCCTGTTCCGGGCACTTTTCAGGAGAAATACGCCCTAAGAAGGCCAGGTACTTTCCGGGAGTCGGATGGTAGGAATACAGGTCCTCCGGCAAGCCGTGATGGACGGTCGCATGCCAGTTGGCCCAGGGCAACGGTCGCCGCTGTGCGTCCGAAATCGAGATCAACGGCATGTCGAAGAATTCACGAAAAACCGGAACGAGTTCCGGAAGATCCTGACGCCCATGCAAGGTGGTCAAGACCGGTGTGGCGCTTCGCCGAGCCACAGGGAAACCGAGGAAGTCTACGTGCGAGTGAATGAGATCAAACGTTCCGGCGGGGGCACCGAACCCCCGTTCCAGCAACATCATCATCGGAGCGTCCCGATTGAAGATCCCGCTGTTCAATCGAAGGGCTTGCGGACAGATCGATTCCAACCGTGCTTCGGTCACGGAATCTCCGCTGGCAAAGAGAGTGACATCGTGTCCCTGGCGAACCAATTCTTCCGTGATATAGGAGACGATCCGTTCGGTCCCTCCATACCGTTGCGGCGGAACGCTCTCCCACAGTGGTGCGACTTGCGCGATTCTCATGATTCGGTTGTCCTCCTCGATAGGCTAGATGATGCGCGATTGGCCTGGCGGTCCACAAGATGCGGGGTCGGTAGGCTGTTACGACTCATGCCGCTCGACTGGTTCTCCGGACTCACCCCTCTGCGACTCCATTCACTCGACTACGTTTACACTGATATCGATATGGCTCCCAACCTTGTCGGGTCGTTCCTGCCATGCATGAGTCGTACCGTTTTGCGATCTCATCACATATTTCGTTGAACGACATGAAGTTAGACTTCCTCTCGCCCGGGAGCCCCTGAATTTTCCTTCGACCAGCCGTCTCTGAATTACCGCTCAACCGAATCGGGAGTTTGTCGATCAGTCCTGGGGAGAGCGTCGGCAAATACACTGTGCAGCGCCACCTTACGACGCACCACGGTTCCGCACAATGGACAAAATCATTGTCCTGTAAGGAAGAAAATCAACTGAATGGAAGACTCGTCACAGTGGATGGTTTTTCATACAGGTGAGGAAACTAACGAGACCGACCTGGATAATATCATGATAACATTCAAATATTTCAACGTGTTATACATATCCACCATCGAGAACCGCCCGCGACATTCTGAGTCGACCATAGGAACAAGCAAACACTCCAATTATGATCTTCCGTCCGATCGAGTCGTACTTTTTTCTTGGGTGAGTGAGAGAGAGTGCCCGTTGGCGGGAGGAAGAACGCGCTCAGAGGTCCTGCGACTCAAGACACCGTGGTTACTTCCCGATCACGATGTCCACTCCACCTTCATTCCGCAAGGCCTCCACTCGAACCGTATCCTTAGCTCCCGTTAGAACGAGATCCACGGACATGGCGCCGACACGAAGATGGCGAAGGTGCACTTCGCGCAAAAATTCCGGCAACAACGGACGATGAAACAGAATCCGATTCTCCGTCGCCCGCACCGTGAGCCCCAAACAGGCGGCCAGCAACATGAACACCGAGGCTGCGCTCCAGGCTTGCGGCGAACAGGCCACCGGATACAGGCTTGGACCTTGGCCGGGCCGGCGTCCGAACCCGCAAAACAACTCGGGCAGTCGATGCAGATCGAAGTATTGAGAGGCGTCGAACAGAGCCCGCAGAATCTTCACAGCCGCGTCGGTGTGTCCGTAGCGGGCCAGTCCCATGGCAATGATCGCATTATCATGGGGCCAGACCGATCCATTGTGGTAGGACATCGGGCTGTATCGCGCCTGGTCCGCCGCCACCGTTCGGACCCCCCATCCGGAAAACAATTCTTTTTCAATTAACGATTGCGCTAGCCGCTCGGCATAGGATGTCCCTGCGATTTCGGTAAAGAGGCAATGCCCGGGATTGGATGTCTTGACCAGGCAAGGGCGCTTCTCGCCATCGAGCGCGAGCGCGTAGCCGGAGAGGTGATCGGACCAAAACGCCTGATGAAATCGCTGTTTCAACACCTCGGCTTGACGAAGGAACGTAAACACGGCCTCCTTTTTTCCCAATGCGGCTGCACAGGCCGCCGCGCTGCGCTTCGCCGCATAGACATAGCCCTGCACCTCACAAAGCGCGATCGGCGCCTCGGCCATCTTGCCGTCTTCGTGAAACACGGCATCGTATGAGTCCTTCCATCCTTGCTGAACGAGTCCACGCGACGAACGCCTGGCATACTCGACAAATCCATCCCGGTCCGCATCGCCGTAGGTATCGATCCACCGCATCGCCGCGTCGAGATTCGGCCAGAGTGCCTCGATGAAGCTTCGATCGCCGGTCCGTTCGTAATAGGCGCCCGCCAGCATGATAAATAGCGGCGTCGAGTCTACGCTGCCATAGTAGGAACCGAACGGCACCTCGCCGAGGGCGGCCATCTCGCCCTTGCGGCTTTCGTGCAGGATCTTACCGGGCTCCGCATCCTGCTCCGGCACTCGCTCCTTGGCTTGAGACGCGGCCAGATAGCCGAGGACTCCTTTGGCGATAGAGGGATTCACCCAGAGATACTCCAGCGCGGTGATGATGCCGTCCCGCCCGAAGGGAGCGCTGAACCACGGCACGCCGGCATAGGGATAGGGACCATGCGGGGTCTCCGAGATCATCATATGGAGATCGCGCCGGGACCGGTCGAGCCATTCGTTGAAGCGATCGTGAGACGTCACGATCTCGCAATCCTCGCCCATCCGGCTGGTCAGGTCATGCTTCGCCTGCTCCCACGCCTGGTGATAGCGTATCACGCTTACCTTCTGCTCAGCCTGCTCGCAGCGGACCGCCAGCGTCAGCGAAACCTCCTCCTTCGGTTTCAACGCAAGATCGAAGCGGGCTTCCGACTCGGATAGGACCTGCGGAGTGGGGTGCCAGTGCAAGCTGGTGCGCCGGACGATCCCGTCCAGACCTTGATAGAGCAACTGCACGAGGTCGGACTTGACGATCGAGCGCAGCCGTTTGCCTCTGCGGCGCCGCCGCACGCCGCGCACCTCGAAGATGTCGACAAAATCTGCGTCGAATTTGACGGAGAGCGAGATCTGCGCCGGATCGACGCCGTAGTTCACCAGGCGAAACTGTTCATAACACCCGCCTCCCCACAAAAAAGCCGACCGGAACAGATGGAAGGTGCCCCGGCGCGCCCTGGCCTGCTCGTCATGATCCAGGTCGGAGTTCGTGAGGTCCACCGTGAGCACGATGTTGTCCTCTCCTACTGCCGAGCTCAGCAAAATCGGGCGGGCGCCTCCCACGAAGACTTCCAGGCGGGACAGGTGCCTGGTGCCGGCATGGTAGAGGCCGTGTGAAAACATCCCGACCGGCTTGATGTCGCCGTATCGGTCGAACACCGCGAAGGAGTCTCCCTGTTTGAGCACGTGCGTCCGATTGTCGACGAGCGACGAATCGGCATGAATGTAAAACTGATCCTTGACCCGGATGATCGAATCCACGGGACGTCCTCTCCGGTCCTGAGACCGATGCTTGCGGCCACCGTTGGGGGCCGGCACGCCCCTTCTTCCCGACCCCGTGCGCCGGCCTCTGTTAGATTCGCGCGGCGACATCACTCCCCACCCATCGGGAAAACGTGGCGGCAACAACGGCAGTGGCAAAGAGCGCAAGGCCGATCCCGATCAGGCTGATCGACTCGCCGAATTCGCCGGTCACCCATCCGAAAAACGTCAGTCCACCGATCGCAGCAGTCATGGCGCCGGTCGAATAGACGGCCAACGCGCGACCGACCATGGAGGGAGGAGAGAGTTCCTGCAAAACCCCCCAGGCAATCGGGGTCAGGGTGCCGAGTCCTCCGCCAATCACACACATCAACGCCCCGGCCACATAACTGTTGGAAGCCCACGACAGCGCCAGAAGCGCGGCCCCGCTGATAGCGCTCGCCGTGGTGATCACCCGAATCCTCCGTCCGAGACCCCATTCGCTGATCCAGATCAAGGCGATCGACACAGCCAACAGACCGGCTCCGAGCGCCGACCAGAGATACCCGACCTCGACCGGCCCCAAATCGAGTAACTTGCGGCCGAAGACCGGAAACAACGTCGTAAAGGCGCTTGTGGCAAACGTGTAGAGCGACGCCGTCAAGGTCAAAAAGAGGATGGTCGGCTGCCGGAACAGAGCAAATCGAATCCCCTCCACCAGGTCGGTCAGCGTCGAACGCACCACACCCCCGCTTGTGCCGGTCGCTGCCGGAGGCGCGACCCGAATCCGTAGAAAGAAGAGAGCCGAGACCAGGTAGGTGACGGCATTCAGACAGAGCACATCCTGCGAGCTGAGCGCCGCGATGCCGAGTCCGCTCAAGGCGGGCCCCATGAGCACGCCGAGGCTGGTGGTGCTCTGGAGCAGTGCGTTCGCAGCCGTATATTGCGCCGGAGCGACAATCGACGGAATCGTCGCCGTTAAGGCCGGACCGAACAACGCCGTCGCCACGGCATGGAGAAATACGAGCAGATACAGCCGCTCGACCGTGAAGCTTTCCACCGACATCCAACAGGGGATCAGCCCGATCAGAATCGCACGGCTGATATCGGACACAATCAGCAACGGCTTCTTCGGAAGCCGGTCCACGGCCACACCGATCAATGGTCCCAGGACGATCGGGGGGATCGTCTGCAACAGCCCGATCACGGTCGTCTTGAGCGGGGAGCCGGTCACCGCATAGACAAACCAGAGGAGGGCGAGCTTGGAGATGCCGTCGCCGACCTGCGAGACTGTCTGCCCCCACCAGACATAGGCAAAATCCCGAGAGAGCAACCAGCGGCGGCCACTCACCGTCGGCTGGGGGACAACCCAGGGGCTATCCGCTCTGGCCCACCCATTCGGCATCAGAACCTGTAGGCTCCATGATCCATTGCCGTATCCGCCCGCTCTCTCTCTTGTCTCATTCCTTCGCTTTCGCGGGCTCTTTCTTGGGTTCCTTTGCTGATTCCTTCGAGGCTTCCTTCGGCGGTTCCTTCCCGGATTCTTTCCCGGATTCTTTTGTCGGCTCCTTTGCCGGCTCTTTCGGCGGCTCCTTTTCCGGCTCCTTTTCCTTGATGACCGTTCCGGCCAGACGAACCCCGTCCGTATTGACGGCCTTCACCCCCGGGACCTGTCTCGCGGCTTGGGCCGCCTCAAGCGCGATCACCTGGAATCGAGTTTCCCCCTTGAGCAGGACGACGCCGTTTTGGCAGGCCACCTCGAATCCCGCGGTCTTTAAAGTCTCGCTCCGGCTGAACCGATCCTTCACATACTGTGTGATCAATTCGTCGCGTTGCTTCCCCAGCGCCGTCCTGACATCGGGCGTCGCCACGAGTTTATTCACCACTTCCTTAATGGTAGGGACTGTCTGAACCACTTCGGTTGCGGCCAACTGCTCCTCGGCGCTTGCGACCTTGCCGGACAACACCGCCCGAGCACCATCGATTTCGACTTCGATCTCATAGGGGAACAGCCGTGGATCGCCCATCAAAGCCAGCTTGGCGGTGAGAATGACCGATCCCAGCGCTTTCTTAGCCGGCTCCTCCGACGGCTCAGGTTGAGATGGCGCTGCGACAGGCGCCGATGCCTCTCCCGAGGCCGGGCGTTTTTCCACCGATCCGGCAGGAGCTTTCCCCTCCCCTTCCTTCTGGCTTTCTTTTTCCTTCGGGCCTTCTTTGTGCCCTTCCTTCTGACCATCCTTCTGATGCGAGGCGGCAGGCGGTTCCTTCGAAGCAGACGCGGCTGATCCCTGATCGGAAGCCTGGGACCCTAAAGGACCTCCGCCGATCCAGAGCGTCAAGAGCGCCGCCACAACCCGGAGGGAGAGCCGCGCGCCATTGACATGGCACTGTTGCGTCGCATCATCGTCCAAACTTAACTTGAGGCTCATCTTCTCTCTCCCTCAACACGGAGTCCAGGAGAAGCGCACATGATGACGGCATCGTCTCGATGAAGAGTCACTCTTCCGAGCGCACTCGCCCAATGGTGCGGGATGGTCTCTCTTACCACAGTTGACGTATTGAAACCTACCCCGCAGACTGCCGAGCACGTCCGCCGGTCTTGGTGCTCTCGGCAATCCGAACTGCCGTCACGCGTTACCCGTCAAGCGACCAAGGCCAAAGCATACAGGCCAGCGAGACGTGGTACTCTTCTATGTTCGACGGATGACGAGTGACGGAATTTCAACGTTCTGCTGATTGCTGCAGCCGCAGTCGTCGGACGGTAGGTCTTGAGTGATCCATTGCGGAGTAATCGGAGGGAAGGTGGCGAGGATGTATGCCTCTAGCAGGCTGCGAAAAACCCTCCGTTCATCCTTCGAGAGCCTCAGGACGAACGGAGCAGTCATTGAAGAGACTGGTGTTTTCCGATCGTGCTGAGCCTGTCGAAGCACACAAATCGCGTTTTTCCGAACCTGCTAGTCTTGGCGAACGAGACAGCGACTGTTATGAGTCCGCATTATTCACCGATGAATGCTGCTGCAACCGCCGTGCGACCCGTTGCCATCCAGGAGCAACGGGTGCCCCGGCTGCGACAAGCTTGGGAATGAGTTTTCGGCCCCCAAGCGGGCAGGCTCGCCCCTCGCTCATGACTGCCGAGTCGGCCGTGAGGACGCGCGCCGGCCGCCGGTCTTCGCCCCACGACCACTGGCCGCTCGCCGCCCGCCATGCATTGCACCGGCGTTCCGCGCGGCCTCCGCGCGCGGGCCGCCTGACGCGAAGACCAGTTCAAGGCCGAACTGTTTCAACGTTCCCTCGTCCCGTGCCTCCGCGTCCTCAATCTTGAGCATCCAGGTTCCCTTGAGGCTCTTCCCTCTCCATGCCGCAAGGGCGGTGGTATCCAGCATATCGTAGGTGCGTTTGAGGTTCTGCGCCGCGCCGCCTGATCGGTTGTGCAGGACGACTTTGGCCGGCGTCACACCCATCGGCGGCATCAGCGTAATGACCAAGTCACCAATATACGTATGCGCCAGGTCGAGATGGACGATCAGATTCTCCACAGGGATATCGTCATTCACGTCCAATAAGGCTGTCACCGCCTGGAGATCCGGCACCGGCTCGTTGAACGTGCGGCTGATGAGCACCCGACTCTGCTCCGACGGCTTGGCGAGTTTCACGGCCGTTTCGGCGTTGAGACGGCCATACCCGTAGAACCGGCTCCATCCTTCCGTCGTGTAATTGCCGCCCTGTGGGTCGATTTTGTCGCAGGATTGCTTAAGTATCTCCCGCACCTCCTGCCATTTCAGATCAGGATTGACCGACAGTACCAGCGCGGTGACTCCCGCTGCGCCTGGGCAAGCGCTGGACGTGCCGCCGAAACTGTTCGTGTAGTTGCCACGGAGGTCGCCTTCATCGGGTTGACCCGGATTATAGCCCGGCGACCCTGCACGATCAGTCGTCCAAATACCCGTGGTGAGCGGCGCCGGATGCTGAAACGGCGGATGGCCCATATCGCTGCTCGGGAACGAGCACCAGACAGCCTTCCCAAAATCGCTGTACACGCTGCGCTTCCCCCGGTCGTTGCAGGCCGCGACCGCGATGACCCGCTCGTAACTGGCATACCCGTCATGATCCACGCTCTCGTTCCCGTTGCCTGCCGCAAACAACACGACGCACCCTTTGCCACTCCGCCCTTTGGTTGTCGCATAGTCGATCGCCAACTTGGTGCTGGCCGGGAGAGGGACCTTCTGGTTGTGGCCGGAATCGTTCGGGTTCCACCAGTCTCCGTCCATCGGACCCCAACTGCACGAAATCACATCGGCGCCGTTGTTCGCCGCCCACTCGAATGCCTCGGCCTCCTGCTGAGAACCCAGCGCCGAATTCAGCCGGATGGGGATCAGCTTGGCTTTCGGGGCCACCCCGGAGGCGCGTTCGACTCCCGCGGCACAGGCCACCCCCGCGCAGGCGGTCCCGTGATTTTCTTTGAACGCCGCATCCTTCGGCCTGGGATCTCCGATCCCGAGAGTGGCATCGCGCGGGGCGAAGATCTTTCCCGACCCGGCGAATTCCGGATGATCGATGTCCACCCCGTCGTCGATGATCGCGATGACGGATTCTTCCCCCATGGTGATCTGATGGGCCGCCTCGACGTTGGCGCTCGCCGAGACCTGAGTGCCATTGACCGTGGTCGTCTTGAGATGCCATTGCTCGGCGGCAATGGCGCGCCGGCCTTTGGGTCGCACGAGTTCCGGGTGACAATATTCCACGTCCCTTCGATTCAAGAGCGTCGCGGCCACATTAAAGACCTCGGACCCTGTGCCTTCCGGCGCGCCGACGAAAAAGGCGTTCGTGGCGTAAGTCAGCTCCTTCTTGATCGTCAGGCCGGCCTCGCGGATCACCTCCCGACAGTCATCCGGGTCCAGGTCATCGACAAACTTGATGAACAGGTTTTCCGTGTAGAGCACCGGCTCCCCGGATTTTTCATCCACCATCACGCCGCCGGCAAATCGTACATCGGAGGCCGCGCGGAGCGCATCCTTCCGGTTTTCCAGCGACCGTCGTCCAGGCCCGGGGGGAACTCGAAAGACTTCGACGCCCGCTTCCGGAATCGTAAAGACGAGATGTCCGTCCGCCACTTCTCCTGATTCAGGGGTTCGAACGGCTCCGGATCTGATGGATCGAGTGGACCGGGTCCGGACCGCAATAAGATCGTCGCTCTTGCGGAGCACGATCGGGGGTTCAGTTTTCTTGCCAAGTCGCACCTGCGTGAGTTCAGGCATGGCGGTCCTCCTGCGCAAGAGTGAAAGCGGGTGACTCATTCAACGACCGGCGGCAGGCCGGCCGTCAGATCCGGATGTCTTTCCAGGAGCGGATCTCGGTCCGCATTGCTCGTCTGGTACGTCCTTCCTCGGTGGTAAAGCCGTCAAATTGCCTCAAGAGTCCGAAGTCCAGGTTCGCCAATCTCTCGATCTGGCCGATACTCACCTGATAGGTCTTGTAGCGGCCGAACCCGAAGGCCCGGAGCTGTTCGAGTAATTCCGATTGACTGATCATATAGGCCGTGGCGGAATTCCGTCCGTCCGAGACGACTGCCACCACCTTCCAATATTCGCGCGGAAGGCGCACACCGCGATACTCCGGATCGTCATCGCGGAAGATCGGCCCCGTGAACACGGTGACTCTCAACTTGTGTGCCCGACTGTTCTGCAAAATGTAGTCTTCGAGGCCCAGCCAGGTCTGTTGATTGAACTTTTCATGCTGCGGAGAACAGTTGGTGTAGTGAAAGGTGTCGTCGTTTGCGATGGCCGCCTCGTCCTTCTGACCCCACACCGGATCTTCGCGCCGCACCAAGTGACCGCGATCCAACTCATTCCCCGCGTAGAGGTCCTCCCCGACCTGATACCGCCGATCCATCCTCGGATCGAAACTCCAGCGATCCCGGCCGCGTTTGATTTTTTGAGAACGCTTGCCGTCGATGTTGCAGGCGACATAGAGAGCGAGTCGTCGAGACTTCGATATCACGACCGAGAAATGTTCGTACTTGAGTTCCGTTCCGGATCCGCTCAGCAGCGGGGCGACATCCCGTGCTCGGACTCCGGTCGGTGTCGGATGAGGCACTTCGAACGCATGGAGAAATTGCGCGGAGTATCCCGTTCGTCCGGCATAATCGTGGACGGTTCTCTCGATAGGAGCCCGATCGGCTTCCTCCATGTCGCGGAGAATGGCTCGGGCTTGCTCGGTCAGTTCGCCCAGCGTTTTCATCTGCTCAAGTTCGGTTGGATCTGTTGTGATCATGACTTTTCCCTTTCTGGACGCACCTGCGTATCGGGATTGGCGCGGGAAACACCGTAGCACCTGGACGTCCTCGGATGATCCGTCCGTGCAGGCGATGTCACCGGTGAGATCACCTGAAAGGATAATCCTGCAAACGCCCGGCCACAAGATGGCGCCTGGAAACTCCGCACAAACGCATGATTCCTCATGGAGCCCGATCGAGTGCGCCGTATCTTTTCCGATACGCTGACCGTATCCGACTCGATACAGGTGCTGGCGCACGTTGCCTCGGTCTTTCCGATCCGGGTATAGTCAGCCGACAGTCTGCCTCCTCAATGACCCAGACCTCCGCTCCGCCCCCTGCTTCCCTCCTGTCGCTGCTGCGCCGGCTCGTGTCGGTCGAGGCTGTTGAAGTACGCGCGCTGCTCCTGTCGTTCCTTTATTTTTTCACGCTGCTCGCGTCCTACTACGTCCTCCGGCCTATCAGAGATGAGATGGGCGTCCAGTCCGGCATGCGGACCCTACCCTGGATGTTCTCGGCCGTGTTTGTTTCGATGCTCGCGCTGGTCCCGCTCTTCGGCTGGCTGGCCGGTCGGCTGCCGGTACGCCGGCTCATTCCCACGGTCTATCTGTTTTTCGCGTCGAACCTGTTCTTGTTCTATCTCGCGCTGACGCTGGAGATGCCTCGCTCGGTCGTCGCACCCGTGTTTTTCGTTTGGGTCAGCGTGTTCAACCTGTTCGTCGTCTCCGTCTTTTGGAGCGTGATGGCGGATCTCTATTCCACGGAGGCCGCTCGCCGCCTGTTCGGCTTCATCGCGGCAGGCGGGAGCGCCGGAGCGATAGCCGGCCCCCTCCTTACTGCGCTGGCGGTGCCGATCATCGGGATTGCCCCCCTGCTCTTGGTGTCGATCTCGTTGCTGCTCGCGTCTTTGGCCTGTTTCTTCGCCTTGACGAGCGCCCCGGCGCGAGCGGCCGATCAGGCCGAGCGGGGGGACCGCCACAGCTTGGAGACTACGTCCAGTACCCCGCCCGGTCTCCTGGTCGGCATCACCAAGATTGTCCAGTCCCGCTATCTCCTATTGATCTGCCTCTACCTGGCTGGTTACTCCGTGCTCTCCACGTTGCTCTACAGCCAACAGATGGTCCTCGTGCCGCAAGTATTGGGCAATCCCGAAGAACGGACGAGGCTCTTCGCCCTGGTGGATTTTGCCGTGAACAGCCTGACCGTCTGCGCCCAGGTGCTGCTGACCGGCCGGCTCCTGACAGGACTCGGAGTCACGGCTCTGCTCGCAGCGGTCCCGGCCTTCAACCTGATCGGGTTCGGGGTCTTCAGCGCGGCGCCGATCCTGCCGGTGCTGGTGGCCTTCGGCATCCTGCGCCGATCCGGTGAATTTGCCATTACGAAGCCGACGCGCGAAACCCTTTTTACGGTGGTAACGAAGGAAGAAAAATATCAGGCCAAGAACGTCATCGACACGGTGGTGCACCGAGGAGGGGACATGGCCAGTAGTTGGGTGGCGACAACGCTGCAAGCGGCGGGCTTTTCCATCTCCGAACTGGCGCTCGCGGCCATGCCGATCGCAGGACTGTGGCTCGTGAACGGTCTCTATCTCGGACGGCGGCACGAGGCGCTTCGACAGTCTTCCAACCACAAGTGATCGCCGCTCCGCCGCCCGCGAATCTGCATCGAATTCGATACGGTTTGAAACAAGAGCCTCACGGCCGAATACGTTGGTACGACGATTGCTTGGACTGTAAATGGTTGCGGTCGCCCCTGAGCCTCTTGGTACATGAGCCTCAGCAAGATAGTTGTGTTACCCTGTCACCCCGCCAGGCATAGGACATAAGAGGAGCGCCCCATGCCGAGAACTCGCAAGCAGCGAACGTCGCGCCGTTCACCTCGGACCAGGTCGCCCGCGACCGATACGCAGGACACGCTCACCTGCCGCGATCATCGATTGGTCGGCCCGAATATCGCCTTTCGAGACACGCCCAACCGTGGCGGCATCATCACGCCGCGTTATCTCATTTTTCATTACACAGCCGGCCGGAGCGCCAAGGACTCCTGCGACTGGCTCTGCAACCCCGCCGCGCAGGCCTCGGCCCATCTGGTCGTGGGCCGCGACGGCGCCATCACGCAACTGGCGCCCTTCAATATCAAAACCTGGCATGCGGGAATCAGCCATTGGGAGGGCCTGACCGGACTCAACGAATACGCCATCGGCATCGAAATGGATAACCCGGGCCGGCTCACCAAGCAGGGAGACAAGCTCACGGCCTGGTTCGGCACGACCTACCCGTCGAGCCAAGCCGTGCAAGCGAAGCATAAGCTCGAGCCGGAACTCTCCTGGTGGCACACCTACACGGAGCAGCAGATCGAGACGGCGCTGGACCTGGCTTCCCTGCTCGTCAAGGCATATGGGCTCTCGGATGTGCTCGGCCATGAGGACATCGCGCCGGAGCGCAAGCGCGATCCGGGGCCGGCCTTCCCGCTGGAATCGATCCGATCCCGCGCCCTGGGCCGGAAGGTCGAAGCAGACGAACGGTGCCGGGTCACTGCCGACTCGCTGAACATACGCAAGGGTCCCGGGACGGAATATGAACCGTCCGCGCCGGCCCTGCGCAAAGGCACCGTCCTGCTCGTCCTGGAAAAGGGCGCACGCTGGACCAAAGTGGAAGTGGACGGCCAGGGCGACCTTGAGGGGTGGGTGTCGAACAAGTACATTGAGCCGGTCGCAACACACGCCTAAACCCCACGAAGGAGACGCCGACCCTCATGGACCGACCTCGTCTGTTTCTTTCAGCGGTCAGCGAGGAACTGCGAACCGCACGCAAGGACGTGGCCGCCACGGTCCGCACGCTCGGATTCGACCCAGTCTCCCAAGATGATTTTCCCACCGGCCACGGCGAACTCCGCCAGTGGCTGCGTGAGCAACTCGACTCCTGCGAAGGGGTGATCCAACTTGTCGGCCAGGGGTATGGAGCCGAGCCGCCGACCGTCGATCCATTATACGGCCGCCTCTCCTACACCCAGTTCGAGTTGCTCTATGCGATCGAGAACAAGAAAAAAACCTGGGTCACAGTCATCGAGGCAGACTTCTCCTGTGATAAGCCGGTCACCCAGCTCGATCTGCCACATGAAGCCAACCACCCCGATCCTGCTGGGTACCAAGCCGAACGGCGTACGCTGCAACAGAAGTACGTCGCACGCCTCAAAGCGGAAAATCACCTCCGCCACACTGCGAACAATCCCACCGAGTTGCAAAACATCGTCCTCCGACTGCGTGATGAGTTGGGCTGGTTGCGGAAGCGTGGCGAGGACAGAGACCGTCGAGTCGCCAGGACTCTCATCGCAATTCTTTTGGGCCTGATCATCCTTGGCGGCGGTGGGTGGTGGATCTACCAGAGTCTCTCCACCGAAGTGAAGCAGTCCACCGTCGTGAACACCGAACGAATCCGCGCGCATCTTCAACAGACCGCAGAGGAAACCCATCGTCGAGAACTGGCCGAGGCCGACAAATCGACTGACTGGAAGAAACGTCAGGAGCTGCGCGAAGCTGCCGACCACGCGCAGACCATGAGGTTATCCCGCATCGAGGAATTGTCTGCGTCCTTCGCCGAGATCGAGGGACGCGGCACGGCGACCACCGTGTTTCAGGAAATGACCCGCATCCTCGCCGAACAGGGCGTCGACGAGGCCATCGCCTATATGGGAACCCAGCGGCACGCGATCGTCCAAACCGTTCGCGCCCGCACGGCAACAGCGCGCGAGCGCAACCGCGCCGACCTTCAGCCGCTCCTTCGGACCGCCGCCCTGTACCAAGCTAAGGGTCAGGCCACCGAGGCCCGCACCCATTACAATGAAATCCTCGCCATCGAGCCGGACTGGCCGGACGCGCTTCACGCCAACCTCTGGTTCCTCCTGGACCAGGGCGACCTCGCCAGGGTCCGTACCACCCTGGCCGAGGCCAGGCGAGACTATGAAGAAGCGCACCGCCTCGCCCAGCGCCTCACCGGCTCCGACCCGCGCAACACCGACTGGCAGCGCGACCTCAGCGTCTCCTATAACAAGCTCGGCGACGTGGCGGTCAGGCAAGGAAAGCTGGAGGAGGCCGCGCAGGCCTACCGCGACAGCCTGACCATTGCGAAGCAACTGGCGACGAGCGACCCCGGCAACACCGACTGGCAGCGCGACCTCAGCGTCTCCTATAACAAGCTCGGCGACGTGGCGGTCAAGCAAGGAAAGCTGGAGGAGGCCGCGCAGGCCTACCGCGACAGCCTGACCATTGCGAAGCAACTGGCGACGAGCGACCCCGGCAACACCGACTGGCAGCGCGACCTCAGCGTCTCCTACGACCGACTCGGCGACGTGGCGGTCAAGCAAGGAAAGCTGGAGGAGGCCGCGCAGGCCTACCGCGACAGCCTGACCATTCGGAAGACTCTGGCGACGAGCGACCCCGGCAACACCGACTGGCAGCGCGACCTCAGCGTCTCGTATGTGAAGCTAGCCAGCCTCGCTGAACGCCGGGAGAAGGCCAACGAAGCACAGGCCTACTGGAAGCAGGCCTTTGACATCCTGTCAGCCATCGACAAGCGAGGCCTGCACCTTTCGCCCGAGGACCGGCGGTTCCTGCAAGCCTTGCGCGAGAAGGTCAAGGGAGGGGCCTCATGAGGCAACGCCGCCTCAACTGGGTCCTTGGCTTTCATTGTCATTCCGGGCTTGAGCCGGAATCCGCGCGGTCTTTTTTATAATCTGGATTTCCGCTTTTCTGACCTGGATTCCCGCATTCGCGGGAATGACGAACAGGGGCGCGAGAATGACGAACAGCGGCCCGGGAATGACGGTCTTGGAATGAAGGTAAGGAAACGTCAGACGCAGTACACTCGTGCTCTATCCCTGAAAGTCCCGTGATAATCCGTTCGCCCTTCGACCGGCTCAGGGCGAACGGACTAACGGGACGCCACACTCAAGGAGACCGGTGATGCGCGCGTTTATCATTCGTCCCTTCGGACTCAAAGAAACCCTCGCTAAGGAACCGATCGACTTCGATGTGATCGAGCGGGAGTTGATCGCTCCGGCCCTCTCGCAATGCGGGGTGGATGGGCGTACCACCCTCGACATCCTTCGGCAGGGCAACATCCGGGTAGATATGTTCCAGCGACTCTTGACGGCCGACCTCGTCGTCGCCGACCTCTCCATCCACAATGCCAATGTGTTCTACGAACTCGGCATCCGTCATGCCTTGCGCCACAAGCGGACGTTTCTCATCCGCGCGGAGGGCGACCGCTACCCGTTCGACCTTCAAACGGATCGATACTTCACCTACGACGCCAAGGCTCCCGCCGCCAAGATGGATCTGCTTGTGGCCGCCCTACGACAAACCCTCGAGTCCGAAGCGCCGGACAGCCCCGTGTTCAATCTGTTGCCCGGCCTCACGGAGCAAGATCGGTCCCACTTTCTGCCTGTTCCACGGGACTTCCGCGAAGAGGTCGATCGTGCGCTCGCCGCCAAAGTCCCGGGAGACCTCGAACTCCTGGCTTCGGAAGTCTCGGGCCTGGAATGGGAGTACGAAGGCCTGCGTGTCGTCGGACGGGCGCAATTCAAATTGAAGGCCTTCGAGGGCGCGAGAGAAACCTGGGAAGCCATTCGCAAGATCGATCCATTGGACTTGGAGGCCAATGTGCAGTTGGCCACGGTGTATCAGCGTCTCAACGACCTCGCTCGGTCAGACCAAGCGATTCAGCGCGCGCTGCAATCCGCTCGGCTCCGGGGCTGGGACCGGGCCGAGATTCATGCGCTGCTCGGCCGAAATGCCAAGGAACGCTGGCGCAGCCTCTGGCAATCGGCCCCGCCGGACCAACGACGGGCCGAGGCGCTCCGCTCTCCCTTCTTGCGGGAATCCTTGGAGGCCTACTCCGGGGCCTTTCACGAAGACCTCAATCATTTCTATTCCGGCTTGAATGCGCTGGCGCTGTCGGCCATCCTCACCGGACTGGCGACCGCCCTCCCCGACGTCTGGGCCGAGCGCTTCGACCGCGACGACGACGCCCGACGGGCCTTGGCTGAGGCCGAAGCGGACAGATTGGCGCTCGGTCACACCGTGGCCTTTTCGCTGCAAGCCGCCTTGCCTCGACTTCAACGTGAGGGAGACACAGAACAACTGCTCTGGGCCAAGATCAGCCAGGCCGACCACTGTTGCCTGACGACCACACGACCCGCCCGCGCGGCCAGCGCCTATCAGGACGCGCTGGCCGGGGCGCCGGATTTCGCCGTCGATGCCGTTCGCAGTCAACTGACCCTCTACCAAGACCTTGGCCTGTTCAACGACAATGTCGCCAAGGTTCTTTCGATGCTCCCGGCTGCGCCTCCCCCTCACACAGTGTCTCACATGTCCGGCGGCGTGTTGCTCTTTACCGGTCACCGCATCGACAACCCCGGTCGAGCCACCCCTCGCTTTCCGGCGGACAAAGAATCCATCGCTCGACAGCGCATCCATGCGATCGTGACCCAAGAGCGTCAGCGCCTGGGCCATGTGGCGCTCGGCATCGCCGGAGGGGCCTCCGGCGGCGACATCCTGTTCCATGAAGTGTGCAGCGAACTCGGCATTCCCAGCCGCCTCTATCTCGCCCTGCCCCGAGATCAGTTTGTCGTGGCCTCGGTGCAATCCGCCGGCCCGGAGTGGGTGGATCGTTTCAATTCTCTCCATGATCGGCTGCCGGTCACCGTGCTGGCAGAATCGAGGGAGCTTCCTCGCTGGTTACGGGCAAGGGAGAAGTACACCATCTGGAATCGGAATAATCTGTGGATGCTCTACCATGCCCTGGCGAAAGGGGCGGCTCGTGTGACGCTGATTGCCCTCTGGAATAGAGCACAAGGCGACGGCCCCGGCGGCACCGAGGACATGATCCAGCAGGCCAAAGCGCGAGGCGCCAAGACGATCATCATCGATACCAACGAGGCGTTCGGCTTCTGACACCGACGGAAAGGGGAATGACATGACACTGGCGGAACGCATCCAGCAACCGGGACCCAAGAAGATTCTGGCGCTTGACGGCGGCGGCATCCGCGGGATGATCACGGTGGAGATCCTCGGCGCCATCGAGGACCTCCTACGCTCCTTCCAGAAACCCGAGAAGCAACGGAACTTCGTGCTGGCCGATTACTTTGACTTTGTCGCCGGCACCAGCACCGGCGCCATCCTGGCCGCCTGCCTCTCGCTCGGGATGTCGGTCAGCCGGATTCGAGACTTTTATGTCACGAGCGGCGCCCAGATGTTCGACAAAGCCTTTCTGCTTAAGCGATTCAAGTACAAATACGATGACGAGGGCCTTGCCGATAAGCTGGAAGCAGAACTCGGGGCCGATACGACCTTGGGGAGCGACCGCCTACGGACAGTCCTGATGATGGTCATGCGCAATGCCACCACGGATTCGCCCTGGCCCATCTGGAACAATCCCAAGGCCAAATACAACGATCGGGCGAGAACGGACTGCAATCTGAACCTGCCCCTCTGGCAATTGGTCCGTGCCAGTACGGCAGCGCCGGTCTACTTTCCGCCCGAAGTCGTCAAGGTCGGCCAGCAGGAATTCATTTTCGTCGACGGTGGCATTACGCCCTACAACAATCCATCGTTTCAATCGTTCATCATGGCCACAACCGGACCGTACAACCTCAATTGGCCGGCCGGCGAAGATAAGATGCTCATTGTTTCGGTCGGCACCGGGACCAGTCCCGACGCCAACAAGGATCTGGAGCCGGGAGAGATGAATCTCCTGTACAACGCCGGCTCGATCCCTTCGGCGCTGATGTTTGCCGCCCTGAATGAGCAAGACCTGTTGTGCCGTGTCTTCGGCAAATGCCTGGCCGGCGATCCACTCGACCGAGAGGTGGGCGATCTCATCGGGGCGCGCAGCGCGGTCTCGCCCAAGCTCTTCACCTACATGCGCTACAACGCCGAACTCTCCAGAACCGGCCTCGACGCCCTTGGTCTCACGGACATCGAGCCGAAAGACGTCCAAAAGCTCGACTCGGTGGAGCACATCGACCAATTGCAGCGGGTCGGCCAAGCCGTGGCGAAAGAAAAACTTCGCGCAGAGCAATTTCAGGGATTTGAGTAAAAGGACCGCGACCACGATCATGGGCAGGTCGCCTCATACCATTTTCGGCACGAGGTTACCGAAATCAATCCCGGCACTGTTACGCGCGCGAAAGGCAGGAGAGTAGCCGTGAATCAGAGGAGAGTCGCCAAATGGATGCGTTCATAAGCCACGCCTCGAAGGACGCTGCGGTGGCCGCCCAGATCGAAGCACGCCTGGAGAAGGACGGCCTCAAGGTTTGGTTGGACCGTTCAGAGATCCGCCTGGGAGTCTTGTTGCGAAAGGAACTGCACGGTGCGATCAGGAGCAGCCGCGTGCTGATCCTTCTCTGGTCGAAGGCCGCGGCAAGATCTCGATGGGTTGCGGCTGAAGTGCTGACCGCCTTTCATCTGAACCGATTCATTGTGACCTGTGTGCGCGATCACACACCGTTACCCTATTTCCTCCAGAACACGATTTACGTGAATCTGCAACGCCGGAACACCGCTTCCATTGATCAGCTCTGCCGCGCCGTTCGCACGTCTCCGGATGCGGCAAACGAGGTTCCGCCCGTTATGAGCAGTCCAAGCAGGGAACTCCGGCAGACGACACAGCGAATCGTTGAGGGGCAAAGCGCCGTGACTGATTGCCTGGGAAACAGGGATCTTCGGACAGGCAAGAAGAAGCATCGACAGGTCGAGAGTGTGACGTCTGATGCCAAGAAAATGTGGCCGCTGGAACCGATGGTGCTGAACCTCGCAGGGTATCACGACAAGAATGCGTACATGCTAAAGCATTGGGCGGCGATCCAGGCTGGCCGTCCGCCCAAAGACCGATTGCTCGTACGGGCTGAACGTTGGTTCATCCAGGCACTCTTTGGCAACCCCAACGATTACTCGGCATTGAATGGTCTGGGGAGCATACTGATATTTGAACGCGATCTCGACGCGGCAGAGTTCTTCATCCGACGGGCAATTGCATTGGGCAAACAAGATGGAACCGACTATGCCTCAGCCAAACATGATCTGGCGATGATTCGTGCATTCAAGCGCGGATGACGCCGACAAAGGCTGTTTTTCAGTTCAATCATCGCCGCTGGAATTCATCCGGCCAAACAGCTTGATTTCAGCGACGCACGGCAGGTTAATGTCCCCTGCCCACCAAACCCCGTTCCCTGGCGTAGCGAGCGGCTTCCCGGCGATCCTGCAACTGGAGCTTGTCGAGGATATTGTGGACGTGGTTCTTGACCGTCTGCACCTCGATACACAAATGGACGGCGATCTCCTTGTTGCAAAGCCCCCGTTCGATCAAGCCGATGATCTCCCGTTCCCGTCTTGTGAGGCCCGCGTCGTCGTCGATACCGGATCCGCGGTCGCGCGGCGCCAACGAAGAGACTCGTGAAAACAACAGATGGGCGATCCGGGGAGAACAGAGCGTTTCTCCCCTTGCCAGCGCCTGCACCGCCCTCAGCACGTCTTCGGCCGACGAATCCCGGAGCAGATAGCCCGAGGCGCGCGCGTCCTCGATACAGGAGAGGATATCGGTCTCGGTCTCCGGCACGTCCATGATTAACAGTTTCGCCTCCGGGACAGAGGCATGAAGCCGTTTCGCCGCCTGCATCGGCTCTCGCGAAGCCGGGTCACATTCGAGCAAAATCACATTCGGATTGAGCGCAGCCAACTCCGCTTCGTCCAACTCCCATCCGGATGTCGAATACACAACCGAGATCGTCTCGCGCTGTCCTAGATAACAGGCCAGACTTTCGCGCAGGAGACGATGGCGATGCAGGATGCCGACACGAATCACATGGTCGCTCATGGGTGCCGATGTCCTGTCCGGACATTCCTGATGGGGTGGGCGGGCGAAAACAGATGGAAGTCTACTCCCTTCGGCGCGACAACGCGAGACCTAATTATGACTTTTCGAATGTCCAATCGGTTTTGATTCGAAGAGATAGGAACCACCTAGCTAGCAAAACTTATTCCACAGCAGTCTTGTTCCTGCCGTTCGTCTCGCCATAGGCGCAGGGGTTCAAATTTCAATCGAGCCAACGAGTGTGACTTGAACGGTCACGAGATTTCGGAACCGCGTAGAAGGACTTTCGTCCAGAGCCAATGACCCTGTATCCAAAGCAATACGCCTGTATCTCATCGGATACGCAGACAGAGGCACGATCATGAACGTCTGTCGTGAATTCCAGCAGTCGGGATTACAAATGGAGGAGGGAATTACATTTCGATGGCTCGGCAATGAGCCGGCAGATGAGGCGCATCGATCAGGAGTTGTGCCATCGCACGGTCGATCGGATGCTGCGTCTGTTCCTGAAAGTAGGTGAAGCCCGGCGACGGGTTGACTTCAAAGCAGTACCAGCGGCCGTCAGGCGTGCACCGCAAATCGATACCCGCCAGGACCAACCCCATGTGGGCCGCCAGTCTCAGGCACCGATCGGCACAGTCAGCCGGGAGCGAATACGCCCGGAGCCTCGTCTCAGTTTCTTCGCAGTCGGCATACCGGTAGTCGTCGGCATCGGAGAGAATTTCGCAGGCAAAGATGTCATCCCCCACCACATGGACCCGCACATCCGTCCCCGGCACATAGGCCTGAAACTGCGTCGGGCACCATTGGATATCGGCCAGACGGTCACGATGCTCCGCTGTCAACCGCGAAACGATGCTCCGGACCCCGCTCACGGATTTGTAGACCACGGCGTCATGCCGTTCCCAAAAACTCTTCGCCAATTCCTTGTCCGTCGTCACGATTGTCTCGGGCACCTCGAATCCCATGGCTTCGATGGTCGCCGCCTGAAACGGCTTGGAGTGGTTGCCGGCCATGGCTTCCAATGGATTGACGATCACTGCGGGAGTCACATCCAGCCATCCCCAAAGGCAGGCATCGAACTCGACGGCGTGCTGGTATGGAGACGACCGGGTACGGGCGGCGGGCCCGCGGAGCAATCCGGCCGAATCATAGGGCCGGATATAGGCGGCCGAGATGTCCTCCAGCCGAATGTCGCGGGCGCCCACGCGCAACACCCCCTCCGCATGAGCACTCACATGGAGCGTCAGCGACGAATCCAGCACTTCGTATTGATCGAGGAAGAAGACAGGGGCGCCCCACTCCTGAAGCACGCGGTACACGGCCCCGAGCGGAGCATCTTCGTGAAGACCCCAGAGGAGAATCATGCCGTCGCCGCAATGCCTGGGATCTGCTGTGACTGCCTCCACAGATACCGCAAGATCGCTTCCGCGATCGGTTCATCGGCAAGGTCCGGCCAAAGAGACACACCAAGAAATATCGCATCGTCGTACATCGTGGAGAATTGAACGGTCGCGAACTCGAGTCCCGCGGCACGGGTGAGCATTCGGGCCCGTTGCACCAGGCGGGAGCTGGCTGTTCCGATTGCCCGAGGACCCACGATCGTGACATCACTTGTGGACGCCCTTCGAACCGTCGGGTCATGCTTCCCTCTACGGGCACTCCAATCGACGCGCTGCTCGATGGGCGACACCGGTATCCCCAATCGGACGGCGGTCTGGACCCACTTATGAGAGGACCACGCGTTCCCAGCCAAACACATCGGTGTGGGACGATTGAGGATCGGACAGGGGACCAGATGGAGCCAGGCCGCGAGAAACGCCTGCATCTCCGCCGCAACATAGGCCCGATCGCTGGCCGCGATATGCGGCACGTCGGCCGCCGTCACACATCCCAGCCTGGTGATCACTCCGGCAAGCCGGCTCTGCGGAACAATCCGTCCCTCAACCACGGCCTGGGCGGATGGCACTCCACCTCGGACCTCGTACCGCCATCCCGCTCGTGAGAGATCCCGAGGCGTCACCAGACGGACCGCGCGCCTGGCGTTCCGCCTGACAAAACCGGCCGCGACCTCGTCACTCGCTTGTGCAAACACCAGCACATAGCGAGCTGGATTCACCCCATCACCCCGGTCCCCCGGCCTTCGGTTTCCGTTTCGATTTTCGGCGCGACGGCGTGCGCGCTCCGCGCTGCGGTTCCCCCACCGGCGGCCGTTCTTCCGGTTTGATGAAGGCCTTCCCTCCGGATGCCTCCGTGCCCGCTCCGCCGCCTTCCTCCCCTGACTCCTCTGTCGAGGATACTCCCTCAAGACCGCGGGAACGAATCACGTCTGTTACCTTGGACGTCTCGCGAATCTTCGGTGTCACGACCTCCCGAGCTTTGACCACCACGTTGTCACGAATCGCCTTGGGGACCTCGGACTGTTCCTTGACCAGTTCCTTCCCTTCCTTGCCGTCCTTGACCTTCTTAATCACGGTGATCGTGGCGACCGCGGTCTTGGTGGAATCGGCAAGACTCGTGGCGACGACGTGGTACACCCCCGGTTGCGCCACGGAGGCGGTATAGGTGGCGGTGTTCTTCCCGGTGAGAGCCAGAGCCCCGCCTCGAACTCCCTCTGTGATAGCAAAGGACGCTCCGGTCTGAGCCGCTCCGGTCACCGAGGCCGTCAATTGCACGCTGCCGTTGACGAACAGAGTCGTGGTCGACGGCGCAATCGTGATCGCGACGACCTGCACGGTCAAATTGGCCGTCAGCTCCGTCTGCCGTAAGGTCGCCTTGAGCGAGAGCGATGCCGCCACGTTCGCTCTTGTTGGAACAGCGACCGTCACCACGGCCTGCCCTTCCGCGATAGTGATCGACGCCAGGGAGGGAACAGGATCCGTCCCCGAGAGCATGGTCTTGGCAATCGAGATGGTTACGCCGCCTGCCGGGGCAACACGATCCAGCGTCACGGTGAGAGAGACGGCTTGCCCGGCTTGCAGGATGTTGGGATTCACGGTGAACCCGACGAGATTGGGCGGCGGCGGGACGATTTGCGCCGGCAAATAGAACCAGCTCTCGAAATCGCTCGCCCGCACTCCAGCCCCCGATGGAAACAGCAGGTCCGTCCGCGGGGTCTGACCGTCGCTCCGGAGCCCGGGTCCGGCAAACGCTTGCCCATCCAGGTAGAAAATCTGTCCCGCTTGAAACGACCAGATCTTGTGACCCTTGAGCGTGACGCGCACGACCCTCAAGGCCGGCGGCCCCTCCATCAATTTCAGGAAGGACTGGAGATCGGGTTTCCAGACCAGGCTGTTGTTGGACACGGTCATGGACCCGCTGAGAATCGTTTCGACCCGAGGGGGATTCGCAGCGGCATCGGTCGATGGGATCGCCGGCGTTTCGAGCGTGACTATCATCGTGCCGGGATTGATGGCGTCCGGCGCGCCGGGCACGTCCCGCGACGGGTGGGAGGGGATCATATCCAGCGTGATCTGGATGCCGGTATCTTGGATGGCCTGAAGGGTCATCACGTCGTCGTGACGCCAGCTCGTACCTACTACGTGCATCGCCCCGATTCCCGTCAAGGGAAGAAACAGCTTGCGGCCGTCGATCGACGTGAGGGTGTTCGTCTGAGGATTCCGCTGGAGCAGAGCCAGGCGACAAAAGTGCCGCTCGGAACCATGCGGCAGTTGCGGGGCGGTGAACGGCCATTCGATCGTTCCTGTCTCTCCATTGATGGCCGTCCGCGCGGGAATGAGCCAATAATCTCCCGTCACGAAGCTTCCGCCGGAAAACTTCACCTCCAGCCCGTTCTCCAGCGCCAGGAACCCCTCGTTCGTGCTGGGGACCGCGATGGCCATCTCGTTGACGCTGTCCCAGCGGCGCAGCTTCGGATGCGTCGCCGAATCGACTCGCACGGTCGGAGCCGAGACCAGCTTGATCACCCGAGTGGCGCGATTGACGCTGTCGATTTGAATGAGTTGGCCCGGAAGCCGATTCAGCTCCGCCGCATCGTCGATAATCTCGACCCACTGTCCGCTCGCAAAGCCGAGCACCTCGTCCGGCCCCAGGTCCCGAACGGTCACCTCCTGACCGCTCAAGCGTTCGATGGCCGTAACGACGGTGCCGTTATCGCGGGACCACTTGAATGTCGGCACTTTGGCCGGGTCGCCCAACACCCCGCCCTTATGAATCTCCACTCGATACAACTGGTTCTCGAGACCGCGATAGCCTGCGCTTGGAGGGATGATGCAGGGGTTATTGCCGGCGGCCACCGGCTTCGCGCGCGCCGAGAGCAAGCCGGTTGGAGAGGCGAGCAACTGAGTCCATTCCTCGAAAAACGTCTCCGGTCCGACCACACCGGACGCGGGCGTCTTCACGGGCAGCACTTTCACCTGCCACACCGTCTTGAGCCGTGTAGTCGTATCCGGTCCCCCCAACGCCGATTCGCGCATGGCGGCGTCGTCCAACGCCGTGAGATGTCGGCTCCACACTTCCAGATAGACGAGGCCGAAGACGGCATTGCCGTCCTTCAGGACGTCGACGACACTCCGAACCCCTGGCAAGTCTGGTTGGGCGGCATAGTTGAGATCCGCGTCGTTCTCGCAAAGAATGCCGTCGATGTAGTAGCGTCCGCGGCCGATCAGCAGACTGACGCCATCCTGTCCGACTTGAATCTGGAAGCCCGGCCCGATCGTCGGGGCGCCGGATAAACCGATCACGTCTCGCGTCATGGTCTCGCTGCGATGCTCGTGGATCGCCTGCGATTCGTTCCAATCCGCATCGAGCTGCACCCGTCCCTGCTGAAGGAGGACGGCGCTGTAATGCTTGCCCTGCGCGAAGGTCTGCCGACTGAAGTCGCCTTTCATGACCGGTCTCCTATCGTTATCTGCGTCTGGTCCCGTTCGATCGCCGAGCAGGCTACGTCGCGTAAAAGATGCCGCTTTCCAATCCGAACCGAAGATACTCCTCCATGCGCGCACGGACGTTTGCCTCGCGCTGAGCCTGCCCCACACTCTGGAAGAGCCCCATTTCCGACCCATCCTCGGCCCCCGTCCGAATCTCTACCGGACAGGACGCGTGAAGCTGGAGATAGGCCGGCTCGCCGAATCGACTCGTGGTGAACAGCGGGCGCAAGGCCGATCGAATGCGCGCGTCCAGTTGCGCAAGCACATCGGGTCCAACCGATGGATCGCGCCGCTGTGCCGTATCTTTCGCTCGTTGCACCGCCCATTCCGGCTGACAACGATACCGGCGAGGAACGCGGGAGTCGGACGGGAGATACGAAAAGCGCACACACCCATGCTGTTGCTGGTCGCTGATGACAGCGCCGGTCACCAGAGCCTGTTCCGCCAATTCAAGAGCCCGAACACGAATGGTACCGATGACCGTGGTACGAACCAGCCGCAACTCTCCCGTTGCAATCTGACCGCCGTCGGCCGCAGCCAAGGCCACCCCCGTGTCCGCGAGCGCATCGACGGCGCTGTCGAACAGCCCCACCGACACATCGGGGCTCGTCACCAGACGGCCGCTGAGCGTGTGATCCATCACCAGCGTCCCATGGCTTCCGGCATCGACCCAGCGAACGGACGGCTCCGGACGCGGTTTCATCGACAGGTCCTGCGCGAGTTCGACCGGGGCCAGCGTACAGTGCCGGATCGTGAGGGTCGTCTCTGCCGCGCCGGTCACCCGCACCGATTTCGCGAACATGAGATTGTGCAAGGTCAGTTCCGCCTCTTCGGCGCTGACAACGGTGATCGTGCCGTTCAGTACGGGGCGCGTGCCTTCGTTGCCTTGAATCGTCAGATCCTGGTCGGGTCCCAGCATGATCGTGAGATCTCCGTCGATCGTGGCACTGTCATCGATCTGAATCACGGCATCTGCAGTCCCCACCGCCGCCAAGGCCTGCGCCAGCGTCGAGCCTCCCGTCGTCACGCGACGCGTCACGGGTGCACGGAGGGAATCGGTCGGATAGGGTCCTCCGCCGAAGGCGCCGCTGAATCCGAAGGAATAAGTCACCTGGACCACCACCCCCGCCAAATTGACGTTCGCGGGGAAGGCCAGACGCCCGAGTACAGGATCGACGGCGAGTTGGATCGGCAGTTGCGGATCTGGCGTGGCATCGCCTGGCCGCTTTCCGCGAGGTCGATAGGTCCGGCGGGCCGGCGGACGTTGCCAGTCGGTCAAATCGCAGATCAGAATCTCCTTCACAGGAACGGCCGTCCCGTTCTTGAATATCTGAAACACCGGTTGCGCCGGATCAAACCACGACAAGGCACGAGTGGCCGCGGCTTCCGCGCGACCATCCGCGAGACTTTGGCGAAGTTCTTCGAGTTCGTCGAACAAGGGTCTCCGGCGGAGCGGATCGGGTACGTGCACCGGTTCCGCCAGCCGGGTAAGGCTCTCTTCTCCTTGACCCGGATTGAACAGCGGCATGTCTGATCCGAGGGGGTGAAACGTGAAACAGCCTTCTTTGACGAGCTTGGCGGTCCCTTTGGCGACACGATAGGGGCGGAGCCGCCACAGGAACAGACCGACATTCGGAAGGTTGTACCGGCCTCGGCCGGTTGCGATCCATCGTACATCGACTGTGCGAGGCAGCGAGTTGAATGGAGTCTGCGACCACATCAACTGTCGTTGGCGGCGCAAGTCGGCCACCGCCTGATGGGCCGGCCGGATATGATTCAGATATTGCGTCGCGCAGACATACTGAAAGTATTCCACCGCCCGCGCCTTCCATCCCGTCACATCCGAGGCCAACTGCTCGACCATCGACACCGTTCCCTTCCGGCGTCGATAGGCAATCGTATTCGCCACCTCGGCCCGCGACGAATCGTCGGAGGAGGACGCACCCCGTAGCCGCCGATACCCGATCAAATCGCCCAGGTAGGGCACGACCCATTCGGCACAGGTCTCGATAAACTGATCGTCGTAGAGCTGGGACAGATCTTCTTCCAAGACCTCGGCCTGCTCCGCGAGCACGGCCAAGAAGGCCTTGAGCGGCTCTCCTTTCTCCTGATCGCGAATGCGATAGATCGACGGGAGCAAGGCGTAGAGTTTGTCGGCATCGAGCGTCATGAAGCCACTCCGATCTCCACCAACGGGCTTGCATCGAGCGTCACCAATTCCGCGCCGAGAGTGCCCGCACCGCTGCCGGACTGCGGCACCATGGCCGGCAGTTCGGTTTGGAGCGACGGCGCCGCCGGATCATCCATCCGATACAACTGCGTGACATGCACGGCCTGCACCCCGGGAACCGAATGCATCACGGACAGCACCTCGCTGAGCGCGACCGGTTGACCGAACTGACGCGCGGAGAACGAGAAGGTGGCCCGTAATTGCTCCTGCACGCCGGCCAGGACGATCTCCGGGGAGGAGCCGAACGCTACGGTGATCTTGGCCGCCACTTTGAAGAACGCCGGCCGATAGCTCGCCACCTGGACCGGGACCTGGGGGTCTCCGTTCTCCTGAATCGCGCGCAGGAGATTGGTGTAGACCGCGCCGGTCTCCTCGACAACCGCTCCATCGGTCCCCGCCACCGTCAGCAGAACGCCGCGGCGGCGTCCCGTCCACGTGGAGGTGGCCAGCGCCTTACTTACGCCGGAGAAGGCGGCCGCGAAATCCTCGTAATCCTGCAAGGATACAATTCGGTCCAGCGTTCGAAGAGTCAGCGCGGCATTGCGTCTGATGTCCTCGATCCCCTCGGGATCGGCCGCGCCGGTCGCGTCAAGCGGGTTCGTCACATCGCGAACGCCGGTCGGCTTCGTCATGAGCAACGTGAGTTGACTCGCCTTGACGAGACCCGCCGCGCCGATGCCCTGGCGATAGGCGGCGCGCACATTCTGCAGGCCGCTCGGCAGACGCGCCCCGGTCACGCCATCGCCGAACTGGATCGTGGTCTTGCCGTCGTCGTCCCTGCGCGTGACGTAGACGTGATCGGTCGGTCCCTGCCCGTAGAGCGTCGCCACCTCCTGCCAGAGTTGATCGTTGACGCAGACCTCGAGCGTGGACTGTCCGCCGCTCGGCGTCGGGGCGCTGATGTAAGTCAACGGCGGTTGGCGAAGCGTGAATTGCTGGAAAGGCAGCCGGCCGTCTCCCGAGCCGAGCAACTCCGACCGGGACTCGCCGTGCGTGGCGGCCGCCACGTTGCCGCTGACCCGGACCGTCGCGCGGACGTAGAGATGGGCCAGCGCCGACTGCAACGTGAGCGTCGTCAACCCTTCCTCGAGCGTCACATCGGCCAGTCGGTGCACTTCACTGGCCGTGACGCCGGATAGATCATCGCGCTCCCCGGTCACGATGACCCATCGTCCCGCTTCAAGGCCGAGATAGGCCCCGTTGAGCGTCACCTCATTTCCTTGCACGACATCCGGAATTGGGATCGGAGCCAAGTCCAGCCGTTCGCTCACGACAAAGACGGTCGTGTCCCGCAGGGTAAAGTCTTCGAAGTGTTCCGAACTGCCGACTCGGATGCGCGTCACCTTGGCGGTGAGCGTGAAGTCCGCCCTTGTGAGATCCGTCGTTTCGTGCACTTGATAGATCCGCGGTCCGGCATTTGGGCTCATGAGCACCACCCAACTGCCCGTCACGATCCCCGGATAGGTCCGGTCCAGATACACATACGCCTCGCCTGAGAGGGGTTGCTCCTGTTGAAGTGTCCTTCCCTCCCAGTTCTCTTCGTAGACAGCGCCGGACTTCGTTTGATCGGCGGGCAGCGACGCATGTTTGGGCGCGTTGTGACCGAAGAGCGCGGCACGCTCGCGAAATGCAAAGATGCCCGGATCGGTAGGCAATGGCTTCAGCGGAGGGAGATTGATTCTCCTTTGCAAGGCCACGCGCGACCAGCGATGGGTCTTGGCCATGGACAGCAGCAGGCGCTGATTCCAGCGTGTTCCCGCGAGCAATCCGGTCTCGACAAAGGCATTGTCGAGCGTCGTAGCCGTGCGGACAAACGGGCTGAAGCTCAGGACCGGTCTGATCCAGGGAACGGGTGCCGGGGTCATCGCCAGATCGAAGGTGGTGGTCTGACCCTTCGGATCAGACGTCACCCTGAGCACCTGTTTCACCTTCTCGTCATCCGGATCGCTCCCTGCCACGATGAGCAGGATATCTCCGGCTTTCACGAAGGGGGAGAGTCCCCGCACCGTGACCTGTTCCAAGTCCGTACGCACGGGATGAGGCTGACTCAGCCGCGGTTGCAGACTATTCCAGTCGACGTGGGCCGTCATGTCCTCGATGGTCTCGTACATCTGGGCGGTCTCGCCCGGTCCGGGAACGCTTTGTACCTTCGTCCCCTTCGGGACGATCACCTCGCGGGGACCAGACGGCGTCGGCGGGAGCGGAGCCCCCGGTAACGAGGCCACACCCGTCTCCTCGACGGTAAAGGCGAGATAGGTGCCCGCGGCGACGCCGGGCCGCGGCTCATAGCCGATGAGCCGCGCCTGCTCCAGAAGCGATCGTCGTTCGGTGGCCGTGAACAGATAGGATTCGTTCGCCAGCCGCTCCTGATAAAAGGTCAAAATATCCAGGACCGTCGCCCAGGCATCGATGAGCCCGATGGAAAAATCGTCGTTGCGGCGTGTCCGTAGCGACTGCAGAATCGAGCTGCCTGCCGTCAATCGAGCCAACATGCCGGTCTTGAACGATCCGTGCGTGCCGACTCGATATCCGATCGCCGAAAGACCGGGACGATTGGTGACCTCGATGGGCGTCGCCTGCGTCAGGCCCTCGCAACAGCCGCACAGACTCAGCCCTGGTTCGAGTGGTTCGCTCATAAGCCACCTTCAAGAATCAACCGAAAGACGCCGCGGTCCGGGAAGTTCGGATCATTGTCGCACCGCGCGATTTCCAAGCGACTCAGCGAAAGCACCCCTTGCGCCAGCGCATCACCCCCCGGATTGTCCAACCGTTGAAACTGCGTGATGACCACCGCCCGCACCCCGGCCACCGCCTGAGCCGCGGCATACAGCGGGCTGAGATAGACAGGCTGCCCGAAAGAAAAATTGTCCGGATGGAGGAGACCGCGCCGTCCGTCCGACAGGACCCGGTTACTGAACAGATCGAGCAGCGCGCGCTGCACGTCGCTCCGAAAATAGTCCGGCTCCACGGACACGCGCATCTCGATTTCCAGCGCCACCAGTCTCGGATTGTCGATTTCGATGTCCTGTCCGGCCAAGCGAGCGAACTCCAACCTGTTCCGCAGGTCGGTCTCGTAAGCAGGATCGACCCGTGCCCCGCCCAGCCGATCGACGGTGATGAAGACCGTATGCCAACTCCCCGTCCATCTGAGCGTGGCGGCGGCTTGTTGGACGTTCGGGGTTCGCTCGGTCATGTCGGCATAGTCGTCCATGGTCACCGCGCGATCCTGGGTGCGAAACGCCACAGGCGCGTTCCGTCTGATCTCCTCAAGACTCTCCGGTTCCATTCCGCCGAAAGCGGGCAACGGATTCGTCACGCCCGCCACGTGGGGACTGTCGGTCACGACATGGTGTAACGTGTCCGCGCCGATGTTTCCACGGCTCCCGTTGCCGATGCGATAGACGACCTGGAACAGGCTGCCGGGCTCAGGCCGCCGCCCATATCGACCGTCTCCGAATCGAATCGACGCCGTCCCATCTTGTTCCATTTCCACCACGCAGTCCGGACGGCCGAGGCTGTCGGTGAGAAGATCCTGGGTGACCATCCAGTCCGTCTCAACAGCATTGAACGTACTCACCAGCGATCCGATTGCCGGACGAACGGTTTCCCGCGCATAGACCAGAGCCGCGCGCGCCGAGCGAGGCTGGTCTGTCTCGTCGAGATACGGGAAGGGGGCGGCATGCGTGAGCGGGCGGCCACGCAGGACGGGACGATAGCGAGGGGGGACCACCTGCCGGCTCCGAGAGCCCGGCGCTGCGGCGCCATCGGAAGCTTCACTTGACGGCATCTCTGTGCCTGCCGGCACACGAGTCAGCCGCGGCATCGGCACCGAACCGAGCGACTCCGGTGTCTCCACCGTCCGTCCATGGTCTGCCAGCACGATATTCCCCAACGCCACCGTGACGTCCTCCACATCGTCCTCGCCATGGTTCCGATCCGTCTTGGAAGACAAGCAGAACGGGAACGGCAGTGCATCCTCCGCATGCCATTCGATCTCGGAGATCGGCTCCTGGGTAAGCGGGTCTATGCCGACGACCGCGTCCGTGATCAATCGCACGACATGGCGATGCGAAGGATCCCTATCCTCCGGCAATCCCGTCATCGGCCCTTTCTCTTCCTGGAAGATCAGGACAGTGCCCTTGCGGAGGGTGGGAAGCTGCGTTCTGAGCGTGGCCCTCGTGGCGCCCGCCGGGAGGCAACATTGCTTGTTGCCCCACGTATAGAACGTCATCCGCGCATGCTTGGCGTACAACCGCACATCCTCCATCAACTCGAACACGATCGGGTTCATCGCCAACGCCGCTTGCTCCGCATTCGATCGTGGCGGAAGGACTTGGTTGTGCCCGCGAACCGATGTCAGCAGCCTTGTCGGTCCTTGTGGGCCGCGCGCCGAGAGCACCACGTCGTTGCTGCCGGGCTGCAATTGAATCTGCGCCCACACACGAGCGTTACATCCCTCGAACGGGAGATACCCGACCAGGCGAACGTGCCGTCGGACGGATACTCGGCGACGGGCGGTCCCGAAGTAGGCCTCCGTCGCCACGGCATCCTGCTCGTAACTCAGATGGTCCGCGACATAGGCCAAGAGTTCGACGAGCGTGATGCCCAGGTCGGCCGGCGACCGTTCCGTCCATTCGGGCGCCAGGAGAGCCAGACGATCCAGCATGATCCGACGGAAGCTCGCATAGTCCTTGGCGAGGTAGTTGATATCCGGCTTTTCCATTGGCTCGGGGGGGCACACGTCCTCCGTGCGGCAGTCGAGATCGGTCGGACAGGCCACCTTGAAGGAAAACGAGAGGACCGCCAGTTGCGGGTCGAATCCGGCCGGCGGACTGGTCTCTCCCGGACCGGCAACAAGCTGCAACGTATACCGGGAGAAGTCCCCCGGCTGATCGACGACGACCGTAAAGACATTGCCGATGGCGGTCGCACGCACGACCCGGATCTCGGTCACACGTACGCCACCCGTGATGACGACGTTGGCGGCCGACAGCGGCGGCGCGGCAGGCACGCCGTTGGCCTGCCCCGGCAGGGGATGAATAAAGTGCACCTGGAGAGTCGTCTGGTCCGGCGTCGTCACCTCCAGGAAATCCATACCGTTCACGACCGGTTTTCCGTCGCTTCCGACCGTCGTCCGGACGAGTGTGCGTCGGAGGTTCACGTCGCTGTGGACTTGCGTCATCGGGCTCATATCGTCCGCACCACCTCTACCGCTCGGCGTTCCTGGGTTTGTCTCACGACATACCGGACGGTCACGCGCAGGGCCGCGTCTTCGCGGAGCACCTCCACTCCTTCAACCATCAGCAAATCCCCCAGCCATTGCTGCAGCGCGCCATGCACACTGACCTGCGTGGCTGCGGCCAAGGCATCGCTGTTGGGGGCGAATACCAGTTGTGTGAGACCGCTGCCGTACGTCGGACGATTGACCCGCTCGCCGGGGGCCGTGAACAAGACCTGCTCGATCAGATCGCGCACATGGTCCGTCTCGCCGGTCATCGCCGTGCGGCCGCTGCCGTCGAATTGGAAGGGATAGTCGAGTGGCATAGCGCTACATCCCCGTGACCCGTGTCTGCGTAGACGTGATCATCAAGGGCGTCCCGTTCGGCGCGCACATGGCCTGACTGTCGAACAGGACGACCGGAACCCCTCCCACCAACAACCGCGTCGAGGCCGTGAGCCATTGTCCCGTGAGGCAGGGAGTAGGGGTCGTGCCGGTCACGAACGGACAGCCCGCAATGGAATAGGGGGTCGGTTGCGTGGCCACCGGCTGCCCGCTCACCAGTACCCTCGGATTCGGGGAGGTCGGCATGGCCTGCCCTCCATGCGCACACAGTACGGTCGCCCCGAGATGAACCAGAAATCCGGGCATGGCCTGAAGCTCCTTCTTCGTCACCACCCGACAATTCGTGTGGCCGTGGTCGCGACGTTCACAGAACGGTCAGCGCGCCATTGTTGATCGTGACCGGCGAACCCGTGATGGTGATCGCCGGCCCGTTCATCATGATCGTGGCGCCCTTGCCGTTGCTGATCGTCACCCCGACGTCATTCATCAGGATCATCGCGCCCGTCATTGTCTTAAGCATGATGCCGCCGGTCGGCCCCGGCACATCGCTCAACAAGAGCGTGTTCTGTCCGGTCGTTTGAATGACGATGTTCTGTCCCGGGGGCGGGGGCGGTGGCGCCAACGCCAGAGCCGGGACTTCCGCCGCAATCCCCCAAAACCCCCCGACCCAAATGGGATAGTCCGGTTCCCCCTGTTCGAACTCGATCCACACGCCCGAGCCGACCTGAGGAAGGACGAAGATGCCCTGCTGCTTCCCGGCGATCGGTACACAGGGCATGGCCCAACTGGAAATCGACAAGCCGAACACATCCGGCACCATCACCTGGATGCGACCGAGTTGCATGGGATCGAGGTTGTTCACGACCGTCCCCCGATACTTGCCATAAAACTTCTCTCCAACGTCGCTCTGTTGCACATCAGCCGCACTATCCGCTTCGTTCATGCCGGCACCTGTGGAAGCGTCGAGATCAATCCGTTCCGCGACAACGAGAAATTCTGCTTGTATTCCCCGCGCTTGATTGTGTGCGTTACGCTCGTGACGTAGTGCAACCCGTCGAAGGCCGTTCCGGCTCCCCTAACACCGACGAGTTTTCGAGCTCTGAGGACACGTCCGTATCGAAGCACGTCCAAACTTCCGGTGCCTTTCACGGCATCCGAAGATTTCGCCGCCTTCGCCACCCCGATGAGCAGCGCCTCGACGGGAGAGTATTTCGCCATACCGCGGACGGGCTTCGTTTGCATCGGGATGGGCGGAATCAATCCGAGAGGCGGATTCAGCGGGGTGATATCCAGCACCGGAATGGGGATGATCGTCTTCGATTCCTTATTATGGAGGTAGATGATGGGAAGCGTGCGGTTTTCGGTGTCGAACGTGAAACTCAGCGACTCCACGTTCGTATGGGCATCCATGTTGATGTTCAGCGCCGGTTGTGGAACACCCACCTTAATCTCAGGTCCCCAATAGGCCAGGCTGGTTCCGATTTCCGGTCCCGGTTCGAGATAGAACACATAGCCGACCCGCTTCGCCAGCCATCGGATATAGTTAAGATCCGTCCCCCGTTGATTCGGAATCTTCTCGATCGGGATCGGCACGTCGAGCAGGATGCTGGGGATCACCATCGGAATGACCCCGAACGGCAGGTACTTGGCAAGCATCAATGCCACCCGCGCTTCCGCCGGCATGGCCGGATAGGGAATGTTGAACTCTAGGTAGTCCATCACGGCGGTGAGGTCTTTTCCCTTCACGATCAAGGTGGCGTGCGCCGCGTCCGTACCCGGCTTGATCTCGTGCTGCGTCATCACCCCATCCATCAACACTTCCGTGGTTCCATTCATAACGACCGCGATGACCACCCGAACCAATGGTATCGGCGAGCCGGCGGAGAGCAGAAAGATCGTATGCAACGGAGAGCGCGTTCCAAGCACGAACGTGAGCTCGAAGCCGTTCATCTTGTCGTCGGTGCTGTTGATCACCTGCACATTCGTCAAGGCGTCCAGCACCTCCTGAGAGACGGGGATCGGCACGACCGGCCCGATCAACAGACTGACGTGGATGCCCTTAAGCACCGGTGCCTCCCGCGATACCTTCCGGCAAGGTGATGCGGAGCCGCTGCCCCACCTCCTCGATCAGCTCGTCCGGCCGCATCGCGCCATTGGCGTCGCAAATGCGCCAGAACAGCTCCGGGTCGCCGAAGTATCGGTTGGCCAGGTGATCCAGCCGCTCGCCCTGGATCAGCGTATGTTCCTGGAGCAGCGCAAACTTCTCCGGCGGCGCAATGAACCGCCGTTTCACGTACGGCACTGTGGTCCCATCCGACAGCCGATGCACCGCCGTGGGGACGGCATAATAGCGACTGTTCGGCGCAAACAGCACCGCATTCAGGGGAACGGCCTGCATCAAGAACTGCAATGGATCCGTCATGGAATCGCTCCTATGCCGAGCACATTCAATGAGCCGCCTTGGTGCTGGGCGGCCAGTTGCTCCTTCACCTGGAGGTAACTCATGAACAGGGTGCCCGCCTTATGGCTGAAGCCGACGTCGTCGACCGTCAGCACGCGCATCCCCAGACTGACCTTGGCGCGGATGGGATTCAGCGCCGGATCGAACGCCTCCTCCGTGATGCTGAACTCCGTCAGCCGCACCGGCACGACCCTCGTCTTGCTCCACACGAAGAGCGTCAAGGGCGTTTCCATCGGCGCGATTTCCAACGTGCCGGCCTTGGCCAACGTATTGTTGGCGAGCAATTGGCCGCTGGTCGGATACACGATCGTTTCCAGCGCGGCCAACTGAGGATGAATGCCGACCGCGGTCGCCACAGCATCGGCGAATTCGAGTTGGTCCGTCCCGTCGATTTCCGCTTCCACCTTGATCGTCTCGACCGGAGGACCTTTCAAGCGCAAGACTTCCGATCGGTCGCCGCCTTCGGTTCCCACCCCCTTGATCTGAAACGATCGGCTCAACGAGTCGGGGTTGTATTGCAGCGCGATGATGCGCTGGACCATGGCCGTCTCCGGATCGATCAGGACCAGCCCGCCTTTGAGAAGTTTGGGGGAACCAGGGAAGGTAGTCATGACGGCCTCGTTTTTCGACCTCGCGCATCTGAATGTCCGACTCCATGCTCCGTCATCCGCCTGATCCTTGTTCGTCGGGTGTCGAAGGCTGTGGGGCGGGAGCCGGGCTCGCAGCGGGAGACATGGTGGGGGCTTCGCCCGGAACCTCGTGCCCCGCGCAACAGGACTTCCGTATCCGTTCTTTCGCTTCGAATTTCGTCCGCAAGTCTCCCTGGTATTGGGCACGCGTCTTATACGCATCGGCATCCCACGGAATATCTCCGTTCCTATACCGCTCCAGCCATCGATTGTTCTCTCGCATGTCCGCTTGGATCGCGATCATCTCGGCGATGAGCGCAAAGCAATCATGGCCGAGAGTGATCTCGACGGCGCAGTCGACCGGAGGCACCGGCTCCGTTCGAGGATGTCCTTGATCAAAGCTCAGTTCGGCACTGGACGAAACGGCCGCTTTCCTCTGCAAGGAGGCACCCGCCCTCATACCGGATTGTTGGACGACATGCGTCAGCTCATGCGCAAGCAGGTACCGCCCCGCGTGCGTCCTTGGGGAATACTGTCCTGTGCCGAAGACCACGTCGTTGCCGATCGTATGGGCCAACGCCTGAACAGCTCTTGTCGACTCCGCTGCGCCCGCATCGGTGTGCACCCGCACTCGTCCGAAGTCATGGCCGAAGCGGGGCTCGAAGAAGGCACGAGTGGCCGCATCCAGTGGGTGACCGGGAGAAGCCAGCACGTCGTGGACGATCGGCGGGGCTTCCATCACGCCGTCGCCTCCCTCTGTCGCGCGGCGCTGCACGAGCGAATTCCCGGCATCGCGGCATGGCCTGGTCGCTTCGGTATCCGGCATCCGCAGCACCTGCTCCGCGACGCGATCGGCTTCCTGCTCATAGACATCGCCCGGTTCGGTGATCCGCAATTTAGCCTGAAGCGGTTTTCCCAAGAACTTCCTCTGCCGGCACTCGGCACAGGTTCCAGTCATGCCCGCCGATTCACCGCAAGCGCACTTGCGCTGGAGAACGTGGCTGCTCGCTTGAGGCAGTCCCAACAACCTCACGGGAGCCCATGTGGTGCATGTCTGGGACATCATGCGGCCGCTCCTATCCGACCGTTTGGGCAACTTTGTCCCCTTCCGATTCCGTGACGTAACGCGCCGCACTCACATAGAGCTTGGCAAACAGGTCGGGGAATGCCGCCCGAAACCGCTCTGAGTCTCGGGTGATCTCGTCGAGGGTCGGCCGCTCCACCCTCAGTTCGAAAACCGGATGCGGCTCGCCGATCGGCACGGCCACCATGTGGAGACCGCCCGGTTCGACCTGGCGCAGGTAAAACTCCGCCGGCCCGACGGCGAAAAAGTCACGCGCATATTCGCGCATCAGAACGAGCTTCAAGCACTCCACCGTGCGATCGTCGAAACCGTGGCGTCGCAACAGCAATTTCTCCACCAATTGCCGGCGGCCGAAGCAGACACGACGCTGGACCGTCCTCGCCTGTTCCCGGATCGCCGCCGGAGGCCGCTCCATGAACTCCCGCTCGAAGATGGCGTCGGCCTCTTCCTCGAGCACGGCGAATCGACCCCGCTCGGAACCATCATATTGGACGATCCACAGTCCGCCGGGGATGTCGGCAAACAACAGTGGCGCATCGTGCCGATACCGTCTTCCGCATTTCAGACAGGACATCTCGCTCCACCGGCCCTCGATAATCCGGTCGGCCGCGTCCTTGATGCGGGCGCCGTTGACGCTCACGAACACTTTGGCCTCCTGCACCGCGCCGCAGTGGGGACAGGCGATGCGCTGTTTTTCCCATCGGCTCATGGGAAATCCGCGTAACCCTTCAGCACGAGGCGCGATCCGGCGCCGATCCGTACGCCGAGGTACGAGAGCGCCTGGCGGCCGGCCGCGTCGCACAGCCTTCTCAGACGAGAGCCGGCGCGCTCCGCTTCGGCGCCATCGAGCAAACCGGCGGCTATTACCGGCGGCACCTCCGGATAGTCGATCTTGATCGAATCATCGACCCCGTCTTCTGAAATGGCCCGCGAGACAAAGAGGGTGCACGGCCGGTACGGAGGCGCCAATCGGTCCTGATAGACCGTCCACCGCGCGACCGACCCAGAGCTTGCCGTGGTGCATCCCGCGGCCCGTTGCAGCCGCGCCTCCACGCGCGCGTACGATTCGGCCGTCACATACTGGGAGAAATAGAACTTGTGCCACAACGGCCGATCCGGTCGGGCCGTGAAGGCCACGAAGTGCACGGTGTCCTTGCCCAGGATTGAACCGAGTTCGCGCAATGCGTCCACAGACAGCCCATATCCCGCGAATCGTGTCAGGATCTGAAGCGCCTCGTGCACGTGCGGGCGCCGGCGATAATACACGGCGATCTGGCGCTCGACCCTGCAATCGACCTCACACCACTCCAGTTTCAAGAAGACGCGCTTGTGCTCGAAGGCGGCGGCCAAATGACGATGATAACGCCGGGCTTCATCCGACATGCCCCACGCCTCCATCAGTTCGCCGACGCGTTCCGTAAAGCTCTCCCCTTCTCCGCGCACCAGCAAGCCCGCGACGTTCTGCTCGACCGCCGCGATCACCTCCCCGTACGATTCCAACTCCGGCTGGATCAGGCGGCCGGCCGTCTCGACGTCCATGACGGCGCCCGCGACTACGGAAGCCGTCGCTTCCCGCACGAGCTGAAGACGCGCCGACGGAGTTACGTCATCACGGTCGGATGCACCGTCGTATCGAAGAACTGCTTCCAATTCGGCACTCCTTTGAGTTTGTCTCCGCGCTTCGGGCCCGGACCTTCTGCATAGTAGGCCTCGTACATCTCCGCAAAGAACTCCGGGTGACCATAGAGCGAATAATTGCTGACCCGCTTGTCCTGCACGATCGCGTTGTACACGTAGAATTCGTGATAGTAGGTGCTCCAACTGTAGTAACGCCCGCCGAACTGCTTCACGCTGCCGAGCGCGGTGTACACGTCGTCCTTTTTCCCAGCCAATCCCTTGGCCGCCTCGATCATCGGCACGTCGTCATTCCAGTAGGTGCGGATGGCATGGCCGGCCGGCGTCCCGGTGCGCAGCCCTCCGCTCCCGTCGGTCAGGACATAGGCGTCCAGCACCGCCTTGATGGCTGTCTGATCGGCGGCCGGGACCTGGCTGCCGTCTTTTCTCAGCCAGGGATCCGCCATCATCGTTTCCCACGTTGTGGAGGCGGCACCCCACCTCCATCCGTTGGTGGCGTTCCGTTTGAATCCCGCGGTCGTTGCGCCGAGAAAATCGTCCATCGCATGGCCGACCTCGTGCCTCGTCAGGCCCGCGACGTTGCTGAACGCCGTGCCCACGCGGATCGTTCCTGTGGACGCGCTCCAGGATCCCTGCTGTGCTTTGAGCGCATCCAGTTGAAACGCGGCGATCTCGCCCGCGCTGATGCCGGCGGTCGTCTGCGCGGCGCGGACGACATGGCCCGCCGGCACTTGCTGCAAAGCGCGATGCACCTGGCGGATCAAGCCCACGGTCCACCGCGGCGCCGGACCGGCGGCACCTGCGCGGGCGGTGAGATTGAGATTCCAGCGGGCCTCGAAGGCGGCTTCCACTCGGGCGAGATCGGAATCGTGCGCGATATGGGTGTTGACGTCGTCGACGACCGCAGCCGGCATATTGTGGCCACGGGGAAGGTTGGGGATGACCGAAGTCGCAAGATTGATCCTCATCCCTGCAAAATGGTCCAACGCCTCGTTGATGGCGTCCGGGAACAGCAGCAGAGCATGATAGATGTCCGCATCGACGTTCACCCCTTCTCGGAAGAATTTCTCGGCGATGATCGCCAAGGCTTGTCCCAGTTCGTCGTCATCCAGTTCGTCGCGTAACTCCAGCAATACCGTCGATCCCCGCAGCATGCTTTTCAACGCATCCACGCCGGTCGCCCGGAGGGCGTCATAGATCGCCTCCTCGTCGGTCCCCCAGCCTTCCGACGCGGCGTGCACGCGCGATTCGGCGCTGGCGCCGAGCAAGCCCAGCACTTTTCCCCACTCGCTCCGGTTGAGATCATCGTAGAGATCCTGCATCAAGACCGGGTCTGAGAGGACGGACGTTTTTTCATCGGCGCTGGCGTTGGCCAGACGTGTATAGATCGCCTCCTCGTCGGTTCCCCAGCCGGCGATCGCCTCGCGCAGGTCGTCTTTGATCGTGCGGTAAATGACCCCGGCTTCGGCCGTTCCCGCCTCTCCCGCTGCCAGACCTGCGGTCACACGATGGCCGCCGAGGTCCGCCGCCCGTTCGGCTGGAGAATCGGTGCGGCTGAGCCGCATGTGTCCGCATGCCTCTGCCACGCCCGGCTGCTGCACCACATGCGCCAGTTCATGGGCTAGCAGCGCTCTGCCTCGCTCTGTTTGGGGCGCGTAACGTCCGGGGGCAAACACCACATGGGACCCTGCGGTATAAGCCTCCGCTTGAAGACGGTCGGCCGACCCTCCGGCGCGCTGATCCGTATGCACCCGCACTCGAGAGAAGTCATGGCCGAAGCGCGGCTCGAAGTACCTCCGAGACTGTTCATCGAGAACTTCGCCGGGTGACTGTATGACCTGATTCACCAAACCCGTATCGACAAGCGAACGCGACGCTTTGAGCGCTTGGAGCCAGGGGGCTGATGGGGCGCGGTCATGTTGGTGCGCCTTTGTAGACACACGCTTCTTGTCCGCCGACTCGCTTCTTCCCGGAAGTGTGGAACGGTGATCACTCACGATCGCCACCCTTTGGATCAGCAACCGTCTTCAGTGTGGTTCGCATTTTCGATCGCCGGCAATTGGACACGTCGCTTGCCTTCGCTTTTGTTGCCATCTTCATGACACGGACTCGCACGGTCTTGTTCTCTCGATCGAGCTCTTGCGGTACGACTTTCCTCAGCCGTGCGGACAGTCCCTCTCCATCATCTGCCGTATCGACCCCTTACACCTGCATCGCGTAACCCGCGTAACTGTCGGGGTTGTTCATGGTGTCTTTGTTCCCCGGTAGCAACCGGAACAGAATCCCCAACACAGGGATGTTACCGAGAAAGTTCAGAACCCGTCCCCAGAAGCCGGTTCCTCTTGGACTGAGATCCCGGAACCCTGCTTCGTTGGAATAGGCTCGATCCGTCGTCAGCAAGGCGTTATGCACCGACTCGTGAATAATGGTCTCGATCTTCGAAGTTGAAGTGGCGGTCTTGTAGGCATTCGAACAGACATGGAGATTGCCGAAGCACGTCCACATCAAGCGCCCTCCGACGCACCATTTCTTGGATGTCCCGCATAGAGTCCATGACTCCGGATCGCAGTCAAAGCGCAGGGACTGCATGGTGCTGTGTATCAGTTTGTACCGATCCCTCACCGTACGGACGAACCCATTGTCGATTTGCCCGCTGTTCGATGGGTCGAAGTATTGCGAGAACGCCGCCCGGTTGGCGGGAGTCATGCGCTTCCAACCAGGATCTAAACTCGCGATGGCGCGTTCGACATGCTCACGGGCCGGGTGGTGCATTGTTTTCAAGTCGCTCTGCAATGAAGGATCGCAACCTTCGGTTTCTGTCGTCGGCGGTCTAGTCCGGCCTTTCACACCCTGACGTTGGATACCCAGGGAGCCACTCCCTGTGGCGCTGTGCCCGGAAGCTCCCTGCTGGAGGACATGCGTTAATTCGTGCGCCAGCAATCGTCGGCCTCCATGCGTCTCCGGCGAAAACTGGCCGGGACCAAACACCATGTGGTGACCGACCGTATAGGCATGGGCGCTCACCGCTCGCGCGGACTCGTCCGCCTTCCCATCTGCATGCACGCGGACATTCCTAAAATCGTGGCCGAACCGAGGTTCGAAGAAGGCTCGGGTGGCGGCATCGAGCGGCTGCCCTGAAGAGTTCAGTACGTCGTGGACGATGGGCGGCGCCTCGGCGGCTCCGGTGCTGCCCGCGGTCGACCGGCGCTGGACGAGCAGACTGGCGGCATCGTGGCCTGGGTTGGTCGCTTCAGTATCCGGCATCCGCATCACCTGCTCGGCGACGCGATCAGCTTCCTGTTCATAGACATCGCCCGGCTCATTGATCCGCAATTTGTCCTGCAGAGGCTTGCCCAGAAGCTTCTTCTGCTGACACTCAGTACATATCCCATTCATCCTCGCCGATCCCCCGCAGGCACATTTGCGGTGGAGGACGAACATGCCCGAAGAAGGCATCCCGGACGCATTCGTTGAGTCAGGCATCTTGTCTGCCACTGCAAGCATATGGTTCCTCACCTCGTCACATGGGTCTTCCTCACCTGAGGCATACCTCACTGAGGCTCGGAAGAAACCTTCGCATACGGGGGAAGCCCCCTCGCAAGAATTTCTCATCCTGGAATGAAGCGGTCAGCGATCTCTTAAGCATCGCCGTGTTTCCTTCGGCAGCATGATCCAGTTTGTTCAGCGCTCGCTATTGTCATAGCTTCCCCGCCGCGCGTGCCGCTACTCGTGCAGGGACACAGACTGCGACATCCAACCCCGCCACCCGACATGCATCATCATCGTTCGGATGAGAAGCGGAATTCATGATGGAGGTAGGGTCGTTGTAGTTTGCCGGTTTCTTCAGCTCCTCCCGGAACCAATGCAAGCGATCGGGTATTGGCATGGATTCGTTGCTGGCATGCTGGGTATAGTCGTATCGGTCGAGGTCGAAAGCAAACATGTGATGCAGCTCATGGGCAAAACCCACCGGGTCACCACCGGACCAGTTCGTCGCCACTTCCCACTGCGAAGGATCCACATCCACCTGAAACGTGTTTGCCGCTGCCGTGTCTACAAAGCGAATGTCTACCCAGTACCCTTTATTGGAGGCGGCCTTTTCGATCCCATCTTCCATGGCTTTGATAGAATCCACATCCTTCTTGGTGCCGGTGCCTTTCGCGATCAGGTGAATATCGGCTCTCACAACGATGTTGGTGGCAGAGGTCCGATCCACGTAATAGGTCCCTCCGCCAAACTTGCCGGCGATTGGGACCCAGGTTCTTTTCGGATCGGCGGCCGCCTTCTCTTCACGTGTCGTATTCCGGGCCGCCGCCGGTTTGGCCAATCGTGTTTTCTCCGCCTTCACAGCGGTCGCCGTCCCAGCCTGTGTCTCCGTCGTAATCACGGCCGGAGGCTTGAGCGGCGTATCGAAAAGTACTTTCAATTTCGACAGGAAATGATAGGTATCGGGAAGAGATCGCTTGCGTATTTCGATGATGATTTCTTCCGTCAACTTGACGCTGTCCGGATCCAGAGCGACGAACGCGGGCGTCGTGCGAATTTGTTCTTCCAGCTCGTCCCGCGCCTCCGCCAAACGGACGTCTCCCATTCCGTCGCGCTGGATACAAGGCGTAGAGAGAAGGGATGGCCGAGAACGGCTACCGCCTCGGTCTCTCAGTAATGGCTCGGAGCCCGATTGCTGCACGACGTGCGCAAGTTCATGCGCCAGCAACCGCCGGCCTTCCCGCGTTTCGTGCGAGAACTGCCTGGCGCCGAACACGATGTTGGGTCCCACCGTGTAGGCATGGGCGTTCACTGCTCGCGCGGACTTGTCCGCCTTCCCATCGGCATGCACCCGCACTCGGCTGAAGTCATGGCCGAAGCGCGACCCGAAGAAGGCGCGGATCGAGGCGTCGAGCGGCTGCCCTGAAGAGTTCAGCACGTCGTGGACGATGGACGGCGCTTCCATCACACCGGTGCCACCACTTGTCGCACGTCGTTGCACGATCGGACTCCCGCCTTCGCCGCACGGCCTGGTCGCTTCAGTATCCGGCATCCGCATCACCTGCTCGGCGACGCGATCAGCTTCCTGCTCGTATGGATCTCCCGGTTCATTGATTCGCAACCTGGCTTGCAACGGCTTTCCCAGGAGTCTCTTCTGGCTGCATTCCGCACATGTCCCGCTCATCCCTGCCGATCCGCCGCAGGCGCACCGGCGCTGCAAGTGGCACCCCGCAGGTGCCGAGGTGAATGGCCGGCCTTGCGATGCCGTCGTTTGCATTCGTCGTAGTCCTGTCATGATCGTCTCGGCTCAGCCCTCAATTGGGCTGCATTCATCGAGGCCCTTTCTTGGAGACTGGAATCTTCCGATGCCCCTTGAGCACGCGCTGCGGAGCGACGAGTTTTAAGGTCAGCCAATAGGTGGCACCTTCCCCCTCATCGCCGGCGACGGTCTCTCGCACCAGTTGCACGTCGAGGAAATCTGTCGCCCGAATCCCCGCGCCGATTTCCGCCGAAACCGCTCCGGACGCCTCTTCGCCCAATGCCAGCCCTGCGCCGACTGATCCCAGCGCGAACAGTCCGCCCTGTTTGCCCGGATCAATACGGACGCCGACTTTTGCCAGAAAAGCCCCACTGCCCCCTGATTCGCCAGCGACGTCCAAGGTCGAATCGAGGCTGAACGTCAGGTATGTGTTGATGGGCACAAGAGGCAGGGGGCGATCTCTTTTCTCGAGTCCGATGCCGAGACCCAGGCCGATGTTGCTGCCGGCTTCCAGACTGATGGTCGGCACAAATCCGTGCTTTCGAGCCAAGCCGTTCAACCGAGGCAACCCTCGTTCGCCGAGTTCTCCAGCAACGAAACCAAGTATCGTCGGAACGGCGAAAGCCAAAAGGTCCGAGTCGAGCCCCTTGGGCAACGCAATACCCATGGCCACGCCGGACAGTCGCCCAAAGTGTTTGCCAATCAGATTGGGATCTTCGGTCGCGATATCGGCGATCAAATGACCGAGCGGACGCCGGCCACGTTGGGTGAAGGGCTGAGGTGGGTCGGTCAATCCCATCGGGATATCGCAGATGCCGTCTTTCTTCTGCCCCCAAACCGCTGAGACAAAATCCGGGCTTTCCTCGACGAACTTCCCGGTTTCCTTGCTGAAACAGACTTGATTTGCAGGTGGATAGCCGCGACGCGCTGGTATCTCACGGTAACACTGCAGCCCCGGATGAAGCTCCCCCGATTTCTCTGAATCGCGACACCACTTCTTTTGCTTAACCAGCCTCTGGTAGTAGGCCTCGGTCATATTGGCCGGCTGGCGCTGCACGACGTTGCCCGTCATCCCATTTCCCCCTGATTGCTGCACCACATGGGCGAGTTCGTGAGCCATCAACCGGCGTCCCACAAGTGTCTCCGGCGAGAGCCGATCCGTACCAAACACGACGTGGGGCGCCACGGTATATGCATGCGCATTCATGTCCCGCGCCGATTGCTCGGCCAGCCCCCCCGCATGCACCCGCACCTTGCTGAAGTCATGGTCGAACCGCGGCTCGAAGAAGGCCCGAGTGGCCCCGCCGAGCGGCTGCCCCGAAGAGTTCAGCACATCGTGGACGATGGGCGGCGCTTCCATCACACCGGTGCCTCCCTCCGTCGTCCGGCGCTGGACCAGCGGACTCGCAGCATCGTGGCGTGATCTACTCACGTCGGCGTCCGGCATCCGCATCACCTGCTCCGCGACACGATCGGCTTCCTGCTCGTACCGATCATCAGGTTCGCTGCTCACAAGTTTGCGCTGAAGCGGTTTGCCCATGAGCTTTATGCTCTTGCACATCTCACACTCTCCGGTCATCCCGGCCGGTCCGCCGCACACGCATTGGCGCTGGAGAACTCCCGCTCGAGCGGAAATTCCGGACGCCTCGACGCGTGGGGGGACTCGGTTTTGTATTCGCGTGGTCATTAGCTCAACCGATCTCGCGCATCAGGCAGTACCGTGAATGACGTTGGCGACTATCTGAACGACTCCGGTTTCATTCACATTGACGGAAAGCCTGAGCTCTCGCTCGAACCGCAAGGGCGAGGGGAGGCCTACGGTCAGCGTGTCGATCGCGCTTCCCTTGAGCAGGGCGATGCCGTACGGATTCTGCTGGGTGAGTCCCCAGTTATTAGCTGCTGCAAAGGACAGACTGGTTACGTTCCTGTCGTCGATATCCAGATTGACGAAGGTCAGGTCGGTATTGCCTCCTTGCTTCGAGACCTGCGCCGCCAGAAACACACCCGGCCCTCTAAGTGTCACCAGCGCATGCTTCCCATTCGGCGCGGGGGCCTTAAGTCCTTGGGTCCTCTGCGGATCGCAGATTCCGGTCGCACAAGTTCGTGCGGCTTCCGGTGCTCGCGTGGCTCGACGCGCCATGACGTTCTCCTTTCGCGTTAGTCGTTCATCGCTCAGACAGACTCGGTCCGCCGGCTGTCCGCCAGGCGCCGTACACGGCTTGCGCCGCTTGTCTGCCCACCCTTTCGGCCCTTGACCCGGATGAAACCGTGAATGATCCCCCGCTCAACCGCGCGATATGAGCTGGATGAACCAAGGCCGGCGGAATTCCCTCTTCCAAGCAGAGCCTTCCCAACTCGCGCTCTAAGGCCAGGGCGATGCGGTCTCTGTCCCCATACGGGAAGCCATGCAGCTCGAGTACTTCGATGTCGATTTCATACGTCTGAGGACTGAGCGATGAGGACTGAGCGAAACCTTGCGCCTGAGGGTGCTCCGATTCGGTCCTCAGTCCTCGCAGCTCCTCTGTCATGCCCCCCATCCTCCGATTTCGGCTTCCGTCAGCGGTCTTTCCAGCTTGGCATACTCGCCCCGCGCCGCTTGCAAGAGGTGTCGCATCGTCACGGCCTCCCCGGCGTCCGCCGCAAGGAACGTCGCATTCATCGCGATGTTCCGAATATGCCCTCCGGCCACGTTCAGGCGTGCCAACCGCTCCCAATCGAGTCCTTCCCTCGGCACGGCCTCCGGAAAGATCCGCCTCCAGATTTCCGCCCGCCGCGTCTGGTCGGGAAACGGGAACTGTACGACGAACCGGATGCGACGCAGAAAGGCCGCGTCCAAGGCGGTTTTCATGTTGGTCGTCAGAATCGCCAGGCCCCGATAGGCTTCCATGCGCTGCAAGAGATAGCTCACCTCGACGTTGGCGTAGCGGTCGTGACTATCTTTGACTTCGCTGCGTTTGCCGAACAGCGCGTCGGCCTCGTCGAACAACAGAATGGCGGCCCCGCCCTCCGCCGCATCGAAGACCTTGCGCAGGTTCTTTTCCGTTTCGCCGATGTATTTGCTGACCACTTGACTGAGGTCGATGCGGTAGAGATCGAGACGGAGGGAAGAGGCCAGCACCTCCGCCGCCATGGTCTTCCCCGTCCCGCTCGCCCCGGCAAAGAGCGCGCTGATGCCCAGACCGCGGGTCCCCTTTTCCGAGAATCCCCACGTCTCATACACAGTCGTGCGGTGCCGGACATGCATCGTGATTTCTCGCAGGGTCTGCCGTTGGGCATCCGGCAGGACCAGGTCCTCCCAGGTCGCCGCGGGCTCGATGCGTTGTGCCAGCTCGTCGAGCCGCGGTCGCGCTTGTCGGCGGCAGAACTCCCACAGCCGATCGGCCTGTTCCAGCCCCGTAGCCAGCGAACTGTCGTAATCGCCCTCCGCGCTTAAGGCAAGGCCGGCGGCCTGAATAACACCGGGACCGATTTGAAATTGCCGGCTCACCGCCTCGACTGCCCCGTTCAAGGTCGGACCCCATTGCCCCAGCGCCTGTGTCCATAGATGCCGGCGCTCCTGATGGGAAGGCGGTTCCACGTCCAAATTGAGGAACCGACTGGGTCCCGACCGACGACGCTCCCTGACGCTCAGAATAAGCGGCGCGCTGACACCATCGAGAAACGTGTTGAGCGCATGGTCTTTCCCGCCATCAAGCGCATCGGTCTCATCACATTCGATCAGGAGGAGACTCCGCGCGAGCACGGCTTCCCGAGTCCACAGCCGCAGAACCATATCGAGTTCCTGTGGCGCGGTCGGCAACGCAGACGCCACGAGACGATACAGAGGTCCGCCTACGGCCTCCGCGATGGCAGCGGCGATCTGCCGCTTGGTCAGCCCATCGCCGCCACAGAGTTGGAGATGCGGCCTTCGGTACGTGGCAGCCGGCCGCACGATCATCGCGACCGCCTGGTCAACCAGCCGCTGATGGGTGGGAGCTAGCGCGCCCATGAGCTCCATCACAACGGCCTCCACCAGGCCGGCCAACCGCTCGTCCGGATGCGACAGACCCGCGAGATAGTGCAGGATTCGCTCATCGATCCGCAGGGGGCTTGTCATGAGGGTGTCACCATGGCCCACCTCCACCAACCGCCAGCGGCGTAAGGGGGCTGTAGGAATGACGGCGCTCCAATGGGCATGAGACAGCGACGCCAAGGCCAGGCCGAATGTCGGATAGGGCCGACGCGCATCCCCCTGTGCAGCCGCACAGGCGGGCGCCATACCGGCGTCGAGTTCCATTCCCGCCGCCAAGAGCAGGATGTCTCGTTCGAATGCCGAGAGCCCGAAACTGACGCACAGCACATCCAGCGCGGACGGAGCGGCGGATTCTCCGACCTCCGGATCCCGCGCATCCGGCTCCTGCCCAACCCGCTCCGGCGGCGCGTCCATGCCGACGGACCGAGCCGCCGCGTGCCGGGCGAGAGCGGCACCGACTCGGGCCACCTCGGCCATAAGAGACCGCTGGTTCGTCTCGTGCCAGGACGGGGCGCTCTGCTGGTCCGTCTGCATCACGTCACCGTCACTCGATGATTGAAGAACTCCGGCGGTGTGACCGTGCGATTCACCACCACACTGTCCACACCGTCCACCCGCACCCGCACCAGATACGTCCCCGGTGTCGCACCGCGAATCACAAAGGAGACGGTATTGGTCTGGTTGGTCCTCGGTAGAGCTGTGATCTCCAGATCGCCCAGAAGCAAGGCCACCCGTTGCGTTGACTGGACCTCCGGTTGCACGGCCAACGAGATGGTGGCATCGCCGTTTCTGTCACGTACAAATGTCGCAGGCAACGCCGTCGTGATCCGAGGCGCCAACGCCAGCGTGAGTTCATTGGTCGTGCGCCGGAAGGTCTCGCCTGGCCGCTGGACGAGCAGCGCCAGGGAGTACAGCCCGGCCGGCAACGTGGCCGGCTGGTTCGGAATGGTGGTCTCCAGCCTGGTCGCGGTATTGCCGGAGGCAATCGGCAACTCGACAGGCTGAGTCAATCGCGGACTGGCCAGACGGATGGCCAGATTGGTGCCATCCAGCTTGTGCCCCTGCACGACCAGGGTATCGCCGAGCTGCGCGCTTGCTCGTTGCTCGGGAAGGGTCACCGAAGTCAACGTCGGGAACGGTGGTTCGAGATTGGCCACCGCCACGGGGCCTCGCGGCTCACGCGTGACCGGATCGACCGGACCGATCGTCAGAATCGGCAGCGGCGACTTCGCGGGACGCTGCGATTCGATCATGACCACCGAGACGTGATACGCGGCCGTCGGGCGGTAGCGAGCCTGCAACGCCGTCCATAGCTTCGACATCTCTTCGCTGTTGAGAGCCGTTGAGACGATCTTGATCTGCTCGACCTGGTCGGCCAGATCAGAGGCCGACAAGGCCTGGAGCGCCGGCGGGAGGATCGATCCGTTCACCGGAGAAGGCAAGAGCGCCGTGCGAATGGCCTGCCTGGTCAGCATGGGAGTTTCATGGAACAGTTGCATGGCATAGCCGAGCAGGAGCTCCGCGTGCAGGTCTTCAGCGCCATAGGCCGTCAGGAGATAATGCAGATCCAGCGCCAGGGGGGGATTGGTCAATCGCCCGCCGCGCTCGTCACGGGACGGCAGCCCGACATTGCGCCAGCCGGCGTTGGGGGCCACCTGATAGAGAAAGAGATTGAGCTGATTGCCTTCTTGCGCCCCGGGAGCAAAGACTCGGTCCGGCGGCAGCGCGCTGACCGTCACGTTGCCTCCGACCGCCCCCGTGACATTGTGATCGATGAGGCCGTTGTTGAGCAGATCCTTGAGCACCGCGGTCACCGCGGCTATGGCCAGGGCGTTTCCCATCAGGCCTCCCGAGTGCGGCGTCTCAAGTACTGGTCGAGCGGCACCGATGAACGTGGCGCTTCAACGACCTTCTTGCTCGGGGCGGACACCGGTGGTTCGACGGCCCTGACCTCGATTCGCCCGATGCGAATCTGAACAACCGGCGGCCGTTTCGCCACTGGCGGTTCCGTCGCCTCACGGCGCACATCACGAACCGAGAGATCTCCCAGCGTCGGTTCAAGAGGATCAGACGACCGCGGTCGAGTCGTCACCGGCGACGGTAGCTGCTCATTGCCGAGCGACCTGCGCGCTCCACTGCGCGTTCCATCCGAAGACGCTCCTTCCTCGACGCTCTCAGTCATACGTCGATCGCGTCGTTCTGGTGAAGCGACCTGCGCTGGAGGACGCTGCGCTGAAGCACTCGCTTCTGCTTGTGGCGGGATCTGGAGGTTCATTACTTGAATGCCATTGGAATGACCGGAGATCCGTGTTGGGCTCGCCGGCCGGCCTGCCTGCGGGGTTCGTTCCGCCTTCGCGACATCGGCTTCGTCGTTTCGTTCACCGGAGATTTCTTGCTGAGCAAGCCACCTCCCCTCAACCAATCTCTCTGCACGATCGTCTCGGGCGTACGTATCGGTTTGCCTGGCCGGATGGACCACGATTTCGGCGGGACCGGCGTCCATCATCGGCAGGACTGTCCGTGACAAATCGTCCGGGAACGACCGTCCAGATTCCAACGGCAGACCCATGCCGTTCATCTCTTGGATGACGTCGGTGCTCTCCGAGGCGCCGCCCCACTGGCCGGGTTCGTACCGATTCAACGGACGGGGACTCAGTCCGCCAACCTCTCCCAGGCTCCGCATGACCAGATCCCACATGTACCGACTCATCCCGCCACCAATTCCAAATAAGCGCGGCGCCGCGCCGCGCTGAGTATCAAGATCTCGGACTCCCTCCACCCATAGGCCGAGGCCAGTGCATGAATCTCTCGTAGCAGCCGCCGTGCCCCGGTCCGAATTTCGCTCCAAAAGTACGCCAGCACGTCGAACGACAGGACCCAACGATGATCGCATCCAGGGCAGTGCAGGGAGAGGCGCACAGCTCCATGCGGATCGGCTTCCGCCAGGCGTTGGTCAATCAGCGCGCGCACGTCTTCGGAAAGATCCTCCACTTCGCAAGGCGCCCCTCGGCGCTCCGCACGGAGGACGCAGCGCCGCAACAGCAGACGAAGCCCTTCTACCGGAGCGGTAGCGGTCAAGATCGCCTCGAGATCTCGAACAGCCGGAATTGCGACATGCACGACGAAGTCATTCGATTCGATCACCAAAGGCTGTCGGTACAGCTCCCCGTTCGGCGCCGCCGGCGCCCTGTCGGAAAAGATCGCCCGCACATCGATGCCCACATCGACCAATTCTCGGCAGGCCGGGCACCTTGCCACGCTCGCCAAATCCCATCCGAACGTGCGGGCTCGTATTTCGGCCAAGAGCGCATCACGCTCCCCGATCGTGAGACTGTCGATGAGCTGGCGCGAGTATTCCGGACAGGTCGTCGCCAGCAGGAGCGTCGCCCGTCCGCAGGATGAGAGACTCTCCCCTTGGTCCCAGACATCGAGCAGCTCTTGCGCCGAGAGGCCGTGCATGATGTCCTACGCCGACAAGGCCGGTTCCGCAGGCTCAGGCACGTCGCGATCCCGTTCCCAACCCTCGTTCTCCAGCTTGATGGATTGAATCGCCACGGCATTCGCATTCGCATCCAGATCCGGCTGGGCCTGAAACTCGGACACCCAACAGCGATACACCTTGTAGGCGAAGGCGAGCTGACCCGCTTCGTTGTACATCTCGATGATGATGTCCTTCCGAAAGTCCTTGAGCGACACCTCCCGCCCGAGGCCCGACCCGAAGTCCCACACCTTGTTGGCCCACTTCTCGAACTCAAGATCATGCGTGACGCCCCGTTCCAAGGTGATGGCCTCGTATTTGGCTCGCCCCGGCGACTTGCGGCCGGTGCTGGGGTCGCCCCCCTCCCGATGCTCCACCACCTCGGTCGTGCGTTTCAGAGCCCCCACTTTGCTGATACCGGCGACATACCGGCCGTCCCATTTCACGCGGAACTTGAAATTCTTGTACGGATCAAACCGCTGTGTATTGACGCTGAACTGCGCCATCGTACGTCCTCCTTATGACTGGATCTGACCGGCCATCTGCTGAATCTTGATGATGACGAACTCGGCCGGTTTCAGAGGAGCAAAACCGACCACGATGTTCACGATGCCGAGATTGATGTCGTTCTGTGTCGTGGTTTCTTTGTCGCACTTGACGAAGTACGCCTCTTGAGGAGTCTGGCCTTGGAACGCGCCTTGCCTGAAGAGGTTGTGCATGAAGGCTCCGATGTTGAGACGAATCTGCGCCCATAGCGGCGCGTCGTTCGGCTCGAAGACTACCCATTGGGTGCCTCGATACAGGCTTTCTTCGATGAAGAGGGCGATGCGCCGAACCGGCACATACTTCCACTCCGAGGCGAAGCGGTCGTCGCCCTGCAGCGTGCGCGCACCCCATACCAACGGACCGGCGGGCGCCATCACGCGGAGACAGTTGACGCCCAATGGATTGAGCTCGCCGTTTTCGGGATCGTTCAACGGCACGCTGAGACCCGGAACCCCGACGAGCGTCGCCTCCAAACCGGCTGGAGCCTTCCACACCCCCCGTTGCGCGTCGGTTCTAGCGAAGATCCCGGCGACGGCGCCGCAGGGCACGAAATCTTCGACCTGGTTGTCTTTCAGCGCATTCGGCTGACGCAATCGTGGAAAGTAGAGTGCCGCATTCTTGCTGGTCGTGCCGATGTTCGCCACGCCGGACTTGGCCGCATCCTTCGAGGTCCACTCGACGAGAGGATCTACTAACAGCATGGCCCGGCGCCGCTCGCAGTAGGCCGCCGCTTCCGAAGTCAGGCCCGTGTCCACATTGCCGCTGGCGAGATAAGGTGGGATGCAGAGGAGATTGAAGAGGTCGGCCTTGGCCAGCGCATACAACCCCTTCTTGTTGCTCTCGGCGTTCGCCGGGGTGAAATCATCGGCCTTCGTCAACGCCGCACCGTCCGAGGCTTCGGCGGCTGTCGCCACCTTGTAGTTGGTCGCCGGGGTGTTGTCTTCCCACGGATCTTTCCCGGCCGCGGGATCGTTGCTCTTCGCGGGACGCGCGGCCGGCAGATTGCCGGTCATGCGCACGAGTTGGGATTCGTTGAGCAGGACCTTGTCGATCTGCCGCGGATGGCCCGCAGTGATCGAGACGTTCCGGAAGCTCTCGATCGCTCCGGTCTCTCCGTCCCGTACGGTCAGATTGAACAGGCTGTCGGCGGCTTCGCCCGGAAGCGCCGGCCGCGTATTGTGATCCACTCGCGCGCGCAACTTGTTGCCCCAGGCTCCAGGGCTGGCGGCCTCGAGCCCGAGGGAATCTGCCGTGAGTTTCGCCTGCGCCGGTTTGGCCCCTGTGCCCGTCTCGGCATGGTAGAGACGGACAATGACGGCCTGCCCTCCGCCGTTCAGGTAAAAGTCCCGAACGGCGAAGCCCAGGCTGCTGCCCACCCACAACCCGCCGAAGGTCCGTTCGAAATCCCCGAAGCTATTGATGGTGATGGGCTCGTTGGTCGGTCCTCTGAGTGCTCGACCAATAAAGGCGGCGATGGAGGTGGCGACTCCGGTGATCGTACGCACGCCGCTCGGAATCTCTTCGATGTAGACTCCTGGATACGTTGGTGTAGTTGGCATTGGCCTCCTCCGCTGCTGAGATTAAGTCGTTGGCTCGTCCTCGTTTCGCCCTCGCATCATGCCGATGACCTCGCTCTTGGCAATCGCCGAACGGCCTCAGCCCTCCCGTTCGCTACAGGGTTGCCGCACGGCCGCACGGAGCCGGTGGATGACATCCTGTTTCTTGACCTCGGCCAGGGCATCCCGACGCGAACAGAGTTGCCGCACGAACCCGGCCGTCATGTCCGGCGTCAGGCCGAGGATGGTGAGGTCGGGATACACGGCCAGCAACTGGCTGCAGAGACCCGGCTCTTGCGTTCCCTCCTGCGCGAGAATCACGGCATCGGCCTTGGTCCTGCCCGTTTCTTGCAGAATTTTCATAGGACCTCGGCAGTCGCCCACGATCTCCATGTCCTCTTGTTCTTCCACCAGATTGCGAATGTCGTCCGGAAGCATCAGCGGATGGTTGGCCAGCAACACGCGAATCTTTTCCACCTGCACCTCCGAACTGATCCGTCCCCTACCGGTATAGATCGATCGGCGGGTCGAGCCCATAGACCCTGGTACTGATTTGGATCTAGATGGAGCGGCAAAGAGGGTCTAGCCCGATCTCCGGGCATGCGAAAGTTCCTGAAGTCTGGCTGAAGATTGGCCTACGCACAGGGGTTTCGCAGAGACGTATCGTTGAGGCGAGACTGGGGGATGCCGACTGAGTGAACGAGGCCTGGCACCGCCGAAGACGGCGGTGCCAGGCCCCCATGCTTTGTGGATTAGCTCCGGACTTTCAGCACGAAATCCGGGCTGCCATAGTGGATGTAGTCCGCCCAATCGAGAAGCGCGGACTTCTGAAGAGCCTGGCGCGCCGCCAAGAGGGACCGAGCCACCGATTGTCCTTCGATCAGTTGGCTGTACAAGGTCTGCGCGAACTCTTCTGCCGCTTTATCCCCCACAGGCCAATAGGTCCCCACGTAGGTCGCGGCGCCTCCGCGCAGGAAGGCCTCGGCGAAACTCACCGACACTTCCAACGGATCGGCCGGCGGCGCCGCTTGCTTCCGGCTCAGCGAGCGTTTTCCTCGCTGCATCTTTGGCCGCCACACCCGCACACGGCCCGCTTCACAGGCGTTGAAAAACGCCATGCTCGGCAGCGTGGGAAGCGACATCAGATCCGGCCCGGTCAGGATCTCGTCTCCGTGGCACACGATCCCGCTCTGGCTCGGGTTCGCTCGATCATAGTACGCATGCCCCGCATAGTGGACGACATCGTATCGGCCTCCCTTCAGTTCCGCGAGCAGGCGGCTTCTGGTCGCCTGCTGTTCCTTCACGATCGCCAGCTCCACCCCTCGTTGGCCGTTCAGCACATTCTCGACCAGCCTGCCTTCTGACGCCGCCCCAGCCAAGTCCTGCGTGGGGTTGACCACCAACAACACGCGCAACATCGCATCTTGCCGCTGTTCCTCCCTCCACTTGGCCACTGACAGGTTCGATGCGAGATAGCGGCGACTGACTCCCTCCGTGAGAGCCGGACGCCTTCCGTCGATCATCAGCGTCTCCCAGGGAATGCGGGAAGCGGCGAGGTCATGCACGACGACGAGATGGCGATCTTCTAGACCGGGACTCGCCAACACCTCCTGAATCTTGGGATGGAGCACCAGTTGTCCCAGCTTTTTGCCGTAGGCGGCCAACTCCTCATCGCTCGTGATTTTCAGTCGTCCGCCGCCCGTCAAGGCGAGGTGGGCTTCCAACTCGGCCTTCGGAGGAGCCGCGTCCTCCGTAATGATGGCGGCGCGTCCGCCAGCGGTCAGCAGGGCGGCTTGGAACACCGTTGAGTCGGGCGCGCTGGGCAGTTGACGCACGAACAAATAGATGGGGTCCTCTCCCCGGCCGGAGGCGAGGGCGCGCGCTCCATCAAGAGCCGATACATCCAACGGAGGGAAGACCTCTTCGTTGATCGTCAGCTCGGCCCCCTGGAATAGCGGCGTGCTGGCCAGGTCGTATACGCTCCGCTTCAATTCATCATACCGCGCGTCGTCTCGTTCGCAGAGAATGATGCGGCGGAACCGCTGTCCGCGATCGGCATCCTGGAGGGCTTTAAGGAAGCCGGTGAACATCTGCTTGGCGACGGCGGCCACGCTCGATCCCGTGCTGCCGCCCAGAATCACGGTCGCGAACTCCTCTACCCGCGCGCGCAGGAAGACCCGCAGGACGTTCTCGGACACCAGTTCCTGCATGTCCGGCGTGAAGCGGTCGAAGGTTCCCATACCGGCCAGCATGATCATTTCCGTTCGCAAGCTCGATCGATTGACCGGCATCAGGAACGTCTCCCCGACGATTCCGGTAAACATGCGCCGTTCCGTAAACTCTCGAATCATGCCGCCCAAGCGGTCGTCCAGGGCTCGCGCGGCCCCGGTCGGAGTTACCTCCTGGAAAATGCCGAGCACGCAGGCCCGCGTGTCCACATCCGCGATGTTGCCCTTCACGAGCGTGACATCGAGCTCTCGCTGGTACCGACGCCCCACCACGAGGTGTTCGAAGCGCGCCGTCCCCTCGGCGACCGCCGGAGTCTTGGCGCTTCGCTGGCCGATCGGCACCGGCGGAGCAGCCACCTCCTCCAAGACCATCCGCATGTCCCGTGCGGTCAATTGCCTGCCGCGCCGTCCTTCAAAGACGCTCTGCCGCAGGTCTTGACCGTGGCGCATCCGGACGGCCGCTCCTCGCGGCGGGCTCCATTGCGTCATCACCCGCTGTGGCGCGGCCCCGTTGAGAAGCGAGGCCACGGCATCGCGCACGATGCCGTTGTTCGGAAGGCTGCCGTGACTTTCCTCGACATAGTACGTCGGCACATCTTCGAGTTTGGCGAAGTCCAGCGGAACGGTGCCGTCTCCGGCTTTCGTGACTTCATAGGCGAAGTCTCCATTATCGATCCGCATACCGGTGATCGTGTCTTGGTTCACTCCCGCAATGAGCACGAACCGCTTGTCGCCCGGAGCCAGCTTGGCATGGACCGGCTCGACGGCGCGCAGCAGTTCTGCGCGTGGGCGCGGGCCGGCGGTCGGCCAAACCTTCTCGTCGTAGAGATTGATCGCGCTGAATTTTTCCTTCCACGGCATCATCTGGTACAGGCCGGGAAACGTCGAGAAGACCTCCGAGGCCAGTTCCTCCGAGCTGTGTGTGAGGTCAACCGCCGCCACTTTCTTGACCACATCATAGGTGCCGCGGAGGGCTTGCGGGATGGCGAACGATCCATAATTTGGCGTGCCGAGCATGATCACACGCTCGACGTCGGCCGCCCCGGCCTTGAGCGCGGCTCGCGCGACGAGACCGCCCATGCTGTGGGCCACGAGATGGACCGGTTTCTGTTCGTCCTTAATCCGCTTGGCCAACTGCGCCCCCAGCGAAGGCAGATCGCGTCGCCAATCGTAAGGATGAAAGTCCGCGTCAAATCCCGCAGCTCGCAACGAGAGCTTGATCATCAGGTAGGCGAACAAGAGCACGCCGAGCGGAACCACATCGTCTTTGCCCTTGCCCAAGGTCAGCTCGTTCAACTCGCCGGCAAGGATGCCGATCGGATCAATCCAAATCACGTCGTCGAGCAGCAGGCGCTTCCGGCCCAACTTGGACCCCATGATTCCTGGGAGAATCAACACCCGCGGTCCTCCGCGCACCGACCTTGCGGAGGCCTGGCGGGCCAGATCGCGAAGCTCCTGATAGTTCTCCTCGCCGAAATATTCTTCCAGTGCGCCACGATGCTCACCGGTTGACAGCGCGCGCTCGATCGCCTCGTCCGGCAATGCGTACCCGGCCAACTCACGCGGCGCGGGCGCGCCATTTGCCTTCCGGATTTTCGCGCCGGCTCTCGACCGAGAAGATCGCCCTCGCCTCTTATTCATCGGGCATCCCTACCTTGACCAACCTTGTGATTGATGATCGGGCCATCCTATTCGCCTTGCGTGTCTCACCCAAACGGCAGGGCATCCGCACCCCTTCAACCTTCCGGCGACAGGAATGGGCGATCGAACTTGGCCTTGTTTCCTTCGAGCTGCGGGACCTGGTCGTACTCCCCTTTGAGCTTGGCGAGCGTCCGCTTGTGCAGCTCGCGATAGCTGAGCTTGCCGTTCGCCTCTTTGATGCTCTCAACCAGATAATAGGTGAGCGCGCCGTTGTAGGTCCCATTGATGAAGGCATCGGCAGAGGTTTGCGTGTCTCGGCAGCCGGTGATCAGCAATTCGCCGATGTTCGCATGCACCACATCGCTCTTCTTGCGTGCGGCGCGGGACGATGACCGGAGCTCGCCTTTGACCGTGCCCCGGAGCTTCCGGCCTGATTCCGTCGCCAACAGGTCCAACGGGTTCGGCAAATAGCGCTCCTTGATCGGCGCATCCGGGGGTTGAATGGCTCGGGTGTTGGTCCCCGAGTGGCAACAATCCATGATGACGGTCAACCCGACGCCGGCCTTCACCTTATTGAACGTCTTCCGCAGCCAGTCGTCGCGAAACGGGTCCTGCCAATCCAAGTCGGTCGGACAGAGGATTTCATCCCGCTTGTCCGCTTCGTCACCGTTGTCATCCGGCGAGTTGGAACCGTGTCCCGAGTAATGCAGCAGGAGGACATCGCCCTTCTTCGCGCCCGAGATCAACTTCCCGATGGCCTTTTCCATGGCGCTCTTCGTGGCGTCGTAGTCGGTCAACAGCACGATGTCTTTTGCGGCAAACCCATAGTACCTGGTCAAGACTCCTTGCATGTTGCGGACATCGTTCACGCACCCGCGCAAATCGGAGCCGGGTACCCGATACTTGTTGATTCCAATGAGAACCGCGCGTCGTGCCATGGCAACCTCCTTGTTGTCTTCGTGAGCGGCGATTCATCTCGTCGCGGAGACAGGATACGCTTGACGTTGCATTTGGTCAACAAGGTCACTAGCATAAATACGTGTATTTCATGAAGGCTCCGAATGCGGGCTGGCAAACACGCTGGCCGTCAGAAGCGATTGGCGGTTGGCCGAAAAGTGGAAGGTGGCCGAGCTACTTGACCTTGACGATCAGGCACTTCAGGTACTGGGTCTCGGGGATGGACGAGCGCACTGGATGGTCGGGACCCGCAGCGCGCCGTTCGACGATCTCGATTCGTCTCCTGGTTTGCCGGGCGGCTGCCTCGACCGCAGCGGAGAGATCGTCTTCACCCACGTGATGCGAGCAGGAACAGGTGACGAGCAGCCCGCCGGAACGGATCAGGTTCAGCGCCATCATATTGATGTGCCGATATCCTTCGACGGCCCGTCCCCGGACGGATCGAGACTTGGCAAAAGCCGGTGGGTCCAGAATCGCGAGATCGAACCGCCGCCGCGACCGGCCGAGCCGTTTCAACGACTCCTGCGCATCAGCTTGGCGATACTCACAAATCTGCGCCACGCCATTCAGGTCGGCATGCATCCTCGCCATTTCTACCGCGGAGCGGCTCACATCCAGTCCCGAGACGGAACGGGCGCCTCCCAAGGCCGCCTGGGTACCGAAGGCGCCGGTATGGCAGAAGGCGTCTAGGACATCCCGGTCCTTCGCCAGGGAGGCCACGGCCAGTCGATTGTCGCGCTGATCGCAGAACCAGCCGGTCTTCTGCCCTCGCTCGATATCGACGAGGAAGCGCGCCGGCCCTTCCATGATTTCCACTCGAAGCGGCCCCTTGCCGCGGAGAAACCCCCGTTCCTGCGGCAGCCCTTCGTGAACACGCGCCGGGGCATCGTTCCGCAGATAGATAGACTCCGCGTCCGTATGCCGGAGTAGGGCCTCTGCCAACTCGTCGTGCCAACGATCCATCCCGACCGTCAAGCTCTGCATGACCAACACCGGCCCGTAGCGATCGACGATCAATCCCGGCAGTCCATCGCCCTCGGAGTGAACGAGCCGGTACGCGGTCGTGCCGGAGATGACCGAGTTGCGACGCGCGACCGCTTCGCCAATCCGTTGATCCCAGAAGGAGGCATCGATCGATTCGTCTCCGGTCGTGAGGAGCCGCACCCGAATCTTCGACTGGGGGCTATAGAGCCCAAGTCCGCACCGGCGCCCGCCGTGCATGACCACGTCCACTACGTCCCCGGGCTTCGGTTCTCCCGCGATGGAGTCGATGTCCCCTTCATAAATCCAGAGATGGCCGGCCACAATCCGAGACTCGCAACTGGCACGCAGTCGGATGGACGCCGTCTCTTGCTTGTGCTCCAATGAAACCATTCGAGAAGCGAGCGAACGGGGGAGCGGCGGAGGCGCCGCGCACGGCGCCACCGCCGCTATTAAGGACTCTACATTTTCGGCAGCTTCGGCAGATCCATCTTGATAGGCGCGCCGGTCAATGCCAGCAAGAATGCGAGCAGGTCGCCTTTCTCTTCCGGCGAAAGCCCCAACGGCTTGATGTCAGGATCGAGGTTGGGATCGGCCCCTCCTCCCTTGTCGAGAAAATCCAGCACCTCTTCCAACGTCTTGAAGGCGCCGTCGTGCATGTAGGGCGCCGTCTCCGTGATGCTGCGCAACGTGGGCGTCTTGAATGCCCGCTTATCACTGTCGAGCCCCGTGACGTCGTAACGGCCAAGGTCTTCCTTGAGCGGCCCGACTTGCGGTACGCCCAGATTGTGAAACTGGTTGTCGGTGAAGTTCGGCCCGTTATGACAGAGGATGCAGCGCGCCTTGCCTTTGAAAAGGCCCATGCCCCGAACCGCGGCCTCGTTCAACGCGCTCCGGTCGCCCTTCACATATTTATCGAAAGCCGAATTCGTGGAGATGATCGTCCGCTCAAACGCCGCAATCGCGTCCGCAATCCCCTGCAAACTGACATCGGTGCCGAAGACCGCCCGGAACTGGTTGCGATACCCTTGGATCTTGTTCAGCTTCGCCACGACGTTCTCATGGGTCTCCCCCATTTCGACCGGATTGTGGATGGGACCGATGGCCTGCTCCTCAAGCGAACCGGCCCGGCCGTCCCAGAACTGAACCGGATTGAAGCCGGTATTGAGAACGGTGGGAGCCTGCCGCCCGCCGATCTTGCCGTCGATGCCGATCGAAGTTTGGCGAGGATCGGCGAATCCCACACCGGGAATATGACAGAAGGCACAGGGGATCGCGCCGTTCTTGGACAAGCGGCCGTCGAAATAGAGTTGCCGGCCCAGTTCGACCTTGCCTTTATAGTTGAGATTGCCGCCCGGGATCGGCGCAGCATTCGGCAAGGGACCGATATCCGGCACGGTGATGCTGTCGAGAGTCACGAGCGGCCAGCCTCCCTCCCCCAACTCATGTGCCACTGCGGCCACGCCGACCAGCGCGGCTATTCCAACGCCAACGGCGACGGCCAGCACTGGGACGAGATTGCCCGCACGATTGCGACGACCTGTGCTCATTGATACACCCCCCTTCTCTTGTCCGACGACGGTCCCGGCACGGCACACTGGACTGTGACCCGTTCGTCATGGGTCACAGTCCATGCTTATAGGCGTTCGCCTGCCAGGGGTCAAGAAGCTGACGGATGGTGCAACTGGTTGCTGTCTACGCTCCTGCCTGCTCGGCTTGATACCAGTCGGTTCTGGTCAATGGCAGATCGCTCTGACCTCCCCGAGGTTTGGACAGAAGGGTTTGGTAGACATCGTACCACCCAGCTTGGAATCCCTGGGCGCAGGCCGCCATGTAGAGCCGCCAGACCCGATAGGTCCCCTCGCCAACCAAGGTGACGATCCGGTCATGGGCCGCTTCCAGTCGCCGCACCCAATGCCGGAGGGTCAGAGCATAGTGCTCGCGGAGACTTTCCACATCCCGGACATGAAAGCCAGTCCGTTCCGCTTCGCGGACCGTGACATGCAGAGGGACAAGCTGGCTGTCCGGAAAGACATAGCGTTCCATGAACGCTCCCATGGCCCCGACGTCGCCCTCTCGACATCCAATCCCGTGGTTCAGAAACACGCCACCGGCATGCAGCACCCGCCAGACCGACGCGAAATACGCTGAGAGTTTTCTCGCGCCGACATGTTCGACCATTCCGATACTGACCGCTTTATCGAATGGCTGGTCATCCGGGAGGTCTCGATAGTCACGCACCTCAACACGACAGCGATGCGCCAATCCCTGTTCTTTGATGCGCCCCCGGGCAACCTCCGCTTGCCGCTCGCTCAAGGTGATGCCGGACGCTTCGACCCCGTACCGTCGGGCTGCATGCAGGACCAGCCCTCCCCACCCGCATCCGATGTCCAGCAGTCGTTCCCCCGGCTGGAGGCGGAGCTTTCGGCAAACATAGTCGAGTTTTCGCTCTTGCGCCGCATCCAAATCGTCGTCCGACCGCATGAAGTAGGCGCAGGAGTAGACCATACGGCGATCCAGCCACAACCGATAAAACTCGTTGGATGTATCGTAATGGTACGTGACCGCCTTCGTGTCCCGTCCGATCGAATGCTGCGTGCCACATAAGGCGACGGGAACTCTTCTACCGCGCGTCGATCTGCTTGTCGGAAGCCGCCACAACCACCACCCGTCCCGCGCCAGATCTCTAAGCCTCCAGCGTCGGCAGGCCAGGAACCAGCCCAGCATCGTCGCGGCCTCCATGTCACCCTCCACATCGATGTCGTCATTGACAAACGCTTCACCCACCGCCAACTGACTGGGGCGGAGGCAGAGGGCTCGGAGCGCGCCCGGATGTTTCAGCACGAGAGTGAAACGTCGGGGCTGCCCGGCTTCCTGTTCCCAGATCCGTCCATCCCAACAGCGCACAGCGAAATCCCTCGGACGATATCTGCCGATCAGGTCCTCTAAGACCAGCAGAGATCGGGAACTGAGCTCATTCGCCTCGGGCTTGTAGGGAGCAGCGTCGCGGAGCCTGCCATCCTTACGACAAGATTCGACTGTCATACAGCACCTCCTCCCCATGCGGGGGCACGCGCCAGTCCAGACCAAACCATTGATTAAGTGCAACGACAGTGCCTCCCGATATTTTCAGCGGTTACGAATCCGATGAGCACGGTGCCGCTGTTGCACGATGCAACAGTCTGTTGCAAAACGGGGCTGATCCTCGCAATCCGACCCTCTCTCATCGCCGCATCTTCAACGGAGGTTCTAGAACTCGTACGAGAGCCGCTACGAGAGCCGCGGATCTGGTGATTGAGTCAGCCGCTAAAGTGTCCAGCCTTACCGCCGGTTGGAATAGGTCTCCGCCTGAATCCACTCTCTCTCAATTTAAGGATAGAATGAATAAAGGAGATGCCGCTCACCTATCAGGGCATTGGCAAGCGGGATGCCTGCTGCCGAGACGACCGCGAGGAGGAAACAACCAACCATGGCAACACAACGATTAAGATTTATCTCCAGGATCGATGCGAAGCCTGGACTATGGTTACCGATCGTACTGGGAATCCTGTCCGCTTTTCCGTTCCCGGGTAGGGACATGATCAGCCTGGCGGCTGAGTCACACCGCATTCTTGTCGTGGGGCAGGGTCCGGAGCAACCTGTCATTCAAGAACTCGCGCGCGCCTATGAGCACCGGCATCCCGGAACGGTCATCGACCTTGAATGGGACCGGGTGCTGGACACGATCGCGATGGTCAAGAACGGGGAGGCCGATCTTGTCATCACAGGCCATCGCGATCCAGAGTTGCGCGCGGCGCAGGTCGCCTGGGACGGCATCGCCGTCATCGTCAATTTCACGAATCCGTTGTCCGAGGTCACGAGCGAGCAGGTGCGCTCCCTCTTCACGGGAGCCATTCAGCGCTGGTCCTCGTTCGAGGGGTCCGACGCGCGGGTGGAGTTGATTCGCCGGACGCCCGACCAGAATATCGACAGTGGATTTGAGGAATCGCTGGGGATTGTCGGGAAACTTCCGGAGTCCTCCAAATCGGTCCGATCCGATCAGAAAACGCTCGCCAGCGTCTCGGGCAAGGACAATGCGGTGAGCTATCTCTCGCTGAAGGCGGCGCTGGACGCGCAGGGGCTGGGAATTCCGATCAGGATCCTGACGATCGACAAGATCGAGCCGGGAGAGCCGACGGTGAAGGAAGGGCGGTACAAACTGCGACGGCCGGTCCTGTTCCTTTCAAGAAATGACGCGCCCCTCTTGGTGGATTCATTCACGGCCTTCGCGCAGTCGGCCGAAGGCCAGGCGATCCTATCCAAGATGTACACGTCCTATGCCTCTCCGATCCAGCCCAAGGAAGCGAAGCCGACAAATCCAAACGCTCCGGGTGCCGGGCCGGCAAGCTGACCGCGGTGTGCGGAATAGGAATGTGGACTCGTATTGTGTCCCCTATGTTCCGGTGATAATCCGTTCGGCCTGAGCATGTCGAAGGGCCTCGATTGCAAGGAGTCCTGTTCATGGTTCGACAGGCTCACCACGAACGAACCTCTGGGACGTTACGCTATCGTGGCAGGACGGTCGAGCGCATCAAGCCGTCGGCTTGAGGCGGTGAAAATCCCTGATAGCCGGCATGGCGCTCGGTCAGCTCCAGAACGGAAAAAGGCTCCCCTTCAACCGCTTCCGGAACCGTGAAAATTTGCCGAAGCGCACTACCGGAGGAGCCGACGATCTCCCCGGCAAACCGCACGCCTTTGGTCTTCAACCGAGCGATCGACTGTTCGATATCTTCCACCCGCACCGCGACATGGTGAAAGACTCGGTCCCCGAACTTAGTCACCCACCGTGGGATCACGCTCGTCGCCCCACGCTCGTCGGGATAAGCCTGATCGACGAAGAGTGCGGGATAACCGGGCGCCCGGTACACCTTCGCATACCAGTCGCTGTATTCGATGGTTTCATCATACTCATAGCCGAGATCGACAAACTCCCGCGCGCGCCGGTCGATGTCCTCCGTTCGGATGGTCAAATGGTCGATCACCGGCCGGAGCCCCACGGCGATGCTGTCCAGATCCGCCTTGATCGCCTGTGCCGCTCGATTTTGCGCGACATACTGCGCGACCATCGGATCAATCAACGCGTCCAATTGTTGTCCCTTCACCATGATCCCGCTCCTTCCGCTGGTCTCAAGACAATTCCCCAAAGCGGATCCCCTGCGCTAGCGGCAAGTCGGTGCTCCAATTGATCGTATTCGTCTGCCGTCGCATGTAGGCCTTCCAGGAATCCGAGCCGGCCTCACGCCCTCCGCCCGTCTCCTTCTCCCCACCGAAGGCGCCGCCGATCTCCGCTCCGGACGTGCCGATGTTCACGTTGGCAATGCCGCAATCGCTCCCGGCCGCGGACAAAAATCGCTCGGCTTTCCGAACGCTGTCGGTGAAAATGGCCGAGGAGAGGCCCTGCGGCACGTCGTTGTGCATGGCGATCGCTTCATCCATTGTCTTATAGGTCATGAGGTAGAGGATCGGCGCGAAGGTTTCCCGCTGGACCGCCTTCCACCGGTTGCGGGCCGAAACGATCGTCGGCTCGACATAGAATCCGGACCGGTCCAGCACCGCTCCGCCGATAAGGACCTCTCCGCCTTCGCGCCGGACCTCTTCCAAGGTCTCTCGGTACCGTTCCACGGCGGCCCGATCGATCAGCGGCCCCATGAGAACCCCCGGCTCCAGCGGATCGCCGATCCTCACTTGCTTATAGCCGGCGAGCAATCGGCTCACGAGCGCATCTCGCACGGACTCGTGCACGATCAGACGGCGCGTGGTTGTGCAGCGCTGACCTGCCGTGCCGACCGCGCCGAAGACGATCGCCCGGGTGGCAAGTTCGAGGTCCGCCTGTTCATCCACGATGATCGCGTTGTTGCCGCTGAGTTCCAGCAGCGTGCGGCCCAGTCGCTTCCCAACCAGTTCGGCCACTCGACGCCCGACCGGGACCGAGCCGGTGAAGGAGATCAACGGCAGCCGCGGGTCCTCGACCATTGCCTCCGCCAGTCTCACGTCATCCGAGATCACCAGGCCGAAGACATCGGGATGACCCTGTTCCTCCAACACAGCCCGGCAAATCTGCTGGACCGCGAGCGCGCACAACGGGGCTTTGGGTGATGGTTTCCAGACAACCGTGTCGCCCGCCACCGCCGCGATAAAGGCGTTCCACGCCCAAACCGCCACGGGAAAGTTGAACGCGGTGATCACCCCGACCGCTCCAAGCGGGTGCCACTGCTCGTACATGCGGTGGGCCGGCCGCTCGGACTGCATGGTCAGCCCATAGAGCATCCGAGATTGGCCGACCGCGAAATCGGCCATATCGATCATCTCCTGGACTTCCCCGTCCCCCTCGGCTTTGATCTTGCCGACCTCCAGCGAGACCAGCGTCCCCAACAGATCCTTTTTCTCCCGCAATGCCTGGCCGATCAAGCGGATGACCTCACCTCGTCTGGGCGCGGACACCAATCGCCACGTGAGGAAGGCCTGCTGAGCCGCGGCGACGACCTGCTCATAATCTCGGACCGAGGCGCGCGAGACTTTGGCGAGCCCCCGGCCTGTCGCGGGATTCGCCGACTCGAACGTGTGAGCCTGATCCAGTGCCGACGACCAGGCTCCGATCGTGGCTCCCGGATTCACCGGCGGTAGGCCCAATTCGCTTAGAATGTGCGCGGTATCGACCATCATCGTTTACCGTTGTACCCCGATTCCTCGGAGTGCCCTCGACACCTATCGATAATAGAGCCCGAACCGGTTCTCTAAAAAACCCTGGAGTGGAAAGGATTCTTCGGTGATAAATCCTCTGTAGGCCTCCGGCTGTTGCAGCACGAGGTCCACCACCGCGCAGAGCGCCGAGGCGGTTGTCACCTGAATGGCCGACCAAAGTCGTCCGGCTATCGTCTGGGGATAGACCTTCTTCACATAGGTTTCTTCGAACAGGCCTCCCTGTTGCTGGCCGGTGACCGCCACATAAATCAGCACCACGTCCTGCAGGGTGCGGGGAACGGCTCGCTCCAGAATCCGTTTCAAGGTCTCACGGTCCTCGTTCAATTTGAGGTCCTTCATCAGGAGATGGATCTTCTCGCAGTGGCCGGGATAGCGGAGGGTCTTGTAGTTGAGAGTCCGGACCTTGCCCACATAGGTATCGGCCAACGTACCCAATCCTCCGGATGTGTTGAAGGCCTCGTAGAGCAGGCCGTCCACCTCGATCGTTTCGTACCCTTCCAGCGGCTGCAAGGGGATCTTCTCCCCCTCTTCGATGCCATAGCAAATGTTGCCGTACTCGTTGATGAGGCCGTCGGTGGACCAGGTGAGCGAGTACTTCAAGGCATTGCTTGGATGAACCGGCAGGGCGCCGACCCGCATCTTGACCGTCTCCAATGACTCAAAATGCGTCATCAACTCATGGGCCACGATGCTGATGAACCCCGGAGCCAGTCCGCACTGGGGCACAAAAGCTGTGGCCGCGTCCCGGCTCAGGATCTTGATCTGGTCGGTGACACCGACATCCTCGGTGAGGTCGAAATAATGGATGCCAGCTTCCTGAGCCGCTCGTGCGACCGCCAGGTTGCAGTAATAGGGGAGGCTGGAGATCACGGCGACCGGAGTATGCCGGGTGAGATAGTGGAGCAGAGCGGCTCGGTCGTTCACATCGAGGTGACAGGGAGTGAAATTGAGAAGATCCAGATCCTTGCCGAGCCGGAGGGGGACTTCGATATCGAGGTCAGCCAGATGCACGGCATAGTCCCCGCTCTTCGCGAGCAAACAGGCGATTAGTCCGCCGATCTTTCCGGCACCGATGACCAACACCGTGCGCATCGATTCATCTCTCCATTCGCCTCATTATAACGTGCCGGCATAAAAGGAAAACTCTTTGCCGCTCAACGCGCAGGTGCCACTCCTGCGACACTCACAACCGCAGTCGACTCGTACGACTATGGAGCGGTTTGATCGCTGGAACCACGATGCGCCCGCCGCTGAATCTCAGGATCGCTGGGGCTGAATCACCGGCCTCAGAAAACTCGGGAACGTGGATCGATCCTCGGGAGTCTGTCGCTCCGAGAGGAACCTATGGGATTCGCCCCAACTGAAACCGATAACATATTGATAAGCTGTTCTTTTTTGCCTAAGGCTGGCCGCCGGTCGAATATGTTAGGCTTTGACTGCTCAAAGAGGACCTCGATAGGACAACGGACGCAGCCTTCATTCCGACACTCACACGACGTCTATGGCATCTGGAGAATTGGCCTCATGCTACGAATCCCGGTTCGGGTGGTCTTGCCGTTCGGATATCGGATCCTGGTCAAGCAAGTCACGGACACCGAAATGGATGCCCGCGACAAGGACGCCGACGGGATCTGGGATAGCGATACGAAGACGATCTATATCAGGAAACGGTTGCCCGTCACTCGCCGGCGCTACATCCTGGCCCATGAATTGGGCCATGCCTGGCTGGATTGGCAACATCGTCACCTCGACAACGGCAAGGCCAGTACCTGATCCGAACCACCCGCAAGGTTCCCTGCCTCCGGCTTTGCCTGTCAGAACCTTTCATTGACCAGCACCGCGACTCGAACGATTGCCGGCAAGGTTCACAATCGCTTTCCACTCGTCCGGTCTCACCGGTTGAACCGAGAGCCTCGACCCCTTTCTGAGCAATTCCATCCGCTTGAGCGACACCTGTTTCTTCAGCAGGTCCAGGGCGAGAGCCCGTGGAAATTTCTTGACGAACTTGATGTCCACCATGTCCCACACCGGCTTGGAGGGATCGCTCTTCGGATCGTAATGAGGGTCTTTCTTGTCGAAGGCGCTGTCGTCGGGATAGGCCGTGCGCACGACTTCGGCGATGCCGACGACAGCCGGTGGAGCCGCGTTGCTGTGATAAAACAGAATCTGGTCCCCGACCTGCATGGCCCGCATGTAGTTGCGCGCCTGATAATTGCGCACACCGTCCCAGCAAGTTTGTTGCCCTGGTGAGGCGCCCAGATCATCGATCGAAAAGGCCGAGGGCTCCGATTTCATCAGCCAATACCGTCCGGTCGTGCTCATAGCCCATCCCTTCTTCGGCGTTTCTCTTGTCGCCCGTTCACAGACTCGCTAAGCTGCCCTTCTGCGCCAAATTAAGGAGGTTGCTGCATGGAGCTCTCCCCGCTGCTCTACGGATTCTATAAGTTGGTCAAATTCTTTCTTTACCCCGTGACCTGGCTGGCCTTTTCGCTCGGCTGGATGACATTGATCCTGCTGTTACCCTACTCGTCCCGCCGGCACAACAAGCTCCGCCTGTTTGGCCTGACGGCGTGTTTCACTCTGCTGCCGCTCAGCATTCCCCTCGTGTCGAGTTCCCTCCTCGCCTGGTGGGAAACCTTGGCTCCTCCGTTCGATGAATCCTCCTCTCGTCGATACGACGCCATCGTCGTGCTCGGCGGAGGGGTCAAGGCCAAGGGCACCCTTCGCCCCGAAGATACCCTCAGCGAGTTCAGCATGGAGCGCACGACCTGCGGTGCGGACCTCTTTCTGCGAAATTTCGCGCCGAAGCTGGTCCTCACCGGCGGAGACGCCAGAGTGTTCGGCCGCGGCCCGGTTGAATCCATCGTGATGGCCCAATGGGCGACCCGCATGGGAGTGCCGCGCGACTCGATCATTGCCGAAACCAAATCGCGCACCACCTACGAGAATGCCGTCGAGGCGCGAGCCCTCATCGGTACCGGGTCGGTGCTTCTCGTCACCTCAGCCGGTCATATCCCTCGAGCCGTCGCGCTCTTCCGAAAACAGGGTCTTCAGACTACGGCTTATCCCTGCGGCTACCTCTCGAAGGATCGTCCGGAGGATCTGCCGGATACCCTCACGCCCTTCGACGCCATCCCGCAACTCGGCGGCCTCGCGTCCGCCGAGTTCCTGATCAACGAAGTCATGGGCTACGCCGTCTATTGGCTGGCAGGCAAGGTGTGACTCGGTCGGAGGTGATGAGCGATAACGCGGGAGTCGCAGCCGGATCTACCCGATCCTCCATCGCCAAGCGTTCCTTGCGACAGCCCCGGACCCTCCCGGGCCGATCAAGGCCGGCACGGCCAACCGGTCGTATACCCACGCCGGCATGGCAGGAATGGTCGATTCCACCTACCCGTACGGAACCCCATCATCACCGTTGCAGGAACACCAGGAGCGCATGATAGGTCAATTCCCTGACTCGTGCTCGGGAAACGTCGGACTCGCTCGCCCCCACGGAGCCGGCCTGGTCGAGATTCGCCTGCAACCAGACTTGCTCCCTGAGAAATGGCTGCGCCTCGTTGCACAGGGTCCACATCTGATGGAGGAACCCCTCCTCGAGCCCGACTTGCAGCCCTTCGGATTCGATTCGGTCGTCCAGAATGGCCAGCAAATCGGAAATGGCCTGATCCGGACGGTAGGGATCGGCGCGAAAGCCGAACGATCGCGTAGCCGCATCTTCCTGGGCCGCCTGATCGACCAGGTCCCGCATGTACGAACGCAGCACGCCGATTTGGTGGCCGGTCAGTGCCATCACCACGATCCTCTCTCCGGGATTATGGGTAAATCCGACAAGCAGGGCAAGCCGTGCGCCCCTCTCGCTTCCACCTCTTTCGCAGGCCCGTCCGGTCCTGATCACTAGCCCACACTATTCATGAACGCTTCTACTGCAACCGTGCATTCGCCGCTACGACAAGCCTGGCCGTGGTTTTCACACGGCCAGGCGGGCGGGCTCGCTGGGGCGCCGGACGAGCGTCACGGTGATCCAGCCGTTTCTTGACCCTGCCGTGAAGCCTCACTTATGATGAGCGCCCGCGCGACCGCGCGGGCGCTCATGAAGCGAGTCGCGACCACTCTCACAGGCCACGAAAGGGAAGCTGATGCAGAACCCCGTGATGATCTGTTTGGATCTGGAAGGCGTCCTGGTCCCGGAAATTTGGATCAATGTGGCCGTCAAGACCGGCATCGAGGAGCTCAAGATCACGACCCGCGAGATGCCCGACTATGACGCCTTGATGAAACGCCGGCTCAGCATTCTGGACGCTCATCGGCTCACCCTGACGGATATCCAAGAGGTGATCGGCACGATGGCCCCGCTGGAAGGCGCGCCGGCCTTTCTCGACTGGCTGCGCGAACGGTGCCAGTTCATCATCCTGTCCGATACGTTCTACCAGTTTGCGCTCCCGCTCATGCGGCAACTCGACTATCCGACGCTCTTTTGCAATCAACTCGAGCTCGATGCGACAAATCGCATCACGAATTACCGCCTGCGCCTGCCTGATCAAAAGCGCCAATCGGTGCGCGCCCTCAAGGCCTTGAATTTTTTTGTGATGGCGGCCGGCGATGCCTATAACGATACGCCGATGCTTGGGGAAGCGCATGTCGGTTTGTTTTTTCGCCCGCCTGAAAAAATCACCAAGGAGTTTCCACAGTTCCCGGTCACACAGAGCTACGCGGAGTTGCAGGCGCACCTCGTGCAGAAGGGTGGGTTGCAGGCCTAAAAGCGAGAGAACCGGAATGTGGAAAGAGGCTGGGGAGTGAAGCGGCTGACGGTCGCTACTTGATCTCGACTTCCCTCCAGCCCTTTTTCTGCAGACAGGCGCCGATTCGCTGCTTCTGAATCGTTTGGTTGGTGTGCATGGAGGCCACGCCCGGGTTGGTGGCCGCCATATTCTGCAGCTCTCGCTCGCAGGCGTTCCAGTCGTAGGTCAATTGTTCTTCCTTCTTGGTCGGATGGACCCACCTCGTCGATTCGCAGGCAGACAGTAGAACGCTCGCGGCAAGCAGCCACAGTACATGTGCCTTGACCATGAACACCTCCGTGACCTGATATCATACAAATCGAACCACAGGCAATAGTCCAATCCACCTCGGACGGTCGAGCGCGGCGAACCGGAGGCCTGACCGTTTTCTCGTTTCAAGATCGAGCCTGTCTGGGCCAGATCTCCTGCAGATGCATGACGGCCTGCTCCAACGCCTCATCGCCGGCAAGGCTTCGGGTGATATCCTTGGCGTTCTCTTCCTTGGGAAAGATCGGGGCCGGGCGCAGCGACCGATGGATAACCGGGTAGGCATTTGACTGGACCGGCACATAGAGCCGATTCAATCTGGTCCAGGCTCGGCCATCTGAGCGGGCCAACACCAGCCCCGTCTCAGATTCAATCAGGGCCAGCTCAGCCAGCGCATTCGTCCGCATTTCGAAGCCTTGGACTGCAGGACGGCCTCCGCCCTGCTCCAGATCGCCAGTGAGTGGAAGACTCACCGGCACTTCGGATTCGACATTGGCAAAGACCGCCAAGAGCATGTAGGGAAGCCTCTGTTCCCGTCCGATACGCGCCACCTCGGGGGGCGTCTGCCCATTGGCAATGCGAGAAGGGGCCAATCGTTTGACGATTTGAATGGGCAGGCCGTCTTCCACTCGTTGCGTTACCTGGTCCGTCAAGAACGCCATCCCCTGTTCAGTCAAGGCCGGTGCCGAATCCTGATCAGAGGTGTCATTGACCACCAGCAACACGGCCTCAAACGGAGCGCCCGAGCGTTTCGTCAATTCTTCGGAAAGGGCTTCCGTCCCTTGCGGTCCCGGCCCTACATAGGCATCCAGCCGAGAGACCGGTTTGGTGGTACAGGCGACGATCAGGAAGACCGTGATGAGCGCGGCCCCTTGCATGCTGCGCATTGCGACACCTCCTTTGGGAGTTCGGGGCACCGAACCCGCACCTGCCGGGCGCTATGATCCTCGCTCTTTCGTCGCAGAGTCAAGCGGAGGCTTGGTGTTCTCGGTCACACCCTGTTGCACCGGGCCCCTCGATCTTGTACCGTACCTCGACCATGCGTTCGATCAAACCGATTCTGACCCTCACAGCGGCATTGGCGGCTGGATTGATGGCGGCCGGCTGCGACAAATTCAACGTGCCGCGGTTCAGCCATGATCCGGTGAGCGGACCGGTCGCCCCGATGTCCGTGCGAGTCGTCCTGGATCAACAGTTGGAGAATGCGGTCTTCAGCATGCCGATCTGCGGTAACCAGCAGTGGGAGGCTGCGATTGGAGAGGTGCTGACGAATAGCATTCAAGACGCAGGGCGAACAAGGTTCAGGGACATACGCGTCGTCCCCGCCTCCGAGGCCGCCGCATCGCCACAACTCCCTGCCGACTATCAGGTCCTGCTGCGGCTGGTAAACAAGGAGTTCGTCGGTAAAGATAAGACCGGTTCGACGGATCAGTTCATGGCGCGCATCGACTTGGAATTGGCAGCGACCTACCAAGCTGTTCAACCGGACGGGACCGTACGAACCATGGGAGAAGGTCCACTCCGATTCATGGATAATGTCAGCATTTTCACGCCTCGCGTTGGACAAGCCGGAGGGCGCTGTATGACCGGCGAGCTGGATGGAACGCTCACCAAAGCCTCCCGTGCATTGACGGACCAACTCTTTGCAGTTGTCGCGCAGTTGCCGGCGGGAGGCCCCTCCTCCACGGCTGTGGCCGGCGGACGCGCGGCTCCCTTAGGAGCGCCAATTGCACCTCAACCACTCGGCCCTGCACCGGCGATCCTTCGGGTCACCCTGCTGGACGACAACAACAATCAGATCTTGGAGCCGGGAGAGAAGGTTGGACTCAGGGTGGATGTCACCAATACGGGAAGCGGCGTGATCGCTCACGCACCGTTGTCATTGAGCGGAACGCCGGCGCTCATCGACGCCTTCGCCCAGTCCACGGCCGGATCGCCAGAGCTCGGCCCGATCAATCCCGGCGCCACCAAGGGTACGGTACTCTGGGGGAGACTGCCCTCCACCCTCGCAACCGACCGCGGTGAGTTGACCCTGTCGGTCACACCCTCGTGGATCGATCAGCGGGGCGCCGCCGCCACGTCTGCGCCGGTCGGACAGACGCTCGTGGCGGCGATGAAACCCGGAGGGACCGGTAGCGCGCAGAGTCCTGGGATTGATCGGCCGACGGTCGCACCCGCCGACAACAACCGCTTCGCCCTCGTCGTCACGGTGCGACACTATCGAGATCCCTGGCCGGGGGCGGATGCCAACACTGCCGTCGATCCCCTTATGCTCGCCGCCTCGCTGCAGCAGAAGCTCGGTGTCTCCAAAGACCATCTCATGCTGCTGGAAGATGAGCTGGCTAACCGGCTTGATATCGAGGAGGCTCTCACCCGCTGGCTTCCGGAACGGCTGGGGCGAGAGGCGATCCTCTTCGTGTATTTCGCCGGTCACACGATCGTGGATGGACAATCGGGAGAGATCTCTCTCGTTCCCTATGATGCGGCACCCGATGCGCCATCCTACCGGTTTCTGCCGCTTCGCCGGCTTCACAGTCATCTGAACCAACTCGACACGAAACTGTCGCTGGTGTTTATCGACGGTCCGATGTCCCGTGTCAATTCACCCATCGCCCCCGCGTCGACTCCAACCCCTCCATCCAAACCCAAGAGACCGGCCGCCTCGGCTTCACCCAACTGGCAGGGCGCCCTGAACGGTGCATCGAACGGCAAGGGGCTGATCATTCAATTCTCGCGGCGAGAGTCCCAGCAATCGTCACCGGCGGGACATTTCCTGACAGGCCTCGATGGCCGGTCGGATCTCGATCAGGACGGCCGGATCACCGTCGGCGAACTCCTCCGCTCGCTGAAGGGCAGAGCCGTCACAGTCCCCTTGGTCTCGGCCTCCACGCCGGAACTCAGCATCATCCTCTCGCGCTGATAAAGCGGGTGGAGGACGTCCAGCAGCCTCACTCCGGCCGCTCGGCTTGGCCGTCATGCGACAAGCATCATCCGTCGGGCATCGATCGTCGAGATCGATAGGACCTGATGTGGAACCTGCATGTTCGATTGACGAATGACCTTTGAGGCTCCCGCTGATCGGCTATCGCGGACGGACGAGTCCCGCCGGGGAGACAGCTCCCCGGCGGGACCAGCAGACGGACTTGCCTTAGAAGTTGATATGCAGTTGGGTATAGGCCCAGGTTTGATTGACCGCTGTATTGCCAGGGCCGGCCTGATTGTCGAGGAAGGAGCCCGCAAACAGGTAGCTGGCGCCCATCTGCCAGGCCACCTTGTTGTTCTTGAAGAAGAGCGTGTAGATGAAGTCGATTTCATCCGTCAGGTGGTTGGCGGTGTTGGAATTGGCCGGCGCAAAGTAGCAATTCTGCGCGGCACGGTACCAACAGTCTCCGCTCGTCTGCCTCCGGAAGTTCCAGTAGCGGAACTCGAAATGGTTGGCTGTATTATTGAACGGAATGAACTGTAGACTGGCGCTGTAGGCCACCATGTTCCTCCAGGCCATCACGTCCGCATATCCCATCACGATGTGGTTTGTCGGGTAGAGGTTCTCGAACGTGTTGGCGGTGCCGTTACAACCGGCCGGGTTAGAAGCCGTACAATTCAATGCGTCGCCGTCGCCGGAGGCCATGTTGAACTCGAGGCCGACCCGTGGGGCCCAGGGAATCGGCAAGGTCACACCGCCTTCCGCCGCAAAGGCATAGGCATTGATACTGGCTCGTTGGCCGGATTGCCCGATATCCATCTGGCCGAATTGCCAGTAGCCTTCGCCCGACACGTCGACGATACTCTTGCGAAACGCCACCCGAGCCCCGACCGTCTGACGGCTTTGGCCGTTCGCGTGGGCTGCAAGAACACCATTCGGAGCGGCCACCGGATTTGTCACTGACCCTTGCTGCGTTGCCCCATTGCGTTGCCAGACCCACAAGGGTTCGATGGCGAGGCCCGGCAAGGGCTTGAATGCCAACCTTGCGAAGAACAAATCGGATTGCGCACCGGCCTTCGCAGAACAGCTAAAGCCTCCCGTCGACCCAGGCGGTTGACAGCCTTGAGGCATCACACCAAAGGAGGTGCTCTGGGCGCCAAATCCGTTGAAATCCTGATCCATCGGGATCAACCAGCCGCCCCAGAACTCCCAGGTCGGCTGCTGGTACTGAAACGTCACACCGTCGTGCGAATAGCCCGTGTTCGCCCAATCGAAGTGGCCGAACAACCGGTGATCGCCCATGACCACCAATTGACGACCGGCTTTGAGGCTGAGTCCCTGGATGCCTACGTTGCGGATCATGATGAAGGCCTGGCGGAGGAACAAACTGTCCGCCTGCCCGTTATTGAACGGATCGTTCGCGCAGATGCTGCCGCCGGCTTGACAACCGGCTCCGGAGCCGTTGGTGTTATTCGCTGCACCCCAATTCTTGGCCCACTGGGGTTGCGCAAAGAAGTCCACGTCGGGTGAAAGCGCATAGTTCAATCCCATTCGCATCCACTGTTGCACGTACCAATCGTTGGCTCCGCTAAATCTGCCCGGCGTGGCGCCCTGCAAGACGCCGAAATTGGCATTGGTCCGCAATTCGGGACGGACCCTCATGTCACCGTTGACTGTAAAGTTCTTAAGATCGAAGAGGGGGCTCTTGGGAGGATCGAAGTTCCAGTAGGGTATCAAGTCGGGCATCCCCCGCGGCACCGCCTTGACGTTGGTCGGTTTGTCGATCACCTTGTCGGCGACCGGTGGATCAGCGAAGACGAGGTTCACCGGACCCCCCAGCAGTAGTGCCCCTACCGCCAGCCAGAGCAAGCCACGTTTACTCATAGCGCTCCTCCTGTAGATGATAATGATAGATGAAATAGGACCTCTGCGCTCGACAACGGCGGGTGCCGATCCTCTTCGCCGATGCCTCAGACACCACTGGTGCCTGATACGACCTCGTCACTCTCGGGATTTCCCGTCTCCTTCGAGACGCGATGCGCATGCTGAACTGAGAAAAGGTACGGACGGAGGCTCTGTGTGACCTTGCCTCAGCCTCGTGCTGCAGAACAGGGTCACGGGAAGGATACACCGTGACAGCGACGAACGAACCAACGTCACCCCCCTTCGTTGGTCATCGTGAGTCTTGGTGAATGGTGTGGATCTGCTTCTTCCATCGAATTTGACGCCCTTAAGCGTGCTTCGACGGCTCGGTCTTCTGCTCTTGTTCCTGTGTGGCGTTGGTGATTTCTTGCTCGGCTTCCTTGATCGACATCTCGATGTCTTGCTGGGCGAGCTTCACTTCTGACTGAATCAGATTGATTTCCGGCTCGACCGTTTTGCGGAGATCATCCGCAGTCTCCTTGAATCCTTTGACCGCCTTCCCAACCTGCCGGCCGATTTCAGGCAGCTCCTTCGGGCCGAACAGCAGGAACGCAATCACCAGAATAATGAGAATTTCTCCAGCCCCCAGGCCAAACATGTCGGAAGACCTTGTTCCTTTTTATCCGACGCCCCGAGGTCTGCGTATCCGGATCCTACCCTTGCTTGACCGTATGCTGCGTGGCGGACTCAGCGGGCGCCCCGGCTTGAGTCTGCTGGGTGACTTGCGGAGAAGCCGCCGGGGGAGGCGGTTCGCCGGCCGGTGTGACATCGATGGCATCCGGCTCGTGGACCGTCTTCTTAAATCCCTTAATGGCCTTCCCGAGTCCCTCGCCTAGCTGCGGCAATTTCCCAGCCCCGAAAATGATCAGCACGATGACCAAAATCAGGAGCAATTCCATCCATCCGAATGAACCGAACATCGCGTGGCTCTCGTATCTCTGTTAGATGTCTTGTTTCGGATTCCCGACGTTTCAGGTCATCGGCCGTGTGCCTGATGCCAAAATGACGGGGTTTGGCCGACTTCTCGACCGAGCATCCCCTCGTTCGAGGGACATCTCCCCTTGGCGCGGGAAGGCTAAAGAAACTCACGCAAATAGTCAAGGGGGGCGGCTCCGGTGGCAACGGTTGGCTTTATCGGGAAGGCGCCGGCGAACCGGAAGGGAACAGTGCGAGCCCACCTGATTCATGAACGCTTCGACTGCACCCGCTGATACGCCGCGGTTCACCCGTTGCTCTGAATAGGCAACGGGTGAACCGTCATAAGAAATGTGGACTAGGAAGAAAATGACCAATGCGCGTAGTCTACGCCGGCCGGTGGGATGCTCCAAACAATATCGATTTCGTCACGCTCGTATCCCAACGCTTCCAAGTCCCGCAGGCTGGCCAGAATTTCTTCTTCCGTCAGATAGGCGACGGTGTCCGGCACCCCATCCTGCTTCAGGGACAGCAGCGCGCCCTGAACCGCTTCCCGTTCCTCTTGCGGAAAATCGGGCGACAGCGGAAAGTGCATCGTCCGTCGATAGGGACTGTGGTAGGACTCGTTCAATGCGCGGATGGTCTGCACGATCAACCGGTCCTGTTCCCACTTCACCAGATCCTTGGCCTTGCGGTGCGTCGCCAAGAGATCCGTGAGCGTGATCACGTTCACGCCGAGGCTCCTGCCGACAAACTCGCGCTGCGGCTCGACCAGCACCTCTCGGATACCCAGATGATTGGCGATCGCTCCGACCAGCGCCAGGTTGACCATGACGCTGTAAAGGCCGCCGAATTGCCCTGAGCACGGTTTCTCCGGGTTATTGAGCACGGCCAGATCAGCGGTTCCGGCATCGAAACTGCTGAATCCAAGGCCGTCGGGCCTCAACAAGCGCTTCGCTTCTTTCACCGTGGCCACGGCGCCTAAATTAACCGGCACGAGCACCTGCTCGTCGATCTGCTTCAGGAACTCCATGATCGTTTTCCGGTAGGGCACCTCCTTCCATTCGACTTTGCGATACTCGCGCTCCCAAATGACATCTTCGAAGAAGGGCGGGAACTCGGACAGCGCCGCCGCATCTTTCTTCGTAAACGCACGGATGAACCCGGACCAATCGGTGATGGCGAGATGCTTCGCCTCACTGAGATTCGGCCGCACATGTTCCTCTTCGACCTCGCCCTCCTTCTTGGTCATGAGCTTGGTGGGCAGTTCGTTCCAGAGTTCGTTACAAAAGATGCGATCGACCGTCCCTGCCTCGACCGCGGACAGGTCCTCGACGTTCCCGCAGATAGTCTCGACTCGGTCGAGGTGGCCGGCGAGATCCGGGTGCGCCAGCGCGCGTGCCAGCGCCTGGGGCCGCAGATCCACCAAGACGTACCGAATACGCGGATAGATCGTGCCCGATTGGTCCAGCGACTTGACGTGAGACAGGAAGCAGGCGGCGAGATTGCCGTGGCTGGCGCCCCATTCGTGCACGACCAGCGGCGCCGATCGCCGCTCGTCCGTCCATTTTCGATCCCGCGACCTGACGCGCTCCACATAGTCCGCCGCCAAGGCGTGCGCGAGGCGATAATCGGACGAGGTAAAGGTCTGAAAATACTCGGTCGCACGCTCGCCCCGCAATTGATGGAACAGATCGTTGACATGGGCTTGCCACTGGTCAACCGGCTGATATTCGCCGAGCGGTTGTGGGACAACTTCGGTATCTTGCAGCATAGTTTTGTGCCTTTCTTCCTGAGAGGTCCCCAAGACGGGAGGCATTGTAACAAATGGATTTTTGGGCCAGCAACGTCCCCTTCTGCCTGCCGTCCACCCACCTTGTCGATGGCTCTCGCCTCCCCGCTCCCACCGGCTTATCGGAATCGAGATGCTTCGACGATCTGCTCGACAGGCTTTCTTGACACCGGTCCGGGGCCAGTGTACCAAGAGGCATGGTGCGGAGCCCTCATCGCAGAACATCCCGCCGAACGGCAACCTGGCTGCTGGGGATCGGCCTGTCCGTCTCGGCCTTCCTGTGCGCCGCCACGGACGGTCATACGGAAGATCTGCAACTGACCCCGAATGTCCCGATCCCGGAATTTCAGAACCGCCCGGAAGATACGCGGACGTACAATTTCGATGCACCTCCCGAGGGCATGTTTCGCTCGATCCAGACCGCCCAGGGATACGAGGAGGAACCCGGGTTTCGACGAACCCATGAGATCGTGCCGATCAATGTACGCGAGACGTTTCCTCCCGATGCCCCCGCCGTGTATGTCGTCTTTCAGTTGCACCAGCACTATCAGTTCTTCAAGGTCTTTGGCCTCTGCTTCCCGGAGTCGGTGGAGGGGCTCGACTCCAAGACCGTGGTAACCCGGGACGTCATGCAGATCGTCTCTGAAGACGAGAGCGGATACCTGCAACTCCTTCCTCCTGTCGGTGGTTGGAAACCCGGCCGTTATAAAGTCGAGATCTATGCCGGTGAAGCCATCAATGACGTCACCATGTTCGGGACCGTGCGATTCACGATCAGCACGACGGCCGCCTCCCACGCACCATAGCCGCCCGTTCACGCCCTGCGCATCATGGGCCGGCAGGAGCGCTCCACCACCCGCATGGTTTGACCCTCCTGGAGTCATTCGATAGAATGCATCGATATCGTCGGCTCACCGCCTACCCGGGAATGCTCCTTGTCCGCCATCAGTGAATCGTCGCGTCCGTGGGCCTCCGTGGTCATTCCCGTCAAGGACGAGCGGGACAATGTGGTCCCCCTCACGGAGCACTTGCTGAAGGTGCTTCAGACCCATGAGGCCTCTCGGACGGCGCCGTATGAAATCCTGTTCGTGGACGACGGCAGCACCGACGGAACCGCCCCTCTACTCGACCGATTAGCAGAACAGTATGAGTCGGTCGCGGTGCTCCATTTCGATCGCAATTACGGACAGACCTCGGCTTTCGACGCCGGGTTCAAGCGCGCTTCCGGCGCGCTCGTGATCACCATGGATGGAGATCTGCAAAACGACCCGGAGGATATCACCACGCTCCTGCCGCACAGCCTACAATATGATCTCGTTTGCGGCTGGCGGACGAATCGCCACGACAACATCGTGCGCATGATTTCCTCCCGCATTGCCAACGCCGTGCGGAGCGCGGTGACCGGCGACCGAATCCACGACACGGGTTGCTCCTTGAAAATCTTTCGGCGCGCCGTGATCGAACGGCTTCAGTTGTTCGAAGGCATGCATCGATTTTTCCCGGCCCTGGCCCTCATGTACGGATTTACCGTGACCGAAGTCCCGGTACGGCACCACCCGCGCGCGCACGGCCTCTCCAAATATGGAGTCGGCAATCGCCTGTTTCGAGGCCTCTACGATCTGTTTGCCGTACGCTGGATGCATCGGCGTGTCCTGCGGTATCGATTGCGCCCTTCACCGGCCTCCTCCTCGCGCGCCTGACCTTTCCCCATGTCGACCACCGAACTCACCTGGTTGGGGATCGGCTTTTTCGGCCAAGGTCTTTTTTTCATGCGCTGGGTCGTGCAATGGCTGGCCTCGGAACGAAGCGCCCAAAGCCGCGTTCCACTCGCATTCTGGTACATGAGCCTCATCGGAGGGCTGATCACGCTGACCTATGCCATCTACCGTAAGGATCCGGTCTTCATCGCCGGACAGAGCGTCGGTAGCTTCGTCTACCTCCGAAACCTGATGCTCATCCACCGGCCATCGCGCACTCCCGTGGCCGAATCCATTTCCCCTCCGGTTTCGAAAACGTGATCGCCCGACCGCCATCCCGATCCCGATGCAACAGCCCGAGCCTTTCCCGATGAACCGAACACCCGCCCTGTTCCATATGCTCCTCCTGATCGCGATCTCTGGGCTGCTGTACTTCGCAGGGCTCGGAGCCTTGGGGCTCACCGACCGAGACGAAGGCAGCAACGCGGAAGCCGCTCGGGAGATGGTGGAAACCGGCAAATGGATGAGTCCTACGCTCAATTACGAGCCTCGCTTCGCCAAACCGGCATTCACCTATTGGGTCATGAGCACGGCCTATCTGCTCTTCGGCGTCAACGAGTTTTCCGCACGATTGCATGCGGCCCTGTTCGGACTGCTGCTTGTGCTGTTGCAATATCTCTTCGTGACCAGAACGCAAGACCGTTGGATCGGACTGGCGGCGGCCCTGATGCTGGCGCTGAACATTGAAATGGTCGCGATCAATCGTATGGCGCTGACGGACAGCGTTCTGATCTTCTTCACCACGCTTTCACTATTCGGATTCTGGCTGGGTCTGTATGGCGAGGGACGGACCAGGCGGGCCATCTGGCTCTTTTACATCGGTATGGCCTTCGCAACACTGACGAAGGGGCCGGTCGGGTTGCTGGTGCCCCTCGTCGCTGCGGGCGCCTTTCTTACAGCCGCCAGACGGTGGGTGGACTATCGAGCGCACGGACATCCGATTGCCGGATTGATCCTCACGGCCAGTTTGGCATTCCCCTGGTATGCCGGCATGCTCTGGCTCCACGGCTCCAACTACACCACCTCGGCGCAGGCCGATACGGTGGGCCGATTCCTCAACCCGATCGGCGGGCACGGTGGAACCGTGTTTTTCTACCTCCCCGTGTTGCTGCTCGGGTTCTTTCCCTGGTCGGGCTGGTTCGTCTTCTCCTTCATCCAGAATCTGAAGCGCTGGTGGACCCAACGTCGGACCTACTCGGATCGTGCCGGCGACGGGGACACCTCCGAATCGCCACCGTCCCTGGAGTCCTTCGCCGCCTGGTGGTGCCTGTCGATCGTGATCTTTTTTTCGCTCTCGGCAACGCGGCTCCCGCATTACATCGGTCCGGTGCTGCCTGCCGCGGCGATCTTGGCGGCCGGGCTGTGGCGACGCTCGCTCGATCAGGTAGAGAGCCCGGGCGCCCGAGGTGCACTGCACCTGACCACCCTCATCGGGTATCTCCTTGCGATCGGGCTGGCCTCGGCCCCTTATGTGTATGAAACCTTTGTGTCACAGGTTGAAAAGGAATTTCCGCAGGCCGGCATGACGACCCCGGGGCTCGGACCCGTCGCGGCCGGCGTCGTGCTTCTGCTCGGCACCTCATTGGCCGGCTATTTTGGTCGGTCGGAAACCCGCCGAGCGGGGATGTTCTGGGTGATGGCCTGTTCAATCGGCGCGGTAATCCTCATCCTGCTTCATGTCACCGGTCCCCGTTTCCAACAGTTTTTCCTCGGTCCTCCGCAACAGTTGGCGACTATCGCCGGATTGAACCTCGGACCGAACGACCGTTTTGTGACCTATGGACCGCACAAGCCCTCGTGGATCTTCTACGCCCGCCGCAAGACCATCGTGATTCGCCCAGGCGAAGAGGACAAACTGAAGCCCTACCTGACCTTGCCAGGCCGTACCATCATCCTGCTCCCCACCAGGCTGAAATCCAAACTGCCGCCGGAAACCGAATCCTATGAAGTGCTGTTGGCACATGGTGGATATAGCCTCCTGGCGAACGAAGCGATGGTGAAGGTGCCTCCTCGCCCTCAAGAGAGCGAGCCACGTCGCGTGCCGCCGGGCCATTGAACGAGGGGACGAAGAGACTGGTCTATTGCGGAGGCATCAGGCCCTGCAGGCCCTTAATGACGACGAGCGAGAGCAAGACAGATGCCGCCAGCGCCGCGTCAAACACGAACCGCCAGCGGCGAGAGGACGCCATCGCGTCAGGCCCGTTGTCTTGTTGGCGCGGGCGACTAAGCCACAGCCCGGATAGGACGAGCGCTCCGATCTCGATCACAGCGGAAGATCCGGTCGCCAGCAGCAACCCGATGGCAACCACGTACCCACCATGGAAGTAAAGAACCCTCTTGATACCCCAGCCGTCCACGCAGCTATCGCTCTCCGGTGTCTTCACCCACAGGCGCGCCAGCGCGCCGCACAACGCTACGCACGTTCCGACCACAAACGTGTCGGCCATAGCCCAGTCAACCTGCGACGGGTGACTGCCCGTCCACAACAGCGCAAACACAACCAGCGCCAAGACCGCCGCAGCCGATAGGGCTTCCCAGGCAGAGATCCGCCATTCCTTGAAGGGGCGGCTGACGACCCAGCCGGCCACCATCCCCAACAGGGCTCCGGTCATAACATCCGTGACAAAATGCGACCCTCTCAATATCCGGCTGAACGCAACAAAGACCGCGATGCCGTGCCAAAACCATCCAGCCGAAGGATAGCGCTTGGCCAAAACCGCCGCGACCGCGAAGGTCGCCGCAGCGTGACCAGAGGGAAACGAGTCAAACCCGTTGTCCATTGAAGGCCAGAGTTGAACGCCGCCGGCATGGCTGAACTTCGGCCTGGGCCTTCCAACCACATGCTTCAGCACCGTCACAAGTAGGGCTACCGTACCGTGGGCGACGAGGCTTTGCCATCCTGCTGCGATCAGGTTTCGCCGTCCGAGCCACCAGCCGCAGGCCAACAATCCTGCACTGAACAGCGCCAGGTAGAGCCCGTCGCCCACCCAATTGCCGATCCAGTTGATCCAGAACAGCCAGGGATTGGGGAAAAAACCGATCGGATGTTCTAACGATCGAATAAACCGTACAAGCGGAACGTCAAGTTGAAAGAGTCCATACAGGAGCAGGAACAGCGACAGACCGATCAGCAGACGTCCGACCAAGACCCCGAGACGCGTCGACCATCCGTCAGAGGAGTCAGCATGCGCGGTCATGGAATCCAATCGGCCAGAAACACGTTGAATTCCCCGGGTTGTTCGGCATGTCGATCCGAGACCCAGACGAGTCGCTTACCGTCCGGAGAGAACATCGGAAAACTGTTGAACTGCCCTTCAAATGTGAGTTGCTCCAATTGGGTGCCGTCATCGTCGATCAGGTATAGGTGGAAGGGCCGTTCTCCGGGACGGGCATTCGACGAAAAAATGATCCGATGTCCGTCCGGATGAAAATAGGGCGAGAAATTGGAGGCACCGTTAGATGTGACCTGACGGCGGCCGCTGCCGTCGGCATTCATGATGAAAATTTCCAGGCGATTCGGCTTCACGAGTTTCTGTTTGAGCAGGGCTTGATACTCGTCCACCTCTTCCAAGGTCTGGGGGTGTTGTGCGCGGTAGACGATCCGCCGGCTATCGGGTGAGAAAAACGGCCCGCCGTCATAGCCCAGCTCCGTGGTCAGACGACGGACGCGTGTTCCGTCGGCATTCATCGAATAAATGTCCAAGTCTCCATCCCGCAAGGACGTCCAGACGATCGTCCTCCCGTCCGGAGAAATGGTCGCCTCCGCGTCATACCCGGGAGTGTGGGTTAATCGCTGCATCTGCTGGCCATCCAACCTCACGGAGTAGATATCGTAGTCGTCCAAGGCCCAGCGATAGCCGCCTTCGCGACTCGGCTTGGGCGGACAGCCGGGCGCTACATGATGGGTTGACGAATAGAGCACGCGTCGCCCACCAGGGAAAAAATACCCGCAGGTGGTGGCGCCGACTCCGGTACTGACCAGCCGGATCGATTCGGTATCCAGATCCATCACATAGATTTGATAGCATCCCAACCCCCGCTCCGCCTTAGTGGTGGCTGTCGGGAGCATCTCGCCTTTGGCGTCTCGCCAATCGTTGGTGGATTGGAACACCAGCTTTGACCCTTCAAATGAAAAATACGCTTCCGCATTCTGCCGCCCCACTGTGAGTTGCCGAATGTTGGAGAGATGCCGTTCCACCTGCGCCTTCGCCGGGGCCGTAGATGATTCGCCTGACACTGGGGTTTCACCCGCGCTATGGGCGAGCATCTGCGCGAGCAACACCGACAAGGCTCCCGACACCATCACCCCTGCGACTTTTCTACCGAACCAACAGCCGTTCAGATTCACGATCTCCTCCTAAATCACCTCGTGCAACCACGGCCCCGTCTTGAAAAATAAGGTAGCTCTGCCATCCGTAAAAGAACAAGAGGCGCGTGAGACGCCCTGCAGCCTCCGGCGTCATTCCGTAAAACAGCGTGGCCACATGATCGGGCGCTCCTTTGACCGGACAGGATACGAGGACCGCCAGATTGCTGCCCTCGACCACCGATTGGTCGATGGTCACTTTGCCCTCGGCGAAATGCACCCGCCTTGCACAATTGGGGTCCGACGATTGCCGCCAGGCCTCACGCTGGGTTGGACCGAGGAATAGCACGGAGCCTCCCGGCCGGCTGAGGTCCGCTTCTTCCGGCGGCAGCACCGTCGTGGTCGCATGCTGCGAATCCCTGCCCTCCTGAGGCATCAGCCGTTCCACCACCCGCCGATAGACACTGGACTCCTCCCGGGATGTGGCCGGTGGGACGATGACCGTGCGCGTCCGGTCGGTCACAAACAGGTTCAGCATCGGCGGCAAGCGCGTCCGGTCGATCCGGCGAAAGACCATATAGTCGGGGTCCAACTGGACCGAGGTAGGCTTAAATGACAGGGTAACCTGGAAAGAATCAGACGACGATTCGAGCTTCACCGAAATGGTTTCACGTCGCCCCTCTTCCCCCTCCACCACCAACGGGAGTGTCAACTCGTACGGGGCTCCCTGCTGAACCACCGTCAGCTCAAGTCTAAGATCAGGACTGTGCGACGACGCGTTCGAACCGGCTGGATCGGAGAGAACCAGAGCCTGTGTCAGATTCAAGCGCGGGGCGCCCGGTTGCTCCGTCCACTGGGCGAAAAACCTCCGCAAGTCTCGACCCGTCGATGCGGAATAGAGCTGCTCGATCCCTTGCCAGTCTAGGTGTCGACCGCCGTATTCGCGAACCAGCTTACGCAGCCCCTCCCAAAAATGTTGCTCCCCCACCTCCAGCCGCAGCATATGGAACACCATGGCCGCCTTTTGGTACCCGATGGCGTTGTCCTTCTGGTCCACTTTGCGCATGAACGTCGCAACGGCATAGTCATCGTCGGGCGGGACATAGACTGCGTAACCGGCCAGCATGAGCCGGCGCTGTTCGCGTGCCAACTCCGGGGTCCCTGTGAGTTCCTCGTAATAGTAGTTGGCGAGGTAGGTCGTAAGTCCCTCGACCCAATTCCCCGTCTCCGGTCGATTGAATACAAAATTTCCGATCCACGAATGCACGATTTCATGGCCCAAGGCATAGGGCTGTACGTACCGCCGTTTGATGACCCCGCTGCCGAGGAGGGTGAACGACGGCATCCCGAGACCTGCCGGGAAAAAATTTTCCACAACGGCAAATTTCGGAAACGGATATGGTCCAAGCAGGCGACTGTAGACATCCAGGTACCGACTGGCCGCATCGAGATAGTCCTGCGCCAGCGACGCCTCCTCCGGGAACAAATAGGTTTCGAGCAGAACCGGAGTTCCGTTTTCTCCCTTCCATTCACGTACCGTCCGAACGAATTGATTGGCCACCAATGTCAGCGCTTCAGTCGGCTCAGTTACCTCCCACTCGGTGACCGGCGCCTCGGCGTTTAAGGCCTGAGAATCCGACGAGGCCACCCGCCGCCCATGGGTGACCGCCGTCCAACCGCGAGGCAGCGTGACACGCACGACAAACGTGCTGATGGACCCGGAACGATCGGGATACCAACGCGACTCGCTGCTCAGATAGATTCCCTCCGGCCCGATATAACCCGATGTATCGCTGGGCGTCACGAATCGAAGATGGCGCGGTTCCTTCGGAGGATCATGAATCACGCCGTCATATTCCCAGTCGAGGCTGATGGCACGGCTGTCGATAGCTTTTGGAAACTCAATGGTGACGATTTGTGTGGATTCCCCCGCCAGGTCGCGCGAAAGTTTCTGACGATGGGCAAATTTTACGGGCAGTCCGCGCCCATTCTCCCGGGCCACCACTCTCGTGACGTTCAAGGTGGGAGCCAGTTCGAATTCGACCCGGTCTATCGCCGACCTGGATACTTGCACGATCATCTGATCCGTAGCTTTCAACCGGTGCGATTGGGGCGAGAGTTCGACGGTGAGACGATGCTGCGTGATGGATACTGGCTGGCCCGGAGTGAACGAAGATGTCTGGTGGATTACGGGAGGCGATGCCAGGTCGCTGTCATGGACCGCTGAGGTCGCTACCGGCAGCGCGCCCCACACCATGAGGGCGATCGACAGGAGAGCCACGCACGGCCCGAGGACATGGCGGCTGTGGCAGCCACTCACTCTTCCCGGCAAACAAGAACCAACTGAACTGCCATCAACAGGCGGTCGAGATCGACTGGCTTGTAGAGCACTTCCTGAATGCCGAGATCCCATGCGGTTCGAAGCAGTTCCTCGCTCTGGCTGCCGGTCAGGACAATGATGCCGCCGGCGAATCCACGCGACTGTAAGGCCTTGATGATTTCCACGCCGTCCAACCCCGGCATGATGATGTCTAACAGAATCACATCAGGGGGGTCTCTTTCAACCAGCGCAAGCCCCTCCTCACCTGAGGCGGCGCCGCGAACCGCATAGCCGCGCATCTCCAGGAACTGCACGAGCAGGTCACGAACCAGAGGCTCGTCATCAACGATCAGGATGCGTTCGGATTTGGATCCTTCTATTGTCGGGACGGTTGAAAAGTACCGCGATTCCTGGGTCTGCGCAGCCGGTCGAGCGACCCGGTTGACCGTTCGGATCAGGATGTCGAGCGACAGGCCTTTTCTCAAGAAGTCGGTCACACCGAGTTCTCGTGCAAGATTCTCGTGAATGTCCGTCGCACCAGGCCCGAGCATGACGACCGGCGCCACGGGATCGCGGGCACGTATCTCCTTGAGCACCGCCAATCCATCCACCTCGGGCATCCGGAGGTCCAGCAGCGTCACGTCAGGCTGAAGCGTTTGAAACCGTCCTAACCCTTCGCGACCGCTTTGCGCTGTGACGACTTGAAAACCATGGCGCGCAAAGATGGCCTGCAGCATGTCGCAATTCAGCCGATCGTCGTCGATCACCAGCATGGTCGGCATCGAGGTGTCCCTCCTCTGGCAGGACCTGCGCTGAATCTGGTTCGGTTTATCGGCAGATTAGCACAGGTTCGACAGCATGAGAAGAAAGACTTTCATTCCAACTGCTTAGCGTGTAGGCAGGATCAGGACCTTGACGGAGTTGTGACCTCTCCAAATAACGCTTGCACGAACTCTTGGGCGCGAAAATCTTGTAGATCCTCGACTCGCTCGCCGACGCCGATCAGCCGCACCGGAATCTTTAATTCTTGGGCGATGGCTACCACGACTCCACCACGGGCCGTCCCATCCAGTTTGGTCAGTGCCAGGCCCGTCACCCCCACCGCCTCCTGAAATTGCCGAGCCTGCGAGACCGCATTCTGTCCGACCGTGGCGTCCAAAACAAGGAGCACTTCATGGGGAGCCCCAGGGATTTCACGCGAAACGACACGCTGCACCTTCCGCAATTCATCCATAAGGTTAGCCTTTGTATGGAGTCGTCCCGCCGTATCGATCAACACCACATCGACCGAGCGAGCCTTGGCCGCGGCAAGCCCGTCAAAAACAACGGCGGCAGGATCGGCCCCTTGTCGCTGATGCACAATCTCGACGCCGATCCGCTGGGCCCATACCTGCAACTGCTCGATGGCGGCTGCACGAAAGGTATCCGCGGCGACCAATAAGGGAGCCTTACCGCGTTCCTTGAGTCGTTGCGCGATCTTGGCCATAGTGGTGGTCTTGCCGACGCCGTTCACGCCCACTGCGAGCAGGACGAAGGGGCGTTGAGACCGCTCTATTAGTGTCACCAGGTCATCCCCTTGGCAGGCCGCCAATATCTGCACGATCTCATTGTGCAGAACATCACGGACCCCCTGCTCACCGCTCCCGCGACTTCGCGTGGCTCCTTGACGCAATCGTCCCATCAGATGATCGACGGTGCGGACGCCCAAGTCAGCGGCGAGCAGGGCGGATTCTAACTCTTCCAGTGTCTCCGGATCCGGCCCTCTGCTGAACAGCCGATCCAAGGAACCTTGCATGGCCTGGCGGGTTTTCGCTAACCCTTGGCTCAACCGGTCAAACCATCCCATCGCAGCCTCACCTTCCTCCGATCCGAACGAGGTTCTTCCTCGACACCAGACACAGAATAGCGCGCTCGCGTCGCTGCATCCGACGCGCTTCCGCGCCTCCTCGCTCATGGTCGTACCCGCAAAGATGCAAGACCCCGTGGACCAACAACACCGCCAACTCCCGATCCAGAGAGTGGTTGGATTCCTTGGCCTGCCGCTGCGCCGTCGGCAGGGAAATCACAACGTCCCCGAGCAGGTCCGTCCGAGGTCCCGGTCCTTCCTGTATCGGAAACGCCAACACATCCGTGCTCTTGTCCTGCTTCCGGTATCGTTTGTTCAACTGACGCATGCGTCGATCTCCCACAACATGCACCCCCAACTCAGCACGAGGCCTTCGAACCTGCCGCAGAATGTCCTGGCCAAGCCTCGCCCACACCGCTCGCCTAATCGGAGTCCGAATGAGTCGAGATTTCACGATCACGGGCATTAATGGGATTGGCTCCCCGATGATCCCCGATGAGGAAAGTCCGATAACGTCCCGGACTCTCGGCGGGAAGCCGATGAGTTGGAACCTGATGCATGTGGCGTCCGCTCGGTCTGTGGGTTCTTTGAGGTTTGATGTCGATCATAGGCGCGGATGATCTGTTGGACCAACCGATGCCGAACGACATCCTTCTCGTCAAAATACACAAATTGAATGCCATCGATATCGCTCAAAATATTGCAGATTTCGATTAGCCCGGAGACGCGATCCGATGGGAGGTCAACCTGAGTGATATCGCCGGTCACAACGGCTTTGGAATTGTTCCCCAAACGGGTCAAAAACATTTTCATTTGCTCGGCGGTTGCATTTTGCGCCTCGTCCAGAATCACGAAGGAATCATTCAATGTCCGTCCACGCATGAACGCCAACGGAGCGATTTCGATCTCCCCGCGCTCAATCAATCGATTCGCCCGATCAAGATCCATCATGTCATATAGGGCGTCGTATAGCGGACGGAGATAGGGATTCACCTTCGCGTACATATCTCCGGGAAGGAATCCCAGCTTTTCCCCCGCCTCTACGGCCGGGCGAGCGAGAATGATCCGACTCAGCTCTTTCCGTGTGAGCGCCTGTACTGCCATCGCCATCGCCAGATAGGTTTTCCCAGTCCCGGCAGGGCCGATACCGATCACAACATCGAACTTTTCGATCGCTTCGATGTATGCCTTCTGCGTCGGCGTCTTCGGCACTATCGCGCGCTTGTTCGTAGCTACGGCAATGGGCGAGGCGAGGAGTTCGCGAAGCGACGTGTCGCTCCCTTGTCGAAGGGCGGAAAGGGCGAAACTAACATCCTCCAATCTAAGATCGTACCCCTCCGTGGTCAGTGTAGCGAGATCACCGAGGATTTGTTCTGCCTTGCGTTCCCCTTCAGGCGATCCGGCAATTACAAGCTCATCGCCGCGGGCAGAGATGCGGACACCCAATTCCGTCTCGACTAGCTTCAGATGCCGATCATGATGACCGAACAGGGCAGGGATATTCGTACTGTCTCGAAGCTTCAGCTTTCGCACGCTGGGGCTTACTCTCCTCCTTTCAGAGCTTGCAGTGTAATTCTAACAAAGCAGCTTCACCTCTCACAAGGGATTGGCCTATACGCACCATGTCCGCTGGGAAAAGGCGACACAAGGGTGAGGGGATAAGGTAGCTCGGCCTACGCGCCTGCATCAGCGGGCAAGGCCGGAACGGTCACGTCAAATTCTTGGTAGGCCGTCCCGTTGTGACCATCACGCACTTCAATTCGCACGTGGTGAATCCCCTTGTCCTCGCCTCGAAGCGTCCACTCCAATTGTCCGGAGCGCTCGTCAAGCCTCATGCTAGGTGGTCCAACCGTCAAGACGTAGGTCAAGGGATCTCCGTCTGGATCTGTTGCACTGATTGCATACCCATATCGTCCGTCGCTGATGATGGCTGAAGGAGCAGAGGTGATGCGAGGCAGCCCGTTTGAGACCTGCACTGGATCCGTTTTCAGGGCTTTACCAGGACCCTCCGCATCCTGAGGAATTACCTCCACAACGATCTTGTCACCGCGAGCGATTGACACATGAGAAAGCGAGGCAACCTCAGATTCTGCTACCAATACGTCACTATTCCACCAGCGATAAAGGACTCGCGTTTCGTCGCCATCCGGATCAACCACTTCAGCAACAACCCTGACCGGCTCGCCGGCACGGAGAGGATCGGGCTGGATAGACACTTGGCTCACTTTGGGTGGAGTATTGACAACCACGACCCCCACGATTCGATGCAGCGGTCCTTGCCCCTTTCCGTCAGATGGAATCACCTCCGCAGCTACCGTATCACCCGATTTCAGCAGGGTTGGGTCGAGTGTCGAACCTCGCTCATCGGTCACGGGACGGCCGTTAATGATCCACTGATACCGAAAGGACACCGCATCATTGTCCGGATCGTCCACTTCAAGGCGTAGCGACACAGGACTTTCACGCGTCAAAGGGCTAGGAAGAATCTCTCCAACGCGAATAACGGGCAACCGGTTGTCCGCAATGACACCGGGGACAGCCGTTGGGGATGTAACTAGCGAGCTGATACTGGACCAGAGAAATGCGCAGGCGCCGATCACGCTGGTGACCACGAGACTGACACCGGTTAAGCGTCGAGCAAGGGAGGCCGATTGTGGCTGCGCTCCGCCGGAGTCTTCCGGGAGTTTGACGAATTGCGGCTGGCGTGAGGGTGCCGTCTCTGGAGTCCAGCGCCCTCGTGAGATGACCGGAGTCGGCATCTTAGTCTCGATTGTTCACCCAAGAAACATAGCGGCTGTACACGGGACTCACCGGCATGGTGCAGCGGCCGCTGAGCGCACCCATGCTGGATTGCATGATAACGGAGACTCTCCCCTGACACCCGGTCCCGCTTGAGGCACCGGATGCACCGCCCCCCTGTCCTCCGATGTGGATCGCAGCCTGAGACATCATCCCTTCACCCATACTGACACGCCGATCTGCATAATTATTCCCCGCCGAGGTGGTCACCCCGAGAATCGGGTCTTTGTGAGCCGTACCCGTCTTATAGAACAGCCCATAGAGTTGTGAAGTCCCGATTCCGGCACAGATATCATTCACCGGCGTGAAGCTCGGAAAGAAGACAACACCGCCCAGCAACGCCGGTGCCACAAGCACCCGTTCTCGACTGTCCGGCATAGTCGTCACCCAGCCGTCTTTATTCTTGACCAACTGCGCTAATGACGTATTGGACGTGGAATTGTCGAAATCGGTAACGGTCACGGATCCGGCGCCAATCGTCGCTGTAACGCCCGTGACATTGCCGTTGGCCGCACAGGTCGTACAGATGCTGGCGCCGCTGACATTTACCAGATCATTGTCCTGACAATTGGTCGTGGTGGACTGTGCGCAGTCGTAACTGAGGGCAGAATCCTTGATGCCAAAGAAATACTGGGTGCTGGTATCGGTCTTATCTGAAGCACTGTGATACCGGCCCGTTCCAAAGAAGACCCACACTTTGTTTGCATCATCCAGCGTGACTGTCGGAGCAGCCACTATCGGACCGGTTTCCTTCGTCACAGGCGTCGTGCCGTCGAGCACGAATGTATCGATGACTTCAGTCGGCTCCTGCAGTTTGCCCCACTTCGTAGGATCCGTGTTCAACCCAAATGCCACAGGAGTGGGCGAGGCAGAGACATCTCCTGTTGTCAATCGGTACAACTTGCCACGCCACGGTGCAGATCCATCATCCATGACTGTCCCACCGTATACAACATCGCCACGATAGTCGAGATCCCGATCCATCGAGATCAAGTCCCCGAAGAACTCTTTCTGAGGTGAATTGGCACTGTTCACATTGAAAGACACCACGTTCCCGGATGTGGGACCTGTAGCTAGATTCACCGCCCACATCTTACCCTTCTGACTGACTCCTCCTTCATAAACAGACGGTTTGCCGGATGACGGGTCGCCATTCGGCCCGGATCCGAACACGACAAACCATTTGGCATTCGTGTTGTCCGCCTTACTTCCCCCACTCGGTTTTACTCTGACCACGGTCGGGTAACTTGTGGTCATACCGAGATCCGACGTAGAAAAAGACCAGAGCAGTTTGGGGTCCTTTTCCGGATTGGTGATATCCAGCACAAAATAGGCGCTGTAAAAATCTCTGGTCGTAGTACCCGAACCAGTAAAATCTTCGGTCACACTCATCTTCCGCCCCTTTTGCCCGGCCGCACAGTTACAACTACCACCCATCCGCAACCCACCGATGAGGATAGTTCCCCAGCCTTGAGGATGGTCGGCATCAGCGGCAAAAATACGGGCGTCGGTAATTTTCGGCTTCAGATCAACATAGTAGACATGCGAGTAGTCTCCCTGCGCCAACCATTTGAGGTGGGGCAACAGTTGATAGGGAATGAAGGCCCACTTCTCCTCGCCGAGTTGCGTCGGTGTGGTCGTTTGGGTGACGCACATGTCGCTAAGATTTGCCGTAAAGCAGCCATGATGCGACCCATCTGATCGATGGTAGAAACCACCATCGAAGGCGTGCAGCATCCCATCGTTGGCGCCGACATAGATCATCTGGCGCCTGGTTCGATACTGCTTAAAAAACTCGACATAGGTGCCATCGCCATAAATCACGTCGTATCGCTCTCTTGGTGCCGCTACCACCGTCGGCGTTGAGTTAATCGGATCCCCATATTTCCAGACCTTGGTCACGGTCGCATTAGAATCGTCCTTCACAGACAAACGCCGTTCCCGAAGGCCCGCTTGCGCCGTACAGGTTACAGGATCACACCCCAAGATGAAATCGATGAGATTGTCGGACGTATAGACCGATGGAGAATTCTCCCCTCTCATGTATTTTTTCAGCTCAGTTTTATTGGCCGCGTTGGTCCCAAAGGGTATGACTTCGCCAGCCGTGATATCGGTGTGAATACCGTTATCTTGCCCACTGTCGACAATGCCATCGCCGTTCTTATCGATCCATGTGAGGATGCGACGACTCGTATGAGCTTTCAGCGCCAGTCGCCGGCCAGCTTCCCAAATACTATTCACCAACTCAAGATCAACCGTATCCACCAGCGAATTCGCCTTGCCGTCGTTGTCGCTATCAACATAACGATCCGCCTTCACCTTTCCATTATTCGCGTCATAGTAGGGCTTGATGATGTAATCCTGGTTATAGATCAGCTTGCCATCATGGACCGTATCTTCACGAACATTCCCAAAACTATCGACCCACAAACCATGGGTGTACCCCACCCAAGTGACATTGGGATTCTCGATCGACTTGGGGAAGAAGTAGGCTTGATAGAGTGATCCTTCACCGGTTGAGGAATTGGCCAGAACAGAAGCCGATGTCCCCGACGCACTCCGAGCCAAGATACTGTTGATCGTGGCGACCATCTTGTCCCTCATGTCGTCGGCGTTATAGGACTCGAAGTACGTGTCTGGCAACCCGTCTGCCCCAGCAGCGCCGGTGTAATTATTTACGCGATCGAAGACATCGACTCCTGCATCAAACACATTGTTGTTGTTTCGATCCTCAAATCCGCCGAATTTCGCGGCATCCATGAGAATGTTGGCTCCGGCTCCAAAAGCATAGAATGTGTAGACAATCAGATTCTGATTTCCCTCTAAACATTTTCCCGTTTCATTAATGCCTGCAATCGCCCCGTTGGCCACACCGTTACAAGGTCGTAGATCCGTCGTGTGAGCCCAATAGGCCACATCGTCGAGGTAGTGGGAGCCGTTACTGACACACGCATCTGCATTCTGCCCCCCGTAGTAGGAAGAGCAGTTGTCGTGGTGATCGACTTGAGTCGCTCCAGCGCTGTGGTCCGTTAGGCCTCCACCGTGGCTAATGTGGGGAGCTGAGGAATGTGGCACGGTACATCCGGCTGATGTATTACAGTGACCTGAACCATTCACGTTGATGAGAGCATGTGCCCCGGTGGAATGAGCATGGTCATATACGGTCGAGGGCACGGCCAAATCCTGGGTTGGTTGTCCATCGGTAAAGATGATCACAAAACTCTTGCAGCACTTCACATACTGATCGGTGGAGACCCAGGGGGATCGGTAATAGTATGGGTCATCGCTTTGACTGGAGTAGGAATAGTTCGAGTTGGCGTAGGCCGGCTTAATCTGTGCAAAGTACCGTGTCGCCTCATAAAGCGATTCGCCCAGCGGCGTCCACTGGGTTGCATTGTGACTGTTGATCGCCTTCACCATCTCCGACATGGTCCCGCCGATCGGCCTTATGACATCACCGCCTTGCACCGATCCGCTTCCGGTCTGTTTATTGAAAACCATTAGCCCAAATCGTGCTTTGTCACCACCCACTTGCTGGAGCACCCCGGTGGGTTCGGAGGTGATTTGGCGATAGAGATTGAACGTATTCGTACCGCTCCCGCAGCCGACGTTATAGACCTTGAGTTGATCGGCATCCCGCGAGAAACACTTCGCCCCCGTATATGGGGCAATGCCATCCGCGGCGACATTATCTATACTGGTCACGGACTCAAGCGTTTCAGCAACGAGCTGACCACTGGGGTAACAGGTTCCATCCGCTAGGCGAGGCGAACACTTTCCTCCTATCATGACCCACTTGATAATCTCGAACCGAGTTGTCGCGATATAGTTGAGGAAATTGCCGTCCCACGGATCTGGGTTACTACATCGGGGATTACCGGCGGCTCGATTGGCGCCCGCGTTGAATCTCGAGGAGGCATAGTTGTAACACGTCGACGGATCGAAGTAGCCATAATAGGACTTCGCGGGATCATAGGCTTCACCAAATTGGTGATAGGCCGATTCGTTCATACTCCCCGAATTATCCATGAGCATCAGCACGTTCGGCGGGAGCGCGTCTGAGACGAAGGCTGGCACCGAAGTGTAGTCACCCATGGATTGAGCGCTAGCCTGCGGCGAGGCCGAGAAGGCGAGGACGGACAGAAGGGCAGCACTCACACGTGTCGCGAACTTCCGGCGTTTCATCGTGATCCCCTCCTGAATTAGCCTATCGTCTGATAACGCATCAACTGGGATGGATGACGATAATCTTGATGACCATCCCATCTTGGACCAGATATCTGATGTGGTCTCCAGCTTCGATCTGCTGGTACTCAACCCGCTGTCCGTATTGATCCTTCACTTCGACTCCGCTCTTGACCGCAAACGGCCGTTCATTGATGTAGAGGGATTTGTCCCGCACCGCCGTCACGATTCCATCCATAAAACCCTGGTAGGGATCTCGCTCCTCACTTCCAAAAGCAGTCTCTTTGTGCAGGGAGGCGCCAAGCAGACTGCACAGGAAGACCACCATGAGCACGCGAGTCAACAGGCATACATTCCAGCACGGTCGAAGGTGATCTGTGCATGACTCGCGAACAGCTTCAGGCTCAGATGTGTGTCTCATGACAGAGCCTCCTAGATCTTTCTCTGGCAACTCTCACCCGTTGCCGTACAGGCGTAAACCGCGCTGGTCCTGACTGTGGTTCCCGTCACCGCATGGGTCGTTGCACAGGCGATGCTATAGAGGATTTCGACACCTCCACCGGCCGCGCCAGCCCCCATACCCTCATAGCCAGCTGCAAACTGTAACGCGCCACCACCAGGTGCGCGGATATAGAGCCGATCGATATCTCCATTGACTGTATAGCCACCAACCGACTGGACAAGATTGGCGGAGCCGGTGGTCGGGGCATCGAGATTGTTGTCGGACTGCCCGAGTATTTCCTGCGTTAGCTGGGCGCGCATTGCTGTGGTCGGCACCGGATCGGGAACCAAGGTGCCCGGCACATCTGCCTGATCAATCGTCTGCTGGATGACATTGACGGCGGTCTGGATGCAGGACTCGATCGCGGTGTTCGCCGCTTCGGCATTCCGTGACAGTCCGGCAACCCGATTTTCGAATCCCGTCACCGTGATCGCTGCAATTCCAAGCACGGTCAGGATCAACAGCAACATCATGACCGTCAAGAACGCCACGCCGTTCTGCCTACCGAGAACGGTGACGACTGGCGGGAGTCCGATGCGAGATCGATTCATCGTTTCCTCAACAACAACTACTCAGAGTCGAGCGTTGCGTAGCTCAATGGTTCGCGTCAAAAGACGCCTTCGAAACTGCTGCGTGCCTGCAAGGTTCATCGCGTGGTCGCTCACTTGTAAAGTTGGAGGGGAAGAGACTCCGGCTTGTGGCCCTTCGCCAAACCCTTGCTCACCCCCCAATTGTCGTGCCACGATAGAGATTTGAACGAGCTTGATGGTGGCCGCTCCCGTCGCCCATAGGCTGTTGGTCAGGAAATCCGCCTGGTCAAAACTGTTGTTGCCGTTCTGATCGTCAATCACTCCATCGGGCACTCCGCCGTTAATTGCCCCCACGCATCCGTCGCACCCATAGGCAAATTGGATGTTCTCGATCCCATCGACGACCGGGATGCCGCCTCGCAGGAGGCACGGGCTCGCTCCCCCACCACAGGCTGCAGCCGTTGTACCGATCGAATACGTAACGCACTGCAGCAAATAGACAGACGTCCCGCTGGGAAAAGTTGCCGGCGGTGGCACTAAATTACTCAAATTGATAGTACCAGCATTGACATCCAACGCTGAGACAGTTCCGCTCACGGCCCCTCCAATGTTCAATACCGAACCGGTTCCCATCCCCATCGATTGCATATTGGCCACAGCCCCGCCCGCTCCGCCTGAAAGCACAAGCTGACTGAAACCGGCTCCGCTAGCTCCGACGGCTCCGGACAATGTCCAAGTACCGCTGCCGGTCGGAGTGACGAGGGAGATAGTATCCGACCCCGAGTCTGCCCCGGCGGGAGTCTGATCCGCAGGGACCACTGCTGTGGGACATGCTCCGATGCCCCCGATCATCCCCATCCCTGCTCCTCTGATATCTCGGGCGATCAGATCCATTGCAATCCTGGCGTTTTGCTGCGTATCCACCGTCTGACCATTCGCACGTGATGCCTTCTCCGTTGTAACCAGCGCCGTAAACCCCGCAGCAAGAATGACGATGCTGATGAGAATCGCAACAACAAGCTCGACCAGCGTCATGCCGCACTGGTTACCGGGACCGAAATTGAGAGACTCCATGCGTCGCACGTTCACCTGTATTATTCTCGTGCTACCACGGTCGTCATCGTGACTGTTTTGGGCCGGCTGAGTTTTCCCAATCCTTGCCCCGTTGATGTCGCCATGCCACCGGTCCATCGCACGCTCACCTGCACCGTCGTCCGGTTGAGATTCAATGGGTCTGTGGCAGGAGGAATCGGGGCCAGCACGACAGTCCCGGTCATCCCCGTCAGCCCTGAGTTATTCAGCATCGTCTGCCATTGCAGACAATCGCCACGCGCCATTGGTTGGGCCGTCGCGCTCTGCGCACAGGGAGTCGAGGCTGCTGTGTCAATTCCGTGGTATGCCGCCACGTTAAACCTGTTGAACTGGATTCGTTCGATCATGTCCGAAGCCAGCGTCGTTGCCCTTGTGAGTTCGTTTGCATCCACATTGGTTCCCAAAGAAATGGCTTGCATTCCCGAGAGCGCGAGGAGCCCAATCGCCAGAACCACAGCAGCAAGCATGCCCTCGATCAACGTAAACCCGGCTTCATCGAGACGCATTGACCGCCCCTCTCCATTCCTTATGCTCACGGGCACGTACTCTTGGGACACCATGTAGCCTTGCCACCAGCATTGACCCACACCGAATAGGTTTGGCTTTTTGTATTGGATACCTGGATAAGCGCACTCGTCCCATTCGCCAGCATTCCCATGGAGGAAAACTGAACGGGTCCCCCTGCAACACCATTGATAGTTCCCATCATCGTGGATGGAGGGACCAGTTGCTGAGTCCCCGTCACATCCGTCACGTTCAGTTGGACCTTGCCTGATACCGTGGCCAAGGCTACACGAACAGTGGCATTGCGATTCATCGCGATCCATCGGGCATGGGTCAGCTGACTCTGAATATCCGCTACGGCCTGCTTAAGTTGAAACCTCGCTATCCACTGGTTGTAGGCTGGCACGGCTAACCCCGTCAGGATACCGACAATAGCAGTGACCGTGACTAGTTCGACTAGTGTAAAGCCTGCTTGCTTGGTACGCGCCGTGGATTTGTTCATGGACTGGCACCTCATGGTCCGACCATGCCTCTCACATGATTGGCAAGGCGTATGCCCATACGGGAAGGCCTTACCTGGGCTTCTCAACTCATTGTTTGTGCTTGGTTCTGTACTGTCAGTCATGATCCCGCTCGGCCATTTCTCGGCACGCAATCTGACAGAATTTGTACAACCCTCCATGCTCCCACAGTACTAAGAAGGAAGGGGCAGTCCTATATCCGCTCTACTCAGGCAGGACTTCCTTCCTAGGGAAGCATAGCACCTGTCCAAAAGATCGGGGTTCCGGCCGCCATACGACAGCCAGATGAGTTCACATGCCGCACGAGGAAGGACCTTGCGTGTAGGAGGAAAGACTACAAACGAATGAGAACTGGTTGAGGTAGGCCCGTGGCCATGGCCCACCCTTGTTCACCTGAACCGATCAGTCGTCGATGCGATTCGCGCGTCGCACTACCTTATCGCTACCTTCTTGACCTCTTGCAGGGTCGTATCTCCGAGTAGGATCTTCTCGATTCCGTCCTGCACAAGACTGACCATACCCTCAGCTTCCGCGCATTGACGCAACTCATGCGTTCGTGCATGCGATTGGATGAGCCGTTTCATTGTATCCGACCCCAGCATAAGCTCGTATAGACCTACTCGTCCCTTGAAACCGGTCCCGTTACACTCATCGCACCCTCGAGGCTGCCACAACATCGACACGGCTCTCCCTTGCTGTTCCAGCCGACGAGTCCACGCTTCCATGCCGTATGCGTGGGCTAATGTTCGCAGTTCTTCACCTGTAGGCTCATACATTTCCTTACAAGATAGGCACAATCGTTTGCAGAGGCGTTTGGCCAAAATAGCCAGAACTGCATCGGCGAAATTGAACGAATCGCACCCCATGTCGAGAATACGAGAGACGGTTTCTACCGCACTGTTCGTGTGCAATGTACTGAGCACCAGATGGCCCGTGAGCGAGGCTTCTATTGCGATATCCGCCGTCTCCTTGTCCCTCATCTCTCCCACCATGATGACATCTGGATCAGCCCTTAGGAATGCGCGCAGTGCCGTAGCAAACGTTAGCCCAATCTTGGGTTGAACCTGGAGTTGCCTGAGCCCTTCCTGCGTAATTTCGACAGGATCCTCGACCGTCCAGATCTTGCGCTGATCCGTGTTGATCTGCGCCAGTAGCGCGTGGAGCGTCGTAGTTTTCCCTGATCCGGTTGGTCCGACACACAGCACGATCCCATAAGGCTTCTCGACGACCTGCTTCAGGGACGAGATCATCTGGTCCGGGAGATCCATTCTAGAAAGCGGAAGGGGACTTTTTGAAGTCAGAATTCGCATCACAACGTCTTCGTTACCGGAGGTCGTCGGCAAAGTGGCAACCCGTAATTCGATTTCATCTCCGGATCCGATTTTGATCCGAATCTTTCCATCTTGGGGTTTTCGTCGCTCGGCGATATCAAGGTTGGCCATGATCTTAATCCGCGACACAACGGCCCGACGATATGCCGCAGGAATCCTCATGAATGTTGCGCAGGTACCCTCCACTCGAAAGCGGACCACCGCTTCTTTTCGATCACCGTACGGTTCGAGATGAATGTCGGATGCCCCCATCCGATGGGCTTCAGCAATAATTTGGTTGGTTAGCCGGACGATGGCCGAGCTATTTTCATCAACCGCATCGCAACCGGAGTCGGCCTTCTTCTCCCGATCAATCTCCCTGACGAGCTGACTAAGAATATCGGGGATCGATTGTTCCATCCCTTGCCCGGTCAGACGGTCGAGGACGCGTTCAATATCGCGGCGTAACGCAACGGCCGGTTGGACCGTACACCCAGGGAAAGCGTATCGGATGTCCAGGATTCGCCTCAGGTCAGCCGGGTTATCCATCGCTACCTGCACAACGTTCCCTTCCTTGCGTATGGGGACCCAGTGGTGTCGACGCAGATAGTCCAATTTTAGATTTCTAAGGAGCTCCGGAGCGATAACATGCCTCGTGTCGAAGCTGACAAATGGGCACCCATAGAATTCACTGAGTACGGGTCCGACTTCAGCCAGGAGAAAATCTGCGCCAAGTACCTCCTCAATGCCCACACCTTTGGTGGAAGCTTGTGCTATGGCGGACAACAACGTTTGTCGCGAGACCATGTCCCCCGCAACACACCGATTCGGAGGTCGACCGTTTCCCGATTGAACCAGCGTATCGACGTCACCGCCTAGGGTTGCTTGCGGTGGTGGTGCGCTTAGCGCATCACCACCGCCCTCCAACTCCACCTGTCTTTCAGGTCGTGTGTTCATGCCGCTCCCATCATGGCCATCAAGGGTAGTTGCAATCGCATCTCTTTCTCACGTCAGAGGGTCTTCCATGTGCCGGGCGCCGCATGAAGGACAGGTATCCCCCGATAAAATCCCTGTCGCAATTCGTGGTTGTACCATACCTCCAACGTGTTGCCTGGGGATTCATCGGCTTTCACCGTCCCTTGAACAACCACAGCTCCGTATATCTTCGCACTCGCTTGGACAAGCAGATTTCCCGTCGTGTAGAGCACGCCATTTAGGTTGATTCCTCCAAGCTGCGCAGGAGCGCGAGTCACGAGGGCCGCTTGTCCCGCTGCAGGGGGAGACAACGCTGGTATTGACTTCCCCGATCCCGTCGGTTTCACCTGAAGATGTCCATGAATAATGAATATGCCTTCCGCGTAGGGCGTGGTCGCAATGAAAGTCGGGAGGTTGTCGGTCCGAGGAGCTTGTTGATCCAAGGTGTCTACAAACACCAGTCCCTTATGATCTCCGACAAAGTCTGAGCCCATGACCTGATCGATCGTTAAGCCCTGCCCCGATTCGATCGCCCCTCCTGGATAGAGGAGTCCTTCACGATCCACCCCATAATAGACGCCGAAAGTCTTCGCGACCTGCTTAAGCTCCTCATAGCCCCACTGATCGATTGCGATCCCAGGGATCGGCTCCTGTCGTTGATAGACATTCGCCGGCAGCGTGGCACCGCGAACCGAGGGACGAGCGGACAGCAGGGTGCCCCCGATTTTCATCTCATGCCAGCGATCCTCAGGTGTTCTCATCTCAGCATAGGATTGTCCCGAGAGCGGAGCGAGAATCGTCTTCTGAGGAATCTCATCGATTGATCCGATCCACGCGGCCCCTCGAACATTGAGATCACCCCAGTGGACCAGCAGCGGCAATTGTGGATTGGAACTCGAGGCAATCTCTGCCACCTGAGCGCCCGCTCGGAGGGGTGGAATTTCTACCGCGCCGAGCTGAATCTGCACGGTACTACTCGGCACGGGACGCTCGCGAGACTTCGCCGCAGTCACCTCGACGGTACAGACCAAACCTGGCCGGAGCGGACCATACAGTTTAAGACGAAGGATTCGGCCAAGCGACCGCAGTGAAGGATCTCTTCCAAAAGCAGCATCGTTCAACCACGCATCGTGCTGTGGATCAGCGGCGTCGAGAAGCAGATCAGGGTGGTCGGCCGTCCCTATGAATTGGGACCGTCCTAGAGCATCAAAATACGAGGGACCGCGCGCTGGCGTCGTATTCCGTCTGGCGAGAGCCCCTGACACAGGATCTGGCCCAGTTCCTCCCGACGCATGAATCCGCGCCACGATCAAGTCCGCCCCCGCTTCGGCAAGATGGAGCAATGCCGCCTGATCCCGCACAGCTGAGGAGGCCTGCAACTCCTGACCGACCAGGTGCACGGACGTCAACCCCAGCAGGGCCAACGCCAACACGAGAAAGAGGGACGTCACCATGGCCATCCCTTGCTCACTACTTCGATGAGTCCCATCCGGTCGTGTCTCTGTCCGCATGTTACTGGTGCTCCTTTCGAGGCGATGTCATAGTTGAGATCGGATCGCAATGTCTTTGGTCACCTTGAGCTGACTGACGGCAGATTCAGCTTCAATACGGACGAGCACAACCGATGCTGAATCAATCGTCGGCGCTCCGCTGCACGACAAGTAGTAGAACCGTACGGCCTTCAGATTGCCGATCAGCGCATTGGCCCCGCCATCCACCATGCGCATCAACCGCACGCTTCCGGCCTGGTCTGGCGAGACATAATATCGCACACGGTTCAGAACGCTGATCTCAGTTCCAGCGGGGAAGGCTTCCGTCAGCGGTTGGGCTAGGACGATACGATTGCGCTGCCCGTCACGAGCCAACCGATTGTCTGTACATCGTGTATGCGCGCAAAGTACGACGTGTTTGCCAGAGGGCCAGTCACGGGCATCCTCCACGCTCAGCTCGGTTTGCCCTGGCAGGGCTGCGGACCCCAGGCTAGACGCCAGTCCGTTGAGATTGGCGGTGAATTCGAATGAGGCTGGGTCCATGGCCTGAAGGGCCGGTCCTCCCAATTGGCCGGTTCCTTTGGCCATCCGCACTTCGCTCTCCCAGACCTCAAGCCCTGATCGGATATTCTGGGTCGCAGCCATAGCGGTTTGTTGAGATCGAAAGCGTCGATCCAAGACACTCAGAGTTTCGAAGACAGCCGACATCACGACAAGTCCCGTCGTCACTGCGATTAGCAGCTCGATCAAGGATGCTCCGTCGTGGTTCTGAAGGGGGTTCATTGGCTGTGTCATGACGCTCCATGCTCAAAAGGACTTTAGGATGCACCGACATAGCGGGGATTGGATCGAACGGTCCCCACTTCAATCTCGCGCCATCGATCTCGCATGATCCGATACCGTGCCGTCACTAGAATCACGACGTACGCGCTCGCTGAGGGATTCCTCGGTTGCGCCGGTTGCACCGTCCATATCAGTTCGACAGGGCCATGAAGGGCTCGCACGGTGTAGACTCCGTCGCCGGCGGTTACATCTCCGTTCAGGCCGTCATCCCGCATCGACGTTTCGTACTGCCCATCGGCATCCAGGTCCTCTGCCAACAATCGCTCCCAAGGAACCACCCGCTTTCTTTCCAGTTTCGACTCTGCCAAGGCCAACGCCCGCATGGCTGTTTCTCCCTGACGCATTCCGCCCTCCGCCCACTCGAACAGGCTAAGGCTTCCCATCATCGCCATCGTCAGAATCATCATCGCGACCATCACTTCGACCAAGCTGATGCCTTCCTCCGCGCACCGAGACCATCGCCTCTGTCTATCTCCTGCAAAGGCTCCCTTCGATCTCATTGGACCGTGATCCTCCCCCTCATCGACACCGTCAACCGCCACACCCTTCCTGAATCTCCACGAATCGTGAGCGTGACGGCACTGGCGGTACGCCCGCTTGGATGAAACCACACCACGACGCCCTGGGTGGCTCCATCAATCGACACTCCGCGATCTCGTAGATCGAATCGCCTCATCGGAACGAGCGGTTCACCCTCTCGCTCCAGGCTCATCGATCCTCCGTCGCCACTAATCACGGCACGGATGCGGCTGGCTTGGGTCATAGCCATGAGTCGCGCCGTCCGAAGTTCTCCTGCCAGCTCGGTGACCACCGCCTGTTCCCGATATCGCGCCACCATGGCGGCCACATCGGGAACAGCCAACGCAACGGATACAGCCGTCACGGTCATCACCATGATCAGTTCCAGCAGGCTGTATCCATTCTGATTCATCGCCTCTCCTCCCTCTTGAATCTCGAACCCGTCAAATCGGCTCTGGAAGCCGGCTCGCAGGTATTCCAAGAGCCGTGCCTAAGCAGCGGCATCGAGGTTCCCGATTGACGTCTCGACGGATTGGCTACCTAAGTGTGGTGAAATGCGCTGAAATGCCGTCAAGCCGAAGGCCGGTCCGCACATATCAACGGAGGATCAGGGCGCCTATCGCAAGGCGCGATGACGAAAGGGAGAGCAGAATGGATACAGTGCTGAGACAAACAGATACAGCTACTCGAAAGGAGGGGGATCATGGTAAGGGACCGAGCAACCCCCAATACCAGTCGAAGAGCTGTTCATGGAAGAAGAGCGAGACAAGAGCTCCGAGAGCCAGAAATGGTCCGAACGGAATATATTGATCTCGTGCGAGGACCTTGAGGCCAATGAGGCTGAGCCCGACAACAGACCCAGCCAATGCCCCAATCATCATTGTCAGCAACACCGGACGCCAGCCCAAAAAAGCGCCGACCATGGCCAGCAGCTTGATATCCCCTCCCCCCATCCCTTCCTTGCCGAACAGATAGGGACTAACCCAGGCAAGCATCCACAACACTCCCCCGCCTACCAAGACTCCGAGCAGACTATTGATCAAGCCGACGGGTAACACGCTGGCGGCGCTGACCAGTCCGATCAGGATCCCGGGCAAAGTAACCGCGTCAGGGATGATGGTGTGTGAGAGATCGGTGCCGGTCACGACGATCAGCGAGGAGAAAAGGGCCGCATAGACGGCTGCGACCGGCGTCCAACCGAATTGCCAAACGATGATCAGGTACCCGAGGCCGTTGGCCAATTCCACCATCGGATACTGCCAAGAGATCCGATGCCGGCATCGGCGGCATCGTCCACCCAGCCAGAGGAATCCCAGAATCGGGATGTTGTCATAGGCCGCGATTGGCTGTGAGCAGGCCGGACAGTGCGAAGCGGGCCAGATAATCGATTCATGACGGGGCAATCGGTAAATACACACATTGAGAAAACTGCCGACCAACAGTCCGAGGACAAAGACTACTATTAGTAGCGGGGCCATCGTTCTATCCCACTATGGATCCATCGAATCGCCACTTTCCGTTCATCCATCAATTATTGTATCCAAGGGATTGAAATTCATCGCCAGAATCTGAAATACTTCCATTCTGTCATCGTTTGCCCTACAGACCTAACACCCACAGGACCATTCTTAAGGAGACCTGATTATGGCCCAATCTGCGAGCGGCAGATCCAAACCCAAACGCATCACCAGCGCCGTGAGTTTACCCCCGCGGAAAAAGAGGCCGGAAGCGTTGACCAGCCGGGAAATGGAAATCCTTCAACTCATTTGGTCCGGCTTTAAGAACAAAGAGATCGCGCAGCGGCTGCGCATCAGCGTCAAGACGGTTGAAGCCCACCGGGCGAACATGATGAAGAAGATTCGTGTCTCCAACACGGCCCAACTTATCAAGGCCGCGATCCAAGACGGGATGATCAAAGTGCGTTAGGCTCCATCGGAGAGGTGGCCCGCCATTCGTTGCCGTACGACCTCGAAGCAGGCCAACGCCGCGGCTGCGGAGGCGTTCAACGAGTTGACCCGACCCAGCATCGGAATTCGCACCCGTTCGTCGCAGTGCTCGAGCACGTGCTTGCGGATACCGATTCCTTCTCCACCGATCACCAGCGCTACCGGCCCACGATAGTCCGGCTCGGTATAGTTCCTGTCGCCGGAGCGATCCAATCCGTAGACCCAGAGCCCCACTTCCTTGAAGCCCGTGAGCAGGCGGCTGATGTTCGTCGCGTGTGCGACCTTGAGGTGCTCAACCGCACCTGCTGACGCCTTCTCCACAGCTCCCGTAACCCCGACCGCCCGCCGATCCGGAATGACGACCCCGTGCACTCCCGCCGCCTCGGCGCTTCGCAGGATGGCGCCGAAATTCTGCGGGTCCTGAATGCCGTCGAGCACCACGATGAATGCCGGTTCCCGCCGTACCTCGGCGACGGCGAGGAGATCACCAGGTTCCGCATAAGCCCTGGCGGCAACAGAGGCCACGACCCCTTGGTGGCGGCCGCCGACCGCCAATCGATCCAACGCCGCCTTCGGTTCGACATGAACCGGAATGTGTCGTATACGCGCGATATGAACCAGTTCCTGGAACTGGCCGTGCAAACTGATGACTTGAAGACGAATAAGCGGGCGGCCGGCGCGAAGCGCCTCCTTCACAGCATGGAGGCCAAAAATGACATCGGGCCGGTCAGCGCTTCCAGCGGCTTGTGCCATCGGGCCGGTCCTCGATCGTAATGCCCTGTGCGGCGAGCTGTCGTCTGATCTCATCGGCCTTCTTGAAATCCCTGCGGCGCCTGGCCTCATTTCGATCATCGATCCGCTGCTGGACCTCGCGGTCGGCGAGTAAAGCAGACGAAACGTCGGTCTCGGTCAAGCTCTCGCCGACATTGACCTTGAGTTGAGGCTTGAACTGCCACCGGTCCAGTTGAAACAAACCTAGGACATCGCCGAGCCGCCTAAATTCCAGCCGCGCCGCCTGCCGGTCCTCAACCGAGAGGCCCTCAGCCACCAGCTTGTTCACATCGTTGCGGAGTTTCTGCATCTCGGCCAGCGCCATGGGCGTGTTGAGGTCATCGTCCATCGCACGGGAGAAACCAACGCGGGTCTGCTCCAATACGGTACGCAGCGACGTGTCGCCTGGTCCCTTTCTCCCATCCACCTCGTCCAACCGATGAAACAAATCATAAAATCCATCTAAGGCATGTTTGGCTTCGGCCAACCCCTGGTCGGAAAAATCCAGAGGGCTGCGATAATGGGTCGCCAGTAGGAAATAGCGCAATATCTCCCCCGTCATCTCTTCTGGCCATTCGAACTTCTCAAAAATCTCTCGGATCGTGAAGAAGTTGCCCAGCGACTTGGACATCTTTTCCTGGTTGATCTGCACAAACCCATTATGGACCCAGTAGCGAGCGAATTCCTGCCCTGTCGATCCGCTCGATTGGGCCATTTCGTTTTCATGGTGCGGAAAGATGAGATCCATCCCTCCTCCGTGAATATCGAACGTAGCTCCCAAATGTTTCATCGACATGGCGGAACACTCGATGTGCCATCCGGGGCGCCCGGGCCCCCACGGACTCTCCCACCACGGCTCCCTGGGCTTGCTGCTTTTCCACAAGGCAAAGTCCATCGGATGGCGTTTTCGCTCGTCAACCTCGACACGGGCGCCGGCCTGTAGATCGGCGAGCTTTCGTTTGGACAGTCGGCCATAGTCCGGATAGCGTTCCACCGAGAAATACACATCTCCATTCACCCGGTAGGCGAGGCCTTTCGCCACCAGCGTCTCGACCAAGGCAATGATATCGGCCATGTGCTCTGTCGCTTTCGGCTCTCTCCACGCCCGTCGAATTCCGAGGCGTCTCATATCCTCATAATAGGCCGCAATATACTTGGCCGTCACGGCGTCGCAACTCACTCCCTGTTCATTCGCCCGTTTGATGATCTTGTCGTCCACGTCGGTAAAGTTTTTGACGAACTCGACCGACAGGCCCGTGTACTCCAAGTATCGCCTCAACACATCGAACACCAGGGCGCTGCGCGCGTGGCCCACATGGCAGTAGTCGTAGACCGTCACGCCGCAGACGTATAGCCGCACGATCCCCGAAACAAGGGGTTCAAAGACTTCTTTCCGACCTCTTAGCGTATTGTAGAGCTTCAGCATGACGGCGGGTTTGCGCCCGCATTTTGCCCACGGGTGGGCCAGTGGGACCAGAGAAAATATCCGGCGGCAATCGCCAAACAGACGCCGATGACAACGTCGAGGTAATGAAAATGCGCGCGCAGGTCCGCCCAGTGCTCGCCCATCGCAATTCCGATGTACGCCAACAGGAGACACCAGGGCAGCGCCCCGATGAACGTGAACACCGCGAAACGCCAAAATGGCATTCGTGCGATCCCCGCGGGCAGAGAGATAAACGTCCTGATCACCGGCAGCATCCGGCTGATCAGCACCGCCGCCTCCCCGTACTTGGCAAACCACCGGTCCGCCTGATCGAGGTCTTGCGCTCGAATCAAGGCATATCGACCATACCGTTCCACAATGGGGCGCCCACCGAGCAAGCCGACATAGTAGGCCAGCGCCGAGCCGATCACGTTCCCGATCGTCCCGGCCAGTGTCACACCCCAGAGCGAAAACCGGCCGTCCAGCACCAGATACCCGGCGAACGGCATGATAATCTCGCTGGGCAGGGGGATGCAGGCACTTTCGATCGCCATCGTCACGACGATGCCGGCATATCCCAACGCGGAGATTGTCGCAATAATGAAGCGACTCAACTCCGCAATCACCGCTTCAATCAGTTGTCCGATCATCGTCTCCTCACGCGCGTCCGGCCGCGGACCGCCATCGATCCAAGCGAGGATCCCAAGCGGCAAAAGGGGCTCCACCGCCGCAACTCTTCGAGCGCCGCCTCGTGCGTCATATCCAGGTGCAGCGGCGTCACGGAGACCAGCCTGCGGCGGAGCGCCGTATAATCCGAATCCTGCTGTCGGCTCCAGGTGATCCGTGTTCCCGCAATCCAATAATACTTCTTCCCGCGCGGGTCCGTTTTCTCAATAATCGGATTCTCGAACCGCCGGCGGCTCAGCCTGGTCACGCAGATGCCCTTGATCCTCGTCCGCGGAAGATTCGGAACGTTGACGTTCAGTAACGTACCCGGCGGTAGGCCGTACCGCAACACCGCCCTAGCCACGACGAGCGCATAGTCGGCCGCCGCATCAAAGAAAAACCGATCGCGTCCGTCCTGAGACACCGCGATCGACGGAATGCCCAGAATCGCCCCTTCCAATGCTGCCGAGACCGTTCCGGAATAGGTGACATCGTCTCCCAGGTTCACGCCGCGATTCACGCCCGAGACGACCAGCGCGGGTGCACGAGGCAGGAGGTGCTTTACGGCGAGATTCACACAATCGGTGGGCGTTCCATTCACCGCAAACCAGCGGGGCTTGACCGGCGTCAACCGAAGCGGTTTGTGCAGAGTCAACGCATGCCCCACGGCAGTGCGCTCTCGATCTGGGGCGATGACCCAAACAGTGCCGAGACGCGCGAGTCTGCGAGCCAGCGTGTGGATCCCCGCTGATCCGATCCCATCATCGTTCGTGACCAAGACCGTTATCATACGCCGTCCATCCGACGTAGGCACAAAAAAAGCTGCCTGCGGCAGCTTCCTCGACAGCCCTGCCTCTGCTCTTCCCGATCAAGAAAATGGTCGGGGCGGCGGGATTTGAACCCACGACCCCTCGCACCCCAAGCGAGTGCGCTACCGGGCTGCGCTACGCCCCGACCCTATGTACCAATGATCGTACCGCTCCACCCTCACAACTTCATCGGGAAGCTCCCGACTGACCTCCGTCCGATTTGGAATGAGCCTCCAACAATCGCAGGATGGCGTGCAGATCGCCTTTTAATCGAGTGGCGATTTCCCGTGGCGTCCGCTTGCCCGGGGTTTGTCGTCCTCTCCGAGACCAATACCGATTGACGCCGGCGATCGTATGGCCTTCCTCGTACAACATCCGCTTGATCTCGAGGATGGTTTCAATATCTCGTTGCTCATACAACCGTTGATTCCCGCGGCTTTTCTTCGGCTTGAGAAAAGTGAACTCCGACTCCCAGAACCGTAACACATATGCGGGTAATTTCGCGATCTCGCTGACCTCGCCGATTTTATAGAAGACCTTTGTGCCCAGTCTTGGGCCGCCCGACGTCAACGTCCTGCGTGTCGATGGAAGTGCCGTACTCAATTCCACTAGGAGTTCACGTATTTCTTGAACACTTGGCTAGGCCGGAAGGTGACGACTCGACGGGGCGTAATGCCGATCTCTTCGCCAGTACGCGGATTCCGTCCTTTCCGCGGTCCCTTGCTTCGTACGATGAAGTTTCCAAAACCAGCGATCTTGACAGATTCACCTTTCTGAAGCACCGACTTCAGCAAATTCAGGATGAGCTCAACAATGTCGGCGGCATCATTCTTCGGGATGCCGACCTGTTTGAAGATCTCATTCGCGATGTCGGACTTTCTCATGCGACCTCCGGCAGCCGGTTCTGGATAGTCTCACACGAACGTGATCCGCAGGGCGGAATGCAGCTCAAGAAGACGGAGATGAATTTTGCATAAGTTACGCGAGGTTATCGAGCCTGTCAAGCTGTAGTTCGACTCTTCGCTCAACCAAAGTCAGGTGGACACTCGATCCCGCCGCAGCAGTTTGTACTCAATCCCGTCGGCGAGCGCCTGCCAACTGGCCTCCATGATGTTCTCTGACACCCCGACAGTGCCCCATTTTTCCTTGTGATCTCCGGACTCGATGAGCACCCGCACCTTGGCATCGGTCCCCTGGCTTGCCGTCAGGACTCGAACCTTGTAGTCCAACAGACGTACTTCTTTCAGTTCCGGGTAGAACTTCTCAAGGGCTTTCCTCAAGGCATGATCCAGCGCATTGACCGGCCCTTTGCCGATTGCCGCAGTATGTTCGATCTCCTGTCCCACTTGGACCATGACCGTGGCCTCGGACCGAGGCTCCTGATCAGCCTCGCTCTGCTCGACAATGACCCGGAATCCCAACAATCGAAAGGAAGGCTGGTGTGTCCCCAGCGCGGTCCGAACCAGCAATTCAAACGATCCTTCCGCCCCCTCATACTGATACCCGGCATTCTCGCGCTCCTTGAGGATGCTGACGAGTTCATGCACCTTCGCATGATCACGATCCAATGCAATCCCAAACGCTTCTGCTTTGGCGAGCAACCCACTCCGCCCTCCATAATCCGATACCAGAAACCGTTGTCGATTGCCCACGCGATCCGGCCGCACATGCTCGTAGGTGGCGGAATTCTTCTGCACCGCATGGATATGCACGCCGCCCTTGTGGGCAAAGGCCGCATCTCCGACATAGGGTTGATGCTTGTCCGGCACCAGATTCGCGATTTCGGCGACAAAATGCGAGACCTCCCGCAGTCGGGCCATGCGCTCCCCCAGCACCGGCTGGCGCATCTTCAATTGCAGATTCGGCAGGATCGAACAGAGGTTGGCGTTGCCGCAGCGCTCGCCGATGCCGTTGATCGTTCCCTGGACCTGCCGCACACCGGTCTCCAAGGCCATGATGGAATTCGCCACCGCCATCTCGCAGTCGTTGTGCGCATGGATACCCAAGGGCACATCGAGGGCTTGCCGGACACTGCGACACATGTCCCGAACCTCCCAGGGCATCGTGCCGCCGTTGGTGTCGCAGAGAATGATCCGTTGTGCTCCCGCCTCAACCGCCCGCTGCAGAGTGGCGAGGGCATAGTCGGGATCCATCTTGTACCCGTCGAAGAAATGCTCCGCATCGTAGAAGACCTGCCGCCCCTTCGAACGCAAGTGCTCGATCGAGTCGCCGATCAGCTCCAAATTCTTCGACAGGGAAATTCCAAGCGCGTCAGTCACATGCAATGGCCAGCTTTTTCCGAATATCGTGATCGTGCTGGTCTCTGCCGCCAACAAAGCCTGAATGTTCGGATCCTTCCTTACGGAATTGCTGGCCTTCCTGGTGGACCCGAAGGCGACGACGGTGGCGTGGCTCAACGGGACGGTTTTGATCTGGCGAAAGAACTCGATGTCCTTGGGATTGGCGCCGGGCCAGCCTCCTTCAATGAAATCCACGCCCAGCTCATCCAGCTTCCGCGCGACCAGCACCTTGTCGTCGGCGGAGAAACTGACATCCTCTGACTGGGCGCCGTCCCGAAGCGTCGTGTCGTAAATCTCAACACTCGAACGAGGCCTCGCGGTCTCCTCTGCCAGCTTCAGAGGCTGCACATGATGGGTTCGTGGTCGCGTCGAACGGGCCATGTTCGTGACTCCATGCTGGCGACTCAGTGTACCGTGCGAAGGATGCCGAGTACCAGGCCGCTTCGGATGATCCTTCAGGCACCGACACGCGCCACATCCAGCCCGAAGGCCGAGTGCAGGGCGCGCATCGCCAACTCCATGTATTTTTCCTCAACCACACAGGAAATTTTGATTTCCGAGGTGCTGATCATCATGATGTTGATCCGTTCTCGAGACAACACCTCGAACATCTTGGCGGCCACGCCGGAATGAGAGCGCATCCCCACCCCCACTAGCGAGACCTTGGCGATCGCTTCCGTTACCGCAACGGATTTGGCATCAATCTCCTTGGCAATTCGCTGAACCAGATCAACGGCTTTGACCAGGTCCGCACGCGGGACGGTGAAGGAAATGTCCGTCAGGGAACCCTGACTCACGTTCTGGATGATCATGTCGACCACGATACCGGATTCGGCCACCGGCCCAAAAATCTTGGCCGCGATCCCAGGGCGGTCCGGCACCCCGACGATTGTGAGCTTGGCTTGATTGCGGTCTCCGCTCACACCCGAGACCATGACACGTTCCATATCTTCGTCTTCACGCGTCACGAGCGTCCCCTTTCCCTCTGTGAAGCTCGACTGCACCTCCACCGGCACGTTGAATTTCGCCGCAAACTCGACCGACCGGCTCTGAAGCACTTTCGCGCCGAGGCTCGCCAATTCCAGCATCTCCTCATAGGACACCCGATCCAGCCGCCTGGCCGCCGGTACAATATTGGGATCGGCGGTGTACACCCCGTCAACGTCCGTGAATATTATGCACCGGTCCGCCTTCAGCGCGCCGGCCAATGCGACAGCCGTCAAGTCCGAACCGCCGCGGCCCAGTGTCGTCACGTCGGATCGCGCATTGATCCCCTGGAACCCCGCGACGATCGGTATGACCCCCTCCGTGATGGCTTCTTTGATTCGCTCGGCCGTCACCCTCGTGATGCGCGCCTTGGTGTGGGAGCTGTCCGTCATGATCCCGACCTGTCGCCCCGTGTAGGAGCGGGCATTGATTCCTCGTCCCTGCAACTCCATCGCGAGCAGCGCGATTGTGACGCGCTCTCCGGTCGAGAGCAACACGTCCAGTTCCCGCTCGTCCGGATGCGCGGTCACTTCCATGGCGAGACGGATCAATCGATCGGTTTCTCCGCTCATCGCGGACAGCACCACCACCACGTCGTGGCCATCAGCTTTGGCCTTGGCCACCCGTTCCGCCACTCGATGGATCCGGTCCACCGTGCCGACCGACGTACCGCCGTATTTATGGACGACCAACGCCATCGTTCCTACCGCTTCAACAACCGCACGAGCAATCGCAACCCGTCACGGGGAGGCACCCCCCGTCGACTCGCATGGGCCTCGTCGAACCCGATGCCCGATGTCTCTTCGCCGGGTCGCGACGTATCCAGTAGCGCCGTGAGCGCTTGATAGTGGAGAGGCTTTTGCTCGGTCAAGGATTCCGACCGGTCGCAAACCACCAGCAGACGGGACGGCCCATTCTGCGTGAGCGCCTCCAACAGCGGTCCAACCACGTCATAATCAAACGCCGACACCCCCTTGGCCTTGCCTCCTTCGTCCGATTCTGCCACGGTCAGGTCAGCTAACCTCACGTGAAGATAGACCAAGTCCTTCCGTGACAATTCCGTCAGCACGCTTTGCCGGAGCAGCGGCAATTCGGCCAGGCCTTCCTGCGCCCCATCCAACTCGACCACTTCCAATCCCGCACAAATGCCTAGTCCACGGTGCAGGGTGCTCATGGCGACCATCGAACCGGTAATCCCGAACCGTTCCGTGATCGGCGGCCACAGGGGGGCGCGTCCTTGTCCCCACAACCAGAGGCAGTTGGCTGCCTTTAAGCCGGCCTCGCGCCGTTCTGCATTCACGGGATGATCGCGCAAAATCATCATCGAGGCATCCATCAGCTTGCGGAGAATGTCCGCACCATCCCCGTTGGGCAGATACTCCCCGATCTGGTGTCCTTCCACAGATTTCGGATTGTGACAGACGGCTCGGGCCTTCCCATTGACCCAAACCATGAAATGTTCGTGGCGACCGCCAGGATAAAACTGAATGGTCTCCGACCCTACTTGCTCATTGAGGGCGTCGATCAACTCACGGGCCTCATCGGTCTCAATGTTGCCCGCTCTGGCGTCCTCCAACACCGCCTGCGGACTCAGCTTCTTGGGATCGGTGGAATTTGCACGGCCGGCCGTCTGATGGTCGGCCCGCAACGTGACCAGGCTGCACCGATACACGACATCCTGCTCCCCCACCGAGATGCCAAGCCCTGCGGCCTCCAACGGCGCCGGGCCCGTTGAGTACTTATGCGGATCGTATCCGAGAATCGTGAGCCCGGTCAGCTCACCGGTCGGCGCCATCCCTTCGGAAGGAATCGTCGCCCATCCGAATTCACCGCAGCGGGCGATGCGATCGAGATGAGGCGTCTTGGCCACTTCCAGCACCGATTTGCCCGCGAGTGCCGGCTGCGGGCCGTCTGCAAATCCCTCCGCGTGAAGTATCAGATATTTCATGTGCGGCAATCCGCTGTCTCTTACAACCGGAGCAACCGGACAACCTCCTCACGGTTGGCCTTGACCGTCACCGGCTGAACAGACACGCCCATGGCGGTGTCTGGGTCCTTGAGCCCATGGCCGGTCAGCGTGCAGACGACCACCGCCCCATCCGGCAGCGCCCTGTTCCGCCACAGTTTGGCCACTCCGGCCACAGAGGCGGCCGAAGCCGGCTCGCAGAACACCCCCTCCTCACGGGCTACCAGCTTGTATGCGTCCAGTATTTCTTCATCGGTCACCATATCGATTAATCCCGAGGACTCCTCGACCGCCGTGAGGGCCCCCTGCCAGCTGGCCGGGTTGCCGATTCGGATGGCTGTGGCAATCGTTTGCGGCTGCTCGACGACCCGGCCGAGCACAATCGGCGCCGCGCCCGCCGCCTGAAACCCAACCATGCGCGGGCGGCGCGTCGTTTGTCCTGCACGGTGATACTCACAATAGCCGCGCCAATAGGCCGTGATATTGCCGGCATTGCCCACCGGCAACGCATGGATCGTCGGGGCCTCCCCTAACTGATCACAGATCTCCATGGCAGCGGTCTTTTGGCCCTCGATCCGGAACGGATTGATGGAATTCACCAATTCAATGGGCTGCGTCGCCGCCAGCTCCTTCACGATCGTCAAAGCCTGATCAAAATTCCCCTCGATCTGGATCACCACCGCATGGTGCATCATCGCCTGTGAAAGTTTCCCGAGCGCGATCTTGCCGGCCGGTATGAGCACATAGACGGCGAGGCCGGCACGCGCGCCGTAGGCCGAGGCGGAGGCCGACGTGTTGCCGGTGGAAGCGCAGATCACCGCCTTGGATCCAGCCTCGACCGCCTTCGAGATCGCCAAGGTCATGCCGCGATCCTTGAACGAACCTGTCGGATTGGCCCCTTCGAACTTCAGATGGATGCGGCAGCCGGGCGCCACTCGTGCGGCCAGTCGGCTGGCTTCAACGAGCGGGGTATTCCCTTCTCCCAATGTGATCACAGGGGTGCGATCCGTGACGGGAAGGAATTTTCGGTATTCTTCGATGAGGCCGCGCCAGCGAGGCATGTCCGTCAAACTTTCATGTGGAGCAGGTCGAGGGACGGTCGCGTCCTATTCGTCCGGGCCTTCCACGCGGATCAACATCGGGGGTTCCGACACGAACGGCATCCGCCCGATTTCCCGCAACGCGGTTTGCACGGACCGTTCGGCAGCCTGGTGTGTCCGGATGACCACCGGAACCGTTTGCCCCTCTTTGCGCCCCTGTTGCAGGACAGAGGAAATACTGATGCCGTGTTGGCCGAGCACACCCGCGATCTGCGACAATACGCCGGGACGATCCACGACCATGAACCGCAGGTAATAGAGCGATTCAATGTCGGCCATGGGCCGCACGCGCAGGGGACGCCGTTGATCCGGCTGGAACGACGCAGCCGGCACGCGTCCGATCCCGCCTGTGATCAGATTGCGCGCGATACTCAGAAGATCACTGACCACGGCACTTCCGGTCGGCATGGAGCCGGCGCCTCGTCCATGGAGCATGACATCACCGACCGCATCACCGACCACTTGAATGGCGTTATAGACGCCATGCACCTGGGCGATCGGAGAGGCAATCGGAATCATGGTCGGATGCACCCGCGCTTCAATCTCCCCATCCATCAACTTGGCGATGCCAAGGAGCTTGATCACGTAGCCGAACTCCTTCGCGTATGCAATGTCGAGGGGCGTCAGCTTGGTGATACCTTCCGTATAGATATCCTTGACATCAACCGGCGTCCCATAGGCCAGGCACACCATGATCGCAAGCTTGTGGACGGAATCGATCCCCTCCACATCAAAGGTCGGATCCGCTTCCGCGTAGCCGGCCTCCTTGGCCTCCTCCAATACCGCTTCGAAGCCCAGTCCTTCCTGAGTCATCCTGGTCAGGATGTAATTTGAGGTCCCGTTGATGATGCCGTAGATCGACAGGATGCGATTGGCCGCCAACCCTTCGGTCAGGGCGCGGAGGATGGGAATCCCTCCCCCCACGCTGGCCTCGAAGGCCAACTCCACTTTCTGCCGGACGGCCGCTTGATACAGCTCTTCCCCGTGCACAGCCAGCAGGGCCTTGTTTGCGGTGACCACCTGTTTGCCCTTGGCCATCGCATCGAGGATGAGGCGCTTCGCCGCGTCGTATCCACCGATGAGTTCCACCACAATATCGACTGCCGGATCGTCCAGCACCTGGCGGCTGTCCTGCGTCAGCATCCCGGCAGGGAACGGCAGACCGCGGTCCCGCGTCACATCCAGGTCCGCGATCCGGATCAACTCCACCGGCACCCCGACGCGTCGACGGATCAGGCCCGCGTTGTCCAACAGAATCCTGGCCACGCCGGTTCCCACCGTACCCAATCCGATGATGCCGACTCCCACGCGCGATTTCACGGCTCGGGTCCTTCCAACTTCAGCGCCCGCTTGATCCCTCGCACCGCTTGCCGGGTTCGGTGCTCATTCTCGACCAGCGCAAACCGCACGTATTCGTCCCCGCCCTCCCCGAAGCCGATGCCGGGCGAGACGGCGACCTTGGCCTCGCGCAACAACAGCTTGGAGAATTCCAACGACCCCATCGCGCGATAGGCCGGCGGAATCCTGGCCCAGACGAACATGGTCGCCCGAGGCAGATCGACCGCCCATCCGATTCGATTGAGCCCGTTCACCAGCACGTTGCGCCGCTTTTGATACCGCTGGACGGTTTCCTTCACGCACTCTTGCGGACCATTGAGCGCGATGATACTCGCAATCTGCAACGGTTGGAAAATTCCGTAATCCAGGTAGCTCTTGATCTTCCCCAGCGCCCCGACGATGTCTCGATTGCCGACGCAGAACCCGACACGCCATCCCGGCATGTTATAACTCTTGGACAGGGTGTAGAACTCCACCCCCACCTCCTTGGCCTCGGGTATCTGGAGGAAGCTGGGGGCCTTGTACCCGTCGAACACGATATCGGCGTAGGCCAGGTCGTGGATCACGATCAGTTGATGTTCTTTGGCAAACGCGACGATCTTTTTGAAGAACTCAAGATCCACGACCGCCGTTGTAGGATTGTGCGGAAAGTTGATGACCAAGACCTTCGGCCGCGGCAGCGTCTGCTTGTAGGCCTGCAATAGATCTGAGAAAAAGTCGCTGTCATGGCGCAACGAGACGCCGCGAACCTCTCCGCCCGCGATGATCACGCTGTACATATGAATGGGATAGGTCGGAGTCGGCGTCAACACGACATCGCCCGGTCCCAGCATCGCCAAGGCGAGATGCGCCAGTCCTTCCTTAGAGCCGATTGTGACGATCGCCTCCGTTTCAGGGTCCAGGTCCACGTCGTAATTCCGACGGTACCAGGCCGTGATGGCATGCCGAAGCTTGGTGATGCCGCGTGATGCCGAATAGCGGTGATTCGTCCCCTTCCGCGAAGCCTCGACCAGCTTATCGACAATATGCGAGGGCGTCGGCTGGTCCGGGTTGCCCATTCCAAAGTCGATGATGTCTTCCCCGCGGCGGCGGGCCTCTTGCTTGAGGGTTTGGACCTGAGCAAAGACGTAGGGAGGTAATCGCTTGAGACGCGGAAAGCTATCGAACATGGTAAGGCCGCTGCAAAGTCCTCATCCTGGTGACCGGAGTGACACGTGAAGGCGTCATTCTAGAGAACCCACGGGATATAGTCAATTTTCACAAGACCTTACACCGCAGCATCCATTACCGGCCCGACTCGCTCGATTCCACGCGATACGGATCACCGGCTTGCCGAGAGGGGGTGTCCTTGTGCCATAATGCGCCCGCTTTCCAACTGGCTCTCACGACTGTCGTGGAGTCCTTCCGAGGGCGCTTTCACACCTAAGAATCCAGGAGGTGTTGTGGCACGGTTAGGAGTCAATGTCGATCATGTGGCCACGCTCCGTCAAGCGCGGGGAGGCAGCGAACCGGACCCGATTGAGGCGGCTGTGCTGGCGGAACTGGCCGGCGCCGACGGCATTGTGGTTCATCTGCGAGAGGATCGCCGCCATATCCAAGACCGTGACCTCACCCTGCTTCGGGAGATCATCAAGACCAAGCTTGACCTTGAGATGGCAGCGGACGACACAATCGCCAAGATCGCCCTCTCCGTGAAACCCCACCTCGTCACCCTGGTACCGGAACGCCGCCAGGAACTCACGACGGAGGGAGGGCTGGATATCGTGGGGCAACGCGATCGCGTAGAGAAGGTCATTCACCTCCTTCACGAAGGCGGCATCCCCGTCAGCCTTTTCATCGAACCCGACCTCAACCATGTGAAAATGGCTCATAAAGTCGCCGCAGACTATGTGGAACTGCACACAGGACGCTATGCCAATGCGAAGCGGGCGAAAGAGGAACAGACAGAATTCGAAGCCCTCGCGCAGTCGGCCAAACTCGCCTATAAGCTGGGGCTTGGCGTGAATGCGGGACACGGACTCAACTACCGCAATATCGGCCGCCTTCGGCAGATCCCGGAGATCGTGGAATACAATATCGGACACAGCATTGTAGCCAGGGCCTTGATGGTCGGCTTGGATCGTGCGGTCCGCGAGATGAAAGACCTTGTGCGCTGACGACGATCGAGTCCTGACGGCCCGGGTGGTCGTCAACCTCCCAATGCGATCCATCGTGCGGCGATCGGGCCTTCGGTTCATGGCATGCCTCATCGCACAAGCCACGACAGCCTCGCCCCCTCGCAGTACCTCGGCCCGTGATCAGGCAGGGTTCGGATGAAGATCGTCACCGCGGCCCAGATGCAGGCGCTTGATCGGCGAACGATCCGCGAAGGCGGGATCCCGAGCCTTGTCTTAATGGAGCGAGCCGGAACCGCGGTCGTTGAGGCCATGGCCTCTCGCTACGGGGACCTGACGGGGAAACGAGTCACCATCGTCTGCGGCAAAGGGCACAACGGAGGAGACGGCTTTGTCGTCGCACGCCTCTTGTCAAAACGCCGGGCGCAGATCCGAGTGTTACTGTTCCATCCGATTACGGACCTGGTATCCGACAGCAAGACCATGTACCGGCGCCTCCTGCGCACCGCGGGCGGCCGGACAACCGTCGCCAGCGCCTCTCCGGAGCAGCTCGCTGGCAGCCTGGCCTGGTCCGACCTGGTCGTAGACGCGTTGCTGGGCACGGGACTGTCCTCTCCGGTGACCGGGACCTACGGCACCGTGATCGACCTTCTGAATCAAGCCGGCCGCCCGATCGTCGCGGTCGATCTGCCTTCCGGACTCCAGACAGACACGGGGCACGTCCTGAGCCACACCGTACGGGCCGACCTCACCGTCACCTTTGGCCTGCCCAAGCTCGGCCTGTATCTGAACGAGGGGATTGACCATGCCGGTGAGGTGCGGATTGCTGACATCGGCATACCCGGCGATTATGTCGAGGCCGTTCAGGCTCCCCTCTCTCTCCTCACCGCCGAAACGGTGGCGCGGCTCCTGCCAATCAGGAGACCCTCGTCGCACAAGGGCACGTTCGGCCACGCAGGAATCATCGCGGGATCGCCGGGCAAGACCGGCGCGGCCGCTCTGGCGGCCAAGGCGGCGCTCCGGACTGGAGCCGGCTTGGTCACAGTCGCCACACCCAGAGGCGTGAATGATGTCCTGGAGAGCAAGCTACTCGAAGCCATGACCTATCCGGTGCCTGATACGGCCGATCGAACGTTCAGTGTGAATGCCCTCGACCTCATATCCGGCTTTGTCGCCGCTCGAACCGCAGTCGCAATCGGACCGGGGCTCTCGACGCATCCGGAAACCGTCGAGTTGATCCATCGGCTGCTCGGACTGATCGAGAAACCCTGTGTGCTGGACGCCGATGCGTTAAATGCCGTTGCCGACCGCCCGGAATCTCTGCTCCGCTGTCGGGCTCCGCTAATCCTGACGCCCCATCCTGGAGAGATGGCTCGGTTGGTGAAAGTTGATAACGCGCAGGCGGTCAACCGCGACCGTATCTCGGTGGCCTCTTCCTTCGCCGCTGCACATGGGAGTCTTGTCGTATTGAAGGGCGCGCGAACACTCTTGGCCGACGAAGGAGGCCGTCTCGCGATCTGTCCAACGGGTAATCCCGGTCTAGCAACCGCCGGCACCGGCGACGTGCTCACCGGCATGATTGTCTCGCTTGTGGCACAGGGGTTGTCCCCGTGGGACGCGGCCTGTTCCGCCACCTACCTACACGGTCTCGCCGGAGACCTCGCCGCACAGGTACATGGCCAGGTGGGAATGATCGCCGGTGATGTGATCGACCAGATTCCATATGCCATCGGCCAACTCTCGCACATCAGCTAAGTCAACTCGCCTCGATCAGCCATCCGTCGGGCCGGCTGCCGCCAAACAGGCTCTACGTTGGACCAGACTGTCCCGATCACCGGGTGAGACGGCCCGTATCGGCGAATGGCTGGCAGCCTGTGTCGTCCCTGGATCGATACTGGCGCTGACTGGGGAACTCGGCGCGGGCAAGACGACCTTCATCCGTGGACTCGCCTCGGGACTCGGCGCCAATCGGCAAGACGTCTCGAGCCCCACATTTATCCTCATCCAGGAGTATCGCGGGCGGCTTTCGCTCGCGCATGCCGACCTCTACCGGCTCGCCTCGCCAGAGGAACTTGACCACGTGGGATGGGCCGACTATCTTGACGGCGATTGGGTGGTCGCGGTCGAATGGGCGGAACACGCCGGCTCCAAACTGCCGGCCGATCGTGTAGAGATCGCGATCTCCCACCGAACAAAGAACACGCGCCTCATCCTGTGCCGGGCCACCGGCCCACAATCTCGACGGATGCTTGCCCGATTGGCTGCAATTCGACGTACATCGCCGCCACGGCCGAGAGTCAGCCGAAGGCGGTCCCGCACCGCCGTTCGTTCGTAGGAGACCTGGTCCGATGATCCGCCTGATCCTAGTCGGTCTGCTGCTGCTGATGATGCTCGCCTTTTTCCTTGAGAATCAGGAACAGGAAGTCACCCTGCATTATCTCTTCGGTCTCCACTTCGCTTCGACGCCGATCTATAAACCCATCCTGTGGGCCTTCGTCGTCGGCGTGCTGGTGGCGGGCATTCTCCTGTTCCCTGCTTGGATTCAGGGACGCGTCGAACTCCGCCGCAAGACCAAGGCCTTGCAAGAGACGGAGGCCGATCTCGAACGGCTCCGTTCCTCCCTCGGGCAAGCGCTGCGCCAACCGTCGGCATCCGGTCATTCCATGGAGAGCGAGCACCATGATCACGAATAGCGCCGACTCAACGCCGCTCATGCGGCAGTATCGGGAAATCAAGGAGGCCTACCGGGACGCCATTCTCTTTTTCCGCGTCGGAGATTTCTATGAGATGTTCCACCAGGATGCGGAGGAGGCGTCCCGGCTGCTGAACATCGCGCTGACCTCGCGTGACAAACATAGTGTCAATCCGGTGCCCTTGTGCGGGGTGCCCTATCACGCGGCGACCACGTATATCGCCAAACTTCTGAAAGCGGGCCGCACGGTCGCCCTCTGCGACCAGGTGGAAGATCCGAAATTGGCCAAGGGATTGGTCCGTCGTGAAGTAGTCCGGCTGTACACACCCGGGACACTGGTCGACGCTGAATTGTTGGCGCCTGAAGAAACCGCATATCTTGCGGCTCTCACCGCATCCGATGAAGCCTCCTCGTCCCACCCGGTCGGATTCGGCCTTGCCGCCATCGACCTGTCTACCGGTGACTTCCGCATCAGCTCTTTCGAGGGTGAAGAGGCCCTGCCCCGACTCATGGGTGAACTCAGCCGTTTGGAGCCGAGAGAGCTGCTGATTCCCGATACCTTGGATCGCTCGCTGGTTGAACGGCCGGGCCTCCCACGAGGGTGCCGGATCTGTCCTCTCGGTCCCGAGCCGTTCGATCTCGCCGCGGCCGAATCCGCCCTCCACCAGCAGTTCCCCCGCACCGAATGCGAACGTCTGCACACACTCAACTCCCTGGCTTGCCTCCGAGCGGCTGGCGCTATTTTTTCCTATCTCCGCGATACCCAGCGCCACGGGGACCTGCGGCACATCCGCGGCCTGGTGATTCACCAACAGGGCGACGAGATGCACCTCGATGCCATGACCATCCGCAATCTCGAACTTGTCCGCCCGCTCGCGCACGATCGCCAGGAGGAAACGGACCGCCGAAACACCCTGTTGTCGGTGATCGACCGGACGGTCACCGTCATGGGAAGACGGTTGCTGCGCGAATGGGTGCTTCGGCCTTCGCTGCGGATCGACCGAATTGCCGAACGCCTGGACGCCGTGCAGGAGTTGCTCCAACTCTTGGAGACCCGCGTACAGATGCGTTCCCTGCTTCGCGGTGTGCAGGATGTGACGCGCCTCACCGGACGTCTGGCGCTAGCACGGGCGACCCCCAGAGACCTGTCGGTCCTAAGGCAGTCGCTGGCCGTCTTGCCGGGACTGCCGCCGTTGCTGGGTCGGTGTCAAAGCACGCTGCTGGCCCGTCTGTGCGCCGAGTGGGACGATGCGACCGATCTGCACGATCTGCTGAATGAATCGCTGTTGCCCGAGGTTCCGCTTTCTTCACGTGATGGCGGCATTGTCAAGGATGGTTGTGACCCCTCCGTCGATGCGCTGCGAAACGCGATGCGAGACGGGAAACAGTGGCTCCTCGACCTGGAGACCAGAGAACGGACAAGAACCGGCATCGACTCCCTAAAGGTCCGGTATAACCAGGTCTTCGGGTACTACATCGAGGTGAGTAAGCCAAACCTGAGCCGAGTGCCGCCCGATTATGTGCGGAAGCAGACCCTCGTGAATGCCGAACGCTTCATGACCGCCGAACTGAAGGAGCTGGAAGAACGCATCACGGGGGCGGAGGTCAAACTGAAGGCCTTGGAGGCCGAGTTGTTTGATCGGCTGGTCCGGCAGCTCACCGCCCAGATCGCCAGACTACAGAACATCGGCGCGAGGTTGGCTCTAGTTGACACCCTCGCCGCATTGGCCGAAGTCGCGGCTCTCCATCGGTATGGGCGTCCGACAGTGGACAACGGCTCGATGATCGAGATCATCGAGGGGCGCCATCCGGTCGTTGAGCGCCTTGATCTCGAAGGCGGATTTATTCCGAACGACACTCGGATGGATTTGGAAACACACCGACTCCTGATCATCACCGGTCCGAATATGGCCGGCAAGAGCACCTATCTTCGGCAAGTTGCCTTGATCGTCCTACTCGCTCAAATGGGGTCGTTCGTCCCTGCGAGCCGGGCGCGGATCGGTCTGGTGGATCGCGTCTTTACCCGGGTGGGCGCATCGGACAACCTCGCCGCGGGCCAGAGCACGTTCATGGTCGAAATGTCGGAAACCGCACACATCTTGCGGCACGCCACATCGAGGAGCCTCATCCTGCTCGACGAGATCGGCCGCGGGACCAGCACCTACGATGGGTTGAGCCTGGCCTGGTCGATTGCCGAATACATTCAGTCACCATCGAACGTTGGGGCACGAACGCTCTTCGCGACCCACTACCATGAGATGACGCAATTGGAGGACCTCCGCCCTGGAATCCGCAACTATCGGGTGGCGGTGCAGGAGCGCGACGGCGATGTGCTGTTCTTGCGAAAAATCGTGGAGGGCGGAGCGGATCGCAGTTACGGCATTCACGTGGCAAAGCTGGCCGGTCTCCCCTTGTCGATTCTCAACCGCGCACAGGAAGTCCTCCATCAGTTGGAGCAAGGCGCGTCATCCTCAGATCGGCCCCTCCACCATGGACGATCCAGGCAAGACTCCTCGCTTCCCGCGCCCCATCCGATATTGAGCGAGATGAAGCAGATGGATTTGTTCACGATGACTCCGCTTGAAGCCATGAACCGCTTGGCCGACCTCAAGCGTCGACTCGATCAGGGATAGACAAGCACCTTCTGTTCAATCCAACCGATTGCCACGCAGCAGTATCATTCCCCCTGGAAACACGAGAGGCGGTACCCCTTATCGGGATACCGCCTCGTACCTTGCCATGCGAACGATGTTAACCGTTGATCAGTTACCGCTGTTGTACGCAGCCGACCACGGGGTCAGCCCGCCCACCGTCTTGCCGCCCGGGAGCATCACATCATACTCCATCGGGGGAGCGACCTTCGGCGCCACATTCAACGCCTGCTTCGCCTTGGCGCAACCTGCCTCGGTCTCATCCTTACCCATGCACTCCTTCAGCCGGAGAGAAGAAATGCTCTTCGTTTTGCCCGGCGCGCCGGCGGTCTCGTCGAGCTTCTTGATGGAAGAAATCACGCGGTGATTCTGCTCCGTTTCCTGAACCACGAATTCCACGAGTACTGTCTTCGACCCTTCCGGCACTTCCTTGGCCGCTGCCGGGCCGGCATGCGGGCGGGCCATACCCTTGATCTGTTCCCACACTTCCTTATTGGCGGCATAGAACTTGAGGTTCTTGCCAGGATGTACCCTCTGCCACCACAATCCACTTTCGGCGTTCCCTCCGAACACCGCGATGTTCAACCAGACCGCTTCATCGTACGGGTCGAGGACGATCACGCGACCTTGCAGCGTGGTCGGCTTGCTCAGATCGCCCCACTCAAATCGCTCCTGGAACGATTCGATGGCGAATGCGGCGGAGGCAACCCCGACCACCAACGCCACGGCGGCCATGACGGCCACCCCTTTGGTATGAAGCTTCATAATGAGACCCTCCTTCATCCGAACAAATAGATGATAATGTGGGTAGTAGGTCCTACTTGATTACTTTGAAATCGGTGATCGTCCGCCCATCCAAGGTCACTTCCATCGCAACCAGTTCTTGCGACGCCTTGATCAACCGATCCATCAACGATTTGTCCTTGACGTTCAGGCGCACGGTCTGGGCGGCATGGTACCAACCGCTATAGGGGTTGTTCTTCTCGTTGCCTCCCACGTATCCCCACGCGCAGCAGGAGAACAGGGGGTCCGGCGGCTTCACGTCCATATCGGTTGACGACCGACCGAACGGGGTTCCCGACGCGGGCTCGCCGGCGTTCCAATACTGAATGCCGAACAGGACTTCTCCGTCCGGATTGTCGGCCCACTGTGACCACACACGGCCTTTGAGCGTTTTAACGACCTCGCCCTTCATCGCGCTGCCGCCGGCGATCTTTGATGCCGGCCCTGAGGGCGCTTTCCCCGGATCATCAGCCGCGAGGACCATTCCCGAGCTGAACAGTCCTACAGCCGAGACGAGCGCAACCGCTGCTATGACGACTCCTCTCTTCATCAAAGCACCTCCTTAATGGAAATCAAATCCATCCAGAATCGCGTCAACTCAACTCAACTAGCAAAAAAGACAATGAGGACATCACACGGAATACCACAGCACAGGCGAGGAAGCTTTGCAGCCACCTCCTTTCTTTTGTCCAGCCTTGCTGAATTCTCCGCCGTACTCGCGAATATAGTGTTCTTAAAAGAGACCGCCCAGTAAAAAGTGGCGAAATCCTATAAAAATCGCCCCGAGGAGTCAAGGAAATATATCGTCGAGACTTTGAGGAGAGGGAACTCCCAAAAACAACCTTCTTTAACAATGGGTTGCGTTGATTTGAGAGGGGAAAGCGGCCCTACCAGCTTGTGGATGAAGTTGTTGTGAAATCAGCTGAGCGCGGAGACCAGGGACCGTTCGGAAACCAGGCCGAGAGCCGTGAGTGACCGTGCCTGCTCATCTAAGAGGCGCCGGCTGAGTTCATGCACGTGAGGTACGGAAACTCGATCGATCTGACTCACCACTTCATTCAACGAGACGGAGTGCCCGAGGTACAGCTCATCTTTCGCCAATTTGCTCATCCGACCGTGCGAACTCTCCAACCCTAGCATCAGACTCCCTTTGAGGTGATTCTTGGCCAGATTCACTTCCCGCCGCCCGATCCCGTCACGCTGGATGCGTCGAAGCTCCCGGCAGATCAGCTCGACCACCCGTGGCGCTTCGGAGGCGCGAGTCCCCGCGTAGATCGTTAACGTGCCGGCGTCGGAATAATTCGAGAGGTACGAATAGATGGAATAGGCGAGGCCGTGCTTTTCCCTCACTGCCTGGAAGAGACGAGAACTCACGCTCCCACCCAAGATCGTGTTGAGAACATGCGCCGCATAGCGATCAGGATCGGCGGCCGCCACACCCCGCAACCCGATGCAGAGATGCGCCTGCTCCAACTGCTTCTTGTGAACCAGTACCCCGCCCGTCACGCTCGGCGGCCGACGTCCATTCGCCCGGGACGACTGCCCGCGGAAGGGGGCGAACATCCGCGCGAGCAACTGCCTGAGCGGACGTTCACGAAAATTCCCGGCGATGGCCACGATGGTGTCTCGCGGGTCGTAGTGGGTCCGGACGTACTGCATCAAATCCCGACGATGTAACGAGGCGATAGTCTCGGGCTTACCAAGGATCGGTCGGCCCAGAGGATGGTGCTTGAGCACCTGCTCGGTGTGAAGATCTTGCAGGAGATCCTCCGGGTCGTCCTGAACCGTTCGGATCTCCTCCAAGACCACCTGCTTTTCTTTCTCCAATTCCCTGCGCGGGAACTGCGAGTCGTGGAACAGGTCCGCCAACAGGATCAGTGCCTGCTCTAAGTACTGATCCAGGACCTTGACGTAAAACGTGGTCGTTTCGCGTCCCGTGAAGGCATTCATCTCGCCGCCGAGCGCATCGATCTCGTGTGAGATGTCGCTGGCCGTCCGACTTCGGGTCCCCTTGAAGAACATGTGCTCGAGGAAGTGCGACAGGCCTTCTTCGCCTCGTCCTTCGTCGCGTGACCCGACGTTCACCCAGATACCCAACGTCACGGAACGAAGCGTCGGGATGGCTTCCATGACCACGCGAAGCCCATTGTCCAGCACCAGCTTCTTATACATGAGGGTCCCTCGGCACGCTGCTCAGACCGAGCTTCCCGCAGGCGACCCGGAGGGGGCGGCCATGGCTTCCTTTCGACTCAACCTGATCTTCCCTTGCTTATCAATCTCAAGCACCTTGACCAAAACCTGTTCTCCCTCCTTGACCTCGTCCGACACGGATTTCACCCGGTGATGCGCGAGTTGGGAGATGTGCACGAGACCATCCGTCCCCGGCAACACTTCCACGAATGCGCCGAAGTCCATGATCTTGCGCACCGTGCCGAGATAGACCTTGCCGACTTCGACCTCGGCCGTCAGCCGATTGATCATCTCGATCGCTTTCTGCGCTGACGATTCGTCGGCCGACGCGACGGACACATCGCCCGAATCTTCGACATTAATCTTGACGCCGGTCTCCGCGATGATCGAGCGGATGGTCTTGCCGCCCGGACCGATCACATCCCGGATTTTGTCCTGCTTGATCTTCAGCGTGAAGATACGCGGAGCGAAGGGCGACAGATTCGTTCGAGGCGCGCTCAAGGCGCTCACCATCTTGTCGAGGATATGGAGCCGACCCACGCGAGCCTGCTCCAACGCCTGCCGCATGAGGGCGGGCGTGATCCCGCCAATCTTGATGTCCATTTGAAGCGCCGTCACGCCGTTCTTGGTGCCGGTCACCTTGAAGTCCATGTCTCCTAAATGATCCTCGAGGCCCAGGATGTCTGATAACACCACGGTCCGATCGCCTTCCTTGATCAACCCCATGGCAATGCCCGCAACCGGCTCCTTGATCGGTACGCCGGCGTCCATGAGCGCCAAGGTCCCGCCGCACACGGAGGCCATGGACGACGAGCCGTTGGATTCGAGCACATCCGACACCAAACGCAGCGTGTAGGGGAACACCTGTTTCCCGGGAATCACCGCCTTGAGTGCCCGCTCGGCCAACGCCCCGTGCCCCACTTCCCGTCGCCCCGGCGAGCGCAACGGTTTCGCCTCGCCCACGCTGAACGGAGGAAAATTGTAGTGGAGCATGAAGGCCCGGCTGTATTCGCCTTCCAAGGCATCAATCCGTTGTTCGTCCTCGGTCGTGCCCAACGTCGCCACCGCGAGACTCTGCGTCTCGCCTCGGGTAAAGAGCGCCGAGCCGTGCGTCCGAGGGAGGATGCCCACTTCGCAGGTGATGGGACGGATGTCGGTGGTCCCTCGCCCGTCAGCCCGCACCCCTCGCTCCAGAATGCTGTGCCGCACCTCGTGGTATTCAATTTGTTCGAACGCCAGATGCACAAAGTGCTCGCGCTTGGGATCGTCCTCGGATTTCAACCGCTCCGCGGCCGCGTCGCAAATTTCATCGAGCCGTTCCTGGCGAGCCAGTTTGTCCGGAATCAAAATCGCCTCCCGCATCGGCCCGATGACAAGTGCGCGCACCTGCTCGATCAGCGCCGGATCGACGGTCTCCACCTCGACGGTTCGCTTCGGCTTGCCCGCCTCCCGCCGCAAGGCATGGATCGCGGCGACGATCTTCTTAATTTCGGCATGCGCCAGCTCGATCGCATCGAGCATGACGGACTCCGGCAATTCATTGGCACCAGCCTCGACCATCATCACCGCGTCCTCGGTACCCGCAACCACCAGATTCAAATCGCCGTTGTCCAGCGTCTCGAGATCCGGATTCACGATGAACTGCCCGTTGAGTCGCCCGATCTTCACTCCGGCCACGGGCTTCTCGAACGGAATAGACGACACCGCCAGCGCGGCGGACGCCGCGATGATCGAGACGATATCGGTCGTGCCGGTCTTGTCCGCGGACAACACCGACGCGATCACCTGCGTTTCGTAATAATAGCCTTCCGGGAACAGAGGCCGGATGGGTCGATCAATGAGACGGCTGGTCAGCACTTCCTTTTCGGAAGGCCTTCCTTCGCGCTTGAAATATCCGCCTGGAATCTTGCCTGCGGCATAGGCGCGTTCTTGATAATCGACGGTCAGCGGGAGAAAGCTCACCCCCGGCTTGACCGTCTGCGCCGCGACAGCCGTGGCCAGGATGACGCTGTCTCCGTAGCTCGCTACGACCGCGCCGTCCGCTTGTTTGGCCATGCGACCTGTTTCCAACCGAAGTCGCTTTCCCGCAACCGCTACGTCAACTGTATGGACCATTGTAGGTGCTCCTTTCCTGCCCTACAGATGCCCACAGAGATAGACTCTCCCCGCCTTTCTGTCGAAGGCCGACGGGCCCGGTGAGTCTATGTCCGTGTTCACCTGTGGGCAGCATAGTGACGGCGCCCGAGCGACATGGCGTCAAGGCGCCGAGTGTACTGCTACTTGCGGAGACCGAGACGATCGCAGACCGCCCGATAGCGGGCTCCGTCAACCCGGCGCAGATAGTCCAACAACCGGCGACGCCGGCCGACCATCTGCAACAACCCCCGGCGTGAATGGTGATCCTTCTTGTGGAGTTTGAAATGCTCGGTCAGATAGGCAATCCGGTTGGTCAGGATCGCGATCTGGACTTCGGGCGATCCCGTGTCATCGTCACCCCGCCGATATTGGCCGATCAATGCGCTCTTGGCTTCCTTCGCTAACGCCATGACTTTTCCTCCCCTTTTCTCCCGTTCATGAATCGCTCCGGCTGGACACAAAGACCTTTCGCATTCGAATGACCCCGTTCGGGTCATCGAGCGCCGAAGCGATCCCCAACCCCAGGAGTTGCGACTGCGGATCGTGAATCCGAACTATTCGTTCCGTCTTACCGCGAGAGACCGTTGCCTCCGGCGTCCAGGTGACCTGCCGCAAGGGCACCGGCATCCCATGCCGCACCCGCCGCGCGGTCTCCTCATCGACAGTTCCGGCCGGGAATAGGCTGAGCGCCTGGTCCAACGACAATGACAGCGCCGGCCCCTTCTCCGCGTCCCGTGCCTCGACGATCGATTCGACCGATCTGGCCAACCCCAGATGCAACGGGCCGACCCTGGTCCGCACCAACAAGGCCGCGTGCCCCCCCGGTCCCAACGCCTGACCGAGGTCGGCGCAGAGCGTCCGGATGTAGGTGCCTTTGGAACAGCCCACTCGCAGGTGAATATCCGTCCCCTCCACACCAAGTACGTCCAATCGATGAATGGTCACGGCTCGAGGTTCCCGTTCGACCGTCCGGCCCGCCCGTGCGGAGCGATAGAGCGGCACGCCTCCAATTTTGACTGCGGAATACATCGGCGGGACCTGCATTGTCCTGCCGACAAATCGGGCCGCCTCCGCGCGTACCTGTTCCACCGTGATCCCATTCACGGGACGCCGTTCCAGCACGGTTCCCGTGCCATCCTGCGTGTCTGTCACCTGACCGAGTCGAAGGACCGTTTCATATTCTTTGTCCCACTCGACGAGGAACTCCGCTACTCGAGTGGCCTGCCCGATCAGGATCGGTAGCACCCCCGTGGCGGCTGGATCGAGGGTGCCCGCATGCCCGACCTTGAGACCGCGAAACAAGGGACGCAGCTTGGCCACCACATCATGCGAGGACCAGCCGGCCGGTTTATTGACCGCCAGCACCCCGTCCATAAGCGTCGTGTCGGCCGCTCTGCACTCCTCAACGGGCATGACGCGCCCCCTTGTTTTCCGCATCCTCCCATGCCTCTGCCGCCGCTTCTGGCCTGCTCGATTCGCTCGACTCGTCCGTGGAAGTTGGGAAGTCATCCCGGCCTGCTCGCACGTCGTCCAACAAGGCCAGCACGCGATCGCCACGGGGGCCGCTGATGTCTTTGAAGAAGACCAGTTCGGGTGTGTATCGCAGTTCCAGTCGTTGACCCAACTCGGACCGAATGAAACCCGCGGCCTTGGCAAGCCCAGCGGCAAGGTCTCGATCCGACGCACCGTCCAATCCTGCGGTGAAATAGACCCTTGCAAGTCTGAGGTCATTCGTGACGGACACCTCCGTCACCGTGACCGCCCGGAGCCGCGGGTCCCGCACCTTTCGCATCAAGATGTCCGCAACTTCCATTCGAATCTGGTCCGCCACACGCGTGGCCCGTTTGGTGACTGGCTTCATATGGTTGGGCAGACGATCGGCTGAGGGTCCTCATCGCACCCATTGAGGCTTCACAGTGATCCGTCAGAGCAGCTCGATCCGCGATTGCAGGACTTCCAATGTCGGCACCCCGCGAATCATATTCAGCGCCTGATCCAGCACGCTGGTCACGTGCGCACGTTCATTGGAGACACAGGCGATCCCTAGGAGCGCCTTTTGCCACAGGTCCTGCTCGCCGACTTCGGCCACCGATACGTTCAGTTTCCGAAGCCGGTCCTTGAGACTGTGCAGAATCTGTCGCTTCTCCTTCAGCGAATGCCCATTGGGAAAATACAGCTCCACCGTACAGAGCCCCAACATCGCCGCGCATTCGCCCAACGCCGCACTCCTTTGGTCACAGCTTCGCGGCAATTCGATCGAGCACGAAATTTTCAATGATGTCCCCGGCCTTAATATCGCTGAAATTTTCCACCCCGATGCCGCACTCGTATCCCTGCTGGACTTCGCGCACGTCGTCTTTGAACCGACGGAGCGACCCCAGCTTGCCTTGATAGACCGGCACATGATCGCGGACCACGCGCACCCCGCTGCTCGTACGGGTCATGCTGCCTTCCAGCACGTAACAGCCTGCGATAATCCCCGCTTTGGACACGTTGAACACCTGACGGACTTCGGCACGGCCCAGCACCCGTTCCTTGAACGTCGGTTCGAGCAGACCCTCCATCGCAGCCTTAATGTCGGCAATGGCGTCATAGATCACGCTGTACAACCGGAGATCGACCCGCTCCGACTCGGCCAGCGCCGCGGCCTTGGATTCGGGCCGGACATTGAAGCCGATGACAATGGCGCCCGAGGCTGCGGCAAGCAACACGTCGGTCTCGGTAATGCCGCCGACCCCGTTGTGGATGATACGAAGCTTCACGACCTCCGACGGCAACTTGTCGATCGCGACCGCCAAGGCTTCCGACGACCCCTGGACATCCGCCTTAATGACCAGTGCCAACTCCTTGATGTCGCCCTGTTTGATCCGCGCGTAGAGATCGTCCAGGCTGACCTTGGCCGGACCGGCGAGATCCGCGGCCCGTTGTTTTTGCGCGCGCGACTCGGCGATCTCACGGGCCATCCGCTCATCCTTCACCACCATGAACGTGTCCCCGGCCGACGGTACGCCCGTCAACCCGACGACCCCGACAGCCATCGATGGACCGGCCTCGGTCAGCTTACCGCCGGCTGCGGGAATCAGCGCGCGAACTCTTCCGCTGTAGGTCCCCACCACATAGGTGTCTCCGACCTTGAGCGTGCCCTCTTGAACCAGCACGGTTGCGACCGGGCCACGGCCCCGGTCCAGTTTCGCCTCGATCACCGTCCCCTTCGCCGGCTTGTTCGGATCGGCGCGCAACTCCAGCACATCAGCCTGGAGCAAAACCATTTCAAGCAACAGGTCCAGGTTTTGTCGCTTCTTGGCGGACACCTCCACCATGATCGTCTGGCCTCCCCAGGCCTCCGAAATCAGGTTATGCTCAGCCAGCGCATGCTTGACCCGCTCTACATTGGCTTCGGGCTTGTCGATCTTGTTGATCGCGACGACGATCGGCACGTTGGCCGCCGTGGCATGATTGATCGCTTCCATCGTTTGCGGCATCACCCCGTCGTCCGCCGCCACCACCAGGATCACGATGTCCGTGACCTTGGCACCCCTCGCGCGCATGGCCGTGAAGGCTTCGTGACCGGGGGTATCCAAGAAGGTGATGCGCTTGCCATGCAGTTCGATGGAATAGGCCCCGATGTGCTGGGTGATGCCTCCCGCTTCCTGCTCCGCAACCTTGGTCTGACGAATCGCGTCCAACAGAGACGTCTTCCCATGGTCCACATGACCCATGATGGTTACAACCGGCGGTCTCGGCTCGGGTTTCTCCTCACCCTTCCAAGTCACGGCCTCTTCCAGTAACTCCTCCCCGGCCTTGGGCGCCGTCACTTCGACCTTAACGCCGAGCTCTTCGGCGATCAAGCCGGCAAGCTCTAGATTCATGCTCTGATTGAGCGTCAACATCTGCCCGCTTTCCATCAATTTCTTCATGATGTCGGCCGGGCGTTGGCCCACGGCTTCCGCAAACTCCTTGACCGTCATGCCCGCGGTCAACTTGATGCCCTTCTTTCTCGGCTTGGTGATTTCTGTGACCGGTGTCGTGCCAGCATGGCGCACGCGGTCATCCCGTCGGTGGACGGAAATCGCCCGCAGATCATCCCACCGGGCCGCATCCTCCTTGGCTCGGGCTTCTTCTTCGTCCCGCTCGCGCCCCGGCTTGCGGACCTTCTTTGCTTTCTCACGCGCCCCCTTGGCTTCGCCTCCCTCAAACAGCGCTTCGGCCTTCTTCTTGGCAAGAGCGGCCTCGGACGCCGCATCAAGCACCGGCGTGACGCTCACAGACAATTTTGCTTCAATGGGAGCGGTCGGCATCGGTGAGCCCGCCGGCGCAGGGGACAGCATTCCCGATGGAGGCGAGACGGCGATGTCCGGCTTCGCCTCCAACGACGGGGCCGGTGCCGGTGGCTCGGCGGTCGGCAACCCTGGGCCTGGAGGGATCAGATCGGGAGGCGGGACAGGCATGACTCCGGATTCCACTGTCGCAGTCGCAGCCGCCTCGATCTCCTCCTCCGTCTTTTTCTTCTTAATGAGGATGCGGCGCTTGTCCGGTTTCGGCGGCTCCTCGACACTGGCAGCCCCTGCCTTCGCTCCTATTGATTTCACGTGTCCGCCTCCACCATCGGCTTCCTGTCGAAATCCTTCCCCTCCGCGTCCAGCGCGCGCTCCACCTTTCTCGTCGCCACTGGGTCCTCCCTGACCTTGCTGGGGGGTCAACTTGGAAAGCAGCCGCGCGACCACATCCGCCTCCAGGGCGCTACTGTGCGACGCGACCGGCACACCCATCCGCTTGAGCTCCGCCATGAGCTCCTTGCTCTCCATGCCCACCTTCTTGGCCACTTCATAGACGCGCATGCAGCGTCCGCTCCTTTACCGATCGTCCCAACATTCGGTCGGAATTCCCCTTCCGCCCGAGCCGGAGACATCAAGCCCGCTATTCCGCAACCTCGGCCTTCGCGGCCGCATCGGCCGCCTCCCGTTGGGCGCGCGCCTCCTCCTGCTCGCGCTGATCGGCCGCTTCCTCCGCCAGCGCCGCCCGGATCTCTCTATCCCGTTCGACCTTCTTCTTCTCGTATTCGGTTCCGCTGATGATGTCGATCTTCCATCCCGTCAGTTTGGCCGCAAGCCGCACGTTCTGTCCGTTCTTGCCGATCGCCAGGGAGAGCTGCGAGTCGGCCACGACGACCAGCGCGGATTTTTTCTCTTCGTCGATGCCGACCTTTTCGATCGTGGCCGGGTTCAGCGCCTCGGCGATAAAGACCCTGGGATCGGTCGTCCATGCCACGATATCGATCTTTTCCCCTCGGAGTTCGCGGACCACCGCTTGGACGCGAGAGCCCTTAATCCCGACGCAGGCTCCCACCGGATCGACCGCCTTGTCTCGGGACGAGACGGCGATCTTGGTGCGATCACCGGGTTCTCGGACGATTCCCTTAATCTCGACGATCTTCTCCGTCACCTCCGGCACTTCCAGCTCAAACAGCTTGGACACAAACTGCGGATGGGTCCGCGTCAGGATCACCTGCACATCCTTCGGCGTGCGGCGGACCTCCAACAACATGGCCTTGATCCGGTCACCACGCCGATAGGTTTCCCGGGGAATCTGCTCCTGAATGGGCAGGACAGCCTCCGTCTTTCCAAGATCGACGATATAGTTTTTCCGCTCCATCCCGATAATAACCCCATTCACGAGGTCTCCTTGCCTCGTGGAGTATTCCCGCTGCACCACTTCCCATTCGGCTTCGCGCACCTTCTGAAAGATCACCTGCTTAGCCGTTTGCGCAGCAATCCGGCCCAACTCGTCCATCTCGATCACGGATCCGATTTCATCGCCGAGCTCCGCTCCGTCATCCACTTTCCGTGCTTCCTGGAGCGAGATTTCGGCCTTCGGGTTGGTCACGGTCTCCACGATCGTCTTGACCGAGACCACGGAAATTGCGCCGGTCTTCGGGTCGATCTCCACGTGGATGTTCTCGCCTTGGCCGAACCGCTTCTTCGCCGCAGTCTGGAGCGCGGACTCCACGGCGTTCAACACCCGCCCTTTGTCGATCCCTTTTTGGCGACCGATCTCGTCGATGACCGCGATCAATTCTTTATTCATAGGTGCCCACCCTTCTCTTCCCGGGAGTTCTCACGGCCCGCACGGCGCGGCCCCTCACTTGGAAAATTCCACCTCCAAGCGCCCGCCCGAGATTGCATCCCAGCCCAATCGAATTGACCGGTCAATTTTCCCCTCTCGCGCCGCCAGAGTCAGCCCCTGCTCGTCCACGGCGGTCAACCGGCCGACTACCCGCCACTGCCCCTCTCGGGCCTGCGCCAGCTTGAGGTTCACCAACCTCCCGACGACGCGCTGATAGTCTGCGAGCGTTTTGAGCGGGCGATCCAACCCCGGCGAGGAGACTTCGAGGGTATAGGAGTGAGGAATGGGATCCGCCACATCCAGGGCGGGTCCGAGCGAATGATGCGCTTGTTCGCAGTCGCGGAGGCTCACCCCTCCCGGTTTATCAATGTACACTCGCACGATGGTCCGCTGCCCCTGCCCCGAACAATTCACGTCGATGAGTTCGAGTCCCATAGCCCACAGGATCGGCGCGGCGACTTCCTGCACGCGCTGGGCAACCTGGGCGCTGTCCATGAACAACAGAGAAAAATGAGGGAGCAGACTTAATGGTATCGAACTGCATGGGCTCCAAACAAAAAAGTGGGCGACCGCCCACTTCAAAACAGCGGAACTCTACCATTTTGACTGTGGACAATGCAAGCGCGCGACTAGGAGAGGACGGCTTCTTGGAACCGTTGCTGGAGCAGTCGGCTGATGGGACCTGGACGTCCGCTCCCGATCACCGTTTCGTCCACCTTGACGACAGGGAGCACTTCGACTGTCGTTCCGGTCAGAAACACTTCGTCCGCCGTTCGCAGCTCGTCCAGCGTGATCGCGTCTTCCCGGAGCGGCAGGCCCTCCTTTCGAGCCAATTCCAGCACCAGATGCCGAGTGATGCCGGCGAGAATTTCCGGACCGATGGGCGCGGTGCGCAGGCCTCCCTGCCGCACGAGCATCACGTTGCTGACCGTCCCTTCCGTGATCCGCCCGTTGCGGACCAACAGAGCTTCGAACGCGCCCCTCTCAAGCGCACCCTGGCGAGCCAACACGTTGGCCAGAAGGTTGAGGCTCTTAATATCGCACCGGCCCCAGCGAAGATCCTCGGTCGTCATCGCCGTAACCCCTTCGGCCGCGAGCATCGGATCGAGCGGACGCATGAGCCTGAAGGTCATAACGACGGTGGGAGCCACACGAGCGGGAAAGGCATGATCGCGTGGTGCAACTCCCCTGGTGATCTGGAGATACACCTTGCACTCGGGATAGCCGGCGCGCCTAACACCTTCGTCGATCAGCGCTGGAAATTGCCGCATGACCTCCGGCACCATCAGCCCGATCGCAGCCGCGCTCTGAGTCAGTCGGGCAAGATGCGCGTCCACTTGAAACGATTGGCGGCCGTAGGTCCGGATGACTTCGTAGACCCCGTCGCCGAACTGAAGGCCGCGATCTTCGACCGGTACCATGGCATCAGCCAGGTCCATGAAGCGCCCATTGACGTAGGCCAGATCCCCCATGCTCCAATCCCTCGCAGGCCCTACAATCGACCGGCCACACGAATCACGAACACGCGGCGATCCTCGGCAGTGAACTTCCACCCCATTCGCTTCTCAAACACCAGCCGGTGCCGCCCCTCGCTCATGGCCCGAAACTCGAAGGTTCTCCGCCCGGTATCCACGGCATTATTGCCGGCAATGCGCAGGTAGTCGTCGTTGAGCAGCGCCAGTGCCGTCCGATCATACGACGGCACCCACAGTTCTCCTCTGGTTCGATCTTCCCAGAGGTGGATCGTGAACGAATCCTGAATCACAGTGTCAAGGATCCGTCCCTCGCCTTCTTCTTCTCCATAGGCGGTCGCTTGTGCCTGCCCTAGTGCCGTCATGCCCATCTATCCGTCCTTTCAATCCCGTTCCTCGTTCGGCCGTCTCTCACGCCAGGCAACACTCCGTTCAGCATTCCGCCACACTGTGTCAGGGCCGAGCGGACCCTGCTTGCCCCGTCAGACTTTCCGCCGCCCTCCGATGAAAATGGTCTCTCCTTCGACCCGCACGTCGTAACTGGCCACACAGTACCCCCCTCCGTCCGTTCCCTGACCGTTTCGGAGGTCGAACGCCAAATCATGCCACGGGCAGGCCACGATGCACCCCTTCACACGGCCTTCATGCAGCGGCCCCCCCTCATGGGGACAGGTATCGTGAATAGCGTAAAACCTGCCCTGTACATTAAAGATGGCGACGGGTTTGTTTCGGATCGTCACCAGTTTGCTGCCGCCCGCGGGAATGTCCGCCACTCGCGCCGCCGCCTCGAACTGCTCAGTCCCTTCCATATCCCAACCGTCCCTTCATCCGTTCAATCCGAGACCTTCAGCCCGCGCTCGTGGCCACAGTACCACGTCACATGACCAACGTAAACTTCAGGTCCGTTCCCACCGTCAGGCCTTCCTCACGGACGAGCCCGGCCCTGGTTTGAAGGACGTACAGGGCATCGCTTGGCGGAGGTCCATATCGCGGACAGGGATCTTGATTGCAGGGAGGCACGTCCGCCGCCAGATAGACCACGTGCCGGCTCTCATCCAACCAGATCATGTCGACCGGAAACCGGAACGCCTTCGTCCATAGGGTGTGTCTGCCCGAGGATTCAAAAATATAGAGCATCGCGCGGTCGGGCGGTAATGTTTCGCGGAACGCCAAACCGAACAGGAGTTTTTCCGGTGTATTGGCCACCTCCCCCTCCAGTTGGCGCCCGCTTGGAAACGTGACGAGAATCGTTTCCGTTTCCTTTTGAGAGGAGAAGAAGAAACTGAACGACATCAGCAGAATCGCCAGCAGAATCAGCATGACGATTCGCTGTCGCTTCGGTCGCGGCAATTCGGAGCCAGATTTCATACATACCTCTTGGACACTCTCTGGCCCACATCATCCATGACGGTTCGCGACGTTCCACCCGTTGCATCGACGGGGCGATGGATACCCTCATGCGGAGCCCCAAGAAAGTGGGGCATCCCTGACACCGTCTGTCGACCGACCAAGCGGCGAGCCTGTCCGCTTGGATGCAGGAAACCGCCAGCCAAGTCTGTCGCAGCGGCGTATTGACGGTTGCAGCAGCAGTGTTCACGAACAATGTGGGCTAGGCCCATAGGCCCAGAGACTTCCTTGTGATGGGCCTTCTGCGCTGCCCCGTTCCCGTTGACTTGGCTTTTTTTCGCAGTCTAGAATGCCACTCGGTTTTGTTGCAACCGCAGACAGCAGCAGAGTCGGCGGCAGAAGGAAGCGGACGGCGTCGGGCATCACCGCCCCTGGCAATAATGTTGTTGAGTTTCAGCGAGCGTTGAGAAGGAGGCATCGGTCATGGCTCTCTTAATTACGGATGAATGCATTTCGTGCGGGGCGTGTTTGCCTGAATGCCCGAATGAAGCCATCTTTGAAACCCGTGGTGACGCGGAGGGCAAAGGCTACCACGTCGGCGACGGCCAAGGAGTCGGGGACAATATCTACGTGATCACCCATGATCGCTGCACCGAGTGCGTGGGGCATTTCGATGAGCCTCAATGCGCCGCCGTCTGCCCCGTGGACAATTGCTGCATCTCGGATCCTGCCTATCCGGAGACGACTGACGTTCTCCTGGAAAAGGCACGAACGCTGAATCCGGACAAGGCGATCGATCCCAACAAGGTCTGGAGCGGCGTCCGCAACTAATTCACGGCACCCGACCAACGCGATTCAGGTCTTCACGCCGATCCTTAGAAGCCCCTTTCCCGTCTCACCGGAAGGGGGCTTTGTGCTATTCCATTCCGTGCACCCACCACCTTTTCCTTTTCTACACAGCCAAAATCAGGGTATGATGAATATAAGTCATATGCGGGAGCGCATCTGACGTCGTTCCTCCGGCGCTTTCGCAAGGCTCGACTCCTCGAGCCAGTCCAACCCTAGCCAGGAGGCTCGTGTCATGGGACGCTTTTTTCATGGACTTGCGATCGGCCTGTGTTGCGTGACCGCATTCGTACCGGAGGCCATTGCAGGCAGCCAGGACATCCCTCGTGCGATCGAATCCTTCATGCATCAGCATTACCCGCTGGCGGCCAGCTACACCTGGATCATCAATGAAACGGTGCGAGAAAAGGATGAGGTCACCGTCGTTGACCTTCAGACCATCGTCATCCCCAAGGTGGGACCAGGACCAAGAGAAGAACGGTTTCTGCTATTGATCGTCCAAGGCAAGCTCGCCGGAAGCCAATCGCTTCCGATCGACAGTCCAACGGTCTGCGTCGAAGAGCAGGTTTGATCAAACGACAACGGGGGCTCCACCGGTCGGTGGAACCCCCGCTCATACCCCCAAGCATCAATCTCGAAGTTTACATCCCTGGGCAAACCCGGCTCGGCCTACTTCTGAATCAGCAACTGCCCGCCCAAGTGAGCCGGATGCAGTTGACACTTATAGGTCAGCACGGATCCGGCCGTCACGTAGGTCAGGTCGCTGGTGGGAATGCCGATGTACTTGGTCTCGCCCGGCTTCAGCACGAGCTTCACGTTGAGCGTGGTCGGGGCAGAAATGTTTTCCTCTGCGGCCAAGCTGAACCCGTGTTCCTCCTGGCCTTCATTGGTCACTTTGAGCACAACCGGCGTCCCCGCACGTCCGACCAGGTTGAGAATGGCGACCGGGGGATACCAAGCCTTCTTCCCGCCGACATTCTCTAAACTCAAAAATGTCAGATCGACCGGCAATTCCTTGAACGGCTGACCGACTACCGAGCCGGTCTCAAGATCGCCGATTTCGACTCCACCGGCTTGCAATGCATACGCCCCGTTGACACCGATCAGCACCATCATGAGGCCGATAAAAAGTGCGAGGACCTGTTTACCCATGACCTACCTCCTTCACCAAGATGTAGAATTTGGTTGTGTGGAATAACGCCCGCTCGAACCTTGGCTATCGGAATGCTTCCACGAAATTCTTCCTCAGCAGCCTGCGTCCTCGTATCAACAATCAAAGAGACCGAATGAAACAGCGCGAGCTTATAACATGGCCATAGGAGGGAAGCAAGTAAGAATTCAGCCCAAGCCGCACCCACGACCCCGAGCGATCAGCCCGACATTCTCCCGACAATCTCCCGACAAGACCCCCGCGAGGTACGCGACAGATATACATGAAAAATCAATTGGTTGACTTGGCAGACCTGGCCTCATCGGACTCTCTGGCAATGAGCAGATCATAGGGGGCGTAGTCGTCGGTCAACACGAGTCCCGGCTGCCATGGTGCCGCTCTGCGACGATCCCACAGTCTGCTCGTTTCGGCAGGAAGGCGGCGCTGCGCGACCAGTCGATTGGCTTGCTGTTGCAGTTCGTCAATCGTCAGGCGCTCGACCGGTTCACCGCCGAAGAAGATCAGGTTCTCGGCGCGCGTTTGACGAGACTTCCAGGGACCCACCACCGAGTAGGTTTCGAGCACGGGAAACGCCGACCGCAGAGTCGAGACGACCGCGCGTTCCCGCAAGAGATCGCTCCCCTCGCCGGAAGACGCCAGGTTGACCGCGACGACGCCGTTCGGTCGCAAGTGCGCTCTCAGCTCGGCAAAGAATTCCCTCGTGGTCAGATGGAACGGAATGAGATGCCGTGCAAAGGCATCCATCCAAATAATGTCATACTGGGCGGACGTGGACTGAAGGAACGCCCGTGCGTCCTTGACGTGCACATGATGGCGCGGACCCGGTCGGTACTCAAAATATCGTTCAGCGGCCAGCGCAACCGTCGGGTCCACCTCGACCGTATCCAGGTCCATTTCTGGCCAATAGCGCTCCAGCCACTTGGCGAGCGACCCACCGCCATGCCCTAAGATCAACCCTCGCTTGGCTTCGGGAGCCCACCCCAGCGCCAACATCATCATCTGGCTATACGGCAGATAGAGCTGCACGGGGTCGGCCCGCCACATCACCGCATGGAAGGTCCGGTCCAAGATTAGGTACCGGAACAGATCGTCGTCCCGTACCCGCACCTGCTGGTAGGGGCTATCTTCTTGATGCACGGGCGGCGGCAGCATCGAGAGCGGATGCCAAGCAAACCACAGGGCCGGAACCATCGCGGCCAAGAGCAGCAACCCGATGGCCTTGTGGGTGAGGACCGTCCGCGCCCCCCACAGGACCCCGAGCCCCACCTGTGCCACCCCAAGCCACGCAATGAGCAGGTGCGTCCCTAGCCACGACAGCAGATAAAAGGACGTCCCCCAGGTTCCGGCCAGACTTCCGATTGTCGAGACGGCGATCATCCGCCCCGTGTGTCGACCAAGATGGCCCATGTCGTGAATGGCCAACCGGAGCAGAGCAGGCAAGACTCCACTTAAACCGAAAGCCGGCGGAGCGACCAGCACAGCCGCCGCAAGACAAGGCCCCCAGCGAGGGTCCTCGATCAGCGAGGAGACGTGAAATAAGACAGGTTGGTCGGCCCCAGCCAGCAGGAGTGTCCACAGACCGGACCCGAGCAGCAGCCCGCTCAAGACGGAGCCCCCTGGATACCGGTCGGAAATCCAGCCGCCAAACGCATAGCCGCTGCTCATCGCAGCCAAGATCACGCCGATGAGCGCGCCCCAAACAAAGAGAGAATTGCCGAAGACAGGCGCCAGCAGCCGACTCCCGAGGATTTCCAGGGCCATGACGATCGCGCCCGTCAGGAACGCAGTGAGAAACAAAAAGGAAAGAGGCCGCTTGTCGAGAGAACCGGTGGAGGACATGCAGCGAGTTGACGCTATCGGACGGCGTGAAGGGGAGGAAGCGACCGCGTCCGCGGCTGCACAGGCATGATCAGGACCCCCAATTCTTAAAGTAGCGGAGTAGATCCCGAACGGAGATGATGCCCACGATGCGCTCCTCCTCTGTGACGGGCAGGTGCCGGATGTTGCACTCGGCCATCAAATCGCTGGCTTCATGCGCGGTACGGTCGATCTCGATGGAGATGATGGGGCTGCTCATGACCCGCCGGACGACTTCAGCCGAAAGGTCCAATCGCGCTGCTATACCACGGCGGACGAGATCCGTTTCGCTGACGATTCCCACGTACCGTCCATGCTCGGTCACCAACAATGCGCCGGTTTTTTCTTCGCGCATCACGACCGCAGCATCGGCAAGGGTCATACCGACATCGACCGACCGCAGCCGGCGATTCATCACCACCGCAAGGGGACGGGCTATCAAGCCGCTTTGCGTCATGGTCGGCTCATCGACCCCGGTCTAGAAGTCTAGGGGATTGTAAAGACCATGGGAGACCGCTGTCAACGCGGGCCCGATCACCCGATAGGGACAGGCTCCACCGAACCGTTCATCTCGAGCGAGCATCGTGCGTGTCCCCCTGCACTCGGGTGTTTTTTCTTGTCGAGCCCCAACCCGTGCAGTATAGTCATCCGGGTACGCCCGCAAGTCAACTCAGCCCTGACACATGAAGCAAAGGAGTGGTCGATGCACATCAGTGTGATTGGAACGGGATATGTCGGATTGGTCACGGGCGCTTGCTTTGCCGAGTTTGGTCTATCCGTCACCTGCATGGACACCGACGCCCAACGGATCGGAAAGCTGGAAAAAGGAGTGGTGCCTTTTTATGAGCCCGGGCTCACCGAACTCGTTGCCAAAGGGATTAGAGAGAGTCGCCTGACGTTCACGACCAACATCGTCAAAGCCGTCGATCAGGCGTTGGTCATCTTTATTGCGGTGGGAACCCCACCCAAGGCAGACGGCTCCGCGGATCTTTCCTATGTCGAAGAGGTGGGAAAGGGCATCGCCCGCAACATGACGGGTTACAAGGTCATCGCCACGAAATCAACGGTGCCGGTGGGGACGGGCGAGCGTCTCCGACAGGTCATCAAGGCGAATCAGACCGGCTCGCATCGGTTCGACATCGTTTCCAACCCGGAGTTCCTGCGAGAAGGCTCGGCGATCGAAGATTTCATGCGTCCCAACCGCATCGTCATCGGGGCCGACAGTGAACAGGCCATGGCAATCATGAAGGATCTCTATCGGCCGCTATACCTGCTGGAGACCCCGGTCGTGATGACGGATATCCCCACGTCCGAGATGATTAAATATGCCTCCAACGCGTTTCTGGCCACCAAGATCTCTTTTATCAACGAAATCGCCAACCTTTGCGAGCGAGTCGGCGCGAATGTTCAGGTCGTGTCGAGAGGCATGGGCTTAGACCAACGGATCGGATCGAAGTTCCTTCACGCAGGCCCGGGCTTCGGGGGGTCCTGTTTTCCGAAGGATCTCGCGGCCCTGGTGCAGACCGGTGAGCGGCACGGCTACGAGATGCAGGTGGCGGGAGCGGCGGCCCGAGTGAACGAAAAACAGAAGCTCGCGATGGTGGAGAAAATTCGGAGCGCGATGGGCTCCCTCAAAGGCAAGACCGTCGCCGTACTCGGACTGGCATTCAAGCCGAACACCAACGATTTGCGGGAAGCACCAGCCCTGGCCATCATCCCGGAGCTGCAAAAGGATGGTGCGACCGTGCGGGCCTACGATCCGGCCGCGCTGGAAGAGTCCTGCAAATTACTGCCTGGGCTCGTGCCTTGCGAGGATACGTACCAGACCGCGGAAAATGCCGATGCCTTGATCATTCTCACCGAATGGAATCAGTTCAGGAATCTGGATTTCGAGCGGCTCAAGACCCTCATGAAGCAGCCGCTGCTGTTTGACCTCCGCAACATTTACGAGTCGGATCGGGTTGCCGGGTTCGGATTCCGTCATGTCTCCGTGGGCCGTGTTCCTGTCGAGCCGTCCGCGTAGCGCAGTGAGCACAATTCACGTTGCGTACCGACATTAAGCGCTGGTGACCTTGGCCTTTTCCGTCGGGAGGCTGTCCTTCGCCTTTGGTTTATACCCCATTCGGTCCAACACCTTCAGTATCCGTGTCTTGAGCCGGTCGTCCGCCTCGGCCAGTGCCGTAGCCAGCGGTTCCACCGCCGGTTTGCCGATCTTGCGCATGATTTCAGTGGCCGACTGGCGCAGTTCGTCTTCCTCCGACACCAGTAATGGGATCAGCGGCGGGACAGAGATGGCTCCCAACTTAATGAGGGCATCGTAAGCCCTCTGCCGCACATCGCCGACCTCATCGGTCAACGCCTCGATCAGCGGAGGAACCGCCCTCGGCTCGCGCAGATCTCCCAGGATCTCAACGGCGTACTTGCGGTTGAGCCAATGTGAGTCCTTGAGGTCCGCCAGCATCGCATCGGCTTTCGCCGTGTCCGGGTCCTTCGAACGGATGCGAAAACTCTTCGCGATCCGCTTGCCGCCTTCCTCGACCACTCGAATCGTAGCCCCATCGCCGACCTTGAGCTGCTTCAGGTCCTCCAGCGCCTCCTCGGCAACCTCGAGCACGACCGTCTTGCCGTCATAGGCCAGCAATTCAACCTCAACCTGCTTGCCCTCTGGATTGACGGCCACGACCTTTTCCGTGACGAGGTTGAACCCGTCCTTCTTATCGCCGCCTTTCGGACCAATCTGAATCAAACGAGTTGGTTCATCAGCCATGGAGCCACTCCTCTCGCACACTCATCAGATGTGCGGCTATTGCGATCCCTTCCATCCGAGACTCGCCAGAACCGCTTCCACGGTTTCCTGGACCATCGTGTTCTCATCTTCCAGCAAGGGCACCAGAGACTCGATCGCGCGGGCGTCTCCCAAACGGGCCAGCGATTCCGCCGCATTCCGCCGCACCAACCAATCCTCATCTTTGAGCGAATGCACCAACGGATCGAATCCACGCGGATCGCCGATCCGTCCGAGCGCTTCAGCGGCATGTCGGCGCACCATCCAGTTCGGACCCAGCAACCCCTCGATTAGCGCCTCCACGGCCCGCACGTCGCCGACTTTTTTGAGCGCACGGGCGGCATCTTCCCGAAGGTTGTGGTCGTACAGCGCATCGATCAACCCGGGGACCGCGCGCGAATCGCCGATGCGTTCCAAGGCCCACACCGCTGCGCCACGCACGGCTCCGTCCCGGTCCTTGATCGCCGCCATCACGGCATCCACGCCGCGAGGGTCCTTGAGCTTGCCGAGCGCGTGCACGGTCTGTTCGCGGATTGCCCATTCATCGCTTTCCCGCAAGGCCGCGATCATCGGCTCGACAGCCACCGGCCCCATACGGACCACGGCGCTGGTCGCCGCCTCTCGGATCATGGCATCCTCGTCGGCCATCAGGTCGATCAACTGCGGCAGGGCCTCCGGTCCCGCCTGCCCCAAGCTGGCAATCGCATGATCTCGAAGCGCCTCATTCTCGTCGCGCAAGGCCGAGATCAGTTGCGCGATGCGATCGGAGTCTTGCTGTAGCTCATCCACCGGTTTCCGCCTCCTGCACATGCGCGGCCTGCGCCTCGGCCAGCGCGGTCAATTTATCCACGATTAACCCCGAGTTATAGGCGACCAATCCGTCCCGATCCGTTTTCAGCCGTTCAAAGAGTTCGCCATGCGGGCGCAGGACCTCCACATCCTTGATCTTCGCCAGCGCCTCCATCGCGAAGACGCGCAAGGGCCTGATCGGAATGGCTTCGACGTACAATTCGACCGGCCTGGCGTCCCCGATCAGCCCGAGCGACTTGAGCGCATACTCCTTAACCCCCGTGTCCTTGTCCTTCCTCAGACGCTCCATCAGGGGCACGACGGCCCGGGCATCGCCGATTTTACCCAGCAGATCCGCCGCCGCTTCCCGCACCACCCAGTCCTCGTCGTCGAGGTACTCGATCAGGATCTGCACCGCCGGACGACCCACGCCCAACAAATCAATCACGGTCGCCATCCGCGCCTCTTCGCGTTCGACCGAACCCTCCACGTCCCGCAACGCGTTCATGGCCGCATCGATACGATCCCGAATCGCGCCCAATTTTTTGAGCGTACGCACGGCGACCTCGGTCAAATCGGGATCGCCCATCGCATCAACCAGGGCATCGGCGGAGACCGGCTCCATCAGGTGTTCCAACAGTGCCGCCGCCGTCACGCGGGCCTCCCGGTCGGGATGGCGGAGAAGCCCGCAGAGGGGATCGATGGCGTTCGGAATAATCCCCAACAGGGCGGTCACGAGCGTCCGGATCTCTTCGTCCTTCAACTCATGGAGATCCTGAACCAATGCGGTCGCAGCGTCGAGTTCCAGGACCCCGGCCATCTGTTCCAACGCTTGGGCTCCCGCTTTGCGCACGCTCGCCTCCTGATCGTGCAACAGCTTGACCAACGCCACCCCGGCATGTGGGTCTTTCATACGAGCCAGCATGGCCGCCGCCTCGATCTGGAGAGCCGAGCCGCCGGTCCGCAGTGCATGGATGAGGCCTTGCACGGCCTTGGGGCCGCCGGACAGACAGGCCGCAGTGGCCCGCATGCGACGCCAATCTTCTTCGTGGACCAATTCCGCGATCAGCGTCTCGATCGTTTCCCTGGCCATCGGTTCCTCATTCCCTCACACTAAACCGCAAAAACCGCGGCGCCGGGCGTCTCCCGTTGCCACTCACAGGCGTCCGGGACGCCATCCCAGCGACGCGAGCGCTTCTTTCGCATAGTACCGAATGTTCTCATCGCTCGTGTTTTTCACCACCGCCAGCAGCGGCGCCACCGCCGGAGCTCCAAACCGCACGAGCGCCGCCGCCGACTCGACGCGAGTGATGGTGCTGTCGAGGGCCGCGACAAGAGCGGGGATGGCCTCCGCGTCTCCGATCCGGCCCAACGCCCGAACCGCTTCGGTCATCGCGAGCAGTTCTTCCGTCCATTGATCTCCGCAGCCTGCGATCACCCGAGTCTGCACCGGCTTGGCTCTTCCGCTGGCGATCGCGATCAGAGTCGGCAATGCCCGTCGGTCTCCAATGGCTCCCAGTGCCTCGATGGCGAGAGGACGAAGGCCGGGCTCCATGATCACCCGCAGCAGAAACTCGACGGCGCGGGGATCACCGATCTCGCCAAGGGCACGGACGCTATCCTCGCGGACCGCCTGATCGGGATCGTTGAACAAGACAAATAACAACGCCTCGACGGATGCGGACGTCGTCACCTTGCCCAATGCCTCCACGGCATGCAGCCGAACCAGCCAGTCCGGATGCCGAACAGATTCGAGTAGCGCCGGCAAGGCAGCAGCTCCGATCCTCGCCAAGGCCCAGGAGGCCTCGATCCGCACCGCCTTGACCTTGTCCTGGAGCAGCGGAACCAGCACCTCGATTGCCTGAGGGGCTCCAATCCGGCCCAACGCCTTCGCGCCGTGCATCCGTAGTACCCAGTTGGGATTCGTGAGCACGGCGATCAGCGCCGGAACCGCCCGGGCATCGCCGATGGCGGCAAGGATACCCGCGGCCGCTTCCTGCGCCGCGCCGTCGGCCTCTGCGAGACAGGACAGCAACGGCACCACCGCCGCCTCCCCGATGAGCGTCAGCGCGTCCGCCGCCGCCTGCCGAACGGCGCGATCTTCATCGCGCAAGAGGGGCAGCAGCGGACCCACCGCGCGTGCATCCCCGAACGACCCGAGTGCCTGCGCGGCTTCCTCGCGTACGGCCCAATCTTCATCTCGAAGCGCGGCGATCTGTTCGGCTACGGTGTCACTCGGCATGGCCGTGGTTCCGGACCGCTGCGGACGATACCCTCCGCCTGACTCGCAGGGGAATGCCGACGCGTTTGACATCCAGCCGGTGCGCTGGCACCGCATGCCGCCGAGCGGCGTTCGGCCCGATCGGTCTACGTGACATTCCTGGGAATATAATCGCCGGACGGTCCGAATCGACCGGTTTCACCGAGCGGTCGGTCCACCCGTTTATTGTCCGTTAGGCTGGAATCGACCTCCGCTTCCTCAGCCGGCGGCGTCCAACCTAACTGCTCCAACGTATCGAGCACCAGCTTCCTGAGCGCGTCCGCCGCACTGAGACGAGCCGTCGCGAACGACCAGACACGCTCGCCCTCCGACCCCACGTCGGACGCTTTGGGATCGTGTACAAACGAAATCAGGGGTTCGATCGCCGTATCCCCGATCACGACCAATGCCGCCGCAGCCTTCTCCCGTAGGACACCGTCCTTCAACAGCATGATCAGGTCGGGAATGACGCGTGGATCCCGGAAATGTCCAAGCGCCGTCGCGGCCGCCTCCTTGATGAACGCTTCCTCGCTGACAATGCACCCCGGCGTCGGCGTGCCGTCCTGCTTGATGCCCTTGCCTTTCAAGGCGTCAAGCACCGGCGGCAAGGCGCGCGGATCGCCGATCATGCCGAGCGACGCGATGGCGTGCCGCTTGACCGCTCCATCCTTCATCGCCTCAATCAACGGATCGATCGCCCGTGGATCGCCGATCATGCCGAGCGCGATCGTGGCATCCTCCCGAACTGCGCGATCCGGATCTTTCAGGGCGGCGCACAACACCTCCACGACCTTGTCGTCCCGTACCCAGCTTCGCCCGATTTGATAGTCCGTCGTCATACCGCCGAGCGCCCGTGCGGCATGGCAGCGGACGACGAAATCCTTGTCCTTCAGGCTCTCGATCAAGGGATCGACCGACGGCTTCCCAATCGTCACCAACGCCGTCCCGGCCGTTTCGCGGACGATCTTCGAAGAATCCCGGAATAACTTGATCAACACGGGGACGGCCTTGGGATCACCGATCTTCCCAAGCGCCTCGGCCGTCGCGCTCTTCACCGCGCCATCACGGTCCCGGCACAGCAGCATCAATCCGTCGACCGCGCTTGCATCCTTGATGTCGCCCAAGGTCTTGGCCGCATGTTCTCTGACCCTCCAGCGCTCGTCCTTGAGACAGGCCATCAGGCGCTCGACTGCGGAGGCACCGATGCCGGCCGCAGCCCGGACGGCTTCCTCGCGGGTCTCCATGATGGGGTCGTTGAACAGTGTCACCAGCGCCTCCATGGCCTTGGCGCCACCGATCCGGCCCAATCCCCTGGCGATGGCAGCCCGCACGGACCAGAAGTCGTCTTCACAGGCCTGGATCAATGCATCCAGCGTGGTGGGATCGGCGCGCTCCGCGAGCGCCTTCGCCGCCTCCTCCCGCGTGGCATCATCGACATCTTCCAATGCGTCCAGTAGCTCTTCCACCGCCTGTGTCATGATTCCCTCTCGCGCCTCCCGCGATTAGTCGGCTGTTCAAAAAAACTTGTTCAACGGCGTCTTGGTGATTGCAGGAGAACGGTTCATGAATAATGTGAGCTGGCAGGAGTCCGCCAGCTTTGTTCTCGTATCGCTTAGAGGCTCACCGCACCGAAAAGAGTACGATTTGCCTCGCACTCGCTGGGTCCTCGCTGGACGGCCATTTTGAACACCCTGAATGATATTCCATCATCATCCGAGAACGTGCAGCATGGTCTCTTTCGAAGGTGCGCAAAATGTTTTCCAACAGCCTACTCGTATCGCGTCCCACAAATTTCGTTCATAACCCGTTCGCCCTGAGCCCGTCGAAGGGCACGTACTTTCAGTGAATTCCGTTCCTGGTTCGACAAGCCTGTCCTGAGCCAGTCGAAGGGCTCACCACGAACGAATTTCTGAGACAGGATACTAGTACTCGTAATCGCGCTGCCCCCCATACGGCTGCATCCGTTTGCATTTCACCACCAGGGTGCGGGTTCCGCGCCCGCTCACACACTGATCGTATTTCTTCTCGAATGCAAGGGTCCCGTCCTGGGTGACCGTAAACTGAAAACTGAACGTAAAGGTCCAGAATGAATAGGTGCCTGGCTTCAGCTTCAGCTCCGTGATATCTACGGTCCGCAAGGCATCCGTGCTTTCCGGGTCCAGTGTCCAGATGGCCGGCGTCAGGCCTGGAATCTGCCATAATGACGGTGGTTCCAGGCGCGTGGCATCGAATGTGATTGGAAATTCCTTTGCCGGAGATGCCCCGAAGGCCACGGCGGCAGGCAGGACCGCTCCGACCACGAGGGTGATCAGCAGCACCCTCTCCAGGATCAGCCAGGACGTCGCGCGGACTGCGGGCTCGATCTGTCGTGGGCCGACTCCTCTCCTCATCGTGCTCCCGGCGCCGCTTCTGTTTCTAATGAGCATGGCGCTCTGTCCCCGACGTTCGATCGGTCTCGCCTGATCCGTTGGTGAACACTTCCTTGATCACGTGGCTCTGCCACTCCGTATGCGTTTCGGTGTCCAGCCCCAGAGCCCGCATCACCGTAGCCCCTGTATCGATGAGGGACACGGGATTTCCGATCACATGTCCCCGCTTGACCCCGGCGCCCGACGCCAACCACAGAACATGAGGAGGATTGGCTCCTGCTTGGACAGCGGCCGGCTCCGCATCTCCAAAATGGTCGGCTCCCGGTGGGCTGATGGAGGTCACAAAGACGGTTGTCTCTTTGGAGAGCCCCAGATCCTCATAGATAGTCAGCACATCCCCCATCGCGCGATCGACGGTCTGTAACGCGTCACGATAGCTTTTGGAAGTCCACCCTTCGGCCGAACCGGCTCGGCCGGCATCCGGCAAGTGCACGATCAGCAAGTGCGGTAGTGATGGAATGGCATGGCCGTACCCATGCCCGCTGGTGGCTTTCTTAAAATACTGGCGGATATAGGACACCACGGTCGTCGCATTGCATTCGGGGCGAAGCGCCCCGCAAATCTGATGATCGATATAGGGCTCCGGCTTGGCCAATTGATAGAGCGACTCGTCCATGTAGAAGATGGTCGTGTCGCGACCTCCGCTCAAATCCAGATAGTCGAACATCGTCGGCGGTCGCGGATAGCCCCTGGCAAAATCAAAACTGTTCCACGTAATCCCGTGACGTTCTACTGGTAGTCCCGTGATGAGGGAGGCCATGGTCGGGAGTCGTAGGGGCGGATTCACTGCCGCCGCGTCCCAGGTTACCGACCCTGTCTTGATCAGACGGCTGAGGACCGGCATGGTCGCCGTCTTTAACGAGTCCTTGCCCACTCCCTCCAGGACAAACAAAATGGCCTGTCGCGCGGCCGCTGGACTCTTGAGCGCCGCTTCAGGAAGGGGTGGTGTACCGGTGGCCGCAGCGTCGAGCGGGCTGTTCACTCCCGCCGCGAACAAGCAGAAGAAAAGCAGGAGGCTCACCTTGCCGCAGCCCCGCCAATATTGAGAGATCATGAGTTTCCACCCCACGCTGGATCAACGATTCCTGAATGAGCCGAGTACCTTACCACGCGCTTTTTGACGGTGACAAGGTCGGGACACGGGAGCTCCCCCGGCCCTCCTCGTCCCTCTCTTCGCTCCTGCCGGCCGTCTGTCGGCTCACCTTCCGTTCACCCTCCACGCACTTGTCATTCGCGAAATATCCACTCGTCATCCTACCCGTTTGGGAGAACCGTATTCTAGCCAAGGTTTGCTATTTTCGGGTACTGGTAAAGTTTGACTCGCGCCATAGCTGACTCTCTCCTCACGGTATGGCATAGTAAGCCATGCTGACCAAAAAGAAGAAACAGTCCAAAGACACCTTCCAGATCGCCCGCGAAGTCGTAGAGGCTGCGATTGGAGAGCAGCTAGTGCCTTCCAGCGGGCGCAAACCCAAGAAGCGATCAGCCAAGAAGAAGTAGCCCACCTTACTTGAACGGCAACTCAGCTTGTTCTGTGGCCGCCACTTCTACAAAGGGGTCTACGCCCTCAGGCACCTTTGACTCGCGCGCTCGGTGCCTTATTGAAAGAAGGATCGGAGATGATTGATAATATCTCCCCCGCCTCTCTCCAGAAGCCATCAGTAGGCCAGCATCTACGAGATCCTTCAGGTCACGACTCGCCATATTCTCTGAAATTTCAGCCACTGAGCGATAGGTTGAGTTTCTAACCCGATAGCCGAACGCAGCGTCGGCCAACGCGAGTATGACCCTTTCCGGCAAGCCGCGCTTTTTTACTTCTAGCTCCAATTCTTCCCATACACGGTGAGTTTCCTTCGTGCGCCTGAGCAGTGTGCTGGCTTGACGGTAATGTGAAGTGAGACAAAAGCGAATCCACTGCCTTGCATCATTCTCTGGATGCCAAGAACCTTTCCCAACCTCCGCTAGAACATCATAATAGGCCTGAGTATTCCGTCCGAGGTATTCTTCAATACTGCAAAACTGAGGTTCGAGGATACCATCTCTGGCCATAACAAGAGTTTGAAGACATCGAGCCATTCGACCATTCCCATCTGAGAATGGGTGAATCATCGTGAGATTAAGATGGGCCATGGCAGCTCTAACGATTACAGGTGTTCCATCTGCGGCGTTAAGTGATTCAATGAGCTTGCGTACAAGAGATGGGACCAGTTCAGCGTCTGGACCCTCATAGACGATTTCATTCTTTTGTTCGTCACGAATAAAGATCGGCCCCGGTCGCCATCTCCCAGGGTGCTTAGATAAGTCGTATTGAAGCATCATGTAATGAAGGCTTCTAATCAGCCCGTCGTTGTATGAGAAGTGCGGATCATTCGCCAGTTGCAGAACATACGTCATAGCGTTTCTGTAGCCGACAACAGCGTGCCATGCATCCTTTGCAGCTTCATAAGGTTCCTCTCCCTCTACAACAGCCATGGCATCATCCTTCGTCACGTTATAGCCCTCTATACTGTTTGAGCCTCGTATAGCCCTGGCTAGGGTCGTTCTCCTCAAAAATCCTGACCATCTTTGCACTGGGGTACCAAGGGAATATTTTAGAGACGCTCTAATTCCTTCAACCTTTTGAATAACAATGAGTTCTTCTCTGCTAAGCGGCGGCACTGTGAATAACATGTTGGCAATCTCCGCATGATTTTAACTTGCAAACTGATTTTATATCAGATATTATCTGACGTCAAGTGGATATGTTAACAACCTGTAGGTTTGAAGATGAACAAGCTAGACAGCAAGCGGAGGGCTCAGGTAGTCGCAGCGCTGGTTGAGGGCGCGAGCGTCAACAGCGTGGTTCGCATGACTGGCGTGTCAAAGCCGACGATCCTGAAGCTCTTGGGCGATCTAGGAACCGTCTGCGCAAGGTATCAGGATGAGCAGTTGCGCCGCTTACCCTGCAAGCGCGTTCAGGCCGATGAGGTTTGGTCCTTCTGTTATGCAAAAGACAAGAATCTTCCGGAGGCATTACAGGGAAAGTTAGGATTCGGCAGTGTGTGGACCTGGACGGCGATCTGCGCCGATACCAAGCTCATGATTTCGTGGCTCGTCGGCGAGCGGAGCGCCGTCTACGCTGAGAAATTCATGTCGGACGTGGCTTCTCGCCTAGCCCATCGAGTCCAGCTAACCACGGATGGACATCGGGTCTACCTACAGGCTGTAGAAGGGGCCTTTGGCTCGGAGATCGATTACGCCATGCTGGAGAAGATTTACGCGGCCCCTCCGCAAGAGGGCGCGACAACGCGGTATAGCCCTGCTCAGTGCTGTGGGACCAAAACCCATCGGATTGCGGGGAATCCAGACGGTAAGCATATTTCGACGAGCTATGCAGAACGGATGAACCTACAGATTCGGATGGGGATGAGGCGGTTTACTCGGCTGACGAATGCTCACAGCAAAAAGATTGAGAATCATGTCCATGCCCTGAACCTCTATTTCATGTATTACAACTTCGCCAGGATTCATT